>URDN01000034.1 GCA_900546495.1 uncultured Lachnospiraceae bacterium
TGTTCTCAATGAATCTTTCAAGGTTATTTCACTGTTCAGTTATCAAAGTTCTTTGCTGTTATTCAAGCGACAGCTTGCTTATATTATCACAAGTTTTTGTCGTTGTCAATAACTCTTTTCACTTTATTTCAAGTTGTTTATTTGCTGTTTTTCAACAGCTCATTTAGATTATCACATTTGTCATATCCTGTCAACAACTTTTTTATTTTTTTAACAAAAGCTCTGTATTTTAAACTGTCGCAATCCATGCCGTTTTTCTTACATTATCTTCTGTCAGCACTGCTGCATCAGCAACAGCTTGCTTATAGTAGCACTCGTATTCCCAGAAGTCAACAGCTTTTTCCTTATTTTGACAAAGAAAGACAATTCCATAAATTTACAGAATTGTCTTCCTTTTTAACCATTCATCTATATATTACTTTTTGAACGGAAGTTTGAAATAAAATTCTACTCCTCCGCTAACATTGTGAACACCATAGGAAGCACGATGGACTTTTAGAATCACCGCACTGATTGCCAGTCCCATTCCCGACGTTCCGTTCATTTCATTTCTGGAACTGTCACCTTTATACATCGGTGTCCAGATTTCTTTCAGCTGATCTTCCGGTATCTGAGCGCCCTCATTATATACACTCACCGTTCCCGGAGAGATTGTAAAGCGAATTACTCCATTTTCCTTACAGAATCGGACCGCATTTGATATAAAATTATCAAAAACCATCATGATCAGTTTTTCATCACATCTGGTTGTCGTATTTTCTGCGCTGTCCCAGATTACATGCAGGTTCTTCGCTTCGATCTGCCCTTTATAATGGGCACAGCTCCGTTCCATCATTTCCTGCAGTGAACAGTCAGTCTTATTTAATTCACAAAAAGAATCACTAAGCCTTGTATATGCAAGCATAGACATTAGCAGATCATTCATATGGTCTGCTTCTTTTTGCACCATTCCGATATAATGCGCCTGTTTTTCCGGATGTATTCCTTCCTCCAGACATTCTGCACTGTTTTTGATCACTGCTGCCGGTGTTTTCATTTCATGCGCCATGGCATTGATGAATGTATTTCTTAGCCTGGCTAACTCCCTTTGCTTTTTCTGCATATATATGGCAACAACGATCAAAAATGCGGCGATTCCCTGACCGATCAGCCAGATCGGAATCATATAATTGCGGAATGTCCCATCATGGGTTGCCAGATAAATCGTATCTGCATACATATTGATTTCATAACTGCTTAAATTATATCCATCTATCTCTCCTGCAGCAAATGCCTGGCTCTTTTCCGGTGTATTGATCAAAACTGACTGCACATAATCATCCGGCATGTATACTACCAAATCCATGCTGCCGGTTTCCAGTGTAACATATTCTGATAAGGTTCCATCCTCAATACTGTTCAGGTCCGATACACGATATACCATGCTTCTCACTCCTACCTGTCTGCCCGTGATACTCGCCGTATAATATCTATGAATAGTACTTGTAAAATCAACCGTTCGAATAATAAAACGATCCCCGCTGTAATATCCTTCCATTTTCTGAACTGCTATATGTCCCTGTTCCTGCTGATAGAACCGCTCAAAATCCTGTAAACCAGTCAATGTCAGATCTTCAAACCAATCTCTCAGAGAAATCCATTCTTTGTTCAGTTCATTCGTTTCTTTGTCATAAGTCGTCCAGATACATCCCACTTCCGGAATATTCAGTTCATATTGTGCCGTATCTGATTCATCCAAAAATTTCACATCTACCCCGATTTTACTGTTCCACGTAATGTCATCCCGATATGGAAGAATATCATCCAGCCCCATATAAACCGCTTCGGACATTTTTTCCCCGGTCTTATTGATGTTCGTATTCGCATTTTTTTCAATCAGAGACTGGATATCCTTCACCTCCAACTTCAATCTGGATTTCCAGCCCTCCGATGAAAAATGGATCAGCAAACCAGTAGCTGCCAGCGCCACTCCAAGAAAAACGATCTCAATAAAAAACGTAATTCGATATTCCTTCCAGATTTTCTTCTTCCACATTTTTTTTAATTTCTTCATACCATCCCCCCAGTCATCACAATTTTTCAAAGTTCACTGAGCCTTTTTCTTTCGTTCCGTTTTTTCATAGATCATTTAACACCAGCTATCACTATATCTACCTTTTTCAAAGTTCATTGAACTTTTTGTCGTCTCAGCCTTTTCATAGATTATTTTACACCATTCATTACAAAGTCCAGCACTGCTCATTACTTATTGCTTTTCGCACTCACAACGCAGAACATTTTTAATTTATTTCAAAAATATATCCCTTTTTCACGATTGTGCGGATACAGCTTCCGTAATCTCCCAGTGCTTTCCGCACATTTTTCACATGTGTATCCACTGCACGGTCAGTTCCCTTATACTCATAGCCCCAGAGTTTTAAAATAATCTGCTCCCGCGTCAGAATACGATTCGGATTTTTGAAAAAATAGGACAGCAGACGGTAGTCCAGAGACTGTAGTTCTACCGGTTTTCCATCACAGAAAAACTGCTGACGTTCTTCATTCAAAACAATTCCCCACTGTGTTTCAGCTTTTATCCCGCGTTGATATCGTTCCAGCACCGCCTGACATTTCGCCAGCAGCACCCGTAAAGAAAATGGTTTTAAAATATAATCATCAGCTCCAAGTTCATATCCCCGCAGCTGATCTTCCTCCAGCACACGTGCAGTCAGGAAAAGCACCGGCACCGATTCCCGTTCTCGGATTTTTCTGCAAAGCGTAAAACCGTCCATTCCCGGCATCATGACATCCAGCAAAATCAGTTGATAACTTTTTGTCAGCACCATTTCCCATGCTTCTTCCCCATCTTCCACGGCATCCACTTCAAATTCATGCTCCGACAGAAAATCTGTGATCAACTCCCTCAAATTATCATTATCTTCCGCCAGTAAAATCGTTTTCATCTCAAAGCCCCCAATACACTTCTTTTTCGTTGTACTCATTGTAGCATAACGATATGTATTCTTTATGTATTTTTTGATAGTTTTGAAAAATTATAGGAGATTGGATTAATTTTAGTATATGAAAACAAAATCGGAGAAAGTTTCCTCGTTCACTGTATATCATAGATTGCAAATATTGTATTCACTATGTAAATGACAAAAACGAAGAATCCTGTCAGGACAGGATTCTTCGTTTTCGTCTTATATAAATATTAATTTTTCACCAATAAATCACCCGGAAATATGCGAAATCGCTTCCCGCACATTAGATACTCCGATCAGTTGAATGCCATCGGTGCGCACTTCATCGGTCAACGATACTTTCGGCAGAATACAGGTTTCAAATCCAAGTTTTTTTGCTTCCTGCACACGCTGTTTTGCCATATTGACTGCGCGCACTTCGCCACTTAAGCCGACTTCACCGAAGCAGATCGTCTTATCGAAAATCGCGATTTCCCGATAACTGGACACAATCGCCAGAACAATTCCAAGATCAATCGCCGGCTCATTCATACGGATTCCGCCTGCAATATTGACATAAGCATCACAGGAAGATAACGGCATTCCGGCTCTTTTTTCCAGAACTGCCATAAGCAGATTGACACGGTTCAAGTCTGCTCCTGCTGCGGTTCTGCGCGGCAGTCCAAATCCAGTTTTGCATACTAACGCCTGAATTTCCAGCAAAATTGGTCGGGTTCCCTCAATGGAACAGGTAACAATGGAACCGGAAGCCCCTTCCGGGCGACCGTTTAACATATATTCCGATGGATTTTTCACTTCTACCAGACCTGCCTGCTGCATTTCAAACACACCGATCTCATTTGTGGAGCCGAAACGGTTTTTGACACCACGCAAGATTCGATAGGCAGCATGACGGTCTCCCTCAAAATACAAAACGGTATCTACCATATGTTCCAGTACACGCGGACCGGCTACCACACCTTCTTTCGTCACATGACCGACAATAAAAATAGTAATTCCAAGAGATTTTGCCAATTGCAGTAAAAGTGACGTTGCCTGACGCACCTGAGAAACACTGCCCGGCGCGGAATTGACATCTTCGCTGTACATCGTCTGTATGGAATCAATCACAACCACCCGCGGTTTCTTTTTGCGCAATACCGACGCAATATCTGATAAATCAGTCTCGCAGAACAGTTCCAGATCATCCGTAAAAGAACCGATCCGTTCTGCACGGATCTTGATCTGCTGCATGGACTCCTCTCCGGAAATATACAACACGCTGTGATGTGATTCTGCCAGATTCCGGCAAACCTGAAGTAACAGAGTAGATTTTCCGATTCCCGGATCTCCACCGACCAGTACTAAAGATGCCGGAACGATTCCGCCGCCAAGCACCCTGTCAAGTTCTCCGATTCCAGTGGTAAACCGCTCCTGATCCGTCATCTCTATTTTGGATAACGGAAGCGGCTCTGTGGTCTGCCCCACACGCGAAATACTGCTGTGTGTACTTCGCTTTTCTTCTGCTGGTTCTTCTACAAATGTATTCCATTCCCGGCAGCCCGGGCACTGTCCCATCCATTTGACAGACTCATACCCACACTGCTGACAGAAAAATACTGTTTTTTTCGCTTTTGCCATACGCTGTTTTTTTGTTTCTCCTCATTTATTGATACAGCAACTCTGATACTCGTTTCTCAGAATTGTCGTTTTCTACACTTCATTTTAACGATATAAATTCATCGTACAAAATCAATATTTTACCAATTTACATGATGTTGGGGGCAAAAACAATCTCGTCTTTTTTCACACGGACTGTAACGGTATCTCCCCGGTGAACCCTTCCGGATAACAGTTCATCTGCCAGCGCATCTTCCAGTTTAGTCTGAATCATACGGCGCAGCGGACGCGCTCCGTACTTCGGCTCATATGCCTTATCCACGATATACTGTTTTACCGCATCGGTAAGTTTCAGTTCCAGATCAAGCTGTTCTTTGCATCTGTGCTGAAGCTCTTTTGTCATAATACCGACGATTTTCTTCATGTGTTCCTTGGTCAGAGAATGGAACACGATAATCTCATCGATTCGGTTCAAAAACTCCGGTTTGAAAATACGGCGCACTTCTTCCATTACATTGGATTTCATGCGGTTATAATCTGCCTTTTCATCTTCCTTTGCCGCAAATCCCAGTTTTTTCGGTTCCATGATAGACTGTGCACCGGCATTGGATGTCATGATAATGATTGTATTTTTAAAATCTACTTTTCGCCCCTGTGCATCTGTGATATGACCATCATCTAGCACCTGAAGTAAAATATTAAACACATCCGGATGTGCCTTCTCGATCTCATCAAACAAAATGACAGAATACGGGTGGCGACGCACTTTTTCACTGAGCTGTCCACCCTCATCGAATCCCACATATCCTGGCGGAGAACCGATCATTTTGGACACACTGTGCTTCTCCATATATTCGGACATATCCACACGGATCATTGCATCTTCCATGCCAAACACTTCCTGTGCCAGTGCTTTGGAAATCTCTGTTTTTCCGACACCAGTCGGTCCAAGAAACAGAAAAGACCCGATTGGTCTGGATGGATCCTTCAGTCCGACTCTGCCACGGCGAACAGCTTTTGCCACTGCTGAGATTGCCTCATCCTGTGCGATCACACGCTTATGCAAAGACTTTTCCAGATGCTGCAGACGTGCTGCTTCCCCTTCTGTCAGACGTTTTACCGGAATATGTGTCCAGTCGGATACCACATCTGCCACTTCGTTTTCGCCAACCTGTACTTTTTTCCGGGCAAGGCTCTGCCTGTATTTTTTCAAAGCAGCATCACTTTGCTGCTGCTTTTGCTTTTTTTTCTGACGCACTTCTTTTGCACGGGACAGATCTCCATCGATCAGCGCCTGCTCCAATTCTGCATCTAACGCTCCCGCTTCCTGTTTATACGCCTCTAACTGTGCTGGTTTATCCATATTTCCCACATGTGCTTTCGAAGCTGCCTCATCCATCAGATCAATGGCTTTATCCGGAAGGAAACGGTCATTGATATAACGCTCTGACAGTTCTGCTGCTGCCCGGATGCCTTCTTCCGTAATCTGCACATGATGGTGTTTTTCATAGCGCGGACGCAATCCACGCAAAATTTCCACGGTCTGCTCTACCGTCGGTTCTTCCACCGTCACCGGTTGAAAACGCCGCTCCAGTGCTGCATCTTTTTCAATATGCTTGCGGTATTCCTCAATGGTTGTTGCGCCAATGATCTGGATCAGTCCACGGGACAGAGCCGGTTTCATAATATTGGAAGCATCCAGAGCTCCTTCCGCGCCACCTGCACCGATGATCGTATGTAACTCATCAATAAACAGGATCACATTTCCGACCGCCTGCACTTCCTGCATCATGCCTTTGATCCGCTCCTCAAATTCTCCACGGTATTTCGTGCCTGCCACCATACCGGAAATATCAAGTGTAAGAATTCTCTTGTCCTGCAAATGTTCCGGAACTGCTCCGGTTGCGATACGGCTTGCCAGGCCTTCTACAATTGCGGTCTTTCCGACCCCCGGTTCTCCGATCAGGCAAGGATTATTCTTGCCGCGGCGGCTTAAAATCTGAATCATCCGCTGCAGTTCTTCGCTTCGTCCGATCAGCGGATCCAGTTCCCCCTCTGCTGCCCGTGCCGTCAGATCTACGGTATATTTCTCCATCAGTCTCCCGTTGGCTTCCGGTGTTTTCTTTCCAGTACGAAATTCCTTTCCTTCCTCCTTGGAAAACAGATTTTCTTTTCCCATTGCTGCCAGAATATCCGCATAAACTTTTCCCAGATTAACGTTTAAGGCAAGCAACATGCGGGCTGCTGCACTGGTTCGATGCTCAATAACAGAAAAAAGCAGATGCTCTGTGCCGACAAGTTCGCTGTCAAAACGCTCTGCAACCACGTAGGCTTCTTCTACAATGACACGACTCTCCGGTGTCAGAAAATCCCCGTCTGCCTCCTGTTCCTCTGTCTTTGGCAGAGAAATTTCATGAATCAGTGTCAGAATCTCCTCACTGTTAACAGAAAGCTGCTGCAGAATCTGACCTGCCACGCCATCGCGTTCCTGTAACAGACCTGCCAGAATATATTCACTTCCCATCCGCAGCTGCTGTTCCTTCTCTGCCAGACGTTCCGCGCTCCGCATAACTTTTCGTGCCTGTCTGGTAAATCCTTTATACTGCATATATGTTCCTCCAAAAATTACTCATACTCATCAAATATCTCATCTACAAGTTCATGCACTTCTGCACGATTGATTCCCTTGCAAAATCCGCGCGCCAGAACAACGCGTAAGCTGTCTCTCATTTCTTCCTCCGCTTTCAACCGGTCAATATCCAGTGCGATCACCGTCCCGCGGCGGCGGTCCAGACGAAGCAGTCCTTCCTGACGCAAAACTGAATATGCTTTATTTACCGTATGCATATTGATGCCAATCTCTTCTGCAAGCTGCCGCACGGACGGCAACGCATCTCCTTCATGGAACTGTCGTGTCGCAATCCCGTATATGATCTGATTGCGAAGCTGAATATACAGTGCCTCATCACTGTTAAAATCTATTTCAATTGTCATTTATACCTGTTCTCCCTTTTTCTTCAGACTGTTATACCGATGATATAACAACCACCTCCGCCTGTCAAGGAGTACCCTTTGATTTTTGTAAGAATCCCTGTCACGGTTACAGATTCCGCATTATATCTCCGGATAACATTCTTGCTCTGATAATACTCAAACTCTATAGAAAAAAACTGTGAAACGATCGCACTCATGCCATACGCTTCACAGTTTTTCATATTTTTCCGATTATCTCATTATTTAGTTTTATCTGAAATATCACAAAAATTCAATATCATCCCAGGAGTCACCTTTACCGGATCTGGAATCTTTCTTTTTCTCCTGCACCGGTTCCACTTCTTCCGGATCTTCCTCATCGTAGAACTCATCTTCTTCATCATCAGGCTGCATCGTGGTCTCCACTTCCTGAATCATTTTTTTCAGATCCGCAACCAGTTTCTCAGTTTCCTCACTGACTACTTTCTCAGATGAATCATTCTCCCCTGAAAAAATTTCTTTCACCGATACGTCTTTTGCCGGCTCCTCCGGTACTTCTTCCACCGGAGTTTCCACGGCAGATTCTTCTTTTGTCGCTGCCTCAGATTTTTTCTTCTTCTCAGCTTTTTTTGCCTTTTTCTTATTCTTTGCAGAATGACCTGTATCACCATCAAAATCAACGATATCCACAGTACTTCCCACGATATCTACCCCAATGGTTGTATCATCAAACAGATCATCCTCCTCTGCCTCATCCTCCTCTTCCGGAAATTCTTCGGTATCCAGATATTTCCGCAGGCGATGATAACGAACGGATGTGACAATAAACAGGATTAATAACAATAACGCTACAATGCCAAGTCCCGCTGTCAGCATTCTTGTCATGCTGTCCAGTTCAAACACAGAATTATTCTCTGCCTGATCTGTTCCCTCTGCGTTGCCAGCATTCTCCTGATACTGCATATTGGCAATGCTTCTCTGAATTGTCTGGCCTGCGGAATCATATGTATACCAGCCGCTCTCTCCCTGACTGTTTGTACCATACACATAGTAAAAATCAGAAACCGATGCATTGGGATCTGTCAGATTCCCGTCCGTTTTTCCCTGATATGCCATGATACTTCCTTCTGAAAATGCACATGTTGTCTCCTGATAATAGTCAGAAATCTCTGCTGCCACATCTTCCGGCACATTTGTCACTACTACAAAAGAATCCTGCACATCAATACTTACAAACGGCACCGCCTCATCACGTTCTGTATCGTATACAAATACATCTTTTTCACCGCTGTTTTCCGTATTCTGTAAATAAAGTAAGATCACATCTCCCTGTTCCATCTTCGCTGCAGAAACGTTCTCTCCTGCATAAGTAATGGTCGTTGCCTCAAACCCGGTTGGAATCTCTGCATTTGGAAATGTATCTGCGAGCTCATAAGTTTTTCCCGCAATCTGAAATGTTCCATCCTGCGCTTCTGTAGTCTGACCCGCTGTATCAGATGCATCAGAAGAATCTGCCTGATCGGATGTGTCATCTTTTGTTGCTGCTCCGGTTCCGGATGAGATCATATCGCTTCGCACCCATCCGTCAGTCTCTGCTCCATTCCAGTCAAAAGTAATCTCATACCAGGTATAACCATCACCAGAAGTCTGCTCTTCTTTGATCGTTACCTCCTGATTTGCTTTCAGAGAACCGATCGGATTACCGCCAATAGCACTTCTGACTCTTGTATTGTCATTGATAGCTGTTCCGGATGTCGGTGCTGCCCATGCCGTCATACTATTTCCACTCCAGCATAATGCACCAGCAAGACAAATTGCTGTGCAGGAAACTGCCGCTTTTTTCATGTCTATTTTTTTAATTTTCATAGTTCCTCCACTGTTGATTACTATTTTTTTCATCAATCCACCTTATTATAAGGACGGGGTTCTCAAATGTCAACCGAACGCAACATTTTTCATTTTTTCATAAAAATTTCTTGAAATGTTCACATTTTTGTATCATTCTATAGAGTAGAGATTACGATAAGAATTTCAGGAAAAGAAAAGAGGAATTATCAAATGAAAAAGAAAAAATATATCACACTGATCGCCGCACTGACACTTAGCAGTGCCTTTGTATTAAACGGATGCAGTCTTGCCCTTCCGGGCGAAGAAACAAAAATAAGCACCGGCGCAGAACTTTCCGCTGAGCAGGAGATCCTCACAGACGGAAATGTACAGCTCTACACCCACTGGTACAATGCAGACGGTTCCAGACTTGCCGGCGCTACTGTTACAGTTTACGAAGGTAATGACCAGTTATTTCAGGGAACTACCGATGGAAACGGAAATCTGGAAGTCTGCACACTTCCGGGCAACAAGGAACTGCGTTGTGTGATCACGGATGCCTCTGAAAATGAACTTGCAAAATCTGATATTTTATATAAGATTTCCGATAACTATCAGGCAATCACCGTTTATACAACACACGGAGAGGCAGATACACAGAAGGTAGAAATTCCGACTTCCAAGACAGTACTCAGTGCTGCTATTTATCTGACAGAGAATAAAACACTCTCCCATGCAAATATCACAACATATGTTGCTTCTGATGCGGCAAATACAACTGATACTACAGCAGACGGTACTGCAACAGATGCTGCTCAGCCGACAGATGAGCAGCAACAGGCAAATTCAAATGCCGCTGATGCAAATGCAACGGATGCTGCTCAACAGTCAGAAGCAGCTACCCAGAGTACCAATCAGGGGGCAGATCAGGCTCAGACACAGCCGGCAACGGATCAGCAGCCAGTGGTAACACAGTAAATCTTGCTTGTGTGACTGAAAATTTTTGTTAATGAAAGCGTCTGGCAAGCAATCTTACCTCTGCAAGCGATTGTTAGTTGCAGAGGTAAGATTGATGACTGACGCCTTCACTAACCCCAAATTCAAACCACACAATTACCCTAAACAAAAATCTCGCCAAGCACTCCAGCCACTTCCAGCATCCGGCTCTGCTCCAGTCCGGAATAATTCAGCACCAGCACATGCCGGTACAATTCTTTTTCCCCGATACAAAATTCAGAAAGACAGCACAAATTAATCCCTTTCATCCTTGCCCGCAGCTTAATTTCTTTATCGGAAAGCTTCGTTTTTAATTTTACCAGAATATGCGTACCAGTCTCCATACCCAGAATTTCTTCTGCCGGAATGGTGGGCGTCATCTGGATCGCATTTTTCAATTTTTCTCCCTGACTCAGATAATAACGTCGCATCCGGTTTAAATGCCGGTCAAAATATCCATCTCGCAAAAAGGCTGCAAGCGTATGCTGCTCCAGATTGGAGGATGTATTTGAAAAAAAGTTTGCAGAATTTACATACTGTTCCAATAATTTCGGTGGCAGTACCATATAGCTGATCCGTATTCCCGGGCTCAGTGTCTTACTGAATGTATTCATATAAATGACCCGCTGGCTTGCGTCCAGACCGTACAACGCCGGAATCGCATGTCCACTGTATCGAAATTCACAGTCATAATCATCTTCTATAATATAGTGGTCGGCAGATTCTTCCAGCCATTTCAACAATTCCTGTCGCCGTTTGGCACTCATGACCGTTCCAAGCGGATAATGATGCTCCGGTGACGTATGAACCACCGTCGCCCCGCTTTTTCTCAAACTTCCCATATGAATACCATCTTTACTCATGGAGGTCCAGGTCCATTTTACCCCAAGATCTTCATAAATCAGACGGATTTTTCGATAACCGGGATTTTCCACTGCATACACGGCATTTGCCGGAAGCAGTCCGATCAGCTTGGAATACAGATATTCGATTCCGGTTCCGATGACAATGCAGTCCGGAGAGACGACCATGCCTCGGTTGTGATACAGATATTTTGCAATTTCATAACGCAATTCCGGACTTCCAAGAAATTCTCCCCGCTTCATCAGATGCAGATTGTAGTCTCCAAGGACCTGGCGCATAACTTTTGTCCACATGGAAAACGGGAACTTCTCGTATACTGTAGTATTTGCCGTAAAATCTACCATCCATTTTTCATCCTGTTCCGGGGAGGCTTCTTTGATTTCTGCCTTCTGGTATCTTAATGGAGAACCAAAATCAGATACCACATAATAGCCACTCCGCTCTCTGGACTCTAAATATCCCTCCATCAAAAGCTGTTCATAAGCATTCATGACCGTTCGGATACTAATGCCGTTTGCCTCGGAAAGCTGGCGTTTTGAGGGCATTTTCTCCCCTTCTTCCAGTTTTCCATTCAAAATATCCTCCTTCAGACATTGATACAGATATTCATATTTCGATTTTTTTCCCCTGTTTGTCAAATCATACACTAACACGATTCTGGTCTCCTATAAAAACATTTTTCTGGTTATTGTAAGATATCAGATTCTATTGTAATATAACGTCAAGCAAAAGTAAAGCGCATCACAAATAAGGAGGTATCTATTATGAGTTGTAACAATCAGTTAAAAGAAAACTATGGGTTATTTATCGGCGGAGAATGGCGTCCGGCATCTGACGGAACAACCTACCAGAGTACCAATCCGGCAAACGGTGAAGTCCTTACACAATGCGCACAGGCTACCAAAGAAGATGTCGATGCAGCTGTCGCAGCAGCATGGAAAGCATTTCCGGAATGGAAAAAGACAACAAAAGAAGAACGTGCCGCAATCCTTGATAAGATTGCTGACCGCGTAGAAGAAAATCAGGAATGGCTGGCAAAGGTTGAGACCATGGATAACGGAAAACCGATCCGTGAGACAATGGCGATCGATGTTCCTTATTCTATCCGCCACTTCCGGTATTATGCAAGTCTGATCCGTACAGACGAAGGTGTTGCTTCTATTCTGGACGGCGGTATGATGAGTCTGGTTCTTCGTGAGCCGATCGGTGTTGTCGGACAGATTGTTCCATGGAACTTCCCATTTTTAATGGCGGCATGGAAACTTGCTCCGGCTATCGCTGCTGGTGACTGTATCGTATTCAAACCGTCATCCACAACATCCCTCAGCATGCTGGTATTTACCGAACTGATCCAGGATCTGCTTCCGGCAGGCGTATTAAACCTGATCACCGGTGCAGGTGGAAAATCCGGACAGTATCTGTTAGATCACCCGGATCTGTGTAAACTTGCTTTCACAGGTTCTACAGAGATTGGTAAAAACGTTGCTCTGGCTGCTGCCAACAAACTGATTCCGGCTACTCTGGAACTTGGCGGCAAGAGCGCAAATATTATTTTCAACGACTGCAACTGGGAAGCTGCCATCGACGGCGTACAGCTTGGTATCCTGTTTAATCAGGGACAGGTTTGCTGTGCTGGCTCCAGAGTATTCGTTCAGGAAGATATTTATGACAAATTCGTTGCAGAACTGGTAAATGCATTCCAGCATATCAACGTTGGTGATCCGTTAAATCCAGAAACTCAGATGGGTGCTCAGATCAACAGACGTCAGGCAGACAAAATCCTCTCCTACGTACAGATTGCCAAAGAAGAAGGCGCAACCATCGCATGCGGCGGTGACTATTATAAAGAAAACGGCTGTGAAAAGGGAAGTTTCGTTCAACCGACTCTGATCACAAATGTTACCAACGATATGCGTGTGGCTCAGGAAGAAATCTTTGGACCGGTTGCTGTTGTGATCAAATTTAAAACAGAGGACGAAGTCATTGCTCTGGCAAACCAGTCTACTTATGGACTTGGCGGTGCTGTATGGACCAAAGATATCCATCGTGCGCTCCGTGTCGCAAGAAGTATTGAGACAGGACGTATGTGGGTCAATACATACAACCAGATTCCGGAAGGCGCACCGTTCGGCGGTTACAAACAGTCCGGTATCGGTCGTGAAAACGACAAGGCAATTCTGGATGCTTACAGCCAGACAAAGAACATCATGATCAACTTAAATGATGCACCAAGCGGATTTTATCCGGCAAAATAATACACTATAAAGCAGCAATATCTTTATCGTATAAAATTTAGTTTCCAGAAACTTCGTCAAAAAGCAAAATTTGTGGCAATCTCATAGACTTCTAATGTGCTTAACTTATCTCAGCGGGAGTATCATCTCCGGCTGAGATAAGTTATCCTATTCATATATCCTAAAGTATACTGGTATATTTATTTTATCATAAATAAGATAACAGTATTTCTTTTATTCCTACCATTTTTCTCTGATATTCCTTTATTTCCAACACTACTCTGTTCTTCACTTGTATCTGGCATTATCCACGCTGATATTATCATACTATTCTGGTATCTTTTTTTATTATTTTGTTGGTCATTTTAAGACATCAATTTTTATTGTAATATAAGAACCGGAATAAGTACAAAACTTGTCCGAACCAATTTCTGTCCAACAGGACAGAGATCCAACTTTATCCAGTCCTAATATAGTAAATGACAGACATTCCCAAGTTTCTGTCGATGTAAGAAAGCCTGAACTTTCTTATGAAAGGAAAAAACGGAGCCGACAATATGCCGGTTCCGTTTTACTATTTACATATTTTCAATTTTCTTAACTGCATCTTCCAGATATGGGTTATCTGCTTTGTAGAATAATCCCTGATCTGCCAGTTCTGCATAAGCCGGATCCAGCGGCATTTTTCCAAGAACCTGCATTGCCAGCTCAGAAGCTACTTCATCAATGTGGCTCTCACCGAACAGTTTGATCTCTTTTCCACAATCCGGACATTTCAGATAACTGTAGTTCTCAACAACTCCAAGTACCGGAATATTCATCATGCCTGCCATATTGTAGGCTTTCTTTACGATCATCTGTACCAGTTCCTGCGGGGATGTCACGATCACGATACCATCGACCGGAAGAGACTGGAAAACGGTCAGTGGAACGTCACCGGTTCCTGGCGGCATGTCCACGAATAAATAATCAAGGTCACCCCATACAACATCACTCCAGAACTGTTTTACAGTTCCTGCGATAACCGGACCCCTCCAGATTACCGGAGCTTCCTCATCTTCCATCAGTAAGTTGATGGACATAATCTTTGTTCCGTCCTCTGCTGCGATTGGTAAAATTCCCATCTCACTGCCCATAGCCGGTCCATGTACACCAAACATTTTCGGAATAGATGGTCCTGTGATATCGGCATCCAGAATACCTACTTCGTATCCTTTTTTACGCATTGCAGTTGCTAAAGATGCGGTTACAAAGGATTTACCTACGCCACCTTTACCACTGACAACACCGATCACTTTTTTTACAGATGAATACTCATTTAATTTTTCCTGAAAGCTCTGCGGCTGTTTGCTGCTTGGACATCCTTCACAACTCTCTGAAGAACAGCTTTCTGCACTGCTGCAGCTGCTGCATTCACTGTCTGCCATATTTATACCTCCTGTATATTTCACAAAAATTCAGTAACGGCTCAGCTCAAATCCGTGATATTCCATCCCAGAACATAACTTTACAGTAAACAAATTTCTATTTTTAAAATCTGTCTCTGCTGAACCATTACTTTTTATTATACCCCACTCCATCAAAAAAGTGAAGCGTTTATTTTCCTATATTTTGCTAGGATTACAGGTTTTTCATATTATATTTCCTGCATTATTTATTTTTCTGAGCAGCCTCTTTTTTGGCAAAAATCTCTTTGAAAGATTCTGTGTAAGGTGGACGTGCGATACCGAACTCTGTTACGATACCTGCAATCAGCTCATGATCTGTCACGTCAAAGGCCGGATTGAATACTTTGACACCTTCCGGAGCCATACGCTCTTTATACCACATCTCTGTCACTTCTTCCGGTTTTCTCTGCTCGATCTTGATCTGATCACCGGTCGGTGTGTTCATATCGATAGTGGATGTCGGTGCTGCGATATACATCGGCACATTGTACTGTTTTGCAACTGCTGCAACTACAGAAGTACCGATTTTGTTTGCGGTGTCACCGTTTGCTGCCACGCGGTCACATCCAACGAAAATAGCATCTACCCAGCCGTTTTTCATAACAGTTGCAGACATGTTATCGCAGATCAGTGTTACGTCAACTCCGGAAGCCTGAAGTTCGAAAGCAGTCAGACGTGCGCCCTGAAGCAGTGGTCTTGTCTCATCTGCAAATACCCGGAAATTGTAACCGCGCTCCTGACCAAGATAAATTGGGGCCGTTGCTGTACCATATTTGCTTGTTGCAAGTTTTCCTGCGTTGCAGTGTGTCAGAATACCATCACCCGGTTTTACCAGTGTCAGACCATACTCACCGATAGCTTTGCACACGCGGATATCTTCGTCCTGAATCTCGATGGACTCTTCTTTCAGAAGCTGTTTGATTTCAGAAACGGTCTTGTCCGCATTGTTTAATACAACCTGCTCCATACGGTTTAATGCCCAGGAAAGGTTAACGGCTGTCGGGCGGGAAGAATCCAGATATTCTTTCTGTTTCTTGAACTCTGTATAAAACTCATCGTAGTTCTCTGTATCAATGCCTTTTGCCAGCACATAGATACCGTAAGCTGCTGCCACACCAATGGCCGGAGCGCCACGTACCTGAAGCAAATAAATTGCATCCCAGATTTCCTGTGCGGTCTTTAATGCGATAATTTCTGTTGTTCCCGGTAATTTTGTCTGATCAATGATCACTACGGCACTGTTTTCATCATCTAAGGAAACGGTATCGTAATCCATAATGTTTTTTTTCTGTTCCATCATTTATCCTCTTTCTGTTATTTTTCTATCGTTTATGCCCTATTTTACATGAAATTACAGAAAAATGCCAGAGAAATTATTATCTCTTACCTAACTTATTACACTTCGTTCGCTCCATTACTATGCATCCAGAGAATTCCTCATGCAAGCATGATCATTCTCAGGATACATGTAATAAGCGACCTGTTCGTCTAATTTAATTCAGCGATCCGCGTCACACCAACATAAATCTGGGAAATTTTATACCAGGTCGGAAAATCCACAACGCCTGACACCGGCAGATCAAAAATTCTCTGAAACGCTTCTACCGCTTCCCGGGTACGTTCCCCGAAAATACCATCTGCCGTGATGGTCGGAATAGCCGGATATGCTTGAGAAATCCGAGCTAACTGCTGCTGTATCTGACGCACCTTCGTGCCGGAAGAACCGACCGCCAGATCTGTTCCCGGCCATGAAGAAGGAATTCCGGCAATCTCCTCCGCTGAATTGATGTACATGCTGCTTCCATAATAATAACGCAGGATTTCAATAGGACTGTAGCCCTGATCTCCCAGATATTTTGAACCCCATTGAGTCATCCAACCGCTGCAGGATACATTTTTCCCATCACAATATTGTGTCAGAATCGGCTGCTGCACATTCGGTCTCGACAGATAGTGATTGAAAATTTCATCCACGATCCGTGAAATATTACTGAAAATTGTACGGCCAAAGGACCATTTCTGGTCGTAAGCGGTGGAAGATGTAATAGTAAAATCGTATCCTTTTCCTCTGTACCACTCCGTGTATACACGGTTCAGGGCAAAGGACATGATTGCCAGAATATTTGCTCGCAGTGTCGCATCCGGCCAGGTCGAATAAATCTCACTGGAGGCCACATTTTTGATATAATCCCGGTAACGCACATAATAATCCTGCGCCCGGGTGTCCGTTGGTGGTCCGTCATGGACGATCACATACTCCGGGATCACCACGCGGCTTAACACAATCTCACCGGATTCATTAACCGGTTTTACTTCCTCCTCCGGAATCTTCGGTGGAAAATCTCCCCACAGCGTATTCGGTGGAACGACAATATTTTCCGTTCCCTCCCCCTTGGAAATATCCAACGGCTCCATCCGTATCTCCTGCAAAGCTGTCACATTTGCAAACACATCAATTGCAGATACTTCCACACTGCGGTAGCCCTCTGCCTGCACAGTCACTGTGTATTCCGAAAACGGCTGCGGCTGATCCGGCTCCTGAGAATACTCCATCGGTGGCGTATCCAGCGTCACAGCCTCCGTCTGACCTGATGAATCTGTCTGCAATTCTTCCAACGGACGCTGACTTTCCCCTGTGTATGCAATGCCCACCCGTGCATTCACAACAGGCTGCAGACCCAATGTTGATGTCACATTGACCTGCAGCCTTCCTCTGTCCACATTTTCAGTTTGTTGTACATGTAATCCTTTATTTGCCATGAAACCCTCGCAAAATCATGTTTACACTAATCTATGCGAAATTTCTGAAAAAAAGTCCTGGAATAATTGCATACTTTTATACTCATACCGGGACGTGCCCCAAGGTCATTCATCCACTCTTGTGCAAGCACAGGTGGACTCAGACCTTTTGACACTGTAATCATATTATTTTTGAATATCACTCTGCTGAAATAAGATTGCAAATGTTTTCGCCGTTGTAATAACGTTACTTTGATTTCCAGAAGTACAATACATCAGCACAAAAATCAGCGTGCACAATACAGTGTTGAGGGTTAGCATGAAATAGATGTACACGTGGCACGCGGTGCCATCGTGTACTTTGACTAATTTTTGTAACGTAAATAGAGAAAACGAAGAATCCTGTCAGGAAAAGCGATTCAGTGAGCAACTGATTTTCACAAGGTTTTGCGCGAATGGGAACCGACCAGCTTTTATCGGAGGTGGGAGTGAGCGCGATGAAACCGCAGTGAAAGGAAGGTAGCAAACGTCTAGCTTTCTGACAGGATTCTTCGTTTTCTTATTATATTAAATTTTAGACAAAACACAGACAAACAAGATTTTAAATACACCACTCGATTGCCATGGTTCCCCAGGTCAGACCTGAGCCAAAGCCTGCAAGCATCAGTTTGTCTCCTTTTTTCAGCAAACCTTTGCGATTGACTTCATCCAGAAGAATGGCCACACTGGCTGCAGATGTATTTCCACATTTGTCCACGTTCATCGGAATTTTCTCGTTCGGCACTTTCAAACGTTTTGCAATAGTTGCCGTAATTCTGGCGTTTGCCTGATGGAACAGATACCAGTCAATATCTTCGGTGGTCAGATTTGCTGCTTCCAGTGTCTGTAAAATGGACTGAGGTACTTTTTTTACAGCAAATTTGAACACTTCACCGCCATCCATGTACAGATAATCCATCGGTTTCTGCTCTGTCACAAACGGATTATAATTTTCTCTGTTTTTAACATAAATCGCACCACCGCGGGTTCCGTCGCTTCCCTGTGTGGACGCGATCACACCGCACTCTGCCGCGCGCACTACTGCCGCGCCTGCGCCGTCCGCAAATAATACGCAGGTGGAACGATCACTCCAATCCACAATACGGGACAATGTCTCCGCACCGATTACAAGTGCTGTTTTATAAATTCCTGCCTGCATATAAGCATCCACCATATTCAGTGCAAATACGAAACCGGAACACGCCGCACTGATATCAAAAGCAACCGCATTAACAGCACCAAGTTCACTCTGTACCAGACATGCTGTATTCGGCACCAGCGTATCCGGTGTACAGGTTGCCACGATAATAAGATCCAGCTCCTCTGGCTTTACTCCGGCTGATTCCAGTGCTTTTTTACCGGCTTCTGTAGACATGGATGCCGTCGTCTCATCTATTGCAATATGACGCTGACGGATACCGGTTCTGCTGCTGATCCACTCATCGCTTGTCTCCACAATGGTAGAAAGAAAATCATTTGTTACTATTTTTTCCGGCAGACAGCTGCCGGTTCCTATAATCTGTGCTCTCATCTATCCCTCCAATTAGTTTGATTATCAAAACTTTCTATTATCAAAGTATACAAAAAAACTGTTTTCTTGTCAACATAAAACAAGATACAAAGTCAGACAACATCACCTGAATTAAATAGTGATACCCCTATTTCAAAAATCTACATTGTGTGTGCGATTGAATTCCACCATTGACATAATTTATTGCTTCCCACATACAAAAGAAAACATCATCTTAATGTACTATTTTGAAAACGCAAACATATATTACTTACATGTAACAACGCAAAATCAGAACAGGCTACCAGTCACATTTATCTCAGAAAAAGAATGTATCAGCTTATACGAATCATGATTACGCACCTGGTCTCTCATATATTTGACTTGAACGCAGAATAAGCATTCCCCCGCTTCAAGTGCGTAGAGCACTAAGCAGTGGGTAAAGGGGATGCTTATGTCAGTGGGAGTTAAAAGTTCCCACTGACAGGTCGCAAAGCGACTGCGTTCATGAGCAAGTAGCGAAAGCGAATTGCGAATGTCCGCTTTACTCTGTTTCTGTCACGATGTGATCTGGAAATCCTGTTATTTAAGGGGGGAAACAATGGACGTAGATATTATTTTAGACGCCGGACACGGCGGTTTTGACAACGGCGCGTCATATATGGGACGTGCCGAAAAGGATGATGTGCTTCGACTGACAATGGCAGTCGGTGCCAAATTAAAAGAAGCCGGGTACAATGTTTACTATACCCGCACAACAGATGTTTACAATTCGCCAAATGAAAAAGCACAGCTTGCAAATCTGTCCGGTGGAAATTATTTTATCTCATTTCATCGAAACTCCGGCATGGAGGATAATCTGTACAACGGTGTGCAGACACTGGTTTACCAACATAACGATGCCGTTGACACTCTTGCAGAAAACATCAATCGTCAACTTGAAAATGTCGGATTTAAAAATCTGGGTGTTGAAGAAGTCCCAGGACTCATCGTTCTGCGAAAAACAGAAATGCCGGCAATTCTTGTGGAAACCGGTTTTATCAACAGCGACATTGATAATCAGCTTTTTGATGAAAAATTTGACGACATCGTGGATGCTATTGTCGCCGGTATTGAAGAAAGTATTCCACTTTCTGCACAACAGGTTCCGGAACATTATTACGTGCAGACCGGATTGTTCAAATATGATGTCAATGCTGCATACCAGTTAGAACGTCTGCAAATCCTTGGATTTGACGGACAGATTCACTATGAAGAACCGTATTACGGTGTCTGGATCGGCAAACCGAAAACATTAGACGAAGCAGTCTTATTACAGGACGAACTTCGCCGCTCCGGCTACAGCACCCTGATTGTTTCAATCTAAATTTCTTAACATTAAACTCTACACAAAATGCCCTACAATACAGACTAATATATTGCAGGGCATTTTTTCAATTATCACTTTTAAGCATTAACCAACGATACTTATCTTGATATACACAGTTCTAAGTATAGATCCGATAAATGTAATTGTATTTCTTTTATTTTTGCATCATCTTTCAGTTTTGATGCTATCTTTGCCAATCTACTAATTTCCTTATGAAGCATATTGTTCTTATCATATTCAGGTAGATAAAAATGTGACTTTGTAAAGCGGACATTCGCAATCCGCTTTTGCTACTTGCTCATGAGGTCAGTAACAGTTAATCTATAATTGTATTTTTATATTTACTTTTATAGTCTATTCTTATATAATGAGTTTGTCTTTATCTTTTTAATATTTTAAGCAAATGACTAAACAATCATATATCGTTGCATTCTGGAGTCCACTTGCAGCTTCCCGTCCACATTTTTGTCTGGATTTTTTTATCCCATTTTTACAAAAATATGGTGACATCCAATGTCTCGATCTGCAATCCCGTCAGGATGCACGCTCCATTCGACTGCTCCGACAGGCAGATCTGGTCATTATCGGTCTCCCGCCGATTCCTGCAGCATTCCATCGCTATTTCTGTGACAACTGGATTCCGTTTTCGAAAGTCTGTTATGCCTTTCTGGATTACCTTCCGGCTTTGCAGACAGATGTACAACGTATCTGTCACACATATCGACTGGCAGAACCTTCTGTCATGCGGATTCCCTATAATATCCGTTTTCGTGAAGCCGTACGCTCCGGGCAGTCGCATGACTATCTGAAAGAAGAACTCCCCCAATATAAAACAACAGATTTCCATCTGTGCATTCAGGAGCTTACCCGTTCCGGCAAACTGATTCTGAAAACACTTGATGAAAATCTGCTGATTCGTTCCAATGGTTCCAAAAGTAACCATCACATATAAATTTTCAACTCAAACGAAAGATATTTGTTATCTCACCACTTAATTAAGAAATCAAATCCCATCTCAATATATTTTTGTTCCTCATCACATATAGAAATTAAAAGTCATCTCATATCTGATATAAAAAACTTATTCAGACTGAGTTGTCCAGCTTCTACTGCCGGCTCATCTGTGCCGCAAATGCCTCCCAGCTTCCGCCAAGGAAACCACCTGCTGCCTGTTTTGGCTCATCATCCAGATGCTCTAATTCTTCCATCCAAATTCCTGCACTTGCATCAGACGGCATGCGCAGATCACCGCGCGGGGATACTGCAACGGTTCCGACTTTCGGTCCATCCGGCAGACAGGAACGTTTAAACTGCTGACTGAAAAATCTCCGATAGAAAGTTTTTAACCATTTTTGAATGGTTTCTGTATCGTATGTTCCGTCAAAAGCATATTTTGCCAGACGGTAAATTTTCTTCGGTGTACAGCCAAATCGCAAAATATAATACAGGAAGAAATCATGTAATTCATATGGTCCAACGATATCTTCTGTTTTCTGGGAAATCTTACCGTCTTCCGGCGGCAGAAGTTCCGGGCTGACCGGTGTATCCAGTACATCATACAGTACTTTCTGCAAAGTCGCATTGCCGCAGGTATCCGCATAATAGCGCACCAGATGGCGCACCAGCGTTTTCGGTACAGAAGCATTGACACCGTACATAGACATATGATCGCCGTTGTAAGTTGCCCATCCAAGGGCAAGCTCTGACATATCTCCGGTTCCAATGACCATACCGCCACTCTTGTTTGCAATATCCATCAGAATCTGTGTCCGCTCTCTGGCCTGTCCGTTTTCGTAAGTCACATCATGCACAGACTCATCCTGACCAATATCACGAAAATGAGTACGAACTGAATCTACAATACTGACTTCCCTAAAAGTTGCTCCCAAAGACTGAATCAGGCTGACCGCATTATCATAAGTACGATCTGTCGTTCCAAATCCAGGCATTGTCACTGCTACAATATCTTTGTGATCCCGATTCAGCAGATCAAACGCTTTTACCATAACAAGTAATGCAAGTGTAGAATCCAATCCACCGGAAATTCCAACCACTGCTGTTGCAGCATTGGTATGCTCCAGACGTTTTTTCAATCCCATTGCCTGAATCATAAAAATTTCTTCACAACGTTTTTCGCGATCTGCCTTGTTGCCCGGTACAAACGGTGCCGGATCCACAAAACGGGTTAACTCTGTCTGTTCTTCCTTTAAACTGAACTCAATATTGATATATGTCTCACTGGATGCCGGGAACGTACTCATACGACGGCGTTCCTCATTCAGACGCGCAATATCCAGTTCTGTATAGATGCTCTCGTTGCAGAAACGTCTGGATTCTGCCAGCAGGGAACCGTTTTCCGCAATCAGATTGTGACCGGAATAAACGACATCCTGTGTGGACTCGCCATCGCCCGCGCTGCAGTAAATATAGCCGCAGATCAGGCGTCCGGACTGACCGGTCACAAGACTCTTTCGGTAAATATCTTTGCCAGTTGTCTCATCGCTGGCGGACAGGTTTACCAGAACAGTCGCACCTGCCAGTGCATGCTCAACTCCCGGCGGATTTGGTGCCCAGACATCCTCACAGATCTCTGCTGCTATTTTTAATGCAGGCATCTGGCGACATTGGAATAATATCTGTGTACCCATCGGCACGATAATATCCTCATCCAAAGCAACCGGAACCGGCTGTTTCATGCCGGATATAAAATGTCTGCGCTCATAAAATTCATTGTAATTTGGGATATGCGTCTTTGGAACCAGTCCAAGCACTTTTCCCTGTGCGATAGCTGCTGCCACGTTATACAATTTTCCCTGATGCTCCAACGGAAGTCCTACAAATACCAGACCATCTTTGCGCTCGGTATATTTTGCGATCGCCAGCAGCTCTTTTTTCGCCTTTCTTAAGAGTAATTCCTGATAAAACAGATCTCCACAGGTATAGCCTGTAATGCACAATTCCGGAAATACCAGTATTTTGGCACCTTTTTCCTGTGCCTCATCGATCAGCATACAGATCTGCTCCCGGTTGTATGTCGTATCTGCAACTTTAACCTTTGGTGTCAAAGCTGCTACTTTGATAAATCCCTGTCTCATTTGCGTACGATCTCCTTTAACTCTTCCACACTGAATGTATATGCCGTATTACAGAAGTGGCATTTTACTTCAATTGGTTTGCCATCTGCGATCATCTCATTCAGATCTTTTTTTCCAATACTGATGATTGCTTTTTTCACGCGGTCTTTGGAACAGTTACAGTAGAAAGATGCCGGAATTTTTTCTGTGATTTCCACACCGAAATCTCCTAAAATGTACTCCAGCATACTCTCCGGAGTATGTCCTTCTTCCAGTAAATTGGTAACAGAAGTGATCTCGGAAAGTTTTTTCTCCAGCGCATCAATGATCTTGTCATCGGTAAATGGCATTAACTGAATGATAAATCCACCAGCCTGCCGTACCGTATTGTCCTTGTTCATCAGAACACCAAGTCCCACAGAGGACGGTACCTGCTCAGATGTGGCAAAATAATAGGTTAAATCTTCAGCAATCTCACTGGTCTGTAAAACAGTGGTTCCCACATACGGCTCTTTTAAACCCATATCTTTGATGACACGCATCATGCCGACACCGACTGCTCCGCCTACATCTAATTTATGCTGTTTGTTTGGCGGCAACATAACATCATTTACCACCGGATAACCTTTTACATGTCCTTTAGAATCTGCTGTAACGGTCATTCCTTTCATCGGACCACCAGACTGAATCTGTACAGTCAGCAGATCCTTGTCCCCTTTCATCATGACACCCATCATGGCACCTCCGGTCAGCAGTCTTCCAAGTGCTGCTGTCACCACCGGGCTTGTCTGATGGCGCTGTCTTGCTTCCTCTACAATTCCTTTTGAAGTCATGGCAAATGCGCGGATAGAACTGTCTGCCGCAGTTGCCCTTACAATATAATCTTCCATGTTTTTCATTCCTTTACTTACTAATTATAGATAATTACAGTTCACTCGCGCCATTCGCAAAACGCTCATTCTGAGCTTTCCCGTAGCTTCGCTACTATTTTTGCTCATAAAAAGCCGCTCCCTTCATCACTATACATCCAGGTAATTTCTCATGCAAGCATGAGCATTACCTAGAATGTATGTGATGAGTGAACTGTGGTTTAAAATATATGCGGCTGTGGTCTCTTTGCCACGAAATATGCCCGCTCACAATCTGCTTTTGGCGGCTCTTTTGTACCTTCTCCGCAGACTGCCAGCAATTCCAGACCGGATACCCGGATCAGTTCTTCTACTTTTTTCAGCTCATAAGCTCTCTGATAATGAAACTCCTCATAGCGGGCGTACAATCCATTTTCCTGCTCCACAAACAACGTCAACGCATATTCGTTGATGCTGCTTTCCTCATCAAAACAGTTTTCCCAGATAAAGCTTTCATGCTCGCGGTTCTCACAGATGGTCGCATCCCCGATCAGATCTCGGTATTTGTACAACGTATTCATATCAAAAATAAAGATTCCGTCCTGATCCAGATAATTATGCACCAGTGAAAATACTTCTGCAAGGTCTTCCTCTTCCAGAAGATAATTCATGGAATCGCAGACACATACCACTGCTTTCACCGTTCCATACAATTCAAATTCCCGCATATCCTGCTGCAGATACAGGATTCCATCATCCGGGTGCTCGCGTGCAATCTCCAGCATTTCTGCCGAATTATCCACACCGATCATGTCATATCCTTTTTCCCGCAGCAAACGTGTCATCGTTCCGGTTCCGCATCCCAGATCCAGCACCAGACCGTCTTCAATCTCATGTGATCTTAAAATCTCACAAATTGCCTCACACCATTTCTCGTAAGGCACGTTATCCATAAATTTTTCGTATACACTGGCAAACTCTGTATAAGCTTCCATTTTTCCTCCATACTGCGCAATTTTTCGTCTGAATGTTTGTCACTCCCATTTCTATAATACGAATCCAAATTTTATACAAGTCCAGATGTTTTTTATACAAATGAAAGCGAACACACCTTCCTTATCTCTGAAATAAACTCTTAATAAACGCAATCAGCTTTGCAAAAAATCCCTGGGCCTGCTCGGTCAGCGCTGCTGTATCAATGTTCAGTCCCATATCTTTTAATTTTCCATACAGGTTCTGTGCCTGATTTTTCAGGTTACCCCAGTCCAGATCCAATCCCTGTAATTTTTTCAGAAGTTCCAGCAGTTGGTCGATCTGATCCTGTGTCAGACTGACATTGAATTTATCAGTAGCCTCATCAATGGCATCTTTGATCTCACCATCAGACATATTTTTGCCACCCACCTGATCTTTCAGATACGCTACCATTCCGGCTACCTCATCGGTGTTTCCAGTCTCATTTCCAATGTCACCGGTAACAACAATCTCGTTAACAGCTCCGTCAATGACATCAGTATCTACCTGTTCTCCGCTCATAACAGAATATGCTTTGATAGCTCCGATCAGTGCTGCAGTTCCCGACATATCAAACGGTCCCACAACGACAACATTGGCATCCTCCACGCCTGCAGTTGCCAGTGCATTTTCATACATGCTCGCGGTACAGTAATTGATATTTTTCGTGGTTACTTTGATGCCGCTGCCTTTTTTTGCATCCATAACAGCTACGGAAGACAATGCACGGCTTCCGATATGGTCATTGGTCACATAAGCATCCAGATACTGATGTTCTTCTTCGTTTGTTACGGTATTGACGTTGCATTTTTCCAAATCTGCTTCTGTCAGGCCGAAATAATCCAGCACTTTCGCTTTCTCATCCTCACGCAGATCCGCGCCAAAAGAAATATACGGTGTCTCACCATCCGCAATCGTTACTTTTGTATCATTGTTACCGTTACTCTCACTGGCAAACGCCGTCAGACATGTGCCAAGACTCATCACAACTGCCAGCACCAGTGCTAACCCTTTGTGTAATACCTTTCTTTTTTTGCTCATATTGAACCTCCGTTCCGGTCTGATATAAATGCAAGAATGCCCGCGGCATTCCTGCTGTGAAATGTGCATCATGCAACACATAATATTTTCTTTGCTCAGACCCGTTGCAAAAATTTCTGCAAAATCATTGTACTTTTACGGATCAAGCAGAAATTCCCGTTATTTTCAGTTTCACTCGCGGCGTCTCATAATAAGTATCAATCTCTGGATAATAAGTAAAATGCAGTGCCGCGTTGTGGACGCAGTGATTTGCCATCGTATCGTCTGCCACTACCTTACCATATTTTTCTTCTAATGGTAACCGTAAATTATCCGGTTCACCAAAATATACTGCCTGAACCCTGGCTCCAGACGGACTGTGTAACGTTAATTGTACCACACGTCCCGTCGGTCCGTAAATTTTCAACCGGTCAATTACCAGATTTCTATCTGCAAACACTGGTTTATCATTACCTTTTCCAAATGGCTCCAGTAATTTTAACTGCTCGATCAGTGGAAATGTAATATATCCGATGGGCATCGGCACATCAATCACAACTTTCGCCTGCAATTCTTCTTCCGTGAGCGTACACACTTCATTCAGTCTGCGACGAAATGCCTCAATATTTTCCTCTGGCAGAGAAAATCCCGCTGCCATGGGATGTCCGCCAAACGTACTGAGCAGATCCGTACATTTATTCAGTTCTTCAAACATGGAATATCCTTCAATGGATCTTCCGGAGCCTTTCGCCCCTTCTTCGCTCCGGGTAATCACCAGTGTCGGTCGATGATACGCCTCCCGGATTCTTCCGGCTACGATGCCTGCCAGACTTTCATGGCAATCCGGCAAAAAGATGACAAACACACGGTCGTTTGCGTAATCGCCCTCCGCAATCATCTGTTTTGCCACTTCTACAGCCTGCTCCGTCAGCAGCTTTCGACTATTATTCAACTCCACTGCTTCCTGTGCCAGTACAGCTGCTTCCGCTTCCGACTCACAAAGCAATAGTTTTAAGGCGATACGCGCGCTTTCCAGTCGTCCGGTTGCATTTAAGCATGGTCCAAGACCGAATGCGATATCCCCGGAACGGATCTCCCCCAGTTTTCGATTGCTCTGCAGGATCAGTGCCTTCATACCGATATTTTGTGTCTGGTTTAACATTTTTAATCCAAGTTTTACCAGCACGCGGTTCTCACCCTGTAAATCCATGACATCGCCCACCGTCGCAAAGCCGGCATTCTCGATAAATCGGTCTGCTTCCGATACCGGAATTCCTGCATGCTCATACAGTACCTGCACCAGCTTCCATGCCACTGCTGCGCCACAAAGTTTCTTAAACGGATACTGACACGCTTCCTGTTTTGGATTTACAATGGCATCCGCCTCACTGATTTTCTCCCGGCGCACACCATTTTCTTCTATATAAGGAACTTCATGGTGATCCGTCACCACTACCGTCATACCAAGTTCTTTTGCCAGATGGATCTGATCAATGGCAGAGATTCCATTATCGCAGGTCAGGATCGTATCGATTCCGGCTTCTGCTGCCTGCGTGACCAGATGCTCATTCATGCCATAACCATCCCTGATCCGGTGTGGAATGACAAAATCCGCCTCTGTCCCGATCCGCTGTAGCGCACAGTACAAAATATATGTGGACTGAATGCCATCTATGTCATAATCTCCGATGATTCGGATTTTCTTCTGTTCTTTTGCTTTTTTCAGGATGATCTCTGCTGCCAGATCTACATCTTTGAGCAAGTGCGGATCGATCAGATCCTTTTCATCTCCATGCAGATAATGTTCCATTTCCTCCAGATCCGTCAGACCGCGATTTCGCATGATCCGAGCAATAACAGGATCAATCCCGAAATGTTCACCGATTGTTTTAAAATCAGCTCCCTTGGCTGATACAACCCACTTTTCCTTCACTGTATACTCCTTTTTCAGTCAATGTAATCTTAAAGTAAAACAATAAAATATGCGTAAAACCTGTCCTGCTATTCAGTTAGCTAAATCTATCTGCATATTTCATTGGTAAAGCGGACATTCGCAATCCGCTTTCGCTACTTGCTCATGAACGCAGTCG
>URDN01000035.1 GCA_900546495.1 uncultured Lachnospiraceae bacterium
CCCACTGACATAAGCATCCCCTTTACCCACCGCTTAGTGCTCTGCGCACTTGAAGCGGGGGAATGCTTATTTTGCGTTCAACCTTTTTACCAATCTATCTGTTTCGTTTAAAAAACGCCCACTCGCATATGTGAGTGGGCGTTCCAATACGAATCAACGATCAGCAAAGCGGACTTCCGCAATCCGCCTTTGTCACTTGCTCATGAATGCAGTCGCTTCGCAATCTGCATTCACTTCCTACGACTTAGTCCTCTTCTTCGTATTCATCATCCTCGTCATCGAAGAAATCATCTTCGAACTCGTCTTCGAATTCATCTTCAAAATCATCCATATAATCAGGAGCAAAGAACTTGTAAATGTAATGTGCTGCTACGACAACTGCTGCAACTGCTCCAACGATAGCCAGAATCCAGAGTAACTTTGTTTTTCTTTCCTCATCGATCTTCTTTGAAAATAACTCATTCAATTTTGCAATACTGATTAAATCATTGTTCATGTCATTCACTCCTTTTAATACATTAATGATGCTTCCCTGCGGCAGTATCTGGCAGAAAATCTGTTTTCCGTCTGACATTTTCTTTTTATGCCTTGCTGCCTGTTATTACGATGTATTTTATCATATCTTCTGTAATTTTGCAAACGATGCGAACATTTTCTTTGTTCCAACATTTTCAAAATCCACGGTCACTTCATAGTCTCTGCCACCAGATACGATCTGTTTTACCACACCTTCTCCAAATTTCATATGGCGGACTCTGTCGCCCTCTGTATAAGAAAGAGTTCCAAGATTTGCACCTCCGCCAAACTTCTTCGCCTTATTCTGATTGATGCTGAACGTACGATAATAAGGGGTTCCACCTGCCGGCTTTGCTGCCCCTGCACTGCTTCCATATGGTTTTCTGGCAAAATTCTGTTTCACACTTCCAAGATCCTTGATTGGCTCCTCTTTTCGTGAGCGGTCTTCCCGCACCTGACCGCTTATGAGACTTCGTGGAATCTCTTTTACAAAACGGGACACCTTATGATACTGCGTCTCACCTCTGGTCATGCGCATGCGGGCATTGGTCAGTGTCAGATGCTCTCTTGCTCTGGTAATGCCTACATAACACAGACGCCGTTCTTCTTCCACCTCTGTCGGATCATCAGAAGTGATCGTCATATAACTTGGAAACAGGCCATCTTCCATTCCTGCCAGATAAACATTCGGAAATTCCAGACCTTTCGCACTGTGTAATGTCATCAGTACGACGTAATCGCTGTTTTCCTCCAAACTGTCAATATCTGCGATCAGCGCCACTTCCTCCAGAAATCCACTGAGCATCGGCTGTTCCTCAGACTCCTCATAAGCCACGATCTTGCTGATCAACTCATCGATATTTTCAATACGTGCTCTGGCTTCATCCGTGCCTTCCGCATCCAGTTCTGCCACATATCCGGTATCTTCAATAATTTCATCCATCAACTGTTCCAGACTGATATACGGCAATTTACTTCGCAATGTCTGAATAAACGTCACAAACGGTCGGATCTTCGTCGCTGTCGCTTTGCTTAATGTCGGAATCTCCTCTGCCATTTTCAACGCAGCATAAAAACTCATCATATTTTCATCCGCATAATCCTGTACTTTTGCAATGGTTGTCGCCCCGATTCCACGTTTCGGCACATTGATGATTCTTTTTACTGCCAGATCATCCTGTGCGTTATCAATGGTTTTTAAGTAGCTGAGCAGATCCTTGATCTCTTTTCTGGCATAGAAATTTACGCCACCAACAATCTTGTACGGGATATTTTCCCGGACAAAACGCTCCTCTAACAATCGGGACTGTGCGTTTGTTCGATACAATACCGCACTGTCTCCATAGGAAAATGTACCTTTTCTCACAAAAGAATTAATACTGTGGGCAATATATTCTGCCTCATCAAAAGCAGTATCAAAATCGCGGCATTCGATTTTGTCTCCTGCGTCCTTCTGCGTCCAGAGTGCCTTTGACTTTCTGCTTACATTATTTTGAATTACCGCATTCGCCGCATCCAGAATATTTTTAGTTGAACGGTAATTTTCCTCCAATTTGATCACTTTTGCATCTGGAAAATACTGTTCAAAATTTAAAATATTATGGATATTTGCACCACGGAACTTATAAATGGACTGATCATCATCACCGACGACACAGAGATTACGGTACTTGGATGCCAGTAGCCGCACCAGTTCAAACTGTGCTGTATTCGTATCCTGATACTCATCCACCATGATATAACGCAGACGTTCCTGATAAGAATCCAGCACTTCCGGATCTGCCTTAAATAATTCCACACATTTCATAATCAGATCATCAAAATCCAGTGCATTATTTTTCTTCAATGTCTGCTGATATTCCCGATAAACCTGCGCCTGCTTCTGCTTTGCATAATCGCCTGCTGCCCGCAGTGTAAACTCTTCCGGTGAGATCAGCTCATTTTTGGCAGAAGAAATCACATTCAGAAGCGCCCGTTCCTTCGTCTGCTTCGTGTCGATCTGAAGCCGCTTGCACACCTCTTTCATGATCGTCTTCTGATCATCCGTATCATAAATCGTAAAACGGTTGTCATATCCCAACCGGTCAATATATCTGCGTAAAATTCTAACACAGCTTGAGTGGAACGTCGATACCCAGATGCTCTCTGAGCCAAATCCAACCAGATCATCGATACGCTCCCGCATCTCCGCTGCCGCCTTATTTGTAAATGTAATTGCCATAATATGATATGGATTTACCCCTTTTTCTTCAATCAGATAAGCGGTTCTGTGTGTCAGCACCCTTGTTTTTCCCGAACCGGCTCCTGCCAGTACCAATACCGGACCTTCCGTCTGAAAAACCGCCTCCTGCTGCTGCGTATTTAATAAATCGTATCTGCCCATAGTTCCTCCGAAACGAACATATTTTCTAGTACTTGCTATGATAGCATGAAACCCTGACAGAAGCAAGCCTTCTTCATTGAAATCAAACAGATACCCGCAATCCATTATTACACTTCACTCATCATATGTAGTAAAGCGGACATTCGCAATCCGCTTTCGCTGCTTGCTTATAACCAAATACCTGCTTTGCTGCTTAACAGAAGATACTTACATCCCGCCTAACAAATATACAGGAGCCTTCTTAATTTGGTTAAATAATGCTTGCACTTCACTTCCGCAATGTGTTATCGTTACTGAATGGAGGTGCAACACATGACAATTGATACAAAAGATCTGCTGAACAGCATTATGGAAAGTCTGTCCCGCATTGATCACATTGAACTGGAATCGCTGCCGGACATCAATCTGTACATGGATCAGGTCATTACTTTTATGGAAAAAGAACTGCATCCTACCAAGCGAAATGAAGATGATCCGATTCTGACCAAGACAATGATCAACAATTACGTCAAGAACCGACTTCTCCCGCCACCGGAAAAGAAAAAATACTCCAAAGAACATATTTTAACACTGGTCTTTATCTACTATTTTAAAAGTGTGCTAAGCATCAGTGATATTCAGAATATTTTAAATCCGCTGACCGACCGTTATTTTGGGGAAAAATCCTCACCTTCCCTGAAGGACATCTATGACGGTATTTTCAAGCTGGAAGGACATCAGGTGGAACGACTCAAAGAAATGATCCGGGAAGAATATATGATCAGTGAAACTGCATTTTCCGATCTGGAAAACCTGGATGAAGAAGATGCCGATTTTCTTCTGAAATTTACCTTTATCTGCCTGTTAAATTTTGATGTTTATACGAAAAAATTATTAATTGAAAAAATTGTGGATTCTATGAAAAAACCGGAATTGCCGAAAAATAAAAGGAAACGCTGATCATTCACGTTTCCCTTTATTTTTATGATTAGATTAATAAGATGCCTATTTTTCTTCCGGCTGCTGCATTCTGGCAAATACCATATCATATCCATCGTTTCCATAATTCAAGGAACGGTTGACACGACTAATGGTTGCGGTGGAAGCCCCCGTTTTCTCCGCAATATCCAGATACGTCTTCTGCTGACGCAGCATATGTGCTACTTCAAACCGCTGAGACAGAGATAAAATCTCATTAATGGTGCACACATCTTCAAAAAATGTATAACATTCTTCTTTATCTTTCAGGCATAAAATCGCTTCAAACAGATGATCTACTGCCTCAGTTCTGATTTTTTTACTCATACTTTTACTCCTTCATTAATTTACACATTTATTTTTATATTTCAATTCTACTTCACTTTTTTCTTTTCTCTGTGTAAAATTTTAACATATTAAAGTTATGAAGTAAAGAGGGCAATTTATTCTTCTTCTGATTCTTCCTGCTCTAACAGCTCTTTTTTCATATTTGTAATAGCAAGGGACAAAATACGAAACTCATCCTGCATATTCAGATATTCAGGAATCGTCTCTCCTATAACCGTCAAATCCTTTTCGATCTTCATTCGTACTTTTTTGTCACTGATTTTTCCAAGTCCCCATAAAAAAGAACTGTAATTCGTATCTTTCAGGCAAGAAGAAATATAGCGCCCCGTTAGGTTACACATTTCCTGATACAGCACTTCGTCTGGATACACCTCTGTCTGATCCAGACACATTTTATGCAAAATATTCTTTGACATTCTCACATTCTTCCGTTCCGAAAATAAATGATCCAAATTTTGTGACACCACGCGCAGTTCCAGCCAGCCACGTAGGAACTCATCCGCATAATCACCCTTTTTCGTTTTTGTATAACGGATATCAAATAAACGCTTGCGCAGCTCCCATTCCTTTTCGTCCGCACTCTGTTTCAGTTCATTCAGAATTTTCTTTCTTTTTTCCGGATTCATTTCTTTGTAATATGCTTCGTACATTTCATTTCCCCCATATTGCATATTTCTTTTTCTATCATAATAAGATACTCTACATAATTTTCCCGCTTTAGTGTACCAAATTATAATCCAAAATGCTACACATTTGCATCTTTTTATTTATTTTCTATTCTTCATTTGTTGAAAAACTTCCCGGAAAAAAGCATGTATTTTCAACAAACAGATATTCCTTTTTTTCCGGATATTCGATATGATATTTTTATCAAAAATTTATTGACCAATGCCTACCGGATGTCAGTGGGAGCTTTTATCTCCCACTGACATAAGCATCCCCTTTACCCACCGCTTAGTGCTCTGCGCACTTGAAGTGGGGGAATGCTTATTCTGCGTTCAATCAGTAAAAATCCTCTCATGCATATTCATTCTGGTCAATGAAAAAACATAAGGAGACAAACACTATGACAAACAAAGAACTTGTATTGAAATTTTATAAAGAAGTATTTAACAATTACGACCTTTCTAATCTGGATTCCTACATGAAAGAGAATTATATCCAGCACAATCCGACTGCACCGGATGGCAGAAAGGGATTCGTTAAGTTCACAGACTTTTTCTTCACGTTAAAACCGCATATGGATATTATTCATATTGGTGAAGATGGGGATATGGTATATGTATTCTTTAAATGTACACTTGAAAACGGGGCAACCAATAAAGTGTGTGATATTTATCGTATTGAGGATGGAAAACTGGCTGAGCATTGGGATGTGGTAGAACATAATGTGCAGGATATCGTGCCGGTTCACAATAATGGTCTTTTTTAGATGGCTTAAAATTTAGGTATTGAAAGGGGTCTGGATTCATTTTCTCTCCGCAGCTAACAATCGCTTGCTGAGCGAAAATGAATCCAGACCCCTATTTACGTTACGATATCATGAATTTCATATATTAATTTTTTCAAGACATATTCATGAGATGTTGCACTAATTTTACCGCATCGGCCGCATCTTTGGAATAGCCATCGGCTCCAATCTCATCCGCAAAACTCTGCGTAATTACAGCACCACCAATAATAACTTTCGTATCCATCTCTTTTTCTTTGACAAGCTCTACCACGTCTTTCATTCTCATCATGGTTGTTGTCATCAGAGCCGACAATGCAATAATATCCGCATCTTCCTTGATGGCTGTGTCTACGATATTTTCCTTCGGAACATCTTTTCCCAGATCAATGACGCGGAAGCCATAGTTTTTCAGCATCAGTGTCACCAGATTTTTTCCGATATCATGAATATCGCCCTCTACAGTAGCGATTACGATTGTCACCTTCGGACCTTTATCATCTCCACCGGAAAGCAACGGTTCCAAATACTCAATAGCGGTCTTCATAGTCTCCGCACTGGAGATCAGCTGCGGCAGGAAGTAAATCTTTTTCTCAAATAAAGCACCAACTTCATTGATCGCCGGAATCAGTTCATCATTGATGATCGTACCCGGCTCTTTGCCCTCTGCCAGAGCAGCCTTTACTTCATCCAGAATATGTTTCTGGTTACCTTTCATTACTGCTTTGAAGACTGGGGTTCCGTCTTTGCTTTGCCTGGCTGAACCTCCGTTCTGCGGTGCCTGTCCCTGTCCGGGAGCAGGAATCATGACGGGTTCATTTGCTTTTCGCTCTGCAATCGCAGCCATGCGGTTGATGTAGTTCAGATCCGCACCGTCTTTATTTAAAAGAAGGTCACTGGCTGCTGCCATACTCATCGTGATGTCACTGGACGGATTGGCGATTGCCATGGTCAGTCCGCTCTGGATTGCCATGGTAACAAAGGCACCGTTGACATAACCACGATTTGGCAGACCAAAGGAAATATTAGATAATCCGGCACTTGTTGCCAGACCAAGTTCTTCTTTGCAGTAGCGGATCGTCTCGATCGTCTCAATGGCCGCACGTTTATTTGCACCTACGGTTGCAACCAGACCATCTACAACGATATCTTCTTTGTACATGCCAAGTTCCAATGCACGATCCATGATCTTATGAATAATTTCCTTCTTCTCATCAATATCTTTCGGAAGTCCTTCGTCAGATAACGGAAGCAGGATAAACATTGCTCCGTATTTTTTTGCAATCGGAAGCAGTTTGTCAAATTTTTCTTTTTCCAGTGAGATAGAGTTGATCAGTGCACGTCCCGGATAATGACGCAGCGCTGCCTCAATAATATCTATGTGACTGGAATCGATACAAAGCGGCAGACTGGTGGTCAGTGTCACTTCCTCAATGGCTTTCAACATCATTTCTTTTTCATCAATACCATTCATACCCATATTGATGTCCAGAATGTGTGCACCCATTTCTTCCTGCTGCTCTGCCATCTCATTGACGATATCCATGCTGCCTTCTCTCAAAGATGCCTGCAGCTTCTTTTTGCCAGTCGGATTGATACGCTCACCGATGACAAGGAACGGACCGTCAATGTCAATTTCCTGAATTTTTCGCTCGGAAGCTACCACACGTTTGTGCTCTTTCATGATTGTTGGTGGTGTCAGATTTTTTGTCTTTTCCACCAGAAGTGCAATATGCTCCGGTGTGGTACCACAGCAACCACCTAAGATAGATGCACCCGATTCCACAAGCAGCGGTCCAAAAGAAGCAAATTCCTCTGGTCCCATGTCGTATACGGTATCTCCATCCATAATTTCTGGCAGACCAGCATTTGGTTTTGCCAGAAGTGGAACGTTTGCATAAACTTTCATTTTTCGGATAATCTCTGCCATCTCCTGCGGACCGGTAGAACAATTGACACCGACCACATCTGCGCCGATGCTCTGTAATACGACAATGGCAGTCTCCGGATCAGTTCCATACAGTGTTCTTCCATCTTCATTAAAACTCATAGATGCCATAATTGGCAGATTACAGGTCTCGCGGATTGCCAGAATCGCTGCTCTCGTCTCGGCCAGACTCATCATAGTCTCAACGACAAACAGATCTACACCTGCTTCACACAGGATTTTGACCTGCTCTTTGTAAATGTCGATCAGGGTTTCCAGTTTCATGGTTCCCATCGGAGCCAGACTCTGTCCAGTCATAGTGATATTTCCACAGACCAGACCTTTGTCTCCTGCTGCTTCCCGGCACAGACGAACCAGTGTAGTATTGATCTCTACCATACGTTCTTCCAGTCCATACTCCGTCAGTTTGATTCTGTTTCCGGAAAAAGTCGGTGCATACAGAATCTGCGTTCCGGCTTCGATATAACGTTTCTGAAGATCCAGAATGACATCCGGATGCTCTGTGATCCACTCCTCCGGGCAGACACCAACCGGCATTCCCGCTTTCATCAGGTTACTTCCGGTTGCCCCGTCCAAATATACCGGACCGTTCTCTATCAATTTATAAAGTTCTTCTCTTGTCATGTCGTTTTTCTCCTAACCAACAGGATTTTTCTAATGTTCTTCCAATCTATAAAATTTTTCAGTTCCTCTCTTTTCACTATATAAAAAAGCAGATTACACATAAAATATCATAGTTTTTCTACAGAACTTCTTTACAATATAAGATTACTTTTCCATTTTGTCAATAATACGGCCGATCAATTCCACGCGATTAAATGGTGTCATGAAATAAAAACCGTCTGCAACGTCTTTTAATTTATCGATTACTTCCAGTGAAATATCCACTGCAACCGCCTCTGCCTCTGCACGGCTCATATCCGGTCGGTACTGCTCCACGATTTCATCCGGCACATGGATACCCGGCATCTCATTTTTGATAAACATCGCATTGCGATAACTTACCAGCGGCATGATTCCGCAAAGGATCTTTGTGTCTAGCTCCCGTTTCATCCGCGCCAGTTTTTCCACTTCTTCGTCAGAATAGATTGGCTGTGTCATAAACCATGATACTCCGGCGTCAATTTTTTTCTGCATCCGCTCAATGACTTTATCTGTATTTGCCTGATTCTGGTTCAAAGCTCCGCCATAGGAGAAAGAATCCTGTAAAAACACATCCTGATTCAGCTCCTTTACATATTCCATAAAACGGATGGAGTTAAAATCAAATACACTCTTTGTATTTCCGCGCTCGCCGGATGGCACCGGATCTCCAGTTACAATCATCAGATTTCGTATTCCGTTGATATGTGCGCCAAGCAGTGTAGAATGCATGCTGATGCGATTACGGTCACGGCAGGCAATGTGTGGCATGACCGGAATATCCACCATGGAGTTGACCTTTGCTGCCAGCAAAACAGAATCGGCTCTGGCTCTTGCCAGCGGAGAATCTGCCAGTGTGATAATATCTACATTACTCTTTTTCAGACGGAATGCACCTTCCAAAAGTTTCTGTGCATTCTGATCAAACGGCGGATCAAGCTCTACCGCAATAACCTTTTTCCCCTGCTGCAGTTTTTCCATAAACGGATTATTACGTGTCCGGGATACAGCATTTTCTGTATCTTTTTCTGACACATGCAATTTTTCCCACGGCTCATGATCTGCGATCATTTCAGACAGATTACGGATATGCGCCGGTGTGGTTCCACAGCATCCACCTAGGATATTTACCCCAAGTTCAGCGATTTTCTGCATTTTTTCTGCATAGTATGCCGCGCCTTCTGAGAAAGCAGAATGGCCACGAACGATTTCCTGATAACCACTGTTTGGCAGAATCTGAACGAACTTTTCATCTGACAGATTCTGGGTTTTTAGTAAATCATACATATGTGCAGCGCCGATCATGCAGTTGCAACCATAGCTGTCAATCTCCGGTGTTTTTGCAGCTTCTGTAAACAGACGGTTCATGCTGATTCCACCGGCTGTGTAGCCGGTTCTGTTTACCGCAAAGGAAACCATCACAAAGGCTTCCGGGCATTTTTTCTTTATGTAACGTGCTGCTTTCTGCACCTCTGTAATATCTGAAAATGTTTCAAAATTAAAGATTTTTGCACCGCAGTCCAAAAAACATTCAATGATAAATTGATATTCTTCTGTCGGATTGCAGTCATACTCTAAAAATAAATATTCCGGCATCGGTCCGATATTTGCTGCGATAAAACGTTCTCCCGATGCACGTTTTACTGCCACTTTTGCATTATTCCATGCAGACTGAACTACACTGCGGATATACGCATCCTGCTCCGCTTTTGACTCGATTCCTTTCCGGAGCGCCACAGAACGGTTTGCCGCAAACGTATTGCTGCGGATCAGCTGTGCACCACTTTCCAGATATTCTTCGTGAATCCGCTGAATCAACTCCGGTTCTAACAGGTTTGCTTCCTCTGCGATCCTTCCGTTTTCGGATTTTTTCTGATCATAATAAGTACCCATGGCACCATCTGCGATCAGGATATGTTCTTTTAAATAGTCTCTTATCATCACTTTTCTCCCACTTCTGTATACTCTATCCCGGTCAGTGATTATAATACGCTCACCAGAACAACATTTTTATTACTTACCACTCAAAATGGAACTTCTCTCAACTGTGAAAAAACGTACACACACTTTTATTATTATAACGCATTTTAGCAGGTGCAGAAAATGATTTTTTATCCCTTCTTCTGTCCTGCATTGCTGTAAATTTTCTTTTTGATTCTTTTTTCTATCAGTTTTAAAATACCGTTTGCCCCCAGTACCATCGTTACAGACAACACGGTTCCCCAGACAATTTTTACCACATTCTGCGTACGCATACCTTCAAAAAGGATGGTTCCTAAGCCCCCTGCTCCGACCGTGGATGCAATCGTTGCAATCCCGATGGTGGAAATAATCGCAATATGGATTCCCGCGATCATAGCATCCAGCGCCAACGGGAGTCGGATTTTTCGAAAAATCTGCCCTTTTGTCATTCCCATTCCGGTCGCTGCCTCAAGGACTCCTGATTCAACTGAGGTAAATCCATCTGTAAAACTCTGCACCAGAATAAACTGATTGTAGATCACCAGCACCAGAATTGCCGTCTGCATGCCAAGTCCTGTCACCGGAAGCAACAGGGCAAACAATGCCAGACTCGGAATCGCATAGATCATACTGGACACCCGCATGATCCATGTGGTAATTCGCTTATGCTCCATTACCAGCATGGAAATCACAAAAGCCAACGCAATGGAAATCAGAAGCGTAATTCCGACAATTTCAAAATGTTCCAATACTGCCTGTATTAACTTGTCATAATGTCTCGTAGTATACGTGATAAAACGTGTCATCTGAAAAAGTTTAATCCTTCCTGTACCGACTGCAACAATGAAGCCACATATTCATTCGCCGGATGTCCCAAAATCTGTTTTGCTGTATCAAACTGCTGTATTTTCCCCTGATTCATAATCATGATCCGGGTTCCAAGTTTCAATGCTTCTGTCACATCATGGGTGACAAACATGCAGGTCAGTCCCGCGCGCTCATGTATTTTCAATAATTCATCCTGCAACTTTGTCCGGTTGATGGCATCGATGGCTCCAAAGGGCTCATCAAGCAGCATCAATGACGGATTCGCTGCCAGTGCGCGGGCAAGTCCCACACGCTGCTGCTGTCCGCCGGAAAGCTGCGCCGGATAACGATTGCGATACTGTTCCGGATTCAAATTTACCAGTTCCAGCAATTCTGTCACTCTGGTATGGATCCGTTCGGCATCCCATCCGAGGATTTCCGGTACCACTGCAATATTTTTTTCAACGGTCATGTGTGGAAACAAGCCCACCTGCTGGATCACATATCCAATTTTTCTGCGCAGCTGCACCGGATCTGTCTTCTGAATATTTTTGCCAAATACATGGATTTCTCCGGAAGTCGGATCATATAACCGGTTTACCATTTTCATCAGCGTGGTTTTTCCACAGCCGGAAGTTCCCAGAATCGTGATCATTTCTTTTTCCTGAATCTGAAAACTGACATGATCCACGGCGTTTTCTGCTGCATTCGGAAACCGTTTTACCACATCCCGAAATTCTACTGCAATGCTCATCCTTCTATTCCTTTCTGCACACCACCAGACAATTTTCTTTGCATTTTATATGAAAAACTGTCTCGTGCCCGTGCATCTTTTCTAATTCTTTGAATCTGTTTCGTCCAACTATTTTATTGTAGCGTAAAAATCTGCTGCAACATCTTCGTACTCTTCTTTATCAATGTCTACCTGTGCATTTAATTTTGTCATTGTCTCTGTATCAATTGCTGCGCTGATCTTGTTGATAATCTCTGCTACATCCGGATGTGCATCAATGACTTCCTGACGAACAACCGGGATAATGTTGTATGGAGGCCAGAAATGTTTGTCATCCTCTAACAGAATAAATTCATCACTGCTCAGCTGTGCATCTGTAGTGTAAGCTGGTACACAGTCTACCTCATCATTTTTCATTGCCTGATATTTCAGAGAGTTATCAAAAGTATTTTTTGCTTTGAAATCAAATGTTCCGTATGTCTGCTCCAATCCCGGAAGTCCATCTTCACGCTCAAAGGTATCGGATGTTCCGCCGAAACGGATGTTTTCTGCATTTGCCTGCAGATCTGAAATAGTCTTGATACCATATTTCTCTGCCACGTCTGCACGCATAGTCAGTCCGTTTCCGTTGCTTGCCTCACACATATCAAGAACGTCCAGATTAAAGTTCTCTGCATACATTTTCTTTACGGTATCATAAGTTACCTGTGGGTCTGTCTCCATCGGCTGATCCAGAATGGTCAGCAATGCAGTACCTGTGTATTCCGGATACATATCGATCTGACCGTCACATACTGCCTGATGGATCAGGTTATCAGATACTTCAAATTCACGATCTACCGTATAGCCTGCATCCTCCAGTGCCAGTGCATATAACTCGCCCAGGATTTTGCTCTCGCTGAAGCTTTTTGCTCCAATTTTAATGGTAGTGTCTGCATTTGCGCTGCCACTGCTTTCTGTTGCTGCACTTCCATCCGCTTTCTGATCTGCTGTTCCGTTACTTCCGCATCCTGCAAGTGCTGCAAAAGACGCAACTGCAAGGATTACTGCTAATAATTTCTTTTTCATCTTTTTTCCTCCTGTAGTTCATTCTTTGAACAATTCTTCTATATGATATCTATTGATAGTATGCTCTGAAATTTTCTCCTTTTGCACTTTGTTTTCCTTATATTTAGCAACTCATATGCTGCTTTTATATTTGATTTATTATGACGCACGGCTCAGTTTTTTCTGAATCGCACCAAGTCCCATACTGCAAAGCATCGTGATCACCGCTACGGTTCCGCCACCGATCACCAGATATTCCGTTTTCAGTAGATTAATTCCATTAAAAATCAGGATTCCCAAACCACCTGCACCGATATACGCAGCCAGCGTCGCACTTGCAATGACCTCAGACATCGCCATGCGGATACCACTGATAATGCCCGGCATTGCTAACGGCACTTCCACTTGGCGGAACTTTCTCTTTTTGTCCATTCCCATGGCATCTGCCACTTCCAACATAAATGCCGGAACCTGTGAAAAAGCCAGTGTCGTCTGGATCAGAATTGGTGGAATTGCCAGAATAACCAACGCTGTCAAAGCCGGTTTCACACCTACGCCCATAATCGGAATCAGAATAACCAACACCGCAAGACTTGGTATAATACGCAATGCACTGAATCCGGTGGTCAGTATTTTTTTCACCTTTGGCACACGAAGGCACAGGATTCCACACGGAATACCGATCGCCGCTGCAATGGCAACCGCCAGAAGACTCAGATACAAATGCTGCCAGATCATATACAGATACTCCTGCCCATGCGTCTGAAAATATTCCACATATGCCTGCATGACTTCTCCTCCGTTTCCTGATATTTCTATCTTATCTGCATAAAAACAGTCAAATTTTACTGATACTTACTTTCTTAATCCTACCTATATTAGCAAAAAAGTAATTATCCTGCAAGATAATATCAGCCTTGCGCGATCTATCTTACTACATTTTAGAGTAAATTACTAGGCATTTTTGTAACTTCCATGGTTACAACAACTTTTTCAATATTTCTTCCGCATATCTTGGTACTTTTTTACAAAAAGCAATCGGAGATATTTTACAAGAAAATCCTTTTTCTCATTTTTCCTATTCTTCTATAAAAAAAGATAGCAGTTGTATCACTACAACTGCTATCTCAGTAAAACGGACATTCACAATCCGCTTCTGCTACTTGCTTATGAACATAGTCACTTTGCTTATTCTGCGGTAAAGCGTTCAAACGCTTATAAATTTGCCAATACCCCAAGTACTGCTCCAAGGATGGAATTGAGCAATGTCACTACTAAGAAAATAATTCCAAGTACCAGACCTGCTGTCGCCATACCCTTTTTCTCACTGTGACGTCCCTTTGTTGCAAATACAATTGCCAGAATAGTTGTAATATATCCGGCGATTGGGAACAGCCATGTCACGATGGAGACAAGTCCTAAAATCAGTGATGCCACTGCACGATTGCTATTTTCCATAACGTTCCTCCTGTTGCTTCTCTTTTGTAAATTTCATAATTGTCCATTTAGAATATCATAATCTGCTCAGAGAAACAATCTGATTTTTCTTACTTTTTCTTTTTAGAAAATCTTGTCTTAAATACATACCACAGTGCACCTGTAATGCATACAGAAGAATATCCGCCGCAGACAACGCCAACCATCAGAGGTCCTGCAAATTCGCGGATAGAAGATACACCGAGAATAAACAGCATAAATACCATGATAAAGGTTGTCAGGGAAGTATTGATGCTTCGTGACAATGTCTGTGTGATACTCTTGTTTACAACCTCTTTCAGATCCATATTCCTCTGACCACTTGACATTGCAAGGTTCTCACGGATACGATCAAAGATAACGATGGTCGCGTTGATAGAATAACCTACCAGAGTCAGCATGCAGGCGATGAATGTGCTGCCCACAGATGTCTGAGACAATGCATAAAATGCTAATACAACAAGTACATCATGTACCAGAGCGATAACCGCACTGCTTGCAAAACGGATATCTTTGAACCGGAACCAGATATAGATCAGCATACAGATCGTTGCTATGATCACAGCTGCAACCGCATCACTTCTCATCTCGTTACTGATCGTTGAGCTGATATTTGTAGATGTAATATCACTTTCCTGAACGCCAAAGTTATCTTCCATTGCGGTTGCCAGCTGTTCACGCTCATCCAGATCCAGTGTTCTCGTCTTGATGATGATGGAATTACTGTCTGCCACTTTCTGTGTCTGTACATTTGCATCACCGGTTACTTCTTCTACATACGGAACAATCTGATCATCAATTTCCTCGATGGTATAATCTTTGTCGAATGCAACTGTTGTAGCGGTACCGCCCTTAAACTCCATACTGAAGTTCAATGCCTGTCCGTCACCTGCTTTGTGTGCACCCATGCCTACAAATCCAGCTACGATCACTGCCAGAGAAACTCCGAAAAATACTCCACGTTTTCCAAGGAAGTTGACACTCTTTCCCTCTTTCTTCTCACCATAGAATTTCTTATCCTGGAATCCAAGTCCGTAAAGCGCTTTTACCAGCCATCTGGAAATTACCAGTGCGGTAAACATAGAGAATATGATACCGATAGCTAATGTAGCCGCAAAGCCTTTTACTGTACCCGATCCACGCAGGCCAAGCACAGCTGCTGCGATCAATGTAGTGATATTTCCATCAAAGATCGCGGAAAATGCTTTTTTAAATCCAATATCAATGGACTGAGCCACTGAATGTCCGGCCGCTATCTCCTCACGGATACGTGCAAAAATAATGACGTTGGCATCCACCGCCATACCAATAGACAGGATAATACCTGCAATACCAGGCAGGGTCAGTGTAATGTGATATAAATGTAAGATTGCAAGTATGATGCCGGTATAGATCAGCAGTGCAATAGATGCTGCCAGTCCCGGAATACGGTATGCGATCAGCATAAATGCAATGATAATCAGAATACCGACGATTGCTGCAATAATACTTGTTTTGATGGCCTGGGAACCAAGTTTTGCTCCAACAACCTCAGACTGTAACTCTTCCAATTCCAGTTTCAGAGCACCGCTTCGAATCTGGGACGCAAGTGCTTCTGCATCCTCGTAGCTTTTCATACCACTGATAACAGCCTCACCGTTTGTGATCTGGCTCTGTACCGTCGGATAACTGATGCACTCACCATCATAGTAAATCGGAAGTACTTTATTCAGATATTCTCCGGTTTTTTCAGAGAAAATCTTAGCGCCTTCGTCATTCAGTTTTAACTGAACAACATATTTGCTACCAGATGTTGTTGTATCATTCTGTGTAGCAGCCTGTGCATCGGCTACCATCTCACCGGTCATGAAAGTCTCACCCTCTGTTGTCTTAAACTCCAGAGTACCCGGTGTTCCAAGTTCTTCCAGAATTGCATTGGCATCCGATACACCCGGAATCTCTACGGAGATACGGTTATCACCTACCTGATAAACCTCTGCCTCTGTGCTGTAAGTCTCGACACGCTTCTGCAGTTTGTACACAGTATCATTCATATCCTCTGCGGACGGTGTCTCATCACCTTTTACCTGGTATGTAATGCTGACACCGCCGGCAAGATCCAGACCAAGCTTAACACCTTTCTCATTGTCCTTTGCCGCGGTACCCTTTACAATACCGTAAGAATAGTAGCCAAGCAGTAACATCGCAATGATCATTACCAGAAAGACTACGACTCCCTTTTTCTTTTTCATCCTTCTACCTCCATCTCAGCTTCTGCCGCTTTGATCATGATTGCACATTCAATACGCTTTTTCTGCAGTTCACAGCCAATATCATATGCATCATTGATATGTCCATGAAAATGATAGGAATTTGCCGCGCATCCGCCGCTACAATAGAATTTTGCGAAACAGTTTCTGCATTTTTCTTTTGCATAGACGTTACAGCATTTGAATTCATCCCGAATGTCGGTACGTTTTATGCCGTCCCAGACATTTCCCATCAGGAATTCTTCATTCCCCACAAATTGATGGCAAGGATAGAAATCACCCCACGGTGTAACCGCCAGATACTCGGTACCTGAACCACATCCTGATAATCTCTTTGCCACACATGGACCACCCTCTAAATCTATCATAAAATGGAAGAAATTGAAATCCTTTCCGGCATTTTTTCTTTCTACCATTTCAGCGGCAAGCTTGTCATATTCCGCAAACAGCTTTGGCAGGTCTTCCTCGCGGAGCGCATACTCCTCAGAATCCTCTGCAACTACCGGCTCAACGGAAATCTGTTTGAACCCGAGATCTGCCAGATGAAGGACATCCTCTGCAAAATCAAGGTTGTAATGAGTAAAAGTACCACGGACATAATACTTGTCCTGATTGCGGCTCTCTGCAAACTGCTGGAATTTCGGCACAATCATATCGTAGCTTCCTTTTCCATTGCGGAACGGTCTCATATGATCATGAACTTCTTTCCGTCCATCGATACTCAATACGACGTTACCCATCTCTTTGTTTGCAAATTCCATAACTTCATCGTTCAATAATACACCATTTGTAGTCAGTGTAAAACGGAATTTCTTGTCATGCAGCTTCTCCTGCTCTCTGCCATATTTTACCAGATCTTTGACAACCTGCCAGTTCATCAGAGGCTCTCCACCGAAGAAATCTACTTCCAGATTACGTCGGCTTCCGGAGTTTTCGATCAGAAAATCCAGTGCTTTCTTTCCAACCTCATAACTCATCAGTTCTCTGTGACCATGATATTCGCCTTCTTCTGCAAAGCAATAGCGACAGGCAAGGTTGCAGTCATGTGCAATATGAAGGCAAAGTGCCTTTACAACTGTCGGACGTTTCTTAAAGTCCATAATGTAATTTTCATATTCGTCTTTTGTAAACAGCTCTCCGTCTTTTACCAGGGAAGCCACCTCCGCGCAGGCCTCTTTCACTTCTGCTTCACTGTATTTTCCTGACAGTTCTGCTACAATCTCCTCCGGTGTGTGATCTTCGTACAGAGCGATCACATCATAGGAAACATCATCTACCACATGGATCGCACCACTGTTTACATCAAGAACAATGTTATAACCATTATTTTTATACTGGTGAACCAAATGTAGTTCCTCTCTTTCTATTTTTTTCTATAAAATCAGCATATTCCGCTGTTTTTTATTTTTCCTCTAAACGTGCAAATGACCGCATGCCTTAGCATACGGCCCTTTGTTCATAATCCGTTTTGTTTTTCTTATTTGTGCTCGCAACTCTGATTTCCTACTGTACAGGAAGTTTTGCAAGCAGACTGGCAGGATGTCTGGCACTCACCACATCCACCTTTTTTAACTGTGTTCTGTAATCTTTTTGTATTTAATGTTTTTACATGTTTCATGGTCAGAAAAACTCCTTTCTTTATTATACATGCCAAGAGTATAGCATATTTTCCTCTATAAAGGAAGTCTTTTTTTATATCCCCGGTTCACTCATCACATGTATCACAGATAACGATCATGTTTGCATGAGGAGTTATCTGAATACATAGTGATGAAGGGCGCGCCGTTTTATGAGAAAAAAAACTGTGCAACAGCGCGAAAGCACTGAAAATGTATTTTGTGAATAGCGCATGTGAACTGGATTTTTTACTTAGCTCACCATCCCTCCGATCATCCCGGCTCCCATGCACATGATCAATGTCATGCCAACATGCAGTCCATCGCCGGAAATTCCCTGATTCATCAGCAGGGAACCTATCAACAGCACAACAAAATATGCCCCGCCGATCAAGATTCCCCACAGAAATCGTCTGGTTTTCATCCGCTTTCCGATAATAATGCCGCCCACCAGTCCCGATACCACATAGATCACCATAATACCAATAGTGACGATATTCTCCGTCAGCTCCATTTTATAAAGAAGAAACGCCAGCAAAAACAGCGCTGCTCCCGTTAATATGTACATGACCAGTAATGTGCTCAATATTTTCAGTACAATCTTGTTATTTCCTTCGGCTTGTTCCATTTTTCTTCCTCCCATTACTGTTTTTGAAATTTTATTTGGCGGATACGCCACACCGACGAAATGCGTAGCATTTTGGAGGTTGGCTCTGAACAGTTACTCATATTTTTAAATACTTCAGACTTCACAGTTGCACAGCGCTTCCCAAAAATATATCCCTTTATGCTGCCAGAATCATGCAGGTGTGACTTGCATTTCTGTCACAATTCTTTTCTGCTATACATATATATTCGGATAATCTGATGGATAGAACCTCTTTTTTCTGCAACAATACCTTGAAAATCCCGTTCTTTTCCTGTAATATAAAGAATAAAAATTGTAATCCCACAGCGTTTTTGGCAGATAATCTGTGACACACTGTGCTTACAGGCAACATATTTATTTAGAGAGGTGAATTATTTTTGGACATAAGTTCCGTAATACAATTAATCATACTGGTCATTCTGTTGGCTCTGTCAGCCTTCTTTTCCTCATCAGAAACAGCACTGACCACTGTAAACCGCATCCGCATGCGGTCGCTGGCAGAGGAAGGAAACAAACGTGCCGCCAAGGTACTGAAAATCACAGATGATTCTGCAAAGATGCTCAGTGCAATCCTGATTGGCAATAATGTGGTCAACCTGACCGCTTCTTCTCTGGCTACCACCCTTGCCATTCATATTTTTGGCAATGCCGGCGCCGGAATTGCTACCGGAATCCTGACTGTACTGATTCTGATCTTCGGGGAGATTTCTCCAAAAACCATGGCCACCCTGCGGGCTGAAAAGATTTCCCTGCAGTTTTGTAACGTCATCTGGCTTCTGATGAAAATACTGACTCCGGTTATCTTCCTCATCAATCATCTGTCCATGCTCGTGCTCCGGCTCCTTGGTGTCAAAGCATCCGAAGGAAGACAGGCAATGACAGAGAGTGAGCTGCGTACCATCGTTGATGTCAGTCATGAATCCGGTGTCATTGAATCAGAAGAAAAAGAAATGATCAACAACGTGTTTGATTTTGGCGATGCTCTGGCAAAAGAAGTCATGGTTCCGCGTATCGATATGACCTTTGCTCAGGTGGACAGCAGTTATGACGAAATTCTCGATATTTTCCGGGAAGACCGTTTTACCCGTCTGCCGATATACGAAGAAACCACCGATGATGTCATCGGTATTTTAAATATCAAAGACCTGCTTTTATGTGACCGGGAACATTTCTCCGTGCGGGAGCTGATGCGAGAACCGTATTTTACTTACGAACACAAGCATACAGCAGATCTGCTGGTGGAGATGAGAAATTCTTCCATCAATATTGCTATCGTCCTTGATGAGTATGGCACAACCGCCGGTCTGCTGACACTGGAAGATCTGATTGAAGAAATCGTCGGAGAGATTCGCGATGAATACGACTACGATGAAGAAGATCCGATCCAGAAGATTTCAGATCATGAATATCTGGTGGAAGGTTCCATGAATCTGGAAGATTTTAGTGATGCGCTGAATCTGCATCTGGAATCCGATGATTATGATTCCATCGGCGGCTATATGATCGGTCTGTTAGATCATCTGCCAAAAATTCGGGAATCCATTACAACACCGGATGGTATTTTCCTGCAGGTACGTACAAAGAATAAGCATCGAATTGAAAAGATTTATGTACGACTTCCGGAAACACAAAAAGAGATTTCCTCCTGAACCATTGGTTCAGGAGGAAATCTCTTTTTTATATGATTGTATCACAGTGATTACTCGATTACGTGAATCCATCCTTCCGGAGCTTCAATCTTGCCTTCCTGGATATCAACTAATGTCTCACGCATTTTAGCAAGAACCGGTCCCATCTCATCCATACCGCTTGCAAAGCAGATCTCACGACCATGATCTACAATCTTGCCAATCGGAGAGATAACTGCTGCTGTACCGCACAGACCACACTCAACGAAGTTTGGAACCTCATCCAGATATACTTCTCTCTGCTCTACTTCCAGTCCAAGATAATGCTCAGCTACATACATCAGGGAACGACGTGTGATAGACGGCAGGATACTGTCGGACTTCGGTGTTACGATCTTGTTGTCTTTTGTAACGAATAAGAAGTTTGCTCCACCTGTCTCCTCAACTTTTGTACGTGTTGCAGCATCCAGATACATGTTCTCAGCGTATCCTTCTTCATGAGCAGTTACGATTGCATGTAAGCTCATTGCATAGTTTAATCCGGCTTTGATATGACCTGTTCCGTGAGGAGCTGCACGGTCAAAATCTGTTACGCGGATCGTTAACGGTTTTACGCCTCCTTTGAAGTACGGTCCAACCGGTGTTGTCAGTACACGGAACTGATATTCCTGCGCCGGTTTTACACCGATAACAGGACTGCTTCCGAACATATACGGACGGATGTAAAGTGTTGCACCTGTACCATATGGCGGAACATAAGCCATGTTTGCTTTTACAGTTTTCTCTACAGCCTCAATGAATTTATCTTCCGGATAAACTGGCATTTCCAGTCTTCTTGCGGAATCAGCCATACGGGATGCATTTAAGTCCGGGCGGAAGATAACTACTTTTCCGTCTACGGTTGTGTATGCTTTTAATCCCTCAAAAACGGTCTGTGCATACTGTAATACACCTGCACACTCGTTTAAAACGATGGTAGCGTCCTCAGTCAGAGTTCCCTCATCCCATGCGCCATCTTTATAATTTGCTACGAAACGTTTGTCTGTCTGACGATATCCAAAATCCAGGTTTTCCCAATCGATATTCTTCTTTTCCACTGTGATATCCTTCTTTCTTATCTGTTTTGCAGTTTTACCTTTTCATTCCTGCATTTCTAGTTTTTTCTATATGTATTGTTATACAGCAAATCATATAGTATTTCCAGTATTTTTTCAAAAAATGCCTGCATTTTTTTCATGTGTTTCAGGAAAAAGATGAATTAATTTTCATTCAATAATTCATCTGATATTCCATTCTTCACATGAATTGTGTTTTTCACTAATTACTGTGACGTTCAAAATGCATCTTCCAACATTTTTTCTCTCATCCAACCCAATCTTCCTACGTTAATTATCTGCAGGAAGTACTGATGGACTCGATGGCTACCGCACCACCACGCACAATCTCCACGCTTTGAAACCGCTGTTTTAAAAAGGCGATCAGTTCGTTATTTCTGCGCTCTGTCAGCTTGCACTCTAAAAGCACGCTATCCATTCCGATGTCTGCCGGTTCTACATGAAAGGTTTCCGCAATACGAAATACTTCTGCCTTGTCGGTATTGCTTAATTTTTTCACCTTTGCAAACATAATCTCTTTCATATGGATCGGTACATCTGTCAGATCCATAACTTTAATGACCTCAACCATACGGTTTAACTGTTTTTTGATCTGCTCAAAGGTAATGTCATCGCACACTGTGCTGATGGTGATTCTGGAAGTATCCTCCTCCTCTGTCGTACCTACGGTAAGACTTTTCAGGTTGTAAGATTTTCCTGCAAATAAACCGGAGATTTTTGCAAGAACACCAACCTGATTTTCTACATATAATGCAATCCATCTGTCTTTCATTGCTATTCTCCTCCTCTATTTACTTTTCAGAATCATGTTATTCATCGGATTTCCACCCGGAACCATCGGAAGTACGATCTCCTCTGTAGCAATCATAAATTCGATAACGGTCGGCGCATCGGTGTTGTTCTTGGCTGCTTCCAGTGCCGGAATAATGTCATCTTCCTTTGTAACACGGATGCCGTGTGCACCATAACTTTCTGCCCATTTCATGAAATCCGGTACATATGGCGGACAGCTCTCATTCGGTCCCTTGCAATGCTCCGGACATCCTTTGCGACGGCGCAGACAGGTTGCAGAATAACGTTTTCCATAGAATAACTGCTGCATCTGACGAACCATACCCAGATAATAATTGTTCAGCAGGCAAACGGTGATCGGTGTCTGCTGAACAATGGCGGTCGCCATCTCCTGCATGTTCATCTGAAATCCACCGTCACCTGTGATACATACTATATCTCTGTCACGATGTCCCATCTTTGCTCCAAGTGCAGCCGGAAAACCAAATCCCATGGTTCCAAGTCCACCGGAAGTTATGATTTTCTTATTTTTATTTACATCCAGATACTGACTTGCCCACATCTGGTGCTGACCTACATCCGTAACGTATGTAACTTCATCATAAACCTGATTCAAGCCTTCCATGATCATCTGCGGAGTCATCCCTTTATCACGACGCATCTCCAGCGGATTCTCATGATCCCATTCTGCAATCTGTTTTACCCATTCATCAGTATCCTTTGCTTCTACCCACTCCAGCATCTGCTGCAGAGCAACTTTGGCATCCGCAACGATCGGAACATCTACCACAACGTTTCTGGAAATAGCCGCTGCATCAATATCCACATGAATAATCTTCGCCTTTGGAGCAAACTCGTTCAGATCACCGGTGATACGATCATTGAAACGGGTTCCGATGGAAAAGAGCACATCACATTTGCTGACTGCGATATTTGCCGCATAACGACCGTGCATCCCGCTGCTTCCAACGTAATACGGATGGTCAGACGGGATCGCACCTTTTCCCATAACAGTTGTAACAACCGGAACATGCGTAATATTTACAATCTGCTCTAACAGTTCATTGGCACCTGCGATATTGACACCGCCTCCGGCAAGGATCAGCGGGCGGCGTGCCACTTTCAGTAATTTTGTGGCCTTTTTCAGCTGTCCAAGGTGAACGCCATCGTTAATTTTGTAACCACGGATGTCTACATGATCCGGATATTCTGACGAACCTGTTGCAGTCTGAATGTCTTTCGGAAGATCGATCAGAACCGGTCCCGGCTTTCCTGTTTTTGCAATGTGGAATGCCATTTTGATGGTTTTTCCCAGATCTTTACGGTCACGAACTGTCACACTGTACTTGGTGATACCGCGGGTTATACCAACGATATCAACCTCCTGAAATGCATCATTGCCAATCAGATTTAACGGTACCTGACCGGTAAATACAACCAGTGGAATACTGTCATAAAAAGCATCTGCAATGGCTGTCACGGTGTTTGTCGCACCCGGACCGCTTGTTACCAGGCATACACCTGTTTTTCCGGTCTCACGGGCGTAACCTTCTGCCTCATGAACCAGTGCCTGCTCATGTCTTGGCAGCACCAGGTCAATTTTTCCATTCAGATATAATTCATCAAATAAATCAGTTACCGTTCCGCCCGGATAGGCAAATACGGTATCTACGCCTTCTTCAAGAAGAGCTTTCACAAACAATTTTTTTCCTGTTATATCCATTCAACTCTCTCCTTTTTTCTTCCTTTTTTTCTTCCTTTTTGCTCCTATCTCACTTCTGTTTTTTTATATACATCTATTTCTCATGTAGAAGTGATTCCTTCATCTTTATGGAACTTTGGGAAGTTATATCCACCCTAACGTGCGCAGCAGGAAAATCCATCCCGTCAGTGTCACGGAAGCCAGCAGCGTGGTTGCCACTACGATACTTGCCGTCAGTACACCGTCGTTATGCATATTTTTTGCCATGATATAACAGCTCGGGGTTGCCGGTGCTGCCAGCATGACTACAAGTGCGACCATTTTTTCGCCCTGGAAACCAAGAGCAGCCGCAATCGGAATAAAAATTGCTGCCTGGGCAATCAGCTTGATAAAAGCAGCCCAGAGGGTAGGTTTGAGCTTTGCCAGTGCCTTCTTTCCTTCGAAGCCCGCGCCAAGTCCGATCAATGCAAGTGGGGTTGCCATCTTTGCCACATTGTTTACGGTCGAATTTACCAGTTCCGGCAGTGGATTATGTAATAATGCCACGATCAGACCAAGGACTATGCCGATGATAATCGGGTTTTTCAAGATATTGATACCAGCCTGTTTAATTCTGCCTGTATCACGCTCATTCTCCGGATAATCTCCCTCAAATGTCAGTACAAGCACGGAATATATGTTGTACAACGGAACCGCACCGATGATCATCAGGGATCCCATTGTTGACTGCCCGTAAATATTCTGGATAAATGCCAGTCCCATAACCGCCGCACTGCTGCGGAAGGAAGCCTGGGTAAAAGCACCTACCATGGATTTGTCTTTCATGAAAATTTTTGTCAGACCATACACACTCCAGAAACAGATGGAAGTGGCAATGGCACAAAACAGCACATATTTCAGGTCAAATACTTCCTGAATATTGACTGTTGATAAGTCGCGAAACAACAAAAATGGCAAAGTTACCTTGAAATTGAACTTATTTGCCACCGTGACAAAGTTTTCGTTCAACATACCGATCCGGCGTAAAAAGTATCCAATTACCATAACAAGGAAAATCGGTATCGTCACATTGATACTAAATAAAAAATTACTCATTCCTTACGCCTTCTTTTCATATTTATAGAAATAGTATTCCAGATCAAAGTAGGTCTGCTCCTCGCTGTCCGCGGTAACTACCCACTCCTCTTTTTCATCCAGATTCGGGAACCAGGCATCTGCCTCGTAAGAGAAATCGATTTTTGTAATGTGCGCCACATCGCACTCATCCAGAAGCTGTCTGTAAATACTCTCGCCGCCGATGACGTAAATATCTTGGCTGTCGTATTTTTTCAGTTCCTCGTGCAGTTCATCCATATCATGCACGATCACAGCTCCGTCAACCTGATAACTGTTGTCGCTTGTCAAAACGATATTCACACGGTTTTTCAGCGGTTTCTTTCCCGGAAAACTCTCCAGTGTCTTACGTCCCATGACAACGACTTTTCCAGTGGTTGTCTCACGGAAAAACTTCATATCATCTGGGATACTCACCAACAGCTTGTTATTTCTGCCGATGGCCCAGTTTTTATCTACTGCTGCAATTAAATTCATTTATCTCACATCTCTCTTTCTTCTTAATTAATATTTCATACAGTTCACACGCGCCATTCGCAAAACGCCTTTTCAGGCTTCTCCATAGCTACGCTACTATTTTTGCTCATAATAAGGCGCTCCCTTCATCACTATGCATCCAGCCAATTCCTCATGCAAGCATGATCATTGTCTGAATACATGTGATGAGTGAACTGTTAAACCGCAATTGGTATATTTGTGATCTGCGGACCAGTCTGGTAATTATCCAGACGCACATCATCTCTTGTGAACTTGTAGAAATCCTTCACTTCCGGATTCAGCCAGAATGTCGGGGCCGGAAGCGGCTCACGGGAGATCAGCTCCTGTACCAGCGGAATATGTCTGTCATAAATATGCGCATCCGCGATGACATGTACCAGCTCGCCCACCTGCATATCACAAACCTGTGCCAGCATATGCATGAGTACCGCATACTGACACACATTCCAGTTATTTGCTGCCAGAATATCCTGAGAACGCTGATTTAAAATCGCATTCAACACCAGTTTGTCCTGTCCCGGTTTCTTTGTCACATTAAATGTCATGCTGTAAGCACACGGATACAGATGCATCTCATGCAGATCCGCATGCACATAAATATTTGTCATAATACGGCGGCTGTAAGGATTGTTTTTCAGATCATAGATCACGCGGTCTACCTGATCCATCATACCTTCCTTATACTGATGCTTTACGCCCATCTGATATCCATATGCTTTTCCGATGGAACCGGTCTCATCCGCCCATTCGTCCCACACATGACTGTGAAGATCATTGATATTGTTAGATTTCTGCTGCCAGATCCAGAGCATCTCATCTGTACAGCTCTTAATCGCCGTTCTGCGCAGGGTCAATGCCGGGAATTCTTGGGACAGGTCATAACGGTTTACCACGCCAAACTGTTTTATGGTGTAAGCACTGGTTCCGTCCTCCCATTTCGGTCGCACCCTTTCTCCCTCTGTGCTGGTTCCGTTTTCAATAATATCTTTACACATATTGATAAAAATGTGATCTGCGTAACTCATCTGCGTCCTCCAAGTATATTTTCTATTCGAATATTTCGTTCCATAAAATAAATAAATCTGATATCCCTTCGACATCATATATTTTTCTCGTATTCGTAATAGTATAGCAAAAAAAGCACAATTCTTAAAGTAGTAACCGAAAAAATACTGCATACAAAAACTGGCAAAAAGCATCGCAAATCCACTCACGTAAAAATTGCTCATGAACGCAGGTCGCATCCCCTTACCCACCGCTTAGTGCTCTACGCACTTGAAGCGGGGGAATGCTTA
>URDN01000036.1 GCA_900546495.1 uncultured Lachnospiraceae bacterium
ACGATATGCGAATAGCGGGAAGGATTGTGGGAGTGCAAAGCACGGAGCAATCCGTGTGTTCAAGATTATACGTGCAGATTCGAAAATCTTTTTCCGTCAGAGTTTTCCTATGCACTTCTTTCGTGCAGATTCGAAAATCTGCGATTTTCTCATTGTCCGGCATTCGCCGTACAATCCGTCAGCGCTTCATACATGCTTTTGCAAGCAAGCTTTCAACGCATGTCCGAATCACTTCCTATCTGCACTTCTCAAAGCTAACGCTAAAATTGTTTTAAAAATCTGTCGTCATTCTCGTAAAGCAGACGCATGTCATCGATTTCATATTTTAACAGTGCGATACGCTCCAGACCTACACCAAATGCAAATCCTGAATATTCCTTTGGATCAATGCCGCTCATCTCAAGTACATGCGGGTGAACCATTCCACAGCCAAGAATCTCAATCCAACCCTCGCCTTTACAGAAACGACATCCTTTTCCACCGCATTTGAAGCAGGTTACGTCAACCTCTGCGCTCGGCTCTGTGAACGGGAAATGATGCGGACGGAATTTTACTTTTGTCTCCGGTCCGAACAGCTCTTTTGCAAACTCCTGTAAAGTTCCTTTCAGATCTGCAAATGTAACACCTTTGTCAATGACCAGACCTTCAATCTGATGGAAGGACGGAGAATGGGTTGCATCTACTTCATCGGCACGGAATACACGTCCCGGTGCGATCATACGGATCGGCAGTTTACCTTTTTCCATAACACGAACCTGTACCGGAGAAGTCTGAGTACGAAGTACGATCTTGTCATTGATATAGAAAGTATCCTGCTCATCTTTTGCCGGATGGTTTGCCGGAATATTCAGAGCTTCAAAGTTATAGTAATCATACTCTACTTCCGGTCCTTCTACGACTTCATATCCCATACCAACAAAGATACGTTCTACTTCTTCCAGGGCGATGGTATTTGGATGGCCATGACCCACGCGGTTTTTCTTTGCCGGAAGTGTTACGTCGATGACTTCTTTTTTCAGTTTATGCTCCAACTCCAGAGCTTCCATTTTCTTTTTAGTTTCTTCCAATTTCTGCTCGATGGCTGCTCTTGTCTCATTTACCATCTGACCAACCAGCGGACGCTCCTCCGGGCTGACATCTTTCATTCCTTTTAATACAGCAGTAAGTTCACCTTTTTTCCCAAGGAAAGCGACACGGACATCATTTAATCCGTTTAATCCCTCAGAACTTTCGATAGAAGCAAGTGCTTTTTCTCTGATCTGCTTTAACTTGTCTTTCATCTTTAATCTCCTTCTTTAATATAAATAATTTCGTTTTATATAAGTGCGCCTTTGCACAAAGTGCTTTTCACAGGAAATCCAGTATCATTTTCTGCAAATAAAAAACGTCCCTTCATAAAAAAGGGACGAAAAATTTCCGCGTTACCACCCGGCTTCCCGACATGCATCGGACACTCTGATGCGTAACGTGCATGACCCGTCTGTTCCTACTTATCGTTTCATTGTTCAAAACAGCAGCTCCAATGGGAATTTCACCAGATGTCTTTCCTTAAGTGTATTCTCAGCCAACGTACACTCTCTCTGTAATCCGATCATCTGCCTACTGACATCTTCTCAGCTTTTAAAAATATATGTTCCTGATTATGACTCAGGACCGATTCAAACATAGTATTCAAAAATGTTCTTCACACTCTTGATGTAAGAGACGAATCATTTAATATATGATATATTTTTTTCACATCTCTGCAAATCCATATATTCGAATCAAAACTAGCATTAATTCTAGCATAGCTTATTTAAAACATCAAGTATTTTTGTCCTGCTGCCGCTCTTTTTTTCTGCGACGCGCTTCCTGAATCTCCACCAGCAAAATTTCAAACAGGTTGTTAACTTCCGCGCACACCAGGAAAATATACATGCTGATGTAAAGCCAGAACATCAACAACAAAATCGTTGTCAGACTGCCATACAAAGAAAATCCATTAAAATAATTCACATAAATGGACAGTCCAAAGGAAAATACATACCATGCAGCAGAACATCCCACCGCTCCGATCAACTGACTTCTATAAGTAGCCGTACGGTTTGGCAGCACTTTATAAATAAACATAAAAAATACGATCAGCACAAAAAACAAAATCAACATACGCAATTTTAATACAATATGTGTCACGATGGACAAAATCGGCGCATATTGCACCAGCATGTTCTGAATCTTCTGACCAAATACCAGAAATACCATCAGTAAAATAATGACCAGAATCAATACGAATGTCTCGATCATTGCACGGAAACGCAGTACAAACCAGTTTCGTGTCTCATCAGTATCGTATACAATATTCAATCCATAACGAAGACTCTGGATAGATTTTGCTGCAGAATAAATTGCAAAAATCACCGCGATTGGCAGCACTTTCGCTGAATTTGTATACACTTCATCCACGATATTGATCAACATCGGTGTGATCTTGATCTGTCCCGGAAGCACCATCTGGATCACGGACAGAACGGTACTCTCACTCACTGGGGTAAACCGCAGCAGTGACAAAAATACCAGTAAAAATGGGATTGCTGACATAATGATAAACAGCGCTGCCTGTGCCGCATAAGCTCCAATATTATCTTTTTTCAATTTCGCCAAAAAGAACCGTATCAAATGCCTATAGTCCATATTTTCTCCCCTTTGATGCATAAAGTGCACCGTTCTCATATGTTTACAACTCGATAGATTACCAGATTTTATCCATTTCAGCAAGTTTTTTCTTCTTTTTGCCATACTCCCTTTGCATTTTTTCTTTCTTTCTGCCCTGCTATTTTTCCCAAAAAAGTTCTGTCCCCGGGAAAAAACATTGCAAGATCTCAGCTGCCGTTTTGCCTGTCCGTGCCATGCCGTCTGCGCCGTACTGGCTCATACCGATCCCGTGTCCCAGTCCGCCGCCAATAATCTCATATCTGCCATTTTCCTGTTCCTGCAATGTAAAAAACGCACTTGGCAGCATGGTAATAGTATTGGCATTCTCTCCGTTTTTATCCGACAGAGACACGCAGATCTGCCAAATCAGATTGCGAATGAGATTTTCATTGTATACATGTACCTCCCCATTTTCAAAAATCACTGCCAGATCCGTTACTGCACCGGCATCTGACCTGCCGCAGATCTTAATTCCGGTACAATTGCCAAAATCAGATACAGTCGCCACATGTTGTCCGTTCCGGGACACAGCTATCAGCTTCCCATCCTGCCGATTTAAAGCTTCTTCAATTTTTTTCATCAGCTGATCCCTGTGTTCAGACACCTGAAGTTCCCCTTTCCACCGGAAAAATCTGCTTTCGCTGTCATATGCCTGCACCGACCAGTCTTTCAAAAAATCATTCATAGAAACCGGTTGTTCCCCGGAAAGCAGCAGGCTTACTTTTCCAAGATAATCCAACGGTTCCTGCTGCCATACTTCCAGACCGGTGGTATAACCACAGGAAGTTGAAAAATAATAAACCGATGCCAGCCGTCCTTCATAGCTTAAAACCTCACCTGCTGTTGCATTTACTGCATCTGTCGCCGCCTGATTTTCATTGGCAGGCAGATACACCTGACATGCGGTCGTGTCATCCACATCTGCATGATAAGTTTCATATGTGGTTCCAAGCGCCTGTATGGCAACATACGTTCTGGCACAGACTGCCTGTGCCTTCAATGCCTCCGGTGCAAAGAAAGATGGCATTTCCCCGGGAACTACACCACACAGATATGCCTCCATTCCCAATTCATTGACCAGCCATAATCCGGAATCTCCACGATACACATGCAGATTTCCCGCATAGCTTCCTTTTTCGTTTCCGTCCGCATCGCATAATTTCAACCTGTTGTCTCCGGAAATTTCCGCAAGCACCTGATCGGTCTGGTGTGTCTCCATCCATGCTTTACAGCTTCGTACTTCTCCAGCCGGGATCACATCTTCCGTTTCTCCGGCACGAAGCTTCCATTCCACATCACATTTGATCCAGACATCTTCCCGAAAAACCTTCTTCTGATCCTGTGTCAGAAGTACCCGGATCATATCCGGAACTGTGATCTGATCCGTCGTTTCCGCTCCCTGTTCTGTTTCCACGTTTTCCCTCTTTCCACGATTTGTTGCCTCCGTCTGTTTCTGTTCTTCCTGTGCATAAATTCCAAGGATCAGATTGCCCTGCACATATACCACATATTTTTTTCCATATTCCATCTGACAGCTTTCCAGATCACAGTCATAATTCCCATTATCTGCCATAATCCGTGCTTCCCCGGATATTTTTCCAAGATACTGTAACGTAACCTGAGACACCGTATCCTTTACCTGAATCTTTTCCAGTAAAAATTCATAAACCACATTCCACTGTGCCCGGCTTAAAACATCTCCTGCGGCAAGCTGTGCCTGTCCCAGAACATCTTTTTTATACTCCCCGAATCCCAGTTTTTCTAATATCAGCTGCACATCCTCTGTTGTCACATATTCCCGCAATTCCGGGAGCAGCAGCCGTCTTGTCTCCTCCGGTGTCAGATTGGCAGCCTGAAGGTATCCAGCCAGTTCTGAAGATTTGACACGGTCTGACCATCCATCTGCATTCTCCACCGCCTGTACATTTGGTTTTAGCAAGAAACACAGCACAAAAAGCAGACCGATTCCCAGACACAACCATCTATATTTGCGGCGTCTGCGCCTGTTCTTCTGTCTCATCACATATGCCCGTCCATAACTTACCACCGTTTTTTGCTGCCTCATCATTGTCACGATCCCTCTCTTTTTACCCGCTGTTATCATTTTGTTGCACGTTTCCTATAAAAATGAGAATACTCTTTCATCGGATCATTTTGAACGCAGAATAAGCATTCCCCCGCTTCAAGTGCGCAGAGCACTAAGCGGTGGGAAAAGGGGATGCTTATGTCCGCTTTACAATAATCCTGTCTGTGAAAAACATCATCTCATATCTGATGTAACACCTTATGGTTTTACGGGCAAAAAAAGAACCGGATATGATGCATTCACATCATATCCGGTGATTCTCTTTTGTAGTTTATGATTTTTCTTTTGTAACGCAGATCTTTCTCTTTTGTAATCCCAGAGTGCCGTTCCTGCAATTTTGACTCCTAGCAACGCTAGGGGGGATTCCGCAACCGGTCTTCTGCCTTCCACTGCATATTCGGTGGCCTGGCATCCAGCCGACAATTTAGGATTCCCATAAAAGAAAATGTAGGTTCAAAATAGCAGGGTTCTCGCACACCCCAGGAATCACTTTCGCTATAAATGATTATACTTTACTATGTGCATCTTGACAATAAAAAATTCAAATTTTTTTCAGGAAAGTTCTGGAGCAGTTGCCAATTGCTCTTCCGTTAAGGAAAACGCATAGGGTAGTAATTCTTCCAGTGTAACTGCTTTGTATTTGCCATCACAGCTTAACATGATCACTTCAAAATCCGGTTCACAAAACTCTGCCATCACCTGTCGACAGACACCGCAAGGTGACGTCAGCTCCTTGCTGTCACTGATGATTGCAATCACTTGAAATTCACGATAGCCTTCCGAAACCGCTTTAAAAATCGCGGTACGCTCCGCACAGTTTGTCGGTCCGTAAGCAGAATTTTCGATATTGCATCCGGTAAAAATAGTACCGTCTTTGCACAGCAGTGCTGCGCCAACATGAAATCCAGAATACGGCACATATGCTTTTTCTTTTGCTTCCTGTGCTTTCCGGATCAATTCTGACAAATCCATCTTATTCTCCGTCCTGCAGCATGGAAATTGCACTGCTTGTACCAATCCTGCTGCATCCTGCCTCGATATATTGCTCCATATCTTCTTTTGAACGAATACCTCCGGCAGCTTTGATCTTTACATTCGGTCCGATATGCTCTTTCATCAGATAAACATCTTCCAAAGTTGCTCCTCCGGTTCCAAATCCAGTAGATGTCTTGATAAAATCCGCTCCAGCTGCAGTAACAGCATGACACATTTCGATTTTTTCTTCTTCGGTCAGATAACAGGTTTCGATGATAACTTTTAAAATCTTATCCCCAACTTCCTGTTTCAGCAGCCGAATTTCTTCGGTTACCTGCGGATACTGTCCGTTTTTCACCATGCCAAGGTTGATCACCATATCAATCTCGCTGGCGCCATCCGCCAATGCCTGACGTGTCTCCATCAGCTTTGCCTCTGTATTCGCATTGCCAAGCGGAAAACCAACAACTGTGCAAATGTTTAATTCCGGAAAATACTCATGTGCACGCTTTACATAACTGCTTGGGATGCATACAGAAGCCATGCGGAAGAAACGCGCTTCCTGACATAACTGCTGAATTTCTTTCCATGTCGTTACTGCTTTTAATGCAGTATGATCGACAAATCTGTACAATTCTTCTTTCTTCATATCTTTACCTCATTTTTACGAATACATCAATCATAATACATTTTGTACAAAAAATCTATACTTACTGATATTTTCAGAAATTGTCACAACAAATATGCATTTTCCTTCTGTTTCCGGGCAACAATTACTATAACTTATTAATATCATAAGACAGTCTGTTTTTTTAATTATTGCATCACTTATAATAGAACTTACTTTCAATGCCATCTTGCTTACAGATGTGAATTAATATATACTGTGTTTCGGAAAAATGATCATTAAATTTTTTTCAATAAAAAAGAAAGATTCGGGAAATGTAAATTACTCCATATTCCCTGAACCCTTCTGTCTGTTTTTACTTCTACATATATTTCTTATCCATATGTTTTCTTTGCTTTGCTAAGCTGAGCCATGTACCATGCAATTCCAACCAGAAAAATACCAATTCCAATCGCTTCTGCCAATTTATTCGTAATAAGAAACTCTGTAATCAGTCCCCATGCACCAAAAAGCATACACAAAACACCAAAAATAATGGTCTTTGGTGACATTACTTCGCAAAACTCTTTTGGCTGCCGAATATGATACAGTTCCTGTTCGGAAAACAACCATTTTGGAATCTGATGTTCGCATTTCATCTTGCCTGCAGTAAACAGACAGTAAATGCCGCAAATAATCAAAATCACATCTACAATACTCATAACCCCGTCTCTATTAAGCGCTGCTGCTACAACCATACCTACTCTTATTCTCCCATTTTAAGAAACTCTTTTACCACCTTCGGCATTTCCGCAACTTCGCATACGGTCTTATGAAGTACTTCTGCACTGCGGATATCCTCGATGGCCTGCGGAACTTTAACGTTCGCAATCCTGGAGAGTTCGTCTACCAGTTCAAAATCTGTCATGGAATCATATTTCTCATCAATAGCATCCATAACACTTCTTGTAAATTTGAACGGGCTTGCAGTAGAAGCGATGACTGTTTTTGTCTCATCCTTTGTCTCTGCTTTATATTTTCCGTATACGCCGGCTGCTACTGCTGTATGTGTATCAATAACATAACCTGTCTTCTCATATAATGAAGATATTACTTCTGCTGTCTCTTTCTCCGTTGTGTAATTGCCGTAGAAGTTCTCTAACTGCGCCTTCATCTCGTCTGTGATGACATATTTTCCATCTTTGGATAATGCTGCCATCAGTTTTGCATTCTCATCTGCGCTCTCACCGGCAATGCGGTAGATCAGACGTTCTAAGTTGCTGGAGATCAGAATGTCCATCGACGGTGAAGAAGTCAGGATAAATTCACGGTTTTTGTCGTATTCTCCGGTGCGGAAGAAATCGTATAATACTTTGTTCTCATTGGATGCGCAGATTAGTTTTGCAATCGGAAGTCCCATATTTTTTGCATAATATGCTGCTAAAATATTACCAAAGTTTCCGGTCGGAACTACTACATTAATTGGCTCACCCTCAGCAATTCTGCCGTTTGCATACATTTTTGCATATGCATATACATAGTAAACGATCTGCGGAACCAAACGTCCGATATTGATGGAGTTTGCGGAGGAGAAACGGTATCCTGCCTGAAGCAGTTCTTCTTTCATCTCCGGATCAGAAAACATCTGTTTTACACCAGTCTGCGCCTGATCAAAGTTTCCGTGGATTCCTACAACGAATGTATTATCACCTTTCTGGGTCACCATCTGCTTTTCCTGAATCGGGCTGACACCGTTTTTCGGATAAAATACAATGATCTTGGTTCCTTCTACATCTGCGAAACCTGCCAGCGCTGCTTTGCCGGTATCTCCGGAAGTAGCGGTCAGAATAACAATATCCTCTTTTACCTCATTTTTGCGGGCTGCTGTGATCAGCAGGTGCGGAAGAATGGATAATGCCATATCTTTGAATGCAATGGTTGCACCGTGGAACAGTTCCAGATAATAAGCTCCGTCTGCTTCTACTAACGGTGCGATCTCCGGTGTGTCAAATTTGGAATCATACGCACGATTGATACAGTTTTTCAGTTCTTCCTCTGTAAAATCTGTTAAAAATCTGCTCATCACTGCATATGCAGTCTCCTGATAACTCATTTTTGCCAATTCCTCTACCGGAATGTCCAGTTTCGGAATCTCTGTCGGCACATACAATCCTCCATGCTTTGCCAGTCCGTTTAAAATTGCCTGGGAGGCAGTTACTTTCTCTGATGCATCTCTGGTATTTGCATATAAAATTGCCATAATTTCTTCCTTTCTGTCTGCTGTCTCGCTTTTTCTACTCTCACATAAAATTTTCATCCGGTATTTCCACAATTTTCTCCTGATCATACACAGAAGCTATTGTTCTGGAAAACACCTCACAGATCACAATTATTTTCGTTTGCTGTTAATATAATTTACCAGACCTTCACTGTCAATGATTTTCTGCATAAATGGTGGAAAAGCCTGTCCCTGATACTCGGTTCCTTTTGTACGGTCATAGATTTTACCACTGTCGAAATCGATTTCTACCTCATCGCCTTCCTCGATCTCACGGGATGCTTCCGGGCACTCAATGATCGGAAGTCCGATATTGATGGAATTACGATAAAAAATACGTGCAAATGTCTCTGCAATAATGCAGCTTACACCTGCGGTCTTTAAACATAACGGTGCATGTTCTCTGGAAGAACCGCATCCAAAGTTCTTTCTTGCCACGATAATGTCACCCGGCTGTACACGCTGTGTAAAGGTCGGATCGATGTCAACCATTGCGTGGGTTGCCAGTTCCTGAGCGTCAAATGAATTCAGATATCTTGCCGGGATGATTACGTCTGTATCTACGTTGTCACCATATTTAAATACATGTCCTTTTGCTGCTTTCATTATTTGTCACCTACTTTCTCAGGATTTGCAATATAACCTGCAATCGCACTAGCTGCTGCCACTTCCGGGGATGCCAGATAGATCAGGGACTCTACATCTCCCATTCTTCCGACAAAGTTACGGTTTGTGGTAGATACACATTTCTCACCCGGAGCCATAACACCCATATGACCGCCCATACATGGTCCGCAACTTGGTGTATTAAATGCACAGCCTGCATCGATAAAGATATCAACAAGACCTTCTTTGATACATTCTTTGTATACTTCCTGTGTAGCAGGAACAACCATAACACGTACATCCGGATGAACGGTATGGCCTTTTAAGATTGCTGCCGCCTTTCTCATATCGGAAATACGTCCATTTGTACATGATCCGATCACTACCTGATCGATCTTGATCGGCTCCATAGCCTCTACTTCATCAATTGTCTTTGCATTGCCCGGAAGATGTGGAAATGCAACGGTTGGACGGACTTCAGACAGATCAATCTCAACGACCTGATCATACTGTGCATCTTCATCCGGCTCATAAACGGTATACTGTTTATCCGAATGAGCGTCCATGTAAGCTCTGGTCTGGTCATCTACGATAAAGATACCATTTTTAGCACCTGCTTCAATCGCCATGTTTGCCATAGTGAAACGGTCATCCATGGTCAGGTTTGCGATACCATCGCCGACAAACTCCATAGATTTGTATAATGCGCCATCTACACCGATCTTGCCGATGATGTGGATAATAACGTCTTTTCCGCTGACATACGGACCCGGTTTTCCAGTCAGTACGAATTTAATCGCGGACGGAACCTTGAACCAGAGTTCTCCGGTTGCCATACCTGTTGCGATATCAGTAGTTCCTACACCGGTGGAAAATGCACCAAGTGCACCATATGTACAGGTATGAGAATCTGCACCGATGATACATTCACCGGCTACAACGATTCCATACTCCGGTAAAATTGCATGCTCTACACCACATTTTCCTTGTACCAGATACCATTTCAGTCCCTGCTCTTTTGCAAAATCCTGAATAGATCTGGAGTTGATCGCGGATTTGATATCCTTATTCGGCGTAAAATGATCCGGTACCAGTACTACTTTATCCTTATCAAATACTTTGTCTGCCATCTGTCGAAAAATCGGCAGCGCCATCGGACCTGTAATATCATTTGCCATAACAACATCCAGTTTTGCTTCGATTAACTGACCGGCTGTTACAGAATCAAGTCCTGCATGGGCAGCAAGAATTTTCTGTGTCATAGTCATTCCCATTGTATGTTCCTCCTTATGTTTCACAGTAAAATATATTTTATCACTTTACTGTAGTAAATCAACTCATTAAACAATATTTTATCATACACATTTTCAGAATACAAGAGTCAAGCGGATATTCGCAATCCGCTTACGCTACTTGCGTTACAGTTCACTCATCACATGGATTCAGGTAATGATCATGCTTGCATGAGGAATTACCTGGATACATAGTGATGAAGGGAGCGCCTTTTTATGAGCAAAAACAGTAGCAAAGCTACGGAGAAGCCCGAAAGGGCGTTTTGCGAATGGCGCGTGTGAACAGTAACCTACTTGCTCATAACCAAATAGCTGCTATGCAGCTTATCAGAAGGTTATACATTCCCTTCTGATAAAGAGAAGCCCTTCCCTGCTTATTGCTTTACGCAATCAAAGCAGGAGGACTTCCTTCATTTAGTTAAAAAAGAGGGCTGCGCATGCGCAACCCCCGTCTTGTATTTCTGATTAGTTATTGATTAACTTATCTTCGCCGTTCCAGCTGTAAAGCTTACGGATCTCAGCACCAACAGCCTCTGACTGATGCTCTGCTGCTAATTTACGCATAGCTTTGAAGTGAACCTGACGTCCTGCAGGAGACATATCCAGTAAGAACTCTTTTGCAAATGTACCATCCTGAATATCGGAAAGGATTTTTTTCATTGCTTTCTTTGTATCTTCTGTAACGATCTTCGGTCCTGTTACATAATCACCATACTCAGCTGTGTTGGAAATAGAATATCTCATTCCAGCGAAACCTGACTGATAAATTAAGTCTACGATCAGTTTCATCTCATGGATACACTCAAAGTAAGCGTTTCTCGGATCATAGCCGGCCTCAACCAGAGTCTCGAAACCTGCCTGCATTAATGCACAAACACCACCGCAAAGTACTGCCTGCTCACCAAAGAGGTCTGTCTCTGTCTCTGTACGGAATGTTGTCTCAAGAACACCGGCTCTTGCTCCACCGATAGCCAGTGAGTAAGCAAGTGCAAGATCCATAGCTTTTCCTGTAGCATCCTGCTCTACAGCTACCAGACACGGAACACCTTTGCCTGCCTGATACTCGCTTCTTACTGTATGACCCGGTCCTTTCGGAGCGATCATTGTTACATCAACATCTGCTGGCGGTTTGATGCATCCGAAATGAATATTGAAACCATGAGCGAACATCAGCATATTACCTGCCTCAAGGTTCGGCTCAATGTCTTTTTTATACATATCTGCCTGAAGCTCATCATTGATCAGGATCATAATGATATCTGCTCTTTTTGCTGCCTCTGCTGCTGTATATACTTTGAAGCCCTGTGCCTCTGCTTTTGCCCAGGATTTGCTTCCTTCATAAAGACCGATGATTACATCACATCCGGAATCTTTTGCGTTTAATGCGTGTGCATGTCCCTGGCTGCCATAGCCGATAACTGCGATTGTTTTGCCCTCTAAAAGAGAAAGGTTACAATCTTCCTGGTAATAAATCTTTGCGTTTGCCATTGTCTTATCCTCCATTTGCAAATGATTATTTAATCTATAATAGTAACATCCAAAGAACCTCTGCTCAGTCCGGTAATTCCGGTACGAGCCAATTCAAGAATGTCATATCCTCTCAACAAATCCAAAAAAGCATCAAGCTTACTTTGGCCACCGGTCAATTCGATCACCATGGAATCATTAGAGACATCCACGATCTTCGCCCGGAAAATATTAGCAACAGAAAGTACTGCCTGACGCTGTGTATCATTGATCTTTATCTTTACAAGGATCAGTTCACGGCATACGGACTCTCCATCCTGAAGTTTTTTAATGTCAATTACATCTTCCAGTTTCGCCAGCTGCTTTTCAATCTGTTCCAGAATCTGTTCATCTCCACTGGAAACTACTGTAATTCTGGTAAATCTCGGATCTGCTGTCACGCCTGCGGAAAAACTGTCTATATTATATCCACGTCGGCTGAACAGTCCGGAAATATGGCTTAAAACACCGGAAGTATTCTCAACTAACAGAGATAACACCTGTTTTCTCATGTGAAAACCACCTTTCTACGTTACTGCACATTCTAGCAACATCTATTTTCTTTGTCAAGTGTATGGTTTACCCGATTTTGTCTATTTTGCGAATATTTTATTACAGTTCCAGTATATTTATAAGTTCCTCAAAAGAGTCCAGCTTTCGATACAGTAACCGGGAAAGCTCTGCATCCGGTTGGGTCAGATCCGGGATCATAATGGTACGGCATCCGGCTGCATGTGCTGACATCACACCGTTTGGAGAATCCTCAACCGCATAGCAGTTTTCCGGCTGAACCTCTAATACCTCGCAGGCATGCAGATACACATCCGGAGCCGGTTTTCCACGTTTTACCATAGATGCACTGATCACACGGTCAAAAAACGGCAGCAGACCTGCCAGTTTCAGATTGCTGACTGCCTGTTCCTGTCCGGTGGCTGTCACAACTGCCATGGAATATCCCATCTGACGCAGTTTTTCCAGCGTCTGTGGCACCTGCGGCTTCACCGGAATCTCATTTGTCAGCATATTCTTCATCAGATTCATTCTCTCCTGACGGATCGCATGGTAATCCACGTCTTCTCCAAACCACTCCTGAAATTGGGCAACATTATACGGTGCGCCAAGGCTTCTCAATTTCAGCACTTCTGACGCATCCAGCTCATATCCGGCATCCGCGATTGCCTTGCGCCACGCCCACTGATAATGCTTTTCCGTATCAAATAGAGTTCCATCCATATCAAACAAAATCATATTCATATTTTTTCCTCACTTTTGTACTCACTCCACAGATGTTGTTTTTTTATTTCCCGCTACTCGCTGATTTTATCAATCTCCATATTTTTCGGCAGAATCAGGCTTAAAATAATTGCTACCACAAATACAACTGCCACACAGTTTGCAGAAAATACATCTTTGACAATCTGTGGAAAAATATTCCAGATTTCCACTTCACTGGTGGATGTAAATCCAATTCCGATAGCCAGTGATAATGCTGCAATGGTTACGTTTCTCTGAGAAAATCCAGTTTTTGCCAGCATCTGTATACCGCTGATCATGATCGTACCAAACATCATAATGGTACATCCGCCCAGTACGGACTGCGGCAGACTTGCAAAGAAGTTACCGATCGGCGGGAACAGACCTGCAAGGATCATAAAGACAGCACCTGTCATAATGGTAAAGCGGTTGACTACTTTTGTCATATTGACCAGACCAACATTCTGGCTGAAAGAAGTAACCGGCGGGCATCCGAATAATCCGGAAATAGAGCTTGCGAAACCATCACAGGCCAATGCTCCGGAAATCTCTTTTTCTGTGATTTCACGACCAAGACCACCGGAAACAAGTGCTGTGGAATCACCAATTGTCTCTGCTGCGGATACCATAAAAATAATAGCAACCGAAATGATCGCACTCAGGTTAAATTCCGGTCGATACGGAATCAGATGCGGCAGAGAAATCAGACCTCCATCCAACATACCGGACAGATCTATCTGTCCCATGCATAACGCAATGATATATCCTACGATCAGTCCGACCAGTACGGACAGTTGCTTTAAATATCCTTTTGCCACGGCATTAAAGATCAGGCAGACAGCCAATGTCACAAGTCCAAGCACAAGGTTCTGTACAGATCCGAAATCATCAGTATAACCACCGCCGAAAGAACGGGCACCTACGGTAAACAAAGAGTATCCGATGGCGGTAACTACGGATGCTGAAACCACCGGTGTGATAAAACGTTTCCAGTATTTTGCAAACAGACCAAGGATACCTTCACAGACACCACCGACCAAAACGGCACCGATCAGCGTCGGATATCCATAGGTTCCACCCACGTAACTCAAGATGGTCACAAAGGTAAAACTTACCCCCATAACGATCGGCAGTTTTGCACCGACTTTCCATACCGGATACAGCTGGATCAACGTCGCAATACCTGCAACAAACATAGCATTCTGTAACAAAACCGCCAGTTCCTTACCGCTCAAACCGGAAGCCAGACCGATCATGGTGATCGGTGTCAGATTCGATACAAACATTGCAAGCACATGCTGCAGGCCGAAAGGAATTGCCTTCAGCAGCGGCACACGCCCATTCAACCGGTAAATATTACCGATTGTTGCATTCTCTTTTGATTTCATTTTCATACCTCTTATTTTCTTTTTTCACATGCTGTCTTTCGACAGACACAAAACACTCCCATCATAACATCTATAGTTTTGTTTTGCAATGACAGTCTGTACTTTCTTGCCAATTCTTTGCCACTGTGCTATGATAAATTGTAATAATTCAGAGCCAACACATCGATATGTTTCTGAATAATCACACAATTTTTGAATTAATAACGGAGGTTTTTTATGATAGAAAAATGGGATATCACTATTCCGGAACTCACCGGAGACGAAGTGCGAAGTGCATACATCTGTCTGCCAGAAGCATACACATTTGACACCAACCAGCGGTTTCCGGTACTGTACATGTTTGACGGGCATAACCTCTTTTTTGACACTCATGCCACCTACGGAAAATCCTGGGGACTGAAAGAATATATGGAATACACCCATACCCCGCTGATCATCGTTGGCATCGAATGCAACCACAGCCCGGATCACGGACGGTTGCAGGAATATTCCCCTTATGACTTTACTTTACCAAAGGAAGGCAAAATAACCGGTAAGGGCAAGATCACCATGGACTGGCTGACCCGCACCTTCAAACCATACATTGATACACATTACCGAACGCTACCGGATCGGGAGCACACCTTTATCGCAGGAAGTTCCATGGGCGGACTGATGAGTATTTACGCACTTTTGCACTACAATCAGTTTTTTTCCCGTGCAGCAGCACTCTCCCCGTCCCTGTGGATTGCGCCAAACGACTTTATGCAGATGATCCGTCGTTCCCGCCCGCTTTCTGGAAGCATTTTATACATGGACTATGGAAGCCGTGAAATGAAACAGCATCGAAAAATGGACCAGTCTTTTGGTCAGGCGGCTAATCTTCTTCTGGAGAAAAACATTTATCTGGACTGCCGCATCGTACCGAACGGCGAACATTGTGAGGCAAGCTGGGAAAAACAGATTCCGTTTTTTATGAATACACTGATGTATGATCTGTAATAAAATTTCTTACGATCATCAGTTATAATAACATGAATACAATTTCATGATACCTGTACATACATGCAATCTGTTCACACAAACGCTTAAATAATATAGAAGAAACACAAATTCTACCCACTGTGTCCTAATCACTTTTATGATTGCCCGATACTTATTGGAAGGAGTATTTTTCCACATGAACATACAATATTTTAAAAATTACAGTCCCGCACTTGGTCGGGATATGGAATGCAAACTGTACGGTCACGGCGGACAGCCGATCCTTTTTATCCCCTGCCAGGACGGACGCTTTTTCGACTTTGAAAACTTCCAGATGACGAATGTATGGGCACCATGGATTGACTCCGGGGAAGTCACCATTTTTACGGTGGATACCATTGATACAGAGACCTGGTCCAATACAAACGGTGACCCGCGCTGGCGCATCTGCCGCCACGAAGACTGGTTCCGCTATCTCACCGATGAGATGGTTCCCTTTATCCATGCAAAAATGAAGGAATACCAATCTGATTACATCAATAAGGGAATCATTGCTTTTGGATGCAGTCTTGGTGCTACCCATGCGGCCAACCTGTATTTCCGTCGCCCGGATCTTTTTAACGGATTGCTGGCCTTAAGCGGTATTTACGATGCGTCCTACGGATTTGGTTCTTATATGGATGATCTGGTTTATATGAACTCACCAGTTCATTATCTGCCAAATTTACCGGCAGATCATCCTTACATGGAGCTATACCGCCACCGTAAGGCAATCATCTGTGTTGGGCAGGGTCCATGGGAAGAACCTGTCAGCACCTATCAGCTTCGGGATATTCTTCAGCAGAAACAAATTCCGGCATGGGTGGACTTCTGGGGATATGACTGTGCACATGACTGGGACTGGTGGTATAAGCAGGTGACTTATTTTGTACCACATTTGCTGTACGATCCGGTGTAGATAAAAAATTTTGAGCATTTTACGGATTTTATATTTTTAGGATACCGATTTGCACTTATTAATGATATTTTATTGAATACAAAATTGTAACTTTTGCTACAAATAATAAATAAATTAGAATACAACAGATAGAAAGTGAATAACTATGAAAAATGTGATTTTTATTTCTCCGAATTTTCCGGAGAATTACTGGCACTTCTGCCATGAATTAAAAGAAAATGGCATGAATGTTCTGGGTATCGGCGACTGCCCTTATGACGACCTGCGCCCGGAGCTTCAGGAAAGCCTGCAGGAATATTATAAAGTAGACAGTCTCGAAAACTACGACGAAGTCTATGGTGCTGTCGGCTACTTTATCTGGCATTACGGCCGGATTGACTGGTTAGAATCCAATAATGAATACTGGCTGGAGCAGGATGCCCGTCTGCGTACGGATTTCAATATTCCAAGCGGTTTTCACAATGAGGACATGCCGCGTATCAAGTACAAATCCCGTATGAAAGAATATTATCAGCGTGTCGGTATTCCGGTGGCCCGTTATCACATAGTAGACAACTATGAGGGCTGTCTGAATTTCATTCATGAAGTTGGATATCCTGTTGTTACGAAACCAGATAACGGTGTCGGAGCCTCCCATACGTTCAAAATTTCTTCTGATGAAGAACTTGGCAATTTCTTCGCCAACAAATGGGATGATACCGTTTATATCATGGAAGAATTTATCAACGCTGAGATCAATTCCTACGATGCGATCATCGACTCTCACGGCAATCCGATTTTTGAAGCAGGAAATGTTACACCGATGTCTATCATGGATATCGTAAACAACGCCGACAACGCGCTTTTCTACATTGTGAAAGATCTGGCAGACGACACCCGCCATCTCGGCAGAGAAACCGTAAAAAGTTTTGGTGTGCGCAGCCGGTTTGTGCATTTTGAATTTTTCCGCCTGCTCTCTGACCATGAAGGGCTCGGCAAAAAGGGCGATCTGATGGCACTGGAAGTCAATATGCGTCCTTCCGGAGGCTTCACCCCGGATATGATCAATTTTGCCCGCGAAACCGATGTGTACAAAATCTGGGCAGACATGGTTGCCTATGATTCCACACAGAAACCGATCGGTGCTCACCACTTCTGTGCCTTTGCAGGATTGCGGGATGGCAAGGATTTTGCTATGACACCGAATGCTATTATCGAAAAATACACGGAGCAACTCAAGATGGTAGAACGTATGCCGGATGCATTGGCAGATGCCATGGGAAATCAGATGTATCTGGCTACTTTTGATACCGAAGAAGCACTCAATGCGTTCTTTGCGGATGTAACCAGATTGAAAGAGGTTGATACTTCTGAAGAATCTGAAACAGCTGAAACTATTGTAGATAAATAAAAAGATGAAATCCCCTACGCATATCGGCAGGGGATTTCTAATAAGACACTCAGACGGGCTGCGCGTTTCTTTTTTGGTGCACTCGATATAATCTTAATCTTTATACCTCATCTGCAATCTGACACCGCTTTACCAAATACAAATTTGCAAATAGCAATCCAACATTTAATACTGTAAAATACAATGCCGAAATCCATAACGGAACCAACGGCTGCGCATAAAACTTATCAAAATGTTCTCCAAAAATTGCATGCGTAAGCGGAAAAATCCATTTTAATGATTTTATATAAGAAACTGCCGTAGCGCCTAACACTGTAATTCCCATGGCGATCAGTAACCCCAGTTTTCTCCGTTCCATCAGCCGAAACAGACACAAAATCTGAAGCATCACCAGCAAATATGCCAGCATCAGCAACACACCCATCATCATTACACGCACCGGCGTACCATGACTCATCGTTCCAGATTCCAAAAACAAACGGTCATTTTGTCCATAGATTTCCGAAAAACGTTCATAAATGTCTGTCATAAATCCGCTCCACTGATTCTGCCAGACAGCTCCACGCCCAATCCACAGAAAACTTGCTGCAAAAAAGGATCCCAGACAGGTAACTCCAGACAGCAGTCCAAACAAAAACTGCCCTGCCAGCCAGATTCTACGCGTTGCACGCATCATAACAAAAATATTTCCCCCACTTTTATCCGGAAAGCCAGACAACAGCACAATAAAGATCAACGGTATCACCAGCATATAAAACTGAAAGGACAACACCAGATCCATTGGCTCCAAAATATTGATCGAAAGGCCTGTCTCCTCTGCCACTCTCGCCATATCTGAAAAAATATATTCTCCCAGAAACAGAATGGAAAACAATAAAATTAACATTTTTTTCAGACTGAACCATTTTCGATATTCCATGCCCGCGATCCAGACAATTTCACGTATCTTACACATTTCTTCTCCTCACCTGCCAGTAAAACAATAAGGCAATTCCACCCATCCACAAACCGATGAATATTGCATATCCAAAATAAGGAATTCCAAACGCATACTGAAATGAACAATCATAAAATAAATGATTCGATGGGAAAAGGAACTCCACCAGCCGCACTTTAAGGGGTACAGGCAGTCCGCCAGATTCGTATCGCTCATATACAACGCCCACATAACCGGATGCCATTTTTTTACTGAAATATTCCAGTAACACCAGATTGCTGATTGCAAAAAAACTGTCTCCCAACAACACTGTCAAAACCAATGCCGTTATAGCAAAAACGACACCCAACAGTCCCGTATGCACGATTGCAAGCAGCAGCCAGCCAATTCTCTGAAACATCGTTTCTCCATAAACGATTGCAACCATGCTTTCGCTTACATCATTTACATACGCATCCAGCGGCAAAAATTTAACAGCAACCAACACAATATATAGCACAATCCCACATCCAACACATAAAAACGCTTTCCATGCACTCTCTGTCAGCCATTTTCTTGCAAACTGCTTCTTCGTTCCCCGCAATGCATTCAAATAAAAATTTCCACCAAACCATACTTCCGAAAACTCAAAAATTCCCGGAACCACCGTCACAAGTGGCAGCAGCACAATAAACCACTCCATGTTTCGAAATCCCGCGGCCACAGAATAAATACTTGCCATTTCATCCATTTGCAGTAACTGCTCACGGTCAGTATTAAGCCATACTTTCAGCACGGTCTCTTTTTCATCCGGATCACCACTTGGAAACGGACTCAAGAAACACAATAACGCCATTGCTACAATACACAGACAGCAAATCCACAGTTTTCGATTATTTATAACTTTAAGTTTTATCATCTGCCAAATTGTCTTCATCCTGTTTTCCTAACTTAAAATCCCATTGTTGTAATTTCTCCGGTTATCGCATCCACATCAAAATAGAGTCTGCTAAATTCTGAAAGCTGCGTATTTTTGATGGAAAAATGATAACTTGGTCGGCACTGTACTGACTCTACATATCCCAATTGCCTTTTTTTCTCATTCTCATACTGAAACTTTGTCTGATATTCCAACTCTACAGAACTAATGTGAAATACTTTATCCGCTGAGACATATTTGCTCAGCAGTTCACAGACATCCTGCAACGATAAAATTTTCTCATATGTTTCCTTCACACTTACAGACTCGAAATTCTGACAGCAACTCCAGATAAATCCAAGCCTGTCTTTCTGAAACATCGACACAAAATGATTCGTTCCAAAAGCCTCCGGTTTCAACACATCATCACTTTCGCCCTCCTTCTCTACCTCCGTTGCATCATCGTAATTCAAAGCAAGCCCCTCATAGGAAGTTCCCATATCAAATTCATAATAATAGATCTCATCCGACAGCTGCCGCACATCAATCTGTAACACATGATAATCCAGATATTCCGAACCAACAAAATAATAATCCTCTTTCATATGTTGTTCCACAAACTGCACCGCATCTGTCAGCGCAAGCTCCCCATCAGATAACGGATAGCAGATCCCGGTGATATCGTCCTTTGACAGATCATACTTCTGAACAGAATGTCCCAGATTCATGCCCCGATAACCATAAGGTCTGTTTGTATAATCCTCTTCTTCTCCCGTCAGTGCTGTCGGCACGGAATAATCTCCCAGTTCCAGCATAAAGGTGGAAAATATCACCAGTTCAGAGCAGGTTCCATCGTTATATCCCAAATATTGCACCTGCTCCTTTTGCTCATCTGTTGCTTCCAAAATCGGGATAATAAGCCGGTCATTCTGTGGCACATCCCAGTACATCAGTGTCATATGCTGTTTCAGATCCACCATATCATCCAGTCCTTCATACAACCGAATATTTTCCTCAAATTTCTCCACCTGACGCTCAAAAGAGTCTGTAGATATTGGGAACTCCATTTCATAAACCTGCTGTACATTCGGGATTTTTATCTGTGTTTCAGAAAAGTCCAGATTTTTGTATTCTGATTCAAAATTTTCTGCCTGCTTGCGTGCTTCCTCTAATGTTACCAAATTATCCTGTGAAACATTCTCTGTTTTTTCCGTCTTTCCAGATTCACAGCCGGATAATATGGTTACCGCAAGCATGGTTCCAATCATCACAACCCCAAGTAAATGTTTTTTATGTTTCATAACACTGCCCCCTTTCCTTTATTATTTGTTATTACCTTCCCGCCTGATATTTCTTCGCCGCAAACATACATCCAATCATCAGTCCCACACAGCTTCCTGCCAGATACAGATAAGATCCCCAGATTGGGAATATCTGCGCTCGCAGATATTTTTCATAATGAAGCCAGGGAATTGCATTTGCCATCGGAAAAAACCACATCCAAGCCGCATTCGCTGAGCAGCTTACTGTTCCAAGTACAATTAATATTCCATCCACCAGAACTCCTACAAACTTCCGATTACACAGTGCTGCAAAAAGTAAAATCATTGCCAACAGAAAAAAATATAAAAACAGCATCAATATGGTGTGTAGTACCGCAGTTGAAAACAACATCTGCTGATACAGATTTTCCGGAAGTAACTGCAAGATATAATCGCCTGTCCGTTCCGGAAAAGTACTGGAATAATAAGTTACCGTATTACTGAATCGCATCTGCCAGACACCGTTTCCACTCATCATAATGCAGGAGGATACGATCAGAAAAACTACCAGAAATACGACCGCTTCCAGTGCAAATAAAATCTGCCCCCATATCCACGTTTTCTTGGAACAACGCATTTGATACAGAAAATCAATACCGCCTTTTTGTGGAAAATCAGATAACAGCACCAGAAACAATGCCGGTAAAATCAACACAATTACACCGGAATTTCCCAATGCCACAAATGCTTCCAATATCGTTACCGGCTCCCCCATACGAACCGCACAATCCTGTAACGTTACAATAATCTGCATATGTATAAACACCAGCATCACGCCAAGAATGATCAGGCGGCTGCTGCGCATCCAGCGCTGAAATTCTACCCTGCTGATGTGAAATACTGCTCTGATGTTTCCCTTAATTTTTCCGGTTTCACCACTTTTCACCTCAATCCCCCCTTCCCCACCGCTTAGTGCTCTACGCACTTGAAGCGGGGGAATGCTTATTCTGCGGTAAAGCGGACATTTGCAATCCGCTTTCGCTACTTGCTCATGAACGCAGTCGCTTTGCGACCTGTCAGTGGGAGCTTTTAACTCCCACTGACATAAGCATCCCCCTTCCCACCGCTTAGTGCTCTACGTACTTGAAGTGGGGGAATGCTTATTCTGCGTTCAAATATTCCAATACATCTTTCTTATTTATGTTTTTATATTTTTTGACATGACCTAGTCCGTTATTTACGCATTACCGAACGTATAATATACCGCCCCTGAAATCATATCGACATAGACATTCAACACCTGATTTTTCACAGTATTTACCCCGCTGAATTTCCAGAACGGATAATAAACTGCCATATCTTCATTAAATCCCTGACCAGTGTCCGTCATATAACTTGCATAACCAATTTTTACTTCCTGCACCTCCAGTTTCAAAAAGGATGCCAGTTTTTTGCTTGCAATATCTAGCGCCTGTTCCACTCCAACCATCTGTGTATCCTGATACAGCGGGTGAACCACATCAGACTCTGACGGTCCTTTAAATGTAGATACGCCTGTATCATCAACGACATTGACATATTTCATCGACTCCATAATCGCATAGCCTTCATAAGAATTTGCGATATCGGTATCCTGCAAATACAGGTAAGCCATATTTTCATACCATCTTCTGACATTAAAAGTATACATGCAGGTATCCGCATCCAACCGATACACACTTACATCCGGAATGTCAATTTTTACTCCTTCTGCCATCGGAAATGGTGTCCCTTTTTCAAAATATTCTTTTACCTGTTTTGCACTTTCCCCAATCTTATAGTCTCCGGAAATGAGAGGATAGACTTCTTCTTTTAGCTCCTCCAGGCTTCCTGACTGAAGCAGCTTAAGATCATATTTCATATAGATATCGTTGATTGGTTTCGGGTTTTCTCCAAGATACGCACTGAGTTTTCCATCGCTCATCATAAAAATCCCCTCTACGCCAACCATAGCGTAGCACTGTTTCGTATCCAGAAGTAACGCATCTCCACTTCCTAACTGTTCGATTGAAACATCTGACAATAGAGGATAACATTCCGGTGCACCTTTACTTTCATCCATTTCTAAATCAGCTCCCATGACACGTACTTCTTTTTCCAGATCAATCTCTTCCTGTTTTCCGATGCTTACCAGCCAGTTTTCTAATGTCTCAAGCCCTTCCTGCACAGACATTCCATGTGCTGTCGTATAAAATACAGATAATCTCAAAAGTTCTTCTGGAAACGGATCAAATGTACAATCCTCTGTAAAATGAATGTTCGGATAGGATAAGTTCTGAATCTCCTGTATTTCCTGCTCATAGCGCTTTGGATATTCTGCTATAGCAATTCTGTTATCTACGATTTTTTCCTCATACTTTTCCTCAGAAAAATTTATTTTTTTCGTCTCTGTCTCTGCGCTCTGTGACTGCTGGTTCTTGTCTTCCTGCTGACTTTTCGTATTTCCACATCCACATAATACAAATAATAAAAGGAGTAATCCTACGGTCAGCCCACCTAATAATGTCTGTTTAATCGTACCTTTTTCTGTCATAGTAATTCCCTCCCCACATACATATCGACTTCTCCTAAATCATGTTTTCAGCATTCTCTTTCATTTGCGTTATTCTCTCTGAATCAACATATGCTTAAATTAACTCTCCCTGTTCCATCTCATGTACTTCATCACAAAGTACACGAATGTCTTCTGCATTGTGACTGGCAATCACAATGATCTTGCGCTCATCTTTCATAAATAGCAACAGCTTTCGAATTTCTTCCACCCCGTTCTTATCCAATCCGTTCATCGGCTCGTCCAGGATCAATACCGACGGATTTTCCATGATTGCCTGCGCCAGTCCCAGTCTCTGCCGCATTCCAAGACTGTATTTTTTCACCGGAAGTTTCAGATTCGGATCCAGCCCGACTGTCTGTATTGCTTCCCGGATTTCCTTTGCAGAAATCTTGTTTTTGATTCCGGCAAGCACTTTCAAGTTCTGAAAGCCGCTGTAATAGGGAATAAATCCCGGTGTTTCGATGATCACTCCAGCATCCGGTAAATAATCCACATCCCGTCCGATCACTTTTCCGTTGGATTCCACCGTACCTTCCGTTGGGCGGATAAATCCACACATGCACTTCATCAGCATTGTTTTTCCGCTGCCGTTATTTCCTACCAGACCATAAATGTTGCCTTCCTTTAAGGTCAGTGAAACGTTGTTTAAAATCTGTCGTTTATTCAAAGTCAGAGAAATATTTTTAACCTCGATCATCGTTTTTGCTCCTCCCCAAATCATTTTATTTTTTTGCGTTTACTAATTCCTGTTCATCCTCGCTTGAAACTATTTGTACCAAAATTCAAGTCGAACGCACGTGAGACTTGGTGCGTGATTCTGGTCAGCGAAAGCTGACATATTCTTCTCAGAATCACTGCACATCCTCGCGGAGCGTTTATCTCAGTCGGAGATTGTACTCCCACTGAGAAAGACTTGTTATTACTCACCACTTGCAGAAGTGGGAGTCTTCTCGACTGAGATAAATTCACCTTAAATCACATTGTATTTTTACAAATATTCCATCACTGAACTGTACTTAACTTCATACTGAGATAAAATACACCAATTAATACTAGATAAATGACCAACATCACCACCAACGGAATCAACCAGGTCACACTTCCCGATATATTCATAATCGATTCTGGTCTCATAGCCTCGATCCATGTAATTTTTTCATATTTTTCTGCCACCATACAATCTGACGCCAGTTTTCCAAGTACCTGCTGATAAATATAATTGATCATAAACGGCAGACAGATCAGCATGTATTTATCCCGAAAAGCAATTGCCACACCAATTCCAAACAGGCTGCCCATCATACCATAAAGGAATACTCCAATCAAACGTTTCACAACTTCCGCCGCAAGCGTGCTTCCCATCAGATAAAACTCCTGTTCTTCCACTGGCAGCGTATTTAACGATGGGAAACGAATCACCATAAGCAACCCGAACACCGCATAACCGATCAGGAAAATAATTCCTCCAGCCAACGCTCCACCGCAAACCTTGGAAATACAATATCGCAATTTTCCGGATCTCATCAGCGCAAATCGGATCTGACCATTCTGCCTTTCCCCGGACAGTGAGATCATATATCCCAATGTCAGAAGCATCGGTGCAAATACGGTCAGCCAGCCTCCGATACCTGCCCGCCACAATTCAAATGCAGTATGCGGAGTGTTAGTAACTTCTGGTCTTATCATCAATGAAAAAATAGATATCTGACTGCCGCCAACGTTCATGTCTCCCGTTGCAGTCAGACACAAAGCAATGATTCCTGCCACACCAAGTAATAAATATGGCAAATGTAAAACTTTCTGTACTTCTATCCGTATGTTTCGCATCATAACATCTCACCCCCAAATTTTCCGTTCAGATATATTTTTTGGTAAGTGACTCTCCGTATACATTATTCAAGTCGAACTCACGTGAGACTTGGTGCGTGATTCTGGTCAGCGTAAGCTGACATATTCTTCTCAG
>URDN01000037.1 GCA_900546495.1 uncultured Lachnospiraceae bacterium
CTGCTGCTCTCGGAGCCGGTGCTGCTGCCGGAGCGCCATTTGTATTTTCTTCTACGGTTACATCATATACGTTTCCGTTTACGGTAATTGTATAACTTTTCATTTTTCTATTCTCCTTAAACAAAATGGTGTGATTAGCGTCTCTTGATCGTACGGACTCTGAAACTGTCTACCGGTACATTCTCACTTGCTGCGATCGCGGCTGCGATAACAGCAACCAGCTCCAGATCGTCTGTTTCCTGTACCGGAGCTGCTGCAACAGGTGCTGCCTTTGGTGTCTCTGCTTCCGGTTCTGCTTTTTTTGCAAATTTTTTCTGAATCACAGGAATGATCTTGAAACAGTAAATGATCAGCGCAATTGCGATCAGCATAACGAATACCGTTCCCATACCAAGGACTGTATTCTGTAATGCATTTACCAGTCGGGCTTTTCTGTCTGCTGCCTGCGCAAATACGGTCATCCCCGGAAGCTGTAAAGCCAGAAGTCCGAGACTGCCTGCCGCAATCCCTTTGATATTCTTTCTCATCTTCACTATCTTCCTTTCTTTTACAACATGGAAAATGCCATGATCAGATGTTTTCTTGTCTGTGCCGGAGCGATGACTGCATCCACACTGCCTCTTGCTGCTGCGGAAGTTACGGCATTCTGTTTTCCTTCATAAGCAGCTGCCTGTTTTTCAGTTGCTTTCTCTCCTTCAGCTGCAAATAAGATATTTGCTGCTTTTTCAGCTTCCATCATACCTACTTTAGCGTCATCCCATGCAAATACCATATCAGCATCGCTGATGCTTCTTGCGCCCATAGCCACATAAGCACTGCCGTAAGTATCGCCCATGATCAGGTTTACTTTACTGTTGAAACCACCATCATGATAAGCCTTTACCAGTTTTGCGATAGCCTGTGGAAGACCTTTTTCTGTCTGCTCTACTGCTGCAAATCCATCTGCTGCTGTCACAGTCAGAAGCGGAATCTCGCAATCGTTACAGAATGCGACGAAAGCTGCTGCTTTCTCACATCCGTCTACGGTAAGTCCGTCAGCCAGGTCTGCTGTCTTCTCACCTTTTTCATCATAAAGTGCATCGGCATTTGCCACTGCACCAACTAAAATTCCATTTAATGTAAGGAATCCTGTCACCATCTCCGGTGCATAATCCGGACGGATCTCCAGGAATTTATCGTCTGCACACTCGCCTAACAGTGCCCGTGCATCTTTCATTGCACATGTCTTATCGGAAATGTAACGGTTCAGATCATCCTCTCCGCAGCGTCCGTACTCCTCATCAATGAGCATGACTACCAGCTCACGGATTTTTGCCAGAACAGCATCTTCACTCTCCAGTACTTCTGCCTGTCCGGAAACTGCTGCCTGATATTTTGCAGAATCAAACTCGCGGGAAAGCTTTTTATTATCCTGAATTGTATGCGGTGCATTCACATACATCTGTGCTTCTTTTGTCATAAATGCAAAATCACTCATGGCCGGGATCAGTGTCATGCCACCTGCACAGTTACCCATTACCGCGCTGATCTGAAGTACACTGTCCGCATACTCAGCCTGCTTTGCAAGGACACATCCAAAGCTGTCCAGTGCATCTACAGACTCCTGCAGACGGAAACCGCCACAGTCTAACAGTCCGATCACCGGAGCAGCTGCCTTATCAGCCATATCATATAATTTTGCAATTTTCTTTGCGTGCATCTCGCCCATCGTTCCGTTCAGCACATCACGATTCTGACTGTATACATACACCGGATTGCCCTCAATCTGTCCGTATCCTGTGATAACACCATCGGATGGTGCAGACTGGTCATTTACGGTAAAATCTGTCATGCGAGCGGAAACTAATGCGCCAACCTCTACGAAACTACCCTCATCCAACAGACGGTTGATTCGCTCCAACGCTAAACATTCTGCCATATTGCCTCATACCTCCTTGAGATTGTTATTTTATTAACATACCAAATTCATTTTACTTCATTTTTAACAAAATTTCAAGAAAAATGTTCCTGTTTGCCTATACATTTTTGCGCTTTTCCTTGGCATATTCACTTGTATTCTATGCAAAGTATACAAAATACTAAATATTATCTTTTACTGTAAAGCGGACATTCGCAATCCGCTTTCTAAATCTGTAAAAAACAAGGCGTTGTTCCTTCCTGTCGGAAGAAACAACGCCCCATTATTGTGAATTAAATGAATATTTGCAGAAATAATGTTTTCCGGGAATCTCTAATGACAGCTATGATTTTCACAGCCATGTTCGCCGCATGTATGACCATCTTCCTGCTCGTGATCATGATGACTGCATTTCACATCCGGATTATACTCTAACGCTTCACTTAAAAATGCTTCCACAGTTGCATCGGCATCACCGGAAACACCGCCATAAAATTTTACACCTGCTGCTGCCAGAGCATTCTGTGCGCCGCCTCCGATTCCGCCACAGATCAGAACATCTGCATTCAATGCATGAAGAACACCTGCCAATGCTCCATGTCCGTTTCCATTTGTGCTTACCACTTCTGAATGGGTAACTTTACCATCCTCTACATCATAGATTTTGAACGCTTCTGTGTGTCCAAAATGCTGAAAAATTTGTCCATTTTCATAGGTTACTGCAATTCTCATGATACCTTCTCCTTTTTCGGTCTGCAATCTGCTTTTATAAAATCAGAATAAAATCAACATTTCCTCAATCTTTATTTTCAATCAGCCTCAAGACTTAATTTCCCGGATAAGTGATCACTGACTCCACGTCATAACCTTTCAGTTTCTCACGACCGTTTAATCCAGCCAGCTCCATCAGGAATAATACTTTGACAACTTCTCCGCCAAGGCTCTCGATCAGTTTGATGGCAGCCTCAATTGTTCCGCCTGTTGCGATCAGATCGTCTACTACGACCACTTTCTGCCCCGGTTTGATGGAATCTTTGTGCATCTCAATCTCTGCTGAACCGTACTCAAGGTCATATTTTGCAGAAACGGTCTCGCACGGCAGTTTTCCTTTTTTACGAACCGGTACAAAACCTTTTCCAAATTCATAAGCCAACGGTGCACCAAAGATAAATCCTCTGGATTCTGCTCCAACTACCACATCAAAATCAACGCCATCCAGACGCTCTTTTAATCCGTCAATGGCAAGTTTCAGTCCCTCCGGATCCTGTAAAACGGTTGTTATATCTCTAAAAATAATACCCGGTTCCGGAAAATCAGGGATACTTCTAACGTAATCTTCTACTTTTTTCATAATATGTATAGTTCCTCCTGTATTTTGGATCATCACTCAATTTTATTATTATACATGAAAACTTCCTGGAGATAAAGAGATTTTTTCCAGTTCTTCAAATTTTGCGATTCCATCCGGACACAGTTCGCAGGAAATCTGAAATTTTTGCAGGGCAGTTTTGGTTTCTGAACCAAACACTCCATCTACAGAAATGGGATATCCAGCCTCACAAAGTTCCCATTGTAACCAGCGCACTCCTTCTCCGTGAGTGATTTTTTTTGTTTCCGGATGTTTTGCTGCTTCTTCTGGTTGCATAATCCATGCACAGGGACGTAAATATGGATTTTCACCTTTCCGTGTAATGCTGAATTTTTCTGCCGTATTATCTATTATATGACTCTCCACATCGTAATTTACCCACGGAAAAAGCAGACCGCATTTCCAGTCATTATCGCTCACATCTGAGCAGATGGTTCCATAGTTGATTCCTTTTGCTTCCACGCAACGATACGCGCCATCACGTTTACCAAGATAAACGCCTACATGACCCGGTTTCCAGAGTACAGTTCCTACAGGGAACCATGCATACGATTCATACATAATTCGTTGATCTGCCACCGCATACATTTGCGCTGAGCTCAACTCCACGCCCAGATAAGCCCCGATCAGTCCGGAACAATCGGTATTCACTTTTCCAACCTGTCCCTGCTGTCTTGCCCGTTCCACATAATCATCCGTTACCAGATCCGGGAGTTTTTCGTGTAGTTCCTGCACAAATTCTTCTGTCAAAATTCCATGAGAGATTTTCGCTCCGTAAAAATATGGCGTTCCGATTCTGCCTTCTGCGAAATCTGCTAATCCCTGTCCCGTCAGATTACTTTGCAGGTTCATCATGGTCATTTTCCATCCCTTTTCATTCTCTATCTATTAATTAGTATGAAACTATCTGTAAAAGTTGATCATATAACACACAACCTGCTATTTCTTAGGCAAAAACATTCACACATATACGGACTTGTTATTACTCCCCACTTATAGAGCGGAAGTCTTCTCGACCATGAAAAAAATATGGTTGATCCAGCTTTCACTAAATCAACCATATTTTCGTTTCATAAGTTTTTGTTATTTGACTTTTCCGTTAACAACGTGATACCGCACACCATTCTGTGTTACATATCCATTATAGGAAAAATCAACTTTTCCGTTTCTGATGTACCAGCGACCATTTTCGTTGCTTGCAATTCCATTAAAATTGAAATTAACTTTTCCACCTTCAATACGCCACCAGCCATTTTCATTCTTTGCTACTGTGTTGGCGCTAAAGTCTACTTTTCCATTGCGGATCAACCACCAGCCGTTTTCGTTCTTTGCTACTGTGTTGGCACTAAAATCTACCTTTCCGTTGCGGATCAACCACCAGCCGCTTTCATTCTTTGCTACTGTGTTGGCAGTAAAATCTACTTTTCCGTTACGGATCAGCCACCAGCCGTTTTCGTTCTTTGCTACGGTATTAGCATTAAAGTCTACTTTTCCGTTGCGGATCAGCCACCAGCCGTTTTCATTCTTTGCTACGGTATTAGCATTAAAGTCTACTTTTCCGTTGCGGATCAGCCACCAGCCGTTTTCATTCTTTGCTACGGTATTAGCATTAAAGTCTACTTTTCCGTCTTTGTTGATGTACCACCAGCCATTGTGGTTTTTAGCAACAGTCACTTTCTTCTGTACCACACCATTTACCAGATTGTACCAGGTTCCATTTACTTTAGCCACATCTGTAACGTACTGACGTGTTCCATTCAGATAATATACATCTTCTCCATCAACCGTATAAATGCCTGTTCCATACGCCGTCAATGACGCAAATTCTTCTTCGGCCTTCTGAAGTGCCTCGTAATTGCTTACCTGTGCTTTCTGCGCATCTGTCAATGCATCATATGCTGCTCGTGCTTCTGCAATCGCACCTTTGCTCTCTAAAGTAATGTCCGTTCCGATTGCATCAATCTTGCTCTCGACGTCTTTTACTTTTGCTACATCTTCTTTCAGTTCTGCAAGTTTTTCTTCGGCTTTCTGAAGTGCTTCGTAATTACTTACCTGTGCTTTCTGCGCATCTGTCAATGCATCATATGCTGCTCGTGCTTCTGTAATTGCGTCTTCGTTATCTAAGGTAATATCTCCAAGTGCATCAATCTGGCTCTCTACAGCTTTTACCTTTGCTGCATCTTCCTTCAGTTCCGCAAGTTTTTCTTCGGCTTTCTGAAGTGTCTCGTAATTGTTTACCTGCATCTTCTGTAAATCAGTCAACGCATTATACGCTGCTCGTGCTTCTGCAATCGCCTCTTCGCTGGCTAAGGTAATATCTCCAAGTGCATCAATCTGTTTTTCGGTTGCGTCAACGTCAGTGTCTGTCGGACCTGCATAATATGCTTCCACATTGTCCAGATTCATCCACATGCTTCCGCTCATCTTTCCATATACACCAATGGTCATGGTTCCATCTGTTACTTTTACCGGAATACCAACTTTGACCCAGTCGTTTTCGGAAATCGGCATATCCTGTTTTGCGATAACATTACCCGCGCTGTCCTTGGCATAGAGATAGCTCTCATCTCCGTCAGCGTAATCACCTTTTATCATGGCAGTCACATAATAGGCTCCATTCTCCAATCCTGTTAAAGTCTGGTAAATATGTCCAAGGAATGCACTGCTGCTCCAGAAGCTGATACGTGTTTTTCCCGCATAAGGTGTTTTATTTTCCAGAAAAGCTCCTGTACCTTCAAGAGACCAGTTTGGAATTGATCTTTTATTTGACCATGCTGTTTCAAAATCTCCATTTGGAACCGTAATCTTCTCTTTTGACATCAGTACCGGCATGGTTGTCTCTTTATTCTCAGTAATTACAATATTCGATTTAACAGCGGTCAGACTACCGGAAGTAACAATTGCCTGATAAGTTCCCGGAACTACTACGCTTAACGCAAGTTTTCCATTTTCATCTGTCTGTGTTGTATAAGTCAAAGTATCTGCTCGGTTGTCTGTTTTTCTCAGTAATACAGATGCATTGCTTACCGGTGTTCCATCTGTCAGGAAAACAAAGCCGCTCAGGTCACCGGACATACTCTTCATTTCCTGATTGGAAACGGAAGTTTCCTCCCCTTTTGTCACCTGTATTTCAACATCTGAAATTGTCTCATAAGTACCTTTTTCAAAACTCAGAGTATATGTACCCGCCGGAATCCTACGGAATTGATACTGTCCACTCGCATCGGTCTCAGTCTGTGCCACAACGGTATCGCCCTGTTTTAAGCTTACCGTTACACCTGCCAGTGCAGCATTACCGCTTGTAACGGTTCCTGCAATATTTCCGGACAGATTTTTTACGGAAAAATCAATGCCGCTGACACTTTGACCAGATACAACTTCCACGCTGCTGTTTGCTCCCTCAATCTCGGTTACATCTAATTCAGCACTGATGGTATACTTACCCGGTTTTAAGGAATCAAAGCTATAGTCTGTTTTTTCTCCATCCAGCAGAATTGTTTTTGTATAAACATCCCCTGTCTCACTCTGTGCACGTAAAATCAGATTTTCACCGGTCAGATCAGAAGAAATTGTTCCGGAAACTTTTCCCATTTCCACTGCATCGGTAGATTTCACAAAGGTGACATCATCAATATTGCACCATGCATTTGCTTCTCCGTCTGCCTTGAAACCAACCGTTACTTTTCCGCCGGAAACAGTTACATTTTTCATTGTAACGTCTGTCCATTCTGACTGATTCTGTGGAATATCGATGCTCATGGATACATCACCGGATTCTGCATACATCTGCAGTTTCTGGAAGTTTCCACCATTTTTAATTTTGGCACTCATATCATAAGTTCCATCCGGCAGGGCAACATACTGATTACTCTGGATCGTCTGTGATACGCCACAGGAGAAATCTGTGCTGTCGCCCAGGCGCAGTGCATATTTTCCGGTTGTTGTGGTTCCATTGTTATTAATCGGGCTTTTTCCTTTTGTCACCTGATTCGTCCAGCCTGCCAACGCTGTACTGCCCACACGATCTGCATCAAAGCTGCCATTTTTTACATAGTTATTTTTATCTGCAACCGTCCATGTTCCAGTCTCTGCGTCCAGATTCCATGCACTCAGAGAATTGTAATATGGAGTTCCGTCTTCTGTAAAAGATAACGGGCACCACTGGTTATAACCAAGTCCGTTTCTGGCAAAATCTGCCCAACGGTCTCCACAGAATAATACGGTCTCCTGCTCGGTTCCTTTTACGGTGTAGAAAAATCCAGTCTGGGTTACATGGCAGAAGTCATCGCTGCAGCCCGGCATTATCTTCATATTTGTCTCTGGATTCTTTGCTTTTGCAGCCAGATAGGACTCATCTAAGCTATCAAGTACCATATAATATGCATGAGAAGCATTCCATCCATACAAATCTGATGCGCAGATATAATATTTGCCATTGTACTTGAACATGCAGTTTCCTTCACGCCCTGCTCCTTTGTATACCATATAAGAAGGTCCAAGTCCTACTTTACCATCTGCCTGTGTCTGAATCTCAGAGATAAAGATTTTGCTTCGTCCGGAACCATAGGAATATACCAGATAATCTTTTCCGGTATCTTCATCGGTAAATACGGTCTGATCACCGGTATTTGTTGTTCCGCCAGTATAGTCTCTCATATCAATACGCTGATTCCATTTAAACTGTCCAGTCGGACTGTCAGAAGTAAGTACCAGTACCTGTTTGCTGTAATTATCTGTCTGATTTTTATCCAGCTTATTATCCGGATCTGCACATTCATGCTGTACAAACAGTGCATACTTACCGGTATCTTCCATATATGCAACACCAAGACGTCCTACCCATTCCACATCCTGATTATCCATTTCTTCACGTTTTGTAATTTCTTCCGGAACTACCACGTCGCCCTCGTACTTCCAGTTCGTTAAATCCGTGGAACTGTAACAGGTTACGCCTGCAAAATGGTTGTTCTTCTGTGCTTTACTGGAATCGTTATAGTATATCTCACTTTCGTCATACTTTACACCATACCAGTAATATTTCGTAACTCCATCAACTGTAAATTTAAAAATTCCACCACCCTGAGAATAAATTGGATTTCCGTCCGTATCGTGCCAGAATATATCATTTTCAATCTGGTTAGATACATCTGTGGTATCTGCTACTTTTGCAGAAACACCTGTAATTGGTGACATTGCCATTGCCGCTGCCAGCAGACAGGCAAATGCTTTCATTGGAATCCCTTTTCTCTTCATTTTTCATATCCTCCTCTTTTTTCTTATAAGTTTTACTATCCTTCTTGCCCTTTAACTTCTTGCGCTCATTATAAACCACAATTTCTTTGTTTTCATTGTGTTTATTTTCTAACGTATTTTAAAAAATTGCTCTTAGTATCTACATTTTGGTAGATGCCCGTAATACCAGATCAAACCCCGGGAAAATCTTCTCACCCGCATCCGCGAATTCCAGCCATCCGATCAGTTTTTCACATGCAAGCCGTCCAAGCTCCTGTTCATCAAAGGAAATCGCAGTAACCGGCGGTATGTAATTTTGCAGAAAAAAACTATCATAAAAAGACACCACTTTTATGTCTTTTGGAATCGACAAATGCATGCGGTTTAATTTCATCAGTACATGGCTGCAAATTTTATCATCCATGCACACAATACATTCCACACATTTTTCTGCAAGTTCTTCCACTGCGGCAAAGACATCTGCTTTCGTCGCGCAATTTAAATACACCAGATCCTGTGGTATTTTCTTGTGATAAATCTCATGTGCTCTCTCAAATCCGCGCAAACGTTTCTGTGTAACCGTATGCTGTTCGTTTCCACCAATCAATGCCATTCGGTTGATGCGCCGTCCCAACAGATAATCTGTCATCTGCATACAGGCTTCCACCGTATCATCATCCACATACAGTACTTCATGTCCTTTCACTTCCCCGATAACCGCCAGCGGTACATGCTCACTTTCCAGATATTGGATCACCGGATCATTGGTCAGCGCCCGGGTTACGATCATTCCATCCACTTTATTTTCCTGAACCACCCGTTTGACTCTGGACAGATCGTTCGCCTCCAGCATGATCACAAGTACCTCATACAATTTGCTGGCAGCTGTTTCACAGATTCCCATCAGACACTGTTGGAAAAATGGTATTTCATTCAGTTCCTGATCTGCCGGAAGAAAAACTCCAATGTTGTATGTCTTAAAAGTCTCATCTGAAACATCTGTTTCTTTTTTCTTATATCCGATTCGTTTACAATAGGCAAGGATTTTCTTTTGCATCTCTTTCCCCACCCGGCCTTTTCCGGATAAAGCTCTCGATACGGTTGTCTTGGAACATCCTAAATCTTGCGCAATTTGCTCAATCGTTATTTTTGTATCCCCACTTGCTTTACTCATCTCCCATTTTTTCTGTTAATTTTGTATATATCTATATTACTTTGATATCATTTTATCGTCAATTTGCTTATTTCATAAAATCATTCCTCTGTTTTCTGTAAATTACACATATTTTCTGTTAGTTTGCGCAATTTTGCGCAACAGTTGTAATACATTCATTCCATGGAAGCTGTTATCACACATTCTTGCAACTGTATGACTTACATGGTTGTACTGATTACAATTACAGAAAAAAGAACTGCTTCTATGTATCATCGTCACATAAAAGCAGTTCTTTCTAAATTACTTAATCGCTTATTCTATTTTTCTTTCTTGTTCTTCGTACCAAACATGCCCCTTGCGCTTCACTCGTTTAATCTTCATCCTGAGACCAGGCAAGTGCACAACGTACTGCACGATGCCAGCCTTTCAGCAGTTTCGTACGCTCTGTTTCTTCCATGGTCGGCTCAAAAGCACGGCCAAGATTCCAGTTTTTGCGGATTTCATCCTTGCTGCTCCAATATCCAACCGCTAAACCTGCCAGATAAGCTGCACCAAGTGCTGTTGTCTCAATACATTTCGGACGCTCTGCACGGATGCCCGCGATATCTGCCTGGAATTTCATCAGCATGTTATTTGCACTGGCTCCGCCATCCACCTTGAGATGTTTCATTTTTACTCCGGCATCTTCTTCCATCGCTGCGATGACATCATAGGCCTGATAAGCAATGGATTCTAATGTTGCACGGATAAAATGCTCCTTTTTGCATCCTCTGGTCACACCTACGATCGTGCCTCGCGCATAGGAATCCCAGTATGGCGCACCCATGCCGGTAAAGGCAGGGACCACGTAAACCCCCTTACAATCCGGTACTTCATCTGCATACTCTTCTGACTGACGTGCTGTTTTTATCATACGCATCTCATCCCGCAGCCACTGGATTGCTGCACCTGCTACAAATACGCTTCCTTCCAGTGCGTATTCCACTTCATCACTGACACTTGCTGCCAAGGTGGTCAGTAAACCATTTTTCGATGCAATCGGCTCTTTTCCAGTATTCATCAACAGGAAACAGCCGGTTCCATATGTAATTTTCCCCTCGCCTTTTTCAAAACAGCTCTGACCAAACAGTGCAGCCTGCTGATCGCCCGCTGCTCCGCACACCGGAATTTCTCCGCCGGTCACCGCCGGATCGGTATGACCATAAATATAGCTGGACGGTTTTACCTCCGGAAGCATACTCTCCGGAATATTGAATTTTGCCAGAATCTCTTTGTCCCAACAGCATTTATGAATATCATACAGCATTGTTCTGGATGCGTTGGAATAATCCGTCACATGTACAACTCCTCCGGTTAGATTCCAGATCAGCCACGTATCTACCGTTCCAAACAAAAGGTTTCCTTCCTCTGCCTGTTCCCGTGCACCTTCGACATTGTCCAGAATCCACGCAATCTTGCTCGCTGAAAAATATGCATCTGCGATCAGTCCGGTCCGCTCACGAATCAGCTCATCAAATTTTTCCTCTTTCAGACGGTCAATCTGCTCTGCTGTTCTGCGACACTGCCACACAATTGCATTGTATACAGGTGCACCGGTGTGACGGTTCCAGACAATCGTGGTCTCGCGCTGATTTGTGATACCGATGCCCTCGATATCCTCCGGCGTTGCTCCGGTCACTGCCATTGCCTCTGTCAGCACAGATAACTGTGTGGACCAGATTTCCCGTGGATTCTGCTCTACCCAGCCCGGCTGCGGATAAATCTGTGTCAGCTCCTTCTGTGCCATGCCACAGATATTTCCTTCATGATCAAATAAAATACAGCGGGAACTTGTGGTCCCCTGATCTAATGCCATGATATACTTTTTCCCCATGATCTCTCCTCATTTCCGTCAACTTTTCTTATTATTCTATGATGCCAGGGTCAAAAGCCTGAAACCACGATGTGCTTGCACAAGAGTGGTTTTATGGCTTAATGACCCGCCCCGATATGAGCATAAAAGTGGAGCGTCAGCTTCACGATATGCGAATATTGGGTAGAATTGTGGGAGTACGAAGTACGGAACAATTCGTATGGCATCTTTTGACCTCAACATCATTCTATCGTATCGGTCAAAATGTTTCAACGGCTGATATAGATTTCGTTGCGACTACATCCACGCCGGTATCAGCCACATTTTCCACAATCACATCCCCAATCTGAACCGGTGCGGTAAGTGCCACCCTTTTTAATGCAACCAGACATTCCCGGATTTTTCCTTTTGGAATATCCGACGCTGTTTTTACAGATACTACCGGCAGATTTCCACCCGTTACCGGTACCGTCGATGTCACGATCCTTCTTGGATCAGTCAGTTCTTTTCTCGCATAGTCATCCCCGCATTTGCAGGTATTTCCACTTACGGATACCACCTGCGCGTCCTTTATTTCCACTGTCAGATTACAGCCCAGCGGGCAGCCGATACAAATCAGTTCTTTTCGTTCCATTATGCTTCCCCCTGTTCGATTCGGATTGTTATTTTGGATAAATCCTCATATTCCTGCAGTTTTTTCTTCTGTAAAATCACCTGTTCCATCTCGCCCGGTGCCATAACTTTCTTTTTCAGACGCATAATACAGGTATCATCAAAATAAACACATACTTCACAGTTTTTGTATACATTTCCAACACGGAAACGTACGATCTGTTTGTCCTGCATCCGATGTGGATGAATGGAAGCGGGTACCGTATAACGCACACCACCTTCCGGGCAGATGCTGATCTCTGTTACATCTTCTGCGAACTTCTGTGTCACATATTCTGCCGCAAAGGTGCCTGCCGCCCCTGCTTCTTCCGATACATAATCCACCAGATCATGCACATGCAACACGTTTCCACAGGCAAACACACCCGGAATATTTGTCTCCAGACTCTCATTTACAACTGGTCCGGAGGTTACCGGACTTAATTCCACACCTAATTTTCCGGAAAGCTCATTTTCCGGGATCAGACCACAGGATAACAATAACGTATCACATTCATAGGTTTCTTCTGTTCCCGGAATCGGTTTCAGTTTTTTATCCACCTGCGCGATGGTAACCGCCTCCACCCGGTCTTTTCCTTTGATATCTACCACGGTATGACTCAGTTTCAATGGAATATCATAATCATCCAGACACTGTACAATATTTCGTTTCAGACCACCGGAATACGGCATCAGTTCTGCCACCACCTGCACTTTTGCGCCTTCAAAGGTCATGCGCCGCGCCATGATCAGACCGATATCCCCGGAACCAAGAATGACCACCTTTTTGCCAGGCATACGTCCCTCAATATTGACATAACGCTGTGCCGTTCCTGCGGAGTAAATGCCTGCCGGACGATAACCCGGAATATTTAAGGCTCCCCTCGACCGCTCTCTGCATCCCATGGCCAGAACAATAGCTTCTGCCTCCACTGTAAACATTCCCTGCTCCCGGTTCATACAGGTGATTTTTTTCTCCGGACTGATATCCACTACCATCGTTGACAGCAGATACGGAATCTGCATTTCTTCCACTTTCTCAATAAAACGCGCCGCATATTCCGGTCCTGTCAGTTCTTCCTTAAAAGTATGTAACCCAAATCCGTTATGGATGCACTGATTTAAAATACCGCCAAGCTGTTCATCACGTTCCAGAATCAAAATATCTTCCACACCGGCCTTTCGTGCCGCAACCGCTGCTGCCAGACCTGCAGGTCCGCCGCCGATAATCACTATTTTCGTTTTCATACTACAGATCCTCCTTATCAAATCCGGTCAGGAATCCTGAATTTCTGCCCTTTTTCGTAATCTCACTGATGTCGCAGCCAAGTTCCCTTGCAAGGATTTCCACGGTTTTCGGGGAACAAAATCCCGCCTGGCATCTGCCCATTCCGGCACGGGTTCTACGTTTTACACCATCTAACGTTGTCGCTCCCAGCGGACGGTGAATGGCATCCAAAATTTCACCTTCCGTTACCATTTCACATCGGCAGATCACATTCGCGTATGCCGGATTTTTCCGGATCATTTCATGGCGTTCTTCCATGCTCAGTTCTTCCATGCAGATCACACCTTTTCTGGTGGATACAAACTCCCGATTATCCTCTGCCGGAAGCAGTTTTTCTACCAGTTTCCCCACATATACACCAATGGCCGGCGCACTGGAGAGTCCCGGAGATTCAATGCCTGCCACATCGATAAAGCCCGGTGCATCCGCCACTTCCTCAATGATAAAATCATTTTTCTCTGTGTGAGCCCGCAAACCGGCAAAGGATGTGATTGTCTGGCGTTTTGGCAGCTTCGGTGTGCTTAAGGCCGCGCGCTGCTGCAGGTCTTCCAGCCCTTCTGCTGTGGTTGCAATATTTTCCTTATCTGATCCGTCTACTGCAGTTGGCCCAAGCATCAGATTGCCATGAACGGTCGGAGTTACCAGCACACCTTTCCCATACTTTGTCGGAAGCTGAAAAATTGTATGTGTGACAAAACCTCCCACTTTTTTATCTAACAGGCAGTATTCGCCTTTTCGCGGAATGATATGAATTTTATCTGCACTGACCATATTGTGAAAAACATCCGCGTACACACCTGCTGCATTTACCACCAGTTTTGTCTCATATACATGATCCTGCGTGTGAATCTCATAATATCCATCCTTTTTTACAATATTCTGAACTTCCTGATTTAACAGAAACTCTGCACCGTTGGTACATGCATTTTCTGCCAGTGCGATAGTCAATCCAAAAGGACATACAATGCCCCCAGCCGGTGCATACAGTGCAGCCACAACCTGATCAGAAACCTGCGGTTCCATCTCCCGTACTTCGTCACCAGGAATAATCCGGCATCCTTCCACTCCGTTTTTTTCTGCTTTTTCCAGTAATTCTTCTAATTTTGGTCTGTCTGCCTCATCAAAGCAAAGTACCAGAGAACCATTTCGTTTGTAAGAAAAATCCAGTTTCTTCGAAAGTGCTTCCATCATCTGGCTTCCCTGCACGTTCATCTTCGCTTTTAAAGATCCCGGTGTTGCGTCAAATCCCGCATGCACGATACCACTGTTTGCCTTGCTGGTGCCTTCGCAGATATCACTACAGCGCTCCAGTACCGCAACATTTCGTTTCTTTCGCATCAGTTCCCGGGCAATGGCGCTGCCGGTCACACCTGCCCCAATGATCATTACATCATACATAAAATCGCTCTCCTTCAACTAAAAAGAGCCGAACAAAAACAAACCATTTTCATGGTTTCCTTTTTGCTCAGCTCATAATCTCATGCAAATCAATATGTTATTTTCTGAATTTATTGTAACACTTATTGCGGTCAGACTCAAGTTATTACTGCAAATTTTGCAAACTCCAGGACTGGACGCCCCCAAGGAGTCTAAAACTTACGTACAAAAAAGGACAAAAAAATTTGTACTTCTTCTTATAATTATGTATAATGATACAGATATTAATTTTATGAAGGAGAGTTCTATGAACAAAAACAATCAGAAAAAAAACGCAGGTGCCTTAATCGGTGCCGCATTCCTCATGGCAACTTCTGCCATTGGTCCGGGATTTTTAACCCAGACCGGAAAATTCACGGACAGCCTGCATGGAAGTTTCGGCTTTGTTATTTTAATTTCCATCGTTCTGGCTGCCATCGTACAATTAAACGTATGGCGTGTACTCTGCGTATCCGGCATGCGTGGACAGGACGTCGCAAACAAAGTGCTTCCGGGACTTGGCTATGTGGTAGCCTTCCTGGTCGTAGCTGGTGGACTTGTATTTAACATCGGTAACGTCGGCGGCGGAGCCCTTGGTTTTAACGCCTTACTTGGTATTCCGACAACAGTTGGATATTTCCTTGCAGGTGCCATCGCGGTCGTTGTTTTCTTATCTAAGAATGCACTGAAAGCCATGGATACCCTGACAAAAGTACTTGGTGGACTTATGATTGCCGTTATTTTTGTTGTGATCCTCATTGTTCGCCCGCCAGTTGGCTATGCTTTAAAAGAAACCGTTGCACCATCCACACCGATGAGCGACATATTCCCGGCCATCCTGACACTGCTTGGCGGAACCGTCGGCGGATATATCACGTTTGCCGGTGCACATCGTCTGATTGATGCCGGAATCACGAAAAAAGAAAACCTTGGTGAGATCAAGAAAAGTTCCGTTATGGGACTTGGTATCGCAACTATCGTTCGTGTACTGTTATTCCTGGCAATCCTTGGCGTTGTTGTTGCTACTGCAACATCCGGTGCACATACACTGGACCCGTCCAACCCGGCTGCCGATGCATTTAAAATCGGCGCAGGTCAGATTGGATACCGCTTCTTCGGACTGGTACTTCTGTGTGCTGCCATTACCTCTATTGTAGGCTGCGCATATACTTCCGTATCTTTCCTGAAAACATTCAGTAAATTTATCGAAAAAAATGAAAAATGGTTCATCGTTGGATTCATCATCCTCAGCACCATCGTCATGGCACTGATCGGTCAGCCGGCTACTCTGCTCGTTCTGGCAGGCGCTCTAAACGGTCTGATCCTTCCGATCACCCTTGGTGTGTGTCTGATAGCTTCCAAAAAGAAAACTATCATGGGTGAGGATTACCACCATCCGACCTGGCTGCTGATCCTTGGTATCGTTGTTGTTGTCATCTCCGCATACCTTGGTATCACATCCCTCGGAAACCTTGCAACACTTTTTGCATAATGGAGCATAATCAATCATGAAAGACACAAAAATTCTTACCGCCGGAGATTCCTCCCTGCTCATCCAGTTTGGGCAGGAGATTTCTCCTGAAATCAATGCACAGATCACCGCATTTGTACATTTGATGAGAGAACAGCATGTGGAAGGTGTCACAGACGTGATCCCTGCTTTCACAAGCCTTCTCATCAACTATGATCCGCGCGTCATTGACTACCGCAAATTAAAACACCGTCTGGAAAAATTATTAAAACTGGAAGTCAGCAAAAAATCGTCTTCTTCCCGTATTTTTGAAATTCCGGTGTGCTACGGCGGCAAATACGGCCCGGATCTGGAAAACATCGCAAAACACGCAAACCTTACTCCGCAGGAAGTCATTGATATTCACTCTTCCAGTGACTATCTGATCTATATGCTTGGATTTTTACCGGGATTTTCTTACCTGGGCGGTCTGGATGAACGCATCCACACTCCGCGTCTGGCAAATCCACGTATTAAAATCCCTGCCGGAAGCGTCGGCATCGGCGGATCCCAGACCGGTATCTATCCGTTAGATTCCCCGGGAGGCTGGCAGTTACTGGGACTGACTCCGGTAAAGACCTATGATCCGAATCGCGAAGTTCCGATTCTTTTTGAAGCCGGTGACTACATCCGTTTTATCCCGGTCAGTGAATCTGATTTTACAACAATCAAAGATGAAGTGGAAAAAGGCACTTATACCTGCACCATTCATCCAAAGGAGGTGTAACCCATGGGTGTTCGTGTATTAAAGGGCGGCATGCTCACAACTGTACAGGATCTTGGAAGAACCGGCTATCAGAGTCAGGGCTTCGGTGTGTCCGGTGTCATGGATGTGCGCTCCTTTAAAATTGCAAACCTGCTGTTAGATAACCCGGAAAATGAAGCGGTTCTGGAATTTACCCTGATGGGTCCGACATTAGAATTTACTTCCGAAACCATCATTGCCATCACCGGCGGCGATTTCCAGCCACAGGTAAACGGAAAACCGATCAAAAACTATACGGCAGTCTATATGCACCGCGGTGATATCTTATCTTTCCGCGGAGCAAGAACCGGAAGCCGCGGCTACATTGCTTTTTCCAGTTATCTTGACATTCCGGTAGTCATGGGAAGCCGTTCCACTAATATCAAATGCTCCATTGGCGGATACAAAGGACGCCGTCTGATGGATGGCGATTATGTTGGATTCCGCATCAAACGTAGATATTTACCATATTATCTCTCCCGTACTCTGGATCTGGATGAATTTGATCAGGACGAAGTGACCTTACGTGTCATCATGGGACCGCAGGACAAAGCCTTCTCTGCCGCAGGCAGAAAAACCTTCCTGGAATCTGAATATACTGTAACCAGTGAATTCGACCGTATGGGATGCCGTCTGGAAGGACCGTTTATTGCATACAAGACCACTTCGGATATCATTTCCGACGGAATTGCCTTTGGATCTGTTCAGGTGCCAAGCCACGGAAAACCGATCATTCTGCTTTCTGACCGTCAGACCACCGGCGGATATGCAAAAATTGCCACGGTCATTTCCGTAGATATTCCGAAACTGGTTCAGCGAAAAACAGACCACAAGGTACGTTTTCAGGCAGTTACTGTGGAAGAAGCCCAGCAGCTTATGCAGGATGAACTTCACGAATTACAGGAATTCCGCAAACAGATCTATCAGCCGTGTAAGGAAGTTCTGGACTGTAGGCTTGTGGCAAAACGTTTATCAAAACTGTTTCAGGATTAACACCAACTACTGAACTATTACAGGATTCTGTACCAACAGATTAGATATATATTTTAGCCATATATTCATACGATTTACCTATAGAATTCTTTTATTGAACATCAAAGGAGTAACAAATTATCATGGATTTACAACAGATTGAAAAACTTGTACAGATTATCGAAAATTCTTCCATGCTGGAGTTTTCCATTCAGGAAGGCGATACAAAAATTAAAATGAGTCGCCGCGGAACCATGGGCGTTCCGGGCGAAGCTGCAGTTACCGTCGCTCAGACTGCTCCTGCTGCCCCGCTGGAAGAAGATGCAGAGGATGAGACTTACATCACCTCTCCAATCGTCGGTACCTTCTATTCTGCTCCGTCTCCGGAAGCAAAAGCTTTCGTAAAAGTCGGTGACAGAGTCAAAGCCGGACAGACCGTGTGCATTCTGGAAGCAATGAAACTGATGAATGAGATTGAAAGTGATTTTGACTGTGAAATCGAAGCCGTTCTGGCCAGCAATGAGCAGAAAATCGAATATGGCCAGCCACTGTTTAAGGTAAAAAAACTGGATGACTAAGGAGGCCTGCTGATGTTTCACAAAATATTAATTGCAAATCGTGGAGAGATCGCGGTCCGTATTATCCGTGCCTGCCGCAATATGGGCATCCGCAGCGTTGCCGTTTACTCCAAAGAAGATAAAAACAGTCTTCACGTACAGCTGGCAGACCAGCGTGTCTGCATCGGAGAAGGACCTGCCCGCAACAATTACCTGAACATGGAGCGCATCATCACAGCTGCCCGTAACGTCGGTGCCGATGCCATCCATCCGGGCTTTGGATTTTTATCCGAGAACGCAGATTTTGTCCGTCTCTGTAACGAATACGGCATCACCTTTATCGGTCCAACCGCTGACGTTATCAACAGCATGGGAAATAAATCCCACGCCCGCAAAACAATGATAGATGCCAACGTTCCTGTCGTTCCGGGCACGAAAGAACCTGTCTATGATGCAGAAACTGGTGAAAAATTTGCCGACGAAATCGGTTACCCGGTTATGATCAAGGCATCCTCCGGCGGCGGTGGAAAAGGTATGCGTGTGGCAAAATCCAAAGACGAATTTGAATTTAATTTCAATATGGCGCAGCGTGAATCTGCCAATGCCTTTGGCGATGACACTATGTATATTGAAAAATTTATTGAAAATCCACGCCATGTAGAGATTCAGATCATGGCAGATAACTTCGGCAACGTAGTTGCCCTTGGAGAGCGTGACTGTTCCGTACAGCGAAATCACCAGAAACTGATTGAGGAATCTCCATCTCCTGCTATCACGGAAAAAATGCGTGCTTCCATGAATCACGACGCGATTCTTGCAGCAAAAGCTGTCAATTACACAAATGCCGGAACGGTCGAGTTTATTGTAGATCCGAAAGGCACTTACTATTTTATGGAAATGAACACCCGTATTCAGGTGGAGCACGGAGTTACAGAAATGGTCACAGGTACAGATCTCATTATTGAGCAGATCCGCGTGGCCATGGGCGAACCGTTAAGTTTTACCCAGAAAGATGTCACACCAAAAGGACATGCCATTGAATGCCGTATCAATGCAGAAATTCCGGAAAAAAACTTTATGCCAAGTCCGGGCGTTGTCAAACATCTGCACCTTCCGGCAGGAAACGGTGTCCGCGTAGACACTGCTCTTTACACCGGCTACCGTATTCCTTCCGAATACGACTCCATGATCGCAAAAGTCATCGTTCATGCGCCAAACCGCGATGCAGCACTGCAGAAAATGCGCTCCGCACTGAACGAAATGCTTATTATGGGGGTGGAAACAAACCTTGATTTCCAGTATCGTATTCTGAAAAATCCAGAGTTCTGTGAAGGGAAAGCCGATACCGGCTTTATCGAGCGCATTTTACGTCTGGACTAATGAATTGGTAAAACGGACATTTGCAATCCGCTTTTGCCACTTGCTTCAGGAGATCCCTGGCGCAGAAATCATTTTAAATCAGAAAGAGAGGTCATTACCATGTATCAGGTAGACTTAAACAGTGACCTTGGTGAAAGCTTCGGTCGCTATACCATTGGAATGGATGAAAAAATCATTCCTCTTATTTCTTCCGCAAACATTGCCTGCGGATATCACGCATCCGATCCTGTCGTAATGCTGGAATCCATTGCCAAAACCAAAGAGGCAGGCATCAAAATCGGTGCACATCCGGGGCTTCCGGATCTTATGGGATTTGGCCGTAGAAATATGGCGATTTCCCCGGCAGAGGCAAAAGCCTACACCTTGTATCAGATCAGTGCTCTGGGCGGCATGTGTCAGGCGAACGGAATGCGCCTGCAGCACGTTAAACCACATGGTGCCTTATACAACATGGCTGCCAAAGATTACGAGCTGTCTCTGGCTATCTGTGAGGCTATCCGCGACTATGATCCTGAAATTATTGTTATGGGATTATCCGGAAGTGAAATGATCCGTGCGGCCAAAGACTGTGGCTTAAAAGCAGCCAGTGAAGTATTTGCTGACCGCGGATATGAAGAAGATGGTACACTGGTGAACCGCCGCAAAGAGGGGGCCATGATCACCGATGAGGATGAAGCCATTGCCCGTGTCATCCGAATGATAAAAGAAGGTATTGTCACGGCTGTGACCGGAAAGGATATTCCGATTCAGGCAGATTCCGTATGTGTACACGGAGATGGCGAAAAAGCACTGCTTTTCGTTGAAAAAATCCGTAAGGCATTTACCGAAAATGATATTCAAATCTGTTCGCTTGCCGAAATAATTGGCTAGTTTTTCAGGTAATGAAAGAGAGAGTCAGAAAAGAATACAAGCTACCTTCTCAGGCTGCGGTATTCTTTTCTGACTCTCTCTCTTTTACAACAGCTCACACGCACCATTCGCAAAAGAGCTCGCTTGCGAGCAATACTTATTTTGCTCATAAGATAGTGCTCCCTCTATATTACTTTCAAAAAGCCGTCCCACATGCAAGCATGCGGACGGCTTTTTTGTCAGGGCATATGTGAGTTGTTGAATTACATCATTCCCATTCCTGGTGCACCGCCTGCTGGCATTGCCGGAGCCGGCTCTTTGATGTCTGCTACAACAGACTCTGTTGTCAATAAGGTAGAAGCAACACTTGTTGCATTCTGTAATGCGCTTCTTGTTACTTTTACAGGATCAAGGATTCCTGCGTCTACCATGTTTACATACTCTTCTTTTGCTGCATCAAATCCGATACCCGGCTCGCTCTCACGAACTTTGTTGATGATTACAGCGCCTTCAAGACCTGCATTTGCAGAAATGTAGAATAACGGAGCTTCCAGAGCTTTCAGGATTACTTTTGCACCTGTCTTCTCATCACCTTCCAGTGTCTCAGCAAGTTTTGCAACTTCTTTTGTCGCATGGATGTATGCAGATCCGCCACCTGCGATGATTCCTTCCTCTACTGCTGCTTTTGTAGCTGCCAGAGCGTCTTCCATACGCAGTTTGCTTTCTTTCATCTCAGCCTCTGTAGCTGCACCTACACGGATCACTGCTACGCCGCCTGCCATCTTCGCAAGTCTCTCCTGCAGTTTCTCACGATCGAAATCAGATGTAGTTGTCTCAATCTCTGCACGGATCTGAGCAACTCTTGCTTTGATTGCCTCAGAATCACCCTCACCGTCAACGATGATTGTGTTCTCTTTCTGAACTTTAACAGATTTTGCCTGACCAAGCTGATCTAATGTTACGTCTTTTAATTCCAGACCAAGTTCGGAAGAAATTACAGTACCGCCTGTCAGGATTGCGATATCCTGCAGCATTGCTTTTCTTCTGTCACCATATCCCGGTGCTTTTACACCGACAACAGTGATTGTTCCACGTAATTTGTTTACGATCAGGTTTGTTAATGCATCACCCTCGATATCCTCAGCGATGATGAGTAATTTTTTACCTGTCTGTAAAATCTGCTCTAACAGTGGTAAGATCTCCTGAATGTTTGTGATTTTTTTATCTGTGATCAGGATGTATGGCTCGTCAAGGTTTGCTTCCATTTTATCCATATCAGTTGCCATGTATGCGGAAATATATCCACGGTCAAACTGCATACCTTCTACTAAGTCTAACTCTGTCTGCATTGTCTTGGATTCTTCGATTGTGATAACACCGTCTGCGGAAACTTTTTCCATAGCATCTGCTACCATATTTCCGACTGTCTCGTCGCCGGCAGAGATTGCTGCAACTTTCGCGATATGGTTCTTTCCGTCAACTTTCTGGCTCATAGCTGCGATTGCTTTTACAGCAGCCTCAGTTGCTTTCTTCATACCTCTTCTCATAACGATTGGGTTTGCACCTGCTTCCAGGTTTTTCATTCCCTCTTTGATCATTGCCTGAGCAAGAACAGTAGCGGTTGTTGTACCATCACCTGCTACATCATTTGTCTTTGTAGCTGCCTCTTTTACAAGCTGTGCACCCATATTCTCGAATGCATCCTCAAGCTCAATATCTTTTGCGATTGTAACACCGTCATTTGTGATCAGCGGTGCACCAAAAGATTTATCCAGAACTACGTTTCTTCCTTTTGGTCCTAATGTAACACGAACGGTATCTGCTAATTTATCTACACCAGCTTCCAGAGCTTTTCTTGCCTCTGATCCATATTTTAATTCTTTTGCCATGATGAATTTCCTCCTTCATACACATTCACTAGCTATTTACGATGCATACGCTGTTTTTATGCATATGCTCTTTTCCTATTTACTATTCTGATTTTTCAGGTTTCTTTGCAAAATCCCGTATTATTCTGATATCTTTCAGAAATATAATTACTCAACGATTGCAAGGATGTCATTCTGTCTTACGATGATGTACTCCTCACCTTCTAATTTTACTTCGTTACCAGCATATTTAGAATAAATAACTTTATCACCCGGTTTTACCTGCATGGTTACTTCTTTACCATCTACCATTCCGCCAGGTCCTACAGCGATTACTTCTGCTTCCTGTGGTTTCTCCTGTGCGCTTGTTGTAAGGATCAGACCTGATTTTGTGGTTTCTTCTGCCTCTACCTGTTTTAATACAACTCTGTCGCCTAATGGTACTAATTTCATGATGTGATTCCTCCTTATTCTATATATAAGTCTTATGCTTTCTTTCGTTTTATTAGCACTCATTTCTTTTGAGTGCTAACCGATAGTCATATAATAGTTTTTTTGTACCTGAATCGCAACTAAATGATTTCTCATTTATTATTATATTTTTTCTTTATATCTTTAGTATACTCATTTTTTCTCACTTTTTCTCATTTTTTCATTTTTCTTAACAAACAGACATAACTATAAAGTCACATCTCTATATTACAATTTATAATAAAAAATAGCATCCTGAAAATTCAGAATGCTACTTTCTTCTTATTATATGTTATGTAATTACAATATGTTATGTAATTACAACTTATATGACTCCAACACAGATATCTTCACGAAATTCCACGAACTATATCAATCCAAAATGCTTCAGTGCATGATAAATACCATCCTCATGCAGTCCCTTGGTCACATAGTTCGCATGTTCCTTAGCTACATCCGTTCCATCGCCCATAGCAATGCCCACACCGACAAAATCCAACATATCCACATCGTTGGCACTGTCACCAAATGCATATGTATCCTTTACATCGATTCCCAACTTGTCACATACAAAAGCGATTCCGCTGGCTTTGCTATATCCTTTTGGTACTACTTCCATTGCCACATCCCCGTGAACCATGAAATCATAATCATCCTTTAATCGTTCGATCACTGCCGGATAATCTCTGTCGTGAATCAGTACAGAAAACTTGCTGGCTTCCCACTGATCCTCATGATTGCGAATCGGCAACATGCAGTCTTTCATGACATCCAGCAGATATCTTCCGTATGCATCTCTGCTGATCATATCCGCATCCATATACAGCATATGCCGCCCCTCCATAACCATAGCAATATCATAGTCATAAAAAATCTGCACTGTCTTTTTCAGCAATTCCCGGTCAATCTCTTTGTACAGTAAGTCTTTTCCATCATATTCTATAAAAGTTCCACAACCGCTGACAATGCCGTCAAATCCCATGCCAAGCAATTCCTCACTGTTAATAAAAATTCTGGTTCGTCCGCTGCATAGAAATGTCTGATGTCCATTTTTCCGAAGCTGCCGGATCGCATCCTTGGTACTTTGCGGAATATGATTCTCTTTGTCCCATAATGTTCCATCAATATCAAAAAAAATCGCTGCCATATATGTATTTGTTCCTTTCTTTTTGCCTCATTTTTTCTGTTTTCTGATTATAACGGTTTTTACATCCAAATGCAAATAAAGTGAAGATTTCCTTAATATTCCCGGATTTGACAATTTAAACACAACTTCCATGCTATAATAAGTACAAGAGAGTCAACATGCTGGCATGATTGACGAGCGTCGAATTGGATCATATGTGTAAACACATCAGCATGCTGACGTGTTTGATAAGTACAAATATAAGGAGGAATAGATTATGGCATATCCACATAAAAGACATCGTCTTCAGAAATTTATGGTATTTCTTATTGCTGTAGTTGTAATTATTTTGATTGGCTATTTTGTAGCCTTGCCAAAGATAAAAACAAAAGCTGCCGGTGTTGTGGCAGAGAAATTAATGGAATCCCAGATTGCTTCTGATACAGAAGCTGCTACTGGTGTCAACGCAAAAGAAATCATGGACGCAATGGATGAAGAAGACAAGGAAACGGTTAATGATATTATTACAAATCATATGTCCACAGAAACTATGAAAGAAGCCTCTTCCTATATCACAAGCGGTGATACTGCCGGTCTGAAACAGTATGCAAAAGATACACTGACAGCTTCTGAACTGGAGCAGATCAAGGAACTTTATAATAAGTATAAAAGTACATTTCAATAAATTCTTGTTTGTCGTTTAGGGAACAAATAAAAACTAACTCCAACGAGGATATGAAAAATTTTCTGTGACCACTGCATCGCTTATTTCCGTCCGCTTCCGCGAACTCACCCGCAAAAACAGCGGGTTCAGACACACTCTCGCGGACGGGCTAGATGCAGCAGTCACAACGAAAATTTTACAATTATCCTCTTTTGGAGTTAGTTTTTATTTTGTTCCCTTTACACGACGGCACCGCGTGCCACGCATGCATATAAGCTAATGGCAAAATAACTGTTGTGTTGCATGCGCAGATTTACACAGAGAAAAGAAAAGTGAAAGGCATTGGCTATTTACGCCACCCTTGACAATATACAAAAGAACTGCTATACGTCGATTACCGACGGCGAGAAACTCAAAAACAGTTT
>URDN01000038.1 GCA_900546495.1 uncultured Lachnospiraceae bacterium
TGGATAAATCCTCGCGGATATCTGTTGCAAGTGTAATAGATGCTGCATCTACTCCATACGCATCTGCTGCTGCTTCAATGACAGTTTTTGCCACATCATCTAATTCTTCGGATGCAGCTGCAGTTGTCTGTGCTGCGGAAGTTCCGGCCGCTACTGCCGCATCTGCTGCAATTGTCTCTTCGCCCAGACGCTCTTTTACTACATTTACAAAATCTGCAATGGTATTCAGGTTACTTGCTTCCTGAATCTCGATTGTTACATTTAACTGATCTTCAATGGTTGAGATCATAACGATCATCTTCATGGATTCGTTGGATAAATCCTCGCGGATATCTGTTGCAAGTGTAATAGATGCTGCATCTACTCCGTATGCATCAGCTGCTGCTTCAATAACAGTTTGTGTGGTTGCATCCTTGCTCAGATCTACGGCAGAAGTTGTTGCAGTTACTGCTGCTGTTTTTGTTTCTTCTTTCTTTGGTTCCGGTGCCTTGATCTCCGGAATCTTCTTGAATCCGTTATCTTCCACCAGTTCCCAGGCTACAACTTTTACATCTTCATCCTGGAACAGTAACGGTTTTACTTCTACTTCATGCTCCTGAATATACTGATCAAATTCTGCATATTTGTCATAATCCACATGTAACAGACTCGCATTAAACGGGTCGATACCAGGTACTTCAATCTCTACTGCAAAATAGTCTCCCTGTGTGTTACGGAATTCCGGATCACCGAATGCTCCTTTTGTCGGAAGTGCCTGTTTTACAATACCGCGCATATTTGTCAGATCCACCCACTCGGTATCCAGACCTCCGCACTCGTTACAGCACAGATAAGGAGGAAACTCGATATGTCCGCATCTGGTACATTTTCTTCCCAGAATGGTTCCTTCTTCCAAAGCATCATAATAAGTTTTTACAATCGGTTTTAAATCATATTTTGTCATTTTAACCATCGTCCTCCTCTCCTACTTTCTCTCCATCATGATATTCAATACGTTCTGGCTTCCGCCAAATCCACGGAGCATTGCGTGTTTTACATCATGATGAACCTGTGTCGCACCTGCATCTCCTCGCATCTGGTGAACTGCTTCATACACATCATGTAATCCGGAAGCACCTGCTGCATGACCATACTGGCAACGGCCACCATTTGTATTGATCGGACGGTCTCCGTCATAAGCGATACGGCCTTCTTTTGTATACTGCCAGCCTTCACCCTTCGGCAGATATTCACACATCTCGGCAGACAGGAATTCAGACTGGTTGTAGAAATCATTTGCAAGGAAGATATCCATATCCGCACCGGTCAGTCCGGTCAGTTCTTTTACCTGACGATATGCATTCTGTGTTGCGTACATCTCATTTCTCGGGTTTCCAGCCTCCACATTAGAATGACCGATACCAAGAATCTCAATCGGATGATCGGTATATTTATAAGCCAGTTCTGTCGGGCATACAATAATTGCTGCTGCACCGTCACAACGCTGTTCAAAGTGAGAACCTCTCATGTATTTTCCAATTAATGGATTGAATTTGGAATGCAGATACTCATAAGCGGAATCCATACCGTTTGCTGCTGCAAGTTCCTCATATGTATTATTGGTAATGGTACTCAGCGGATTCAATGCTGCTGCACGACGGCAGTTGATAGATAAAGCAGTCATCATTGCATCGGCATCCTCAGGGCTGATTCCATTCTCTTTCACGTAATAATCCAGCCAGGACTCAGAGTTAAATGGCAGAGAACCACGGGTAAATAAGGTATAATCTCTGCACTGCGTAGAAGCCAGTACATCATGGAAGATTGCATCTGTTCCGAAACGACGTTTTGTAACTACTCTGGTCGGATATGCAATGGAGTACGGTGTCTCGATACAGCCGCTCAGAACCATGTCATACTCACCGGAAGCAACTAATGCAACGGCTGTCTCCACGCCCACATAACCGGTTGCGCATGCTTCACTGTGATGATAAGAACCTTTACCTTTCATACCGATCCAGTTTGCCACATGCATGTTTGGGGTTGCCAGGTTACTTGTCCAGCCCGGTCCGGCCTGTCCATGGATGTAAAATTCCACATCACTGCCATCAACTCCGGCATCTTTCATTGCGTCCCGTGCCGCATATGCGAAAAGTTCCTGTTCATTCATACCATCTACAGATGGATCATCCAGGATACGTACAAACGGAGTCGCACCTACGCCAATGATGGAAACACTTCTTTTAAACGGTTTTAATTTCGGAAGATTATCATTAAAGCTCATTTTTTATTCTCCTTTTTATCAATTTTTACAGTTCACAATAACTATCTCTGCTGATTACATTGTATAAAAAATATGTCTCACTTTCTTTGTATGATGTATGCGAAATATACAAGTGTTTTTCTACACTAATGTAGAATAAGTGTTTTTACATTGCTTATTATTTCGTGTATAATAAAGAACAGACAGAGGAGGACTTGAAATGTACATAGGGTTAAAACAAATTCAATATCAGTTGGGGGACTATTCCACATTGCTGACTTCATCCGATGGTATACATGCCCTGACTGGATGGAACAAACTATATGATGCGCCGCAGCCACTGACCATCCATTTACTGTACACATGCACCTATACACCTGAGCTGCTCTCCTTCCCGTTTATTCAGGATATGCACCTTTTATGTATTGTTCCTGAGGATATCAATATGGATATGCTGAACAGTCAATTCCCGGATTTTGTAAGTGTCTTATTTGTGCAATGTAATAATCCAGAAAAAATCTATGGTCTTTTGCAAAGCTATTACAATATCCAGTGCGGTGTTGGATTTTACGGTTCTACACTTCTTGATTTTCTGGCTTTTGATAACGGATTGCAGCCAGCCATCGACTATTCTTACCGGGTATTTGGAAATCCGGTATTTGTTTTTGATGCAAATTATAATCTGATCGCAGCCCCCTTTGAAAAACTAAAAGATCAGAATTTTACGGACCGCACACTGGAGAAAAAAGGATTTACCGATCAGGATTTTAAAATGGTCAGCCGACAGAATAATATCCATGAACGGGTAAAAAGAAGTGAACTCCCAATCCGTGCTTTCAATGAAGAACTCGGTTATGAACAACTTTACTGTTCCATTAACGCAAGCAAAGATCTCGGTCATATTGTCGTTTCCGCCATCAATAAACCACTGGAACCGATCGATACTGAATTTCTGCTGATTTTAAAAAAATATATCAATGAGCAGATCAAAAAAGATGCATTCATTCAGAATGCACGTGGATTTAACTATGAATATTTTATCCGCGATCTGTTGGATCACAAAATTGCCGCAGACCGTTCTTCCATTACACATATGAATTATGTAAAGGATGATTTCAACGGCAACAATTACTGCATCGTCATCGAAATTGCAAGAAGTCAGGAAACCGTCAATGCTCGTCATGTCCGAAACATGCTGGAGAGCCGGATTCCATATCTGAAAACAGTTATTTACAATGGTCAGCTGATCGCAATTATTACAATCCCCACAAACCAGCTCCTTCCGCAGGAGTATATTGACACCATGCAGAAACTCTGTCAGGAAAATGGACTTTATGCCGGGATGAGCAACTGTTCCCAGGATATTTTGAATATTGAAGAATACTATAATCAGGCATTACGCTCCATTGAACTTGGTACATGCAAGGAACATTCACCCAACCTGTTTTCCTACCAGAATTATTATCTGGAACATATGCTGAATTCCTTTACGTTAAATGAATCCAGCTGGACTTTCTGTCATCCGAAAATGCAGTTTTTGCTAGATTATGATAAAGAACACCATTCTGAGCTTGCCTATACATTATACATGTATCTGACTCATGAACGAAATCTCGCTGCAACGGCAGAAGCCATGGATATGCACCGTACCTCTCTGGTCTATCGATTCAAAAAAATAAACACTCTGATTGGGGAAGATTTTGACAATTACAGGGAACGAATGTATCTAATTCTTTCATATGAAATGAACCGTCCAACCGCATAAATACTGGGTTGCAACCAGAAGTTGCGCAATCGCTCACACCGATTGGTAGACATTTTCCGCTGATTTTTTATACTGAAATCAGATGAGATACATTACATACTTTCAGAAATACTCTCGCATTTTTACTACTGACTAACTATACAGGATATATTTTTAATTTCCGGAAAGTCACACAACATCAATTTGATTCTGCAATCACAAATTTATGACAGGATCACTTTTTCCAGACGGAGGTACATTATGACATTAGGTGAAAAATTATATACATTACGAACGAAACAGACTATGACACAGGAACAGCTTGCAGAAAAATTGCAGGTTTCCCGCCAGTCTATTTCCAAATGGGAATCCGATGCCACACGCCCGGATCTTGGAAAATTAAAATTTCTGGCAGAATTTTATCAGATATCATTAGATAAGTTATTGGATGAAGATGTAGATATTTTTTCCGAAGAAACTTCTTCTGATTTGAATCAGAATACCAATTGTGTTGCAAATAACCAGGGCAATGCGGATGCTTCGGCAAATCCCGCTTTTACAAATGGTGCCAGTCATTATGACACATTTCATAATGACAGTTGTTCTGCATCTGGTGTTTCTCCGGAAACGATTGAAAATATTACTTCTGAAATCCTGCAGAAAAATCACCAAACATGGAAACGGACTGCCATCGGGTTTGGTACCGCGTGCCTGGCACTGACAGTCGCCCTGATTGTGGTCACGGTAAGCTTTTCTGCCAGATTAAACACTCTCTCAGATCAGATTGCACAGAAATCCGCTCCGGTTTATGTAAACAACGATTCTGACTACATCAGCGAACAGGATACCTATTTTCAAAATTATAATGCGACTGCGGATTCTGTCTCCGATGACGGCAAAAATCTGCATGTTAAATTTACTGCTGTCTTGAAAAACTATCAGGATAACACCACTCTGACCATGCAGCTTCAAAACACTTCGGATCAGAGCAATATTCCGATTACGTTCACCTGCGAAAACGGAACTTATACTGGTTTTGCCGACTTGCCGATTAATACAGACACTTATACCACAACTGCCTGCATCGATACAGACGGTTCCAAACAGACCGTAACTCTGAGCGAATACGAAACGCTGTCGGTTCTTGGATTAACGGACTGGCAGCCAAATGTTGAAATTGTCGGAAACCAATTTGACAACCTTTCACGAACAAACTTTGGCGATCTCAACCTGAGCTGTCAGCAGGCTGCATTTGTTTCCAATATCTCAGACGCTGAATTTCAGGTTGTATATAATGATACACCATTGTATACCTATAGTCTGACACCGGACAATCTGGAATCATTGGCAGAGGCATGTGCAGAAAGCTATATTCAATATAACTTTAAAGTACCAAAAGACAGTAATGCGGATGATTATATCATAAAGTTCCGTTGGTATAATTCTTTTTTAAAGCAATATATTACCTATGAAACACAGAATAACTGGACATTTAACACCACATATTCAGAAAATGACGTCAATATTCTTTTTAACTCGGATACAGATATTGACAGTTCTTCCCATCCAGGAAAGATCACTTTTTCAACAAAACCATAACGCGGTATCCTTATTTAAAAATATCATACCAAAACAAACAGATACATTGATTTGTTATTACACATCCATCAATGAAAACAAACATCTTTTGTAAACTAAGTAGAAGGCGCGCAGGTCATTCCTGCTCGCCTTCGTTTGCTTCTTCCATATCAATACATGCATCCTCGCCTGCATCCACAAAGCTGACACGCATCACAGCCTGCGCCCAGTTCACACTGATCCGGGCTGCCTTCTGTTTCTCATCCCCTGCCTTCTTAATCTGTTCTAACAGTTCCTGAAAAACCTCTTTGGTCAGATAACCACCACGCCAGTGAAAGGTCAGCACTCTGCCCTTTTTTGCGCTCTGCAAAGACCGCTTGTACACATCTTCGATTTTTGTAAACGACAGTTTTTTCTCCCGGTAATAAAAATGATCCCCATCCGTACAGGAAGGCGCCGGTGCGATCAACGGCTCGTGATCCCGGAAAATCTTTTTATCTTCCAGATTGAAATAGTCATAACGCAGTTCCTGCCCGGCAAGACTATGTTTGCCAAGAGTATTATCAAATGTAACATCCAGATGATAATACTGACCACCGATTTTTACGATATTCCATGTGTGACGGTACTTGATGCCTTTCTCCGGATTGTTCCCGCAAATAGCAATCATGCACCAGAGTCCAAGAACATCACACAGAACTTTTACAGATTTTGCAATGCCCTCGCAGACACCTACACCATGTCCTAACGGCCCAATGATCTCATGGGAATATGCTTTTTTCAGTTTATCATAAGTGACATTTTCACAGATAAAATCGTGAATGTATTTTTCCTTCTCCCACTCTGACAGGTCTTTTGCCGCCCGCGCCAGTTTCTCAACACGGGCTTTCATGGCTTTCTGATGCTCCCGGATCTTATTTTTGTCAAATAAATATTCCGGAAGCAGAATCAGATTGGAAGAATTGTCATAATAGCGGTACTGATACCCCGTTGCCCAGAATATCTCCGGATGATCCAGACGCATCCGGAAAAAAATATCATATAACTCCCGTCCATCAATCCGCGGGATTTGAATCTCTGAGTCCAATGCATTGATACCCTGCAGCATTCCGTGATACACAGCCTGCTGCAGTTTATTCATTTTGTTATAGTAAAACGGTTCCATAATAATGCTATAACCTTATTCCTGTACACGTCCCAGTTTTTTTGCAAAACGATGTAATTCATCCGGAATATGAATCGTCTGTGGACAGACTTTTTCACAACTGTGACATCCGATACAGCATTCCGGTTTTTTCTCCGCATCGACCGAAGCCAGTGCCATCGGCGCAATAAAATCTCCAGCACCTGCGACCATTGCCTCATTGTATAATTTCAGCAAGAATGGAATATCCAGTCCCTTTGGACAACGGGAAACACAATAATGACATCCGGTACAAGGCACGGTTGTCTTGCGGATCATGTCGTCAGCAACGCCAAGAATCAGTTCCATCTCAGATTCGTTTAACGGTTTATTTTCCTCATAGGTTGCAATGTTGTCTTTTAACTGCTGCATGTTTGACATACCTGACAATGTCATAGTTACCTCCGGAATTGCCTGCAGAAAACGGAACGCCCATGCCGGTACTTTTTCCTCCGGTCTTACCGCTGCCAGTTTTGCAGTTGCCTCCTCAGAAAGAGTGGCAAGCTGACCGCCACGAACCGGCTCCATCACCCAGATTGGGAGATTCCATTTTTTCAGTAATTCCACTTTTCCTTTGGCATCCTGGAACTTGTAGTCAAAATAATTCAGCTCAATCTGACAGAATTCCATGTCTTTGCCATATGCTTCCAGAAACTTTGTCATACACTCAATATCACCGTGTGCAGAAAAACCAAGATGTTTGATGCGACCATTTCGTTTCTGTTCCATCAGATAATCATAAATGCCGTATTTCGGATCCAGATATGCATCCACGTTCATCTCACAGACATTGTGGAACATATAAAAGTCAAAATACTCTACCTGACATTTTTTCAACTGTTCCTCAAAAATCGGTTTTACTCTTCTCATATTCCGCAAATCATATCCCGGAAACTTGGAAGCCAGATAAAAACTGCTGCGATCATATTTTTTCAGCAGTTCACCAACCACAAGCTCGGATTTTCCACCGTGATAGCCATATGCGGTATCATAGTAGTTAATACCGGATTCCATGCAGTATGCAAACATTTCCTCCGCTGCTTTTACATCAATCTGATTATCGTCACCGTCAATGACCGGCAGTCTCATATTTCCCATTCCAAGAGCGGATAATTTTAATCCCTGAAATTCATTGTAAATCATAAAGGTACCAGACTCCTTTCTCTTACCTAATTTTCCATTTTCTTGTTAAATCATCATTTTTATTATACAGGTTGAAGTGCACTCCAAGTCAAGACTTTTACGCAAAATATAAAAAGAACTTCGGGTAGCAAATTTTTTATTACCATTCACATTTTATTACTCACCACTTACAGAAGTGGGCGTCTTCTCGACTGAGATAAATTAATTTGCAATATACAAATAGCAGGAATGCTCTAAAAAACATCCCTGCCATTTAAGAAAAGGTGATTTAAGATATTTGTGTTATTAAGTTACTCCATACCGGACATATGTTTTCTTGCTTCTTCCATATCTTCCGGCTGAGACAGATCCATGTCCTCGTATGCCACCCATTTTGTTTTTCTCTTTTTCTTGTATACGAAAAACATAATGATGGAGATCGGGATAATTCCGTAGCAGGTCAGGAAATCAAACCAGTTGAAATCGGTAAATACCTGCCAGTTTGCGCCGAAGCATACCACGATGCAGACAATGATACATAACCATGAGCCCCATGGATAGAACGGGGATTTATACTGCAATTCGTCCAGGCTGTGTCCCTGTGCGATCCATCCTTTACGGAAACGATAATGTGCCACACTGATGGTTAGCCAGTTATAAACACCGGCGATACCACATAGATAATATGCCGCGGTATAAGCTACACCATCACCGATCATGGAAGCAATAAATGCGGTTGCTGCGATAATTGCGGTCAGAATAACGGATCTCACCGGCACACCGTTTTTGCTGATTTTTGCAAAAAACTTCGGTGCATCGCCACTCTCTGCCATATGCTGCATGGTTCTGGAAGCTGCATACATGGATGAGTTTCCACAGGATAATACAGAAGTCAGGATAACAGCGTTCATCAGAGAAGCTGCTGCTGCCAGACCTGCATTTCTGAAAATAATGGTAAACGGAGATGCCGCTACGTTGTCCTCACTTGCAGTCAGCAGGGACGGCTCTGTAAACGGGATCAATGTTGCTACAACAAAAATCGTACCAAGATAGAAGATCATCAGTCTCCAGAATACGCTGTGAATGGATTTCGGTACATCTTCCTTCGGGTTGGCAGACTCTGCTGCTGACAGACCAACCAGCTCTGTATTAGAGAAGGAAAAAGCCGCAACCATCAGGATTCCGACAATTCCGCCAAATCCATGCAGGAATGGTGCTTTTCCATCGGAACCTGCATCCAGTGTCCAGTTATGGAAGCCTGCATCCTCACCGGAATGCATGATACCAATGATCATCAGGACACCGACAATCAGGAAAATAATCGTTATAACTACTTTGATGCCGGCAAACCAGAACTCTGCCTCTCCAAAACCTTTGACACTGAACAGATTTAATGCCAGCAACACTGCTAAGAATAAAGCTGCCCATAATGCGGAACTTGTGCCCGGAAACCAGTATTTTACAATAATGGAACCTGCAATCAGCTCAGCAGCTACCGTCATGGAAGAACCAAACCAGTAAGACCAGCCGTTGGTAAATCCCCATGCCGGATCAATAAAACGGTTGGCATATGCGGTAAAAGCACCCGGAACCGGATATTCCGTTGCCAGCTCACCAAGCGCCGTCATCATACAGTATACGATAATTCCCATGATGGCATATCCCACCATAGCTCCGCCAGGTCCTGCACTTCGAATAGTTCCGCCCATTGCCAGAAACAGACCTGTACCAATGGAACCTCCGATGGCGATCATCTGCAAATGCCGGCGGTTCAGCCCTCGTTTTAGCTGGTTGTCATTTTTCTTTTGTTTTTCATTCATAATTTCTCTCCCTCCCTGTGGGATTTCTCACTTTTTTATTCCTCTCCACAATCAAACTTTTTTCAGATCAGGATAACATTCCCTGAATTTCTACGGTCATACCTGCTTCCTTCTGAAAATATTCCTTGATTTTCTGGACATATTCATCTGCAGGCTGCATAAACGTCTCCTGCTCTCCTCCAATGTTTCGCTTTTTGGAAACACCAAGGTTGTGATACGGCAGTAATGTCACCCGCCGGATATCATATTTCTTATAAAAATCTGCTGTCTGACAGATCAGCTCCCAGTCATCATTTAATCCGCTGACCAGCGGCATACGCATCTGAAGCTTTGGATTTAATTCTGGATTTTCTGCCAGCCGTTTCAGATTTTCCAGAATGATCCGGTTACTCTGACCGGTACAGTTCTGATGCACTGCATCATCAATCGCTTTCATGTCATACAAAACGGTTGTCACATTTTTCTGTGAAGCAAGTACTTCCAGTTTTTCACCATCGCCAAATCCGGATGTATCCAGACAGACATTGATGCCACGCGCTGCGGCGCCCTGCACCAGTTCCATGACAAATTCCGGCTGACTCAGCATTTCACCACCACTGATGGTCATGCCGCCGCCCGTATTGTCATAAAAGCCTTTATCCTGCTCTACTTTTTTCAGGATTTCTTCTGCTGTCATCTCTTTTGCCACTGTCTGCAATGCCATTGCGGTACAGTCATGCACGCATTGAAAACAGCGACTGCATTTTGTGCGGTCAATATTAATCTGTTTTGCCGCGTTTACAAAAATCGCCTGCTGCGGGCAGTGCGTGATGCAATACCCACAATGAATACAACTGTTTGGCAGGCGAATGATCTGCTGCTCAAATTCAATCAGTTCCGGATTGTGGCACCACCGGCAGTTTAACGGGCATCCCTTTAAAAACACCGTTGTCCGAATGCCCGGCCCGTCCTCCGTACTGAACTTCTGAATGGCACCTACAAGTGCTGTTTTTTTATTGTTCATAAGCATTTGTTATGCCTGTTCAAAATGAGCGGTACGGTAAATGATCGTATCCTGCGCACTCTTATCCAGCTCTGTAAAATATGCCATATATCCGGCAACACGGACCATCAGTCCCTTGTAGTTTTCCGGATGTACCTGCGCGTCCAGCAATGTCTTGGTGTCTACAACATTGATCTGAATATGCTCACCACCGTTTTCAAAATAGGTTTTGATCACACCCTCGATGCTTTGAAGACCTTTTTCACCCTCTACACCCTTAGGATCAAATCTTAAGTTAAAGAGTGCGCCGTCATGGAAGGCTTCCTGTCCCATGGAGGCAACGGATTTTACGGTAGCGGTCGGTCCGTTCACATCTCTGCCCATCATCGGGGATGCGTTATCACAGAACGGCTCACCGGATAAACGTCCGTCCGGTGTTGCTCCGCAAACCGCACCATGTGATACATTTACGGTCTGAGAATGTACATTAAAGGAATAATGTCCGCCTCGCGCATCCGGCCACTGCTGTACTTCATCTGCAATAAAATGCATCATCTCGCGATAAATGCCATCCACATGTGCTTCATCGTTACCGAATTTTTCCGGTTTGTTCAACAGAAGCTGACGCATTCTCTCCTGACCTTCAAAATTGTGGTCTAAGGCATCGATCAGCTCATCCATGGTGATGTCTTTATCTTCATAGACACATTTTTCAATCGCTGCAATGGAATCTGCCATATTTGCAGCACCTGTGATAAATAATCCTGCGGTACTGTATTTTGCACCACCCTGCTGTACGGATTTTCCGCTCTCTACGCATCCTTTTGTGACCATAGAAGCAAAAATTACCGGGTAGCGGAGCATGTGGATACCCTGCATGATGTTATAACCGGCAGTAACTAGTTTATAGTGGTGAAGGATCTGCTTTTTCAGTGCGTCCTTAAATTCTTCAATATTTTTAAATTTCCGTGGATCACCGGTCTGCAATCCCATGAGTTTTCCGGTTCTCGGATCTACGCCGTTATGTAATACGAACTCGATCATTTTACCCATGTTGACGTATCCTGCATCCGGAGAACCATCGGTAGATCCGCCGCCCGGTCCCGGCTGGATGCATCCGACAATCGTCCAGTCTCTTGCTTCCTCAATGGTACAGCCTTTTCCAAGCGTCATCTTCATTGCAGCATAATCATTGAAAAATCCCGGATTCGCCTGTCCTTCCTGAATCATCTTGCATCCCTTGCGGATCAGTTCTTCCGGTGTGCCCTCCCAGGTTCTCACTGCCATAACCGGCTGTGTCGTCTTTAACTGGTTGGCAGCTTCCAGACACAAGTAAGACAGCTCATTTGTGGCATCTTTTCCGTCCGGTGTCTGACCGCCGACCACCAGAATTTCCCACATCGGATATCCGGCAAAGGATGTTGCATACCATTTATCTCTGACTTCATATACCTCGCAGGCTTTCAGGTAAAAGCACTCCAGCATTTCCAACGCTTCATCCTGTGTGATATTTTTCTCCTCAATGACATCTTTTTTGTAGTATGGCCACATATACTGATCCAAACGTCCAAATCCGCAGGCTGTGGTACATACCTCGATCTGGAAATATACATGTGCAAACCATACCATCTGAAGTGCCTGCCAGAAAGTCTGTGGCGGGTTTTCCGGAACTACACGACAGTTCTCAGCAATGCTCAGAAGTTCTTTTTTTCGTTTTTCATCGGTACAGGAAGCTGCCTGACGCTCTGCTTCTTCTGCCATACGATGTGCATAAGTGATCAACCCCTGACACTGGATGATGCAGGCTTTCCAGTAATCAATCTTCTCCTGATCTTCTTTTCCGGTGCTGACGGTGTTGTCAATATTTTTCTGACACTCCTCCATGTATCCGCGGATTCCAACGGTCAGAAGCTTTTCATGGTCACAGGTGGTCTCGCCGGAAACACCGTTTCGCAGACCGACGGTAATAATATCGTCCTGAATGCACTCCTCAATGTGTGCAGGAAGTGCTGTCTTGGACAGGTCCTCCATGGATTTTCCCTTCCAATATGGCAAAAGCTCCAGAATCTTCTCCCGATCCTCAGGGGAAATGTCGTATGGATCTTTGCTTCTTACCGGAAATTCATCAATGTCGCTCTCATACCATGAACTGGACTGAAACTCCGGATGAAGGTTTGCACCTCTGTATTTATTGGTAGCAGTTCCGACGATCAGCTCATCCTCCATGATCAGAGTCGTCATACGCTCCATAATATAATTTACAACTTTTGCCCGGAAAATCGGAATCGCGTCACCGGCAAACTGTTTATATGCTTCGGTTTCCAACTCTAATCGCTCTGCTGTAATGCAAGGTCTGCTGTCCCAGAGCTTATTTCTCATTCTCTGAAGTCGTTCGTTTAACATGTTTTTCCTCCTGTCTTTTTTTAAATTAAATTTTTCGCAATTAATTATCTTGTTGTGAAATCTGATTTTTTTGCGATTTCTAGTATTTTTCCATTGGAATCCTGTGATCCGGTGATGGGAAGGACGCTGCCAGCTGTTCCAGATCTGCCTTCGTCAGCTTCACATCCAACGCTGCCAGATTTTCATCAATGTGATCAAAAGACACCGCTTTCGGAATTGCCGCCACGTCCGGCTGCTGCAGTACAAAGGCAAGCAAAAGCTGTACCAGTGAAATCTGATGTCGTGCTGCCACCTCGATCACATTTTTGTCTGTCATCAACATCTGTTTGGAAACGCCATCCTGCGTCACCAATGCTCCTGCCTGGCCAACCGGACTGTATGCCATGATTGGAATCTGATGTTCCCGCTGCCATGGAAGCAGATCATATTCAATGCCCCTGCATCCAAGGTTGTAAAGTACCTGATTCACGCAACAGTTTTTGCCATCCGGCACTTTCATCAGATCTTCCATATCCTGCACATCAAAATTGGAAACACCCCAACGACGGATTTTGCCCTGCCGTTTCAGATCTTCCATGCAGTACACCACTTCTGCCAGATCTGCATCCTCCCGCCAATGCAGCAGATACAGATCCAGATAATCCGTACCAAGCAGTTTCAGCGAACGTTCCAGACTGCTGTAGATCCGATGGCGGTTGGCATTCTGCGGATAAACTTTGCTGACCACATACAGATCCTCTCGATAAAAATCTCGGATCGCATTGCCGGTAATATTTTCTGCTTTTCCATCCGCATACATCTCTGCCGTATCCAACATGCGTATTCCTTCCTGAATGCCATACCGAAGTCCTTCCACCTCCCGGTGATAGTGTTCGTCATCTTCACCCATCTGCCAGGTTCCCTGTCCCAGACGCGGCATATAAGAACCATCCGGAAGCAGAATCTCTGACTGTTCCTGTATTCTCATGCTCTCGCTCTCCTTTTCCTGTAAAAATGTTCCCTGTTTTCTTATTTACACTTATTGTTTTCTCTTTTGTGAAAAGCGGACATTCGCAATCCGCTTTCGCTACTTGCTCTATAAAGAGAATCACTGCGTGCAAATTTATTTCGGAACTTTCTGCTGTTCTTTTTCTGGTACAAAGTTTATATAATTTTTTTGTGCATCTCAATAATTACATTGCGATAAACATTAATTTGTTTGCGAATTATATATGATTAACTCTTTTCATCTATGCTAAAATATGATAGTTTAAGAACATATCATAGCAACGATGCGTAGAGTGCAGTGATTCTGAGAAGAATATGCCAGCTTACGCTGGCCAGAATCATGCACCAAGTCTCACATACGTTCGACTTGAACCAGGAACAGAACAAAATATGTGTCAGAAACTTTTGTGACACAACAACAGGAAACGGGGTGCTTTTGTGTTATTTGAAAAAACGAATTATCCGGATGATTTTCCGATCAGTATTCAGATCGTGGAAGCAGAGGAATTTCCATTTCACTATCATCAGGACGTAGAGCTAGTCTACGTATTAAAAGGTGAGATCCACCTGAAAAACGGTTACTATAATTATCTATTAAAGGAAGGGGATATTTTTACCAACAGTGGACATGAGGTTCATGGCCTGTGCGCCACCGAACAGAAAAATGTCGTTGCGATCATCCAGATCAGCAACCGTTTTTTCACGCAGTATTTCCCACTGCTTCCAAAAGCATGCTTCCGAACCTATGCCAATGATGATAAATACGGCAGGCTGGAGCATCTGCGCGGCAGACTGCTTCATATTCTGCTGGATTACACCCGACGAAATTTCAACTACAAAAGCACCTGTATTTATCAGATGATTGATGTCATCAAATATCTGAACCAGTACTTTAATCTGTTTGCGTTTGAAGATCGTGTGGTCGTGAATTTCAAAGATGATAATCCGGTGATCGTGGAGCGTATCAGCCACATTATTAACTATATCTATGAGAATTATGCGAATCGCATTACACTGGAAGATCTGTCAGAAAAAGAACACCTGAGTACCTACTATCTGTCTCATCTGATCCACGAATACATGGGCATCGGCTTTCAAAAATTTCTCTGTTTTGCCAGAAGTGAGATGTCAGAGATTCCGCTTTTGGAAACGAATCAGAAAATCAGTGCCGTGGCCAGAGCCGTCGGTTTTTCTACCACTGCTTATTATGAAAAATTTTTCCGGGAATGGTTTGGGCACAGTCCGCAGGAACATCGGGAGCTGTTTCAGGATCACATTTTAAGTGAGCAAAACTCTTCCCGTTTTCAAACGCTGTCCGAAAATCAGTCCGTCAGCATTATTACCCGCATTCTGGCAGAACGAACCGACCACGAGATCAGTCCGGCAATCCGGCATACGCACATCAGTGTGTCCGTTGATCCGAATCTTCCGGTCATTTTAGATCTGGACCGCTCCTTTGTCGCTGTAGTTTCCACGGAAGATTATCATGTCATGGGAGAGCGTTTATTCAATGCGTTATATGAGCTGAATATTTCCAAAATCCTGCTCTTTCCATCTTCGACTGATAACGAAAGCTCCCTTGCACTGATCGCCAACCGTTTTCAGTTTATGGGATATGAGATGATGACACAGACCGAACCGACAGGAAAATACCGTACTTCTGCCGCCTACGACTCTATCGCTGCGGCTATTTGTATTTTCCGGACATATTTTACTTCCTCAGACGATACGCCAATGCTTCGCCTGCGTGATCCCGGTGATCCGCAAAACGTACTAAAAGGTTTCCCTGCCTGCATGACTTCCTGTTCTGTGCCAAAGCCTGCGTTTTATGCCTATCAGCTGCTTCATAACATCAAAGGAAGCCTTCTGTATCAGGAAAAATATTATTATATTGTAAAAAATGTGGAAGATTCGATACCGGTGTACACAATTGTCGTATTAAATTATAACGATGAAATTGAACATTTATCTGCAAAAAATGCAGATGTATATGAAACAAATGAACAGATCAATTCCTTTATGGATGAATTGAATATAGACATCAATCTCCCAGTTTCCCCGGGACAGTATATGATTGCCAAATATGCATTTTCCAATCAGAATTCCATTTTTATGCATATGGCACATCTGCATTTTCCAACTCAGTTTCCGCTTCAGGAAAAATGGCTGCATTTGTTGAATACAGAGCCTCAGACACAGATTGGGATTGAAACGGCAGATACAGAGCTGCATATCAGTGCTTCGATTCATGGCGCGGGGATTAATGTGATTGTGGTGAAACAGGTGTAAAAAACGAAAATAATATAATGGAACTTTGAAACATTTATGAGAGATTGAGGCATGAAGGAGACCTCTGTTTAGCGAAGATCGAACCTTGGTTTGAACCACGGCACAAAAAAAGAACGCTACCGCGTTCTTTTTAGTGAGCGTGCCGGGGTTCGAACCCGGGACAACTTGATTAAAAGTCAAGTGCTCTACCAACTGAGCTACACACCCATATGAATTTATTGAACTGGGCTAGCTGGATTCGAACCAGCGAATGCAGCAGTCAAAGTGCTGTGCCTTACCGCTTGGCGATAGCCCATTATTTACAACCAAGCAGGAGTAATTTTAAGGTGGATAAAGGGATTCGAACCCTTGGCCTCCAGAGCCACAATCTGGCGCGCTAACCAACTGCGCTATACCCACCATGTCCAAATTTCTTTGGGTATCAGGCAAAACTCCTGACAATGTGCTCGAAGGGATTCGAACCCCCGACCCACGGCTTAGAAGGCCGTTGCTCTATCCAGCTGAGCTACGAACACACAACTGTTATGACATTTTTTCATAACAAAGCGGGTGATGGGAATCGAACCCACGTATCCAGCTTGGAAGGCTGGTGTTCTACCATTGAACTACACCCGCATATAATCGGGGTGACAGGATTCGAACCTGCGACCTCCTGGTCCCAAACCAGGCGCTCTAGCCAAGCTGAGCCACACCCCGTATTTTTCTGTCGCATCGCTGTTGTATTACCCGCGACGCAAGAATTATTATATGGCAAGCCGCGCATTTTGTCAACAACTTTTTATAACTTTTTTCAAAAACTTTTTTATTGCCTGCAAAGCCTTCATTTTCGCGGCTTTGCAGGCATTTTACACAAAGGAAAACTACAAATACGCTTCTTTACTCATCTAAATATCGAATCTCAAATGTCGGCTTCTTTCCACGTTCTTTTTCCATCACAATATAAGAACGCTGTCGCCCTTTCTGGCGTGGATAGGAAAGACTTCCCGGATTCAACAGGATCAAATCATCATCTTCTTCCAGCAACGGGCGATGTGTATGGCCAAACATTACCGCATCCACGCCACGCACTCTGCCCTCATTTCTGATATTCTGATAACCCATAGATACCCCATAAGCATGTCCATGTGTGATCATTGCACAAAAATCCTCGATAAAAATAATTTTCTCATCTGGAAGGTTAGAAAAGAAATCATTGTTTCCCGCAACGATTTCAATTGGACATTTTGCCAGCTCCTCAATATATTCCTCATATCCTTCCGCGTCCCCAAGATGGATCAGCTTCTGAAATGGATATTCGCGCTCAATAGCTTCTTCAATTCCTGCGTGCCTTCCATGTGTATCACTTACAATCAAAACTTTCATCTTTTCCATCCTGCCCTTTTTACAAAATTATTATTACATTTAGATTCTATATACTAATCCATCAGATGAACATTTAACTCCAAACTCTGATATTTTTTTATCACTCACCATCTACAGAGATAAAATCCATCACTTATTTGATATAGTTTTTTAATTCTTCTCGTACCGCCCGCAGTGCATTTCCACGATGGCTTCTCGCATTTTTATCCTCCGGAGACAACTCCGCAGTAGAACAATCCAGATCTGATACATAGAAAATCGGATCATACCCAAATCCGTTTTCTCCTGCCGGTTTATCACCAATATAGCCTTCAATCGTTCCACGCACTACAAACGGCTCATGCCCCGGTACAACAGCCGCAATGGCACATACAAACCGCGCGGTACGTTTTTCCTTCGGCACGCCCTGCAGACGATCCAACAGCATCTGATTTTTAATATCATAGGAAGTATCTTCTCCAGCATAACGTGCAGAATAAATTCCCGGCTCCTTATTCAGATAATCAATTTCCAGTCCGGAATCATCTGCCAGCACAATATCATTACAATGTGCAGCAACTGCTTTTGCCTTAATCAGTGCATTTTCCTCAAATGTTGTTCCATCCTCGACAATGTCCACATCAATTCCGGCTTCTTTCATGGAAAGGATCTCCCATCCAAGATCTCCCAGAATCTCATGGATCTCTCTCATTTTATTTTTATTGCCTGTCGCAAAAATAATTCTCTGTTTCATACTGCCTGTCCCTCTTTTCTATCCAAACAACTCAAACGACTGTATCTTGCCATGCCTTTACTTTTTCCACACGACAAAAACAGCTATTTTTCTATTCCTCCGTCTGTTTTCTTCTTGGCGGCTTGGGTCCGATATACTGATACAGATTTGTCCGCAGCATACCGTTATAAATTTTACGTTTTTTATCTGCTTTCTTTCCAATGCTACGCTCTGTATCCTCATAGGAAGTGATCAGATACTCTGACCAGCAGTCAAGTCCTGCAAATGCCTCTCCGATCTCATGATACAGTTTCGGCAATGCCGCTTTTTCTTCCAGACGTTCTCCATATGGTGGATTTGTAATGACAAAACCATATTTTTTCGGGTTTTTCAACTCGCTGACCGGTCTCTGCTGAAAATGGATCAGATGATCCACTCCGGCACGTTTTGCATTATCTCTGGCTGCCCGGATAATCTCACCATCAATATCATAGCCCTGAATATTTGTCGCGATATCTGTGTTGACCAGTTCTTTTGCTTCGTCAAAACAGTCATTCCACAATTCCGTTGGAATCAGGTTTGTCCAGGTCTGTGCGGTAAACGTGCGGTTCATTCCCGGTGCAATATTCGCTGCGATCATAGCTGCCTCAATCGGAATTGTTCCACTTCCGCAAAACGGATCTACTAAAATACGATCTGCTTTCCATGGAGTCAGCAAAATCATAGCCGCTGCCAGTGTTTCTGTGATCGGTGCCTTACTGCTCAATACACGATAGCCACGCTTATGAAGGGATTCTCCTGAGGTATCAATGCCGATAGTCACCTCATCTTTATTCAAAAATACACGCAACGGATAAGAGGCACCAGTTTCTTCAAACCAGTTTACCTCATAATATGTTTTCAACCGTTCTACAATCGCTTTTTTTACGATAGACTGGATATCAGACGGACTAAACAGTTTACTTTTGACTGAGGATGCCTTGGTTACCCAGAATTTCGCATCTACCGGCAGATAATCCTCCCATGGAATTGCTTTCACCGCTTCAAATAATTCATCAAATGTCTCCGCATGAAACTCTCCCACTTTTAAAAGCACACGCTCCGTTGTCCGCAAATGGATATTTGCACGACAAATTGTCTCCATATCACCTTCGTATGTAACCCTGCCATCTTCCACTTTGACAATATCATAGCCCAGATCGTAGATCTCACGTTTCAAAATTGCCTCCATACCAAAATGACAAGGAGAAATAAACTGCTGTAATTCCATCTTTTCTCTCCTGTTATTCTTATTTATCATTATTGTAAAGCGGACAATCGCAATCCGCTTTCTCTACTTGCTCATGAACGCAGTCGCTTTGCGACCTGTCAGTGGGAGCTTCTAACTCCCACTGACATAAGCATCCCTCTTCCCCACCGCTTAGTGCTCTACGCACTTGAAGCGGGGGAATGCTTATTCTGCGGTAAAGCGGACATTTGCAATCCGCTTTCGCTACTTGCTCATGAACGCAGTCGCTTTGCGACCTGTCAGTGGGAGCTTTTAACTCCCACTGACATAAGCATCCCCCTTACCCTCCGCTTAATGTTCTACGCTCTTGAAGCGGGGGAATGCTTATTCTGCGTTCAAATTTTTATTTTTAAAAAATCTGTTTTTTCTCTCAGTTCCTATCATTATAATCTTTTCTTATTTATGCTGTCAATCATCAGATCTCACAGGTATTATCAGATTTCCTGCCCTGATTTCTTTTCAAGCACCGTGAGACCTGACAACTCACTCTGGCAATTACACTCATCCTGTATGACATATCGCTGTAAAGCGGACATTCGCAATCCGCTTTCTCTACTTGCTCATGAATGCAGTCGCTTTACGGCCTGTCAGTGAGAGCTTTTAACTCCCACTGACATAAGCATCCCCTCTTACCAACCGCTTAGTGCTCTACGCTCTTGAAGCGCGGGAATGCTTATTCTGCGTTCAAAATTGATACGCCTCCATTCCTCCGGCAACCGAACAGATCCGATAGCCGCGCTTCACATATCTGCAGCCTTCCTGAACACTTGCATTTCCATGCTGACAGTAAAAAATCATTAACCGCTCCTTGGATGCATGCTCCATAAACATCTCCAGCTCCTCCACCGGCACATTTCTTGCTCCCGGAATATGCCACTGTCGATAATCCTCAGGCTCACGCAAATCAATCAATAACGCGTTCCGTCTTCGTCGGTAAGTATCTATCTCTTTCGCACTGATCAGACATAATCCCATAACTTTTCCCCCACAATATACAGCATTTGTAAAGCGGACATTCGCAATCCGCTTTCGCTACTTGCTCATGAACGCAGTCGCTTTGCGACCTGGCAGTTCAAGAACTTCTTCTGATATCTCGCTATCACTCACCACTTATAAAAGTATAAACTATCTTATATCTGGTATAAAAAATCCATAACCGCTCCATGTAATAATAAAAACGCTTCCCTTAACTGGCTAAAAACAAGAAAAGCGAACCATTTTACAGCCCGCTTTTCTTTTGCCATTTCACCATTCCCGGTTACTATAGCATATTCTTTTTCATTGAAATGTTGTCATCATCCATGCGTTGCACTAGCGGCAGTTTTTTTCTGCATTGGAAGCATTTTTACCGCAGTTCTCAGAAGAATTTGTACTGTTTTTATTCTGAGATTTGTTCTGGGACTTATCCTGCGCCTTATTGGATGCATTCTTTCCTTTTGTGTAATCTGCATTCTTGTAATCATTTTCAGACATATAATTTTTAGCCATTTTATGATTCCTCCTGTTTCATTTTTACAGGTATAGTATGTCGGATTCCCCTTTTTTTATGCATGGAAAAATTTGCCATAAATTTGCGTGAATTTCACAAAAAAAGTTTGTTAAATTATTTGCAATTTCTGGACAAATGCTATATAATTCAATGTGAAAAGAATCTTCCCTTCAATATTCTTTTCAATTATACCCCTTATTAATTATTTATACTCCCCTTAAAACGACCAATGTTCCCCATTGGTCGTTTTATTTTCCCTGTATGTTATTTTATTAACGATCTCCATTTATTCCTTTTCTAAGCCTGCGTGATACCTTTTTACTTTCCCTATAACCTGATCTTATATAAGCTGTATATTTGTAAAGCGGAGTGTCATCGTAAAGCGGACATTCGCAATCCGCTTTCGCTACTTGCTCATGAACGCAGTCGCTTTGCGACCTGTCAGTGGGAGCTCTTAACTCCCACTGACATAAGCATCCCCCTTACCCACCGCTTAGTGCTCCACGCTCTTGAAGCGGGGGGGAATGCTTATTCTGCGTTCACGATATGCGAATATTGGGTAGAATTGTAGGAGTACGAAGTACGGAACAATTCGTATGGCATCTTTTGCCCCTGGCATCATTATAACCATGTACGAACAAAAATTAAGCCTGTGGCAG
>URDN01000039.1 GCA_900546495.1 uncultured Lachnospiraceae bacterium
ACCTATGATTTTATCATCAATCTGAGAGGTTTACACAGAATAATTTACACTACCACTAAATCCAACACTTTCTTATGTAATTGTCTCCCGAAATACAGATGATATCAAACGACTAATCACTCTGGCCAAAGAAAATAATTTAGATAATTTTTCATTTCAATATGTAAAACCCGTTATTACAAAAAACAGTCCTGAAATATTGGATTTATTTGATATGGGAAAAAATTTATGTAATATATATGATTTAATGAATGAATCTGGCTTATCCTATACAATAGAAATATCTTTCCCCTTATGTCTGATTCCAAAAGAATATCGGGACGAAATTATATCCAGTGGACATATCTATACTGGTTGTCATATTCGCAGAGGCAGTGGTATGATTTTTGATACAGATTTTAAAATTCTACCATGTAATCACTTTGTTGATATGCCTTATAAGAAAGAAGTTCCTTCTCAAATCAATATTGATTATATCAATAATTTTCAAAATTCAAAGGAAGTAACAGCTTTCAAAGACAAATTAAGATTTTATCCTTCAACAAAATGTTCTACCTGCGAATTATGGGACAAATGCGGTGGCGGCTGTTTTACCCGATGGTTATTCAAAAATCCGGAAACATACTGTATCGGTATTTAAAAAACAAATTTCAATATTTACATTTGTCGTTTAGACAAATGTAAATATTGTAAAATATGAAATAACAAATTCTTTCATATAAAACTATTTAGTGAGCACCTAAGCAAGATTTTAATTAAACCCAATTACTTTCTGGGAAATCTTATAAATAGTCAGTGACAATTTTCTTCCACCTTTTCCCGGCAGATTTAATGTCTGCCCCATAATCCGGTTACGCAATTTATGAAACAGCCGAATATCCGCATTTTTGATATATGTCCAAAGTTCCCGTTTTTTCTCCAAATTTTCTTCGGTTCCGGATTTCAGCAGCATTACCGTAGAAATCACCGTAATGATTTCCAGATAATTCAGCATATAATGACGCAGATGGCGATCCTGTATCTTCCATAAATCATAAGCATCCACCATCAATTTATTAACTTTGATCTGCTGGTCAATATTTTTGATCATATTTTTCTCATTAACAGACTGATCCTCTCTGCCGATATAATAACGGTAAAAATCCACGTCCAGATAATACATGGTCTTTACATATGGCAATGGCACATACACAAACAGATTATCCACATAAAAAGTGTGTTTCGGAAGTACCAGATGACAGTCACGCAACAACTGTGTACGGTAAATGACGGAATGCATCAAAATATACTTCCCAATTTTGAAATTCCGTGTTTCTTCCCATCCAAACAGTTGTCCCTGTGGAAGAATGTTGTGATACCTCGTTGCAGATTTGTGTCTTGCTCCCTCTTTTTCATATACAAAATTGCTGATCATAATATCCAGCATGCAACCTGCAGAACACAGATTATGTAACGTATCCAGAATCTGGTGATAACTTTCCTCATCTACCCAGTCATCACTGTCTACCACTTTGAAATATAAACCCGTCGCATGATTCAATCCTGCATTGAGCCCCGCTCCGTGTCCGCCATTTTCCTGATGGATAACACGAACGATGGACGGATATTTGCGGGCATATTCATCTGCAATCTTTCCTGTATCATCGACAGATCCATCATCCACAATGATGATCTCCACATCTTCTCCGCCCACCAGCAGCGAATCTACACAACGACACATGTAATCCTGAGAGTTATAACATGGCACTGTAAATGTTAATAGCTTCATACAAATTTTCCCCTTCAGCATTTCTCCTGCAGCGTAAGCCGCATCTATTTTTACACAATGACTATTCCATTATTCCTTTTAGTATACATCACGACTCTGAAAAAATTAACTTGTTTTTCTAAATTTTTTCTAACAATTCCGCACTTCATAATTTGTTCACATTTTATTTGCAAAAAAAACATACTCTCCACATACGAAAGACACAATTCTTCCCTATACTCTTACTTGTAAGATAAATAAAGAACAAAACAGCATCTTACAAAACACAATTTTGAAATTATCAATTTCTTTTCATAAATCTTTTTCATGTAGCCGGTGTTCACACATCGGCTTCCTCTTTGTTACTCACTGCTTATCTTCAAATCGTTCATTTCCAAGACGGATATTCATATATTTTGTGTACGCCGCAAATGCCGCCGGTATCGGATATTTTTCTTCTGAATGTGCCGCTTCCACAAACAAAAGTCCCGCTTCTTCTCTGGTCAGTGAATCAACTTCCACCATATACCCCTGCATCCGCCATTCCACATGGGAAAAAATATGTTTCGCGTCTTCCAGCTTCTGAATCCGCATCGGATGAAGGTTCATCTCCTGCACAGCATGTAATGCCTCATCTTCCGATAGTTTTCCAAGTTCATTCGGGAACTCATACAAACCTGCTAAAAGTCCCCGTTTCGGACGTTTTTTCAATACCACACGTTCACCGTCACGAATCACCAGTACCGTCCTCTCTTCGATCTTTCTGGCTTTTGCTTTGGATTTCACCGGAAGTTCCTGCCAGAGTCCTCTTATTCGTGTTTCACAAAAATCACGCCACGGACATTGGCCACACAACGGCTCTCCGTTTGGCACACAGACAATCGCTCCAAGCTCCATCAAAGCCTGATTAAAACTGCCTGCCCGGTCTGACGGAATCACTTTTAACAAAGCCTGCTCCACTTTTGTTTTCACGGATTGTTTCATAATATCAGAATCATCCGCTGACACACGCATCAAAATTCGCAGTACGTTGCCATCCACTGCCGGCACCGGGATTCCATATGCAATAGAAGCGATCGCTCCTGCCGTATAATTACCGATTCCTTTCAGTTCACGCAATTTTTCATAATCCGCCGGAAGTTCTCCATTATATTGTTCCATCACCGTCTGTGCCGCAATCTGCATATTCCGCACCCGGTTATAATATCCCAGACCTTCCCACAGCTTCAGTAAACGTTCCTCCTCACACTCTGCCAGATCCTGAACCGTTGGCAGCGCCTCCATGAAACGTGCAAAATAAGGTTTTACCGCCTCAACTCTGGTCTGCTGCAACATAATTTCAGACACCCATACCCGATACGGTGTTGCCACCGACCGCCAGGGCAGCGTCCGTGCATTTTTTTCAAACCAGCCAAGCAATGGTTCCACAATCTGTTCTAAATCAAAATCCTCCAGCATTTCGTTTTATCTCCTATCATGATCATGCAAATTTTTTCCAATCCTGTATTTATTATCTATGTAACTCCTTTTACTGCTGTTTTATTATTTTTCTATATAAACTCATTATAAAACCAAAAATTTTTCCTTATAAATTTCCTTTACAAAGAACATCTTTTAGCACTTTAACAGATTTTTTATATTTTTTCTACTGGCAAATCTTAGTTTTATTGTTTTCTTTTTAACAAATATGGTGTATAATCATATTTGTTAGTAAATGGTATTACATAACTTACCAAAACAGGAGGTATTTCAAATGAATAATTTACTTTTAGAAGTAGAAGGCCCAATCGCCGTACTTACCATTAACAGACCAAAGGCATTAAACGCACTGAACAGTGAGACCCTGACAGAGTTAAACGAAGTTCTGACAGAGATCGAAGGAAGAGACGACATCAAAGTTGTTATCCTTACAGGTTCCGGTGAGAAATCATTCGTTGCAGGCGCAGACATCTCTGAGATGGTTAACTTCTCTGCAGCAGAAGGACGTGCTTTCGGTATGAGAGCTTCTGAGCCATTCTTCAAATTACAGAACATGCGTCAGGTTACAATCGCAGCTGTAAACGGTTTTGCATTAGGCGGTGGATGTGAGATTTCCATGGCTTGTGATATCCGTATCGCTTCTGAAAATGCATTATTCGGACAGCCGGAGTGCGGTCTTGGAATCATCCCGGGATTCGGTGGTACACAGAGACTTGCCCGCCTGGTTGGTATGGGACGTGCAAAAGAGATGATCTTTGCATGCCAGAACATTGATGCTGCTGAGGCTTACAGAATCGGTCTTGTAAACAAAGTTGTTCCGCAGGAAGAGCTGATGGCTACTGCTAAGAAATTAGCCGGTAAGATCGCTCGTAACGCAAGCTACGCTGTTGCTATCGCAAAAGCTGCTATCAACAACGGTTATGACATGGACATCAAGAACGCTGTTGAGTACGAAGCAAACCTCTTCGGTATGACATGCTCTACACATGATAAAACAGAAGGAATGACAGCTTTCCTTGAGAAACGTAAAGAGAAAAACTTTACAGATTTCTAAATCGAACATTTTTTGAATGAAGATCTTATGATTTTCCGATAAAGCAAAAATAGGGGTGCCACCAGTACAATGTTGTATTTCTGGCATCCCTGTTTTTATAAAACAATTTTTACAAAATAAGATTTCTCTGTTTTTTTGATCTTACGATTTATGCTCATACTGTAATTTTTGAAAGGAGTTGTAATTTATGATTAATAAAATGATCAGTTTCATCGGTGGTGGAAATATGGCGACTGCCATCATCGGCGGTCTGCTCTCTTCCGGTCTGTCAGACCGTGACCACATCTATGCCACCGCCGCCCACGAAGCAACGGTGCTTCGCCTGAAAGAAAATTTTGGTATTGACGCGGGAACTGATAATAAAATTGCTGCGCAAAAAGCAGATATTCTGTTTCTTGCCGTAAAACCAAACATGTTTCATAAGGTAATTCCGGAGATTCGCCATGCGATCACCGATGATACCATTATTGTTTCCATCGCAGCCGGCCAGCCAATAGAACGCATTGAGAACATGTTTGAGCGTTCCGTCAAACTGGTGCGCGTAATGCCAAATACCCCGGCATTAGTTGGTGCTTCCATGAGTGCCATCTGTTGCAACGATGAAATCACAGAGGATGAACTTGTTGAAATTCAGACAATTTTCAATAGCTTCGGTGAAGCAGAAGTCATCAGCGAACACCTGATGGATACTGTTATCGGGGTCAGCGGTTCTTCTCCGGCCTACGTCTACATGTTTATCGAAGCAATGGCAGATGCAGCAGTGGCAGACGGCATGCCACGGGCACAGGCTTACAAATTTGCCGCTCAGTCCGTCCTTGGTTCTGCCAAAATGGTGCTTGAAACAGGAAAACATCCGGGTGAACTCAAAGATGCGGTATGCTCTCCGGGTGGAACGACCATTGAAGCTGTGGCTCAGCTGGAAAAATCCGGTTTTCGCAGCGCGGTAATTGAAGCACAGCGGGCTTGCGTACAGAAATCCCGTGATATGAGCTCTTGATGCTTGTTTCGTGGATAAAAATTTAGTAATGAAAGCGCCCCCAATTTATTTTGTCTTTCCGGCTAATAATCGCTCGTAAAGAAAAAATAAATTGGAGGGCGCTTTTACGTTGTGATAAATATTATTTTTATCCACTCACGACGCATCATGTGACACGCGTGCACAAAAGTATCCATTCTATACACACTCTTTCGCACGCGCAAATCTAGCTGTCGTAGAAGGATTTTTTAATTTCGTCTTATATAAAATTAAAAATTAACGCATTGTAATATATCCACGATAGTTTGCAAGGTTATTGCTTGGTGTATAATCAGCTACTGCCGCACTGCAAACATTGTGGTATGGTTTCAGGAATGGGAAAGCATCCTGCTGAGCCCATGACGGTTTCTCAAGCGCTTTCATATCATCAACCATTACTTTGTACCATCCGGACTGGTTCTCGAACCAGATTTCAAGTACCCAATCCATTACACATCCGTTGATGTCTTTCTTTACTGCACTTGCAAGTACACGGGTGCACTCCGGAGCTGCCTGAAGAATCGGAACAACTTTCTCAAATAACCATTTCTCACCCTCTGCTTTGTCTACGCCTTCCGGGAAACCGATAGTCATATTGAAACGATAGTTTGCGCCATCTTCAATTGTACGTCCTTTTCCTTTGAGGTCTTTCTCCCACCACATCGGAAGGAATGCAAAGATAAATGGATTTCCTTCTGCATTGTTGGATTTACGGGCTGCATTTCCTACATCTCCTTCAGCATCCATCTGAGCGTCTGTATGAGCTGCTGCCGGGATCTGTCCCTGCCATACAAGTACATCCATCGGGAATGTCTCAGCGATTGCTTTGATCTCAAGACGAGGATCAAGGTCGCTTACTAACCAGTGATGCTCTGTCAGCTGCATTCTTGCGTATCCGAAACGATCACCCTGTGGCGGAATCGGAAAGGACGGATAAAATGCATATTTTGTTACGTATGGCTCAAACTGAGAGATACTGTCCGGAATATGTACCTTATAAAGCCATCTCTGAAGTTTTGGTCTGTAGTCTTCGCTTACGCAGTCAACATAAATAAGACTTCTCATTGGTTCGAATTTGAAATCTGCCATTTCTAAATACCCTCTTTTCTCTTATTTAACTTATATCAGACGGGAACTGCATTTGCCCCCGCCTGTTATAATTGATAAATTATTTTTGTTTGGATGGAGCTGGTGTCGGCTCGCATACTGCTGTGTAATGCTCTTTACGTTTTTTGAACTCAGGATCTTTATAAAGGTTCATCAGACGACCCTCATTCTCAAAGATATCCTGTCCATGTAAGAATTTACCGGAAAGAATATCATGCGCATGATGCTCTGTTGCCGGATCATATTTGAATTTGAATGCTCCGTCAACGATCTCCAGTGTTCCCTCAAGACCACACAGCTCACATACGCAGTGTGTTGTACCCGGGTAGATGTAGAAGTTATTACCCTGGCAATGCGGGCAAGCGCCTTCTTTGCCTTTCCAGAGAGATGTATTCTCAGATCCTTCGATCTGCATATCTTCATCAATGATCTGCTGTGCAGCATCTGCAAGGTTACGTCCGATTTCTTTCATACGCTCAACTTTGTCATCCTGCATGATAACGTCTTTACACCAGGAGAAGAACTCGTTGTTTACTACTTTCCATCCCGGACTTAAAGCGAACATCGCATGATCTGTCTCACAACGAACTGCCCAGTCAGATCCACCGATTCCTACGAAAGAAAGTGCTTTCTGACGGAAGTATCTTGGGTTCAGACCTTCTTTTCCAGCTTCTTTGAGTTTTCCATCGAGCATTTTCATCATACCTGTATCATGTCCCGGTCCCATACGATCTGTGATGGAATGATATAAACCGGTTGCACCGGACTCAAAAATCGGATCTACGAAGAGAACTCCATCTGCCTCGACAACTTTCTCATAGAAAGCTTTGAAATCATCCTGACGGGAGCAGATCATTCCTTTTCCCATTACAAGGCCACGGGAACAGGCAACACAACCGGAGCAGTACTGGATATCCCAGTCAAGAAGGTGGATAAATTCGATCTCTGCACCTTTTTCTTTTGCTGCTTCCAGAGCCACACGACACATTGTGTCATTGTTTCCGTTCTTTGTTCCAAGTGATACACCTAAAATCTTCATACTTGTCCTCCTTAAATTTACATTACAACAGTTAATACTTTCTCCCCACGCATCGAATACCACAAAAAACTATCCTAAAATCAAAAATACGCGCATCAAAAATTCCGTAATCAGACTTTCGACCGGTTACTCGTATTATACCATTACTTGTGTCTCTTTTGTATAAATTCATTATAAATAGACCTATTTTTAAAGTCAAATGTACATTTTGCATCAAAAAACCCCGGCAACACACCGGGGTTTTTCAAATCTCGTATATTTTTTAACAATATTATACGAAAACATTGCATGCATCCATTTTTGTTATGCAAAAAGTGGATTACTGTTTTCTTGTACAGATTTAAATACAAATTTTCTATTCTCTTGCATTTTAATATAAAGAATTTTTTGTCAAAATCCTTGTCTCCCGCACCGCGTTTTGATTGGCGCAAAAATCATTTTCTTCCAGACAATGTCCCACTCCCGGAATGTTTATCTCAGAAATCCATTGACGATCTGTTCCTCTGCTTCTTCCTCTGTCAGACCAAGCGTCATCAATTTAATAATCTGCTCTCCGGCAATTTTTCCAATAGCAGCCTCATGGATCAGTGCTGCGTCCAGATCATTTGCCTCCAGCTGCGGAATTGCAAGGATTCTTGCCTTATCCATGATGATCGCATCACACTCGGTATGACCGCTGCACGGTGCGTTTCCGATGATTCTGGAGTCAAATTTCTGATAGGAATTGTCCTTGGCTACCGAACGTGAAATAACATCTGCACTGGCACCCTCTCCGTTTAAGCTGACAGAATATCCGCTGACTGCGCTCTGATCTCCATGAGTCATCAGACGCTCACGAACGACTAATTTTGCACCTGCGGCCAGTTCTGCCTTGGTATCACGAACGGTAGAATCCACACCTTTGATCTGAACCATTTCCATCTCCATGTAGCTTCCTTCTTCCATGTACACTTCCGTGCCAGGATTCAGGATACGTTTTCCTTTTCCGTCGCCCGCGCCGTAATGTTTTTCCACATATTTCACTTTTGCATTTTTTTCAATAAAGAAACGGTGGATACCGTCATGCTCTGCATCCTGATCGCCACAGTTGTCGATACCGCAGCCTGCCACGATAACTACGTCACTGCCCTCTCCGATATGGAAATCATTATAAACCATTTCCTTCATACCACTCTTGCTGAGTACAACCGGGATGTGTACACTCTCGTTTACCGTGCCCGGTTTGATGTAAATGTCGATACCACTGACATCTGTCTTGGATACAATATCAATATTTGCTGTAGTATTTCTGGCTGCCATCTGACCGTTCGCACGGATGTTGTAAGCTCCTTCCGGAACGCCGTGCAGATCAGCGACTTCTGCCAGTAGTCTTTTCTGAATCTCATCCATCATCTATCTATTCCTCGTTCTTTCCTGCATTTTATATACAAACTAAAATTCCACTAACAGTGTTAGTCTTTTATCTCCAATATAGATTTCTATTTGTTAAACTTGTCACACATATTGACGGCAGAAGATGTACCAAGTAACTGTGGCAGAATTTCTTCCTTCGGTCCGTGTTTTACAATCTGTCCGGCAGAAATTACAACAATTTCATCTGCAATATCAAGAATACGCTCCTGATGGGAAATAATCAGAATGGAACCGTCTTTTGTTTTTTCCTGCATGCGCTCAAATACCTGGATCAGGTTCTGGAAACTCCACAGATCAATACCTGCCTCCGGCTCGTCAAATACAGAAAGCTGTGTGCCTCTTGCCAGCACGGTAGCGATCTCGATACGTTTTAACTCACCACCGGAAAGGCTCGCATTTACCTCTCGATTGATGTAATCCTTTGCGCAGAGTCCTACTTCAGACAGATACTGACAGGCATCTGCTGCACTCATTCTGCGTCCTGCCGCCATACGGATCAGATCCAGCACCTGGATTCCTTTGAATCGAACCGGCTGCTGAAAAGCAAAACTGATACCCATTTTTGCACGCTCGGTAATACTTTTTTCTGTAATGTCTTCTCCGTTAAATAAAATCTGACCGGAAGTTGGTTTCTCAATACCAACGATCAGTTTGGCCAGGGTGGATTTACCACCGCCGTTTGGTCCTGTGATGACCACAAATTTGTTGTCGTCAATTTTCAGATTAATTCCTCTGATAATCTCTTTTTGTGCTTTTTCGTCTGATACTTCAAAAGACACATTTTTCAATTCCAGCATCTTGTTTCTCTCTTTCTGTTTTTTTAATCATTCAATTCCGTCTTTTTCAGAATTTTTTATTCCGATATTGGATTTTGGTTTTTATATCCTAGCGTTTCTCTTGGTTTTTCCATAAACGCAAAGAGCAGCGAAAAGACTTTTTTCCTTTCACTGCTCATATTTTTCAATTCTCGTGTTTCTATTATGCATAATTTATACATTTTCCCGACTGCACCTATTTCATTTTTCTGTCTTTTCATAAAATACAGGTTCACAGGAAATGCATATGCAATAGTTTAATTCTCAGGTTAGCAGTTTTCCTGCTTGCATGACCTTTTCTAATCTAATGGTCTTCTCGGCATAATGATTGCTGCCAGAATATAGATCAGAAGTCCACTTCCTGCTGCAAATGCAAGTACTGCCCAGATCAGTCTGACGATGGTCGGATCAATACCAAGGAACTCTCCAAGACCTCCACACACGCCACACAATACTTTGTTATCCTCTGATTTGTATAATTTTTTATTCATTCTTTATCCCTCTTTTGATTTACCAACATACAGGTAAGCCCTGCATGGTTACTGAAAATCACCACGATTGCGAACAGATATATTTTACTATAGAAGTATTTTTTTCGCAAGAAGATTCTGTTTTTCTACGTTTCAGCTCTGGCTTTTTCATGCCAATCGCTCGTCAAGAAAAAATACCTGGGGACGCAATTTACGTTATGAAAATACAGCAAATACAAGTTGTAATATTCATTTTCGTTTTATACATATTAAATTTTTTCCAATATCCCAGTTGAAAAGAATTCCGGTCGATGAAAATCCGGTTTCGGCACGTCTACCGGTGCATAACTTGCATAATGAATCTGTTCGGCATTGCCACCTTCACATACCTTGTAAAAATTGCAGGCAATCTTTGTGCCGGATATCTGTGGAATCGGACCACCAATTTCTTCTAAAAGTTCTAACGGCAAAAAGAAACTGATTTTCCAGCAATTTTCTTCGATGACCGCCTGCGGCTGACAGATTCTAATCTGTTCTTCCGTGAAAAATGTCCGATCCGCACGCTCTGTTCCATACTGCATCAGTGCTGCTCCGTTCGCATTCATTTCCACGTTTACATACAATGGCGTATGATCTGCCCAAAAGGATAAAAATGCCTCCATTCCGCTGTCCAGACTCACCGGATCATTCATTTTGGTATAAGTCCGAAGCGGATCTTTTTCTTCACAGGTCATTTCTACCAGGAAACCATGTTCTTTCCAGCAGGCAATTTTTCCATATGTTATTGGAATGGTTTTTGTCCCCCATAAAAGATGTGTGATTTCAAATGTTTCACACCGTGCGAATTGGTCTTTTTTGTCTATGATTTTTATATTCATTCTCTATCGTCCCCCGATCAATACTTTTTTCCCCTCAAATGCAAATCCATAATGATGAATCTGCTCCGGTTTTATATGAAGTTCTGATAATTCCGCATCATACTGTTTTTCCTGAATCTGCATTAATGCCGCCTGCACTGTTTCCTGCAAGGACTCCTCTTCTTCCGGATCATGCACTTTGAATTCCAGCACATATGCCTGTTCTGCGAAATCTCGCGGAATCAGCATCACATCGTATCTGCCATATCCGCTTTCCCGGTTGGATTTCAGCACATATCGGTCCCGAAGTTCTGCCAGCAATCCAAGTACAAATCCATGATAAAATCGTTCCGGCTGTGTCTTTCCCGATGGATGTCTCCCAGTATCAAAACTGCTGAATGTAACCAGTGCCACATCATTCATATATACATTCATCTCTTTCAGATTTCCCTGCAGCAATGCCTGAACAAACGCATTATAATTACAATCTGAAGCAGAAAACCAACCTTTAAACATTCCGGTAAACATTCCCAATGTTTCCAGATTTGTAATTTTCAGATGATACCACGGTTCCAGCAAAATGCCACGTTGTTCCACTTCCAGCACTTTCAGATATCCACTGGCAAGTAGCAGACTCCAAATTGCATTTTTATCCTGCTGTAACTGTTCAAAAACAATCTGCTCATCAAAGGTAACCAAAATCTCTTTTTCCTGCAAAAGAGTTTCCATTTTTTCTTTAATATCCGTTGCCGATTGTTGGATCAGACTGTTGATCAGCGTGTTGGAACTGGTCGCCGCCCAATATGCCCCGATCTTTTTTTTATCCAGATAATTTGTGATCGACCATGGATTATAAATATCCGTATGACTGCCAAATGTAAATCCATCATACCACTGTTTCACCAGTTCTTTTTTATCCGCCAGGCCAAATTCTTCCAATGCCTGAAATACTTCCTGTTCCGTGAAACCAAAATAAGTGGCATATTCCTCCGACGTTGTCGTAATCACATTCAAATTATTCAGATCAGAAAAAATAGACTGCTTCGATACCCGTGTGATTCCTGTCAAAACTGCACGTTCCAGATATGGGTTTGATTTGAATGTCGCATTAAAAAGACTTCTCAAAAAAGAGGTAAACACATCCCAATATCCATGTACATAAGCCTCCTGCATTGGCGTATCATATTCGTCTAACAGCACGATCACTTTTTTCCCATAATAGCGATACAGATACTGGCATAGTAAATTGATTGAAAATGAACTTTCCGCATCTTCCATATACATCGATACATTTCGATACATTGCTTTCTCATTTTCACTGAGCAGGTCTCCATCCAGCAAATAGCGGTGTTCCTCATATAAGCGTGCGATCTGCATATTGATCTGTTTTTTCACCTCTGATAACTGATCTGCTTTCACTGCCGCAAAACTTAAGAAAAGTACCGGATACGTGCCCTGCAATCCCCGCCATTTTTCTTCGTTCCAGATAGAAAGGCCTTCAAACAAATCTCCTCTGTCAGCATACTGATTTGAGAAAAAGCATTTCAGCATATCCATATTCAGAGTTTTTCCAAAACGTCGTGGACGCGTGATCAGTGTAATGTCATCCATGGATTCCCACCATGCACGGATCAGATCTGTCTTATCAATATAAAAACTATTCTGTTCTCTCAGACTCGCAAAATCCTGTTTTCCTATGCTGACTGTTTTTGCCATCTCAGCGCTGCACCTGCCTTTCTGTATTGTTATCAGTATAACATTGCGTTTCCAGAAACACAACGGCACATAGCAAAATATGTCCTATAGTAAAATATCAAAATGTGCTATCACAACTTATATTCACATTAATCTCTTTTTAAATACATTTTCTACATTTTGCACATATCACAGAAAGGACATTTTTTCTATCAAACAGTAGAAAATCTCTTCCATTTTGCGTAGAATGGCATATTTTAACATAATCTATAAGAATTAATTTTCAGGAAAGAGGTTCTCTCTCATGAACAATGAAAAATTAGAAAATATCCTGAATCTGGCTCTCAATGCCACACCGGAAGAACGTGAAAAATCTTTAGAATTAAATATTGGATATGATACTGCTTCCCGTAGTTGGGAAGTGATTGCGAAAGCCTCCGGTGGCTTTACATCGGTTGTGGAACTTTTTCCGCAGATTACGGTCAGACCGCTGTTAAATGGCTATGGTATACTGACTGTTCCTGCGAATCTGCTGGATGCCTTGTCGGAACGCCCGGAAATTGAATACCTGGAAAAACCAAAGCGGCTCTTTTTTGCTGTCAATAGCGGGCGATCAGCTTCCTGTATCACGCCACTTCAGACGGCACCCATGGATAATCCGCCAAATAACACGTTCTCTCCATCCGCTTCATTCATAAATGCAGCGCCTTCTACGTTGCCGGATGATGTAACCGCACCTGCTCCGGAGCGGAATAACCTCTTCGGTTCCGGTATCATCACCGCCATCATCGACTCCGGCATTGACTACGCCCACCCGGATTTCTGCAACGCAGACGGCACCACTCGGATTCTTGAACTCTGGGATCAGAGTCTTGACCGCATTTTCACGCAAGCTGAAATCAACAAAGCCTTGCAGGCTCCCTCTTCTCAGCAACGTTACCAACTTGTCCCAAGCCGTGACCTGTCCGGCCACGGCACACACGTTGCCGGAATTGCTGCCGGAAACGGACGTGCATCCAATGGTCAATATCGCGGTGTTGCTCCGCAAAGTTCCCTTCTGATCGTAAAGCTTGGCATTTCCGACCCAGATGGATTTCCCCGCACTACGGAACTAATGCGTGCGGTAGATTATGTCCTGCAAAAAGCGTTTTCATGGCAGATGCCTGTAGCCATTAACTTAAGTTTTGGCAACAATTATGGTTCCCATGACGGAGCAAGCCTGCTGGAAACTTACCTTGATAATGTTTCTTCCTACTGGAAATCCTGCATTGTCACTGGTACTGGAAACGAAGGGGCTTCCCGCATTCATACTTCCGGTACATTTCTGCCAAATACTTCCAGAGCGATTGTCTCAAATACTACCAGAACATCTGCAACGGATATTTCCGAAACACCTGCAACAAATACTTCCAACCGCCTTTTCCCTGTTGCTATCCCGTTTTCGGTCAGCGATTATGAATCCGGTCTGAACCTTCAGCTCTGGAAATCCTACTCTGACGAAATTGAAATCTCTCTACGGCATCCAAACGGCACCGTCATTGGACCGTTTCAGGAACAGCTTGGCACCTATCGATTTACCGCTGGGATGACCGAACTTCTGGTGTATTACGGAAAGCCAAGTCCTTACAGCACCAGCCAGGAGATTTATCTGGATTTTATTCCCCGTGGGAATTATGTGGATGCAGGTCTCTGGGAACTGACACTTAATCCACGCCACATCAACGCTGGTTCCTATGACCTGTGGCTTCCGGGACAGTCCGTAATCGGCAGTGGCACCGGATTTCTCTACCCAACAGAAGAAACAACACTGACGATTCCATCCACCGCTTCTAAGGTCATTTCCGTCGGTGCTTACAATGCCGCTTTCAACACTTATGCGCCATTTTCCGGTCGTGGATTTACCCGAATGGAGCACCGGATCAAACCGGATCTTGCTGCTCCCGGCGTCAATATCATTTCTGCAGCCCCCGGCGGCGGTTATACTTCAAAAAGCGGTACTTCCATGGCAGCTCCTTTTGTCACCGGAAGTTGTGCTTTACTGATGGAATGGGGAATTTTACGTGGCAACGATCCCTATCTCTACGGTGAAAAAACAAAAGCATATCTGATCCGGGGCACAAAAAAACTGCCTGCCTTCACGGAATACCCCAATCCCTATATCGGGTGGGGCACTCTGTGTGCGGCAGACAGCCTTCCAATTTAAACTACTGCTCTGTTACAGTTACTTTTACTTTGTCAAGATGCCAGATATCATCTACGTACTCCTGAATGGTTCTGTCAGAAGAGAATTTTCCAACATGTGCCACATTCAGCATAACGAGTTTTGCCCAGCCTTTCTCGTCTCTGTAAGCTTTCTCCACGCGCTCCTGAGCTTCTGCATAAGAACGAAAATCTTTCAGGCAGAAGTAAGTATCAGCGAACTGTGTACACTGTGTATTCAGCAGTGAATTGTACAGATCTCGGAACAGCTCTGTATCATTTCCGGAATAGAATCCGTTGATAAGCTGCATCAGTACCTGACGGATGTCCTGATCCAGATTAAAGATATCCATCGGGTTGTAATCACGGTTCTGCTCATGAGCGATAACCTCATCAGAACTCATACCAAAGATAAACATGTTCTCTTTGCCGACTTCCTCAGCCATCTCTACGTTTGCACCGTCCATGGTACCGATGGTTGCAGCACCGTTTAACATGAATTTCATGTTACCTGTTCCGGATGCCTCTTTACTTGCAGTGGAAATCTGCTCGCTGACATCTGCTGCTGCAAAGATCCACTCAGCGTTGGATACTTTGTAATCCTCGATAAATACAACTTTCAGCTTGTTGTCAATACTTGCATCATGGTTAATCACATCAGCTACGGAATTGATCAGTTTGATCGTCAGTTTTGCATTTTTGTAACCTGCAGCTGCTTTTGCACCAAAGATAAAGGTTCTTGGGTAGAACTCCATCTCCGGATGCTCTTTGATCTTGTTATACAGATACATTACATGCAGAATGTTCATCAGCTGACGTTTGTACTCATGCAGACGTTTTACCTGTACATCAAAGATAGAGCGCGGATCTACTTCGATACCATTGTGCTCCTGGATGTATTTTGCCAGACGCAGTTTGTTCTGATATTTAATCTGCATGAATTCCTGCTGTGCTTTCGGATCGTCTACATATACAGCAAGTTTTTTCATATGACTTAAGTCTGTAACCCAGTCGTTTCCGATCTTGTTGGATACCCACTCAGCCAGCAGCGGATTTCCGTGATACAGGAAACGACGCTGTGTGATACCGTTTGTCTTATTGTTAAATTTCTGCGGGTATAACTCGTAGAAATCTTTTAATTCCTGCTTTTTCAGGATTTCTGTATGCAGTCTCGCTACACCATTTACAGAGTAACCTGCCACAATGGCAAGGTGTGCCATTTTGACCTGACCATCATGAATGATCGCCATTTTGTCTTTTTTATACTGATTTCCAGGATACTCCTCCTCAATCTCCAGAAGGAATCTGCGGTTGATCTCCTCAATGATCTGGTAAATACGCGGAAGCAGACGGGAGAAGATCTCGATTGGCCATTTCTCCAGAGCTTCTGCCATGATGGTGTGGTTGGTGTATGCACATGTTTTTGTTGTGATTGCCCATGCCTCATCCCATGTCAGTCCTTCGTCATCCAGAAGGATACGCATCAGCTCTGCAACTGCTACAGTCGGGTGTGTATCATTCATCTGGATGGTTACTTTCTCAGAAAGTTTGTGGATATCCGGATGATATTTTTTATAACGGGCTACAGCACGCTGTACACTGGCAGATACGAAGAAGTACTGCTGTTTCAGACGCAGCTCTTTACCCTGAATATGGTTGTCGTTCGGATACAGTACCTCAACCAGATTTCTGGCAAGATTTTCCTGCTCAACGGCTTTTCTGTAATCACCTTTGTCAAAAGAATCCAGCTCAAAGCACTCCATTGGCTCAGCATCCCAGATCATCAGAGTGTTTACCATATTGTTATTGTATCCAACGATCGGCATATCATATGGAACAGCCAGTACCGACTGATAATTTTTCTGAACGAATTTTGTACGTCCGTTCTCAGCTGGCTCTGCCTGTACATAACCGCCAAATTTGACTTCAAAAGAATGCTCCGGTCTGCGCAGTTCAAACGGATAGCCATTTTTCAGCCAGTTATCCGGTACCTCTACCTGATAACCGTCCTTGATTTTCTGTTTGAACATACCGTAACGGTAACGGATGCCGCAGCCGTATGCCGGGTAACCCAGAGTAGCCAGAGACTCCATGAAACATGCCGCCAGACGACCAAGTCCACCGTTTCCAAGTGCCGGATCCGGCTCCTGATCTTCAATGGTATTCAGGTCAAATCCCATCTCATCCAATGCTTCTTTTACTTCCTGATATGCAGTCAGGTTGATCAGGTTGTTACCAAGGGCACGACCCATCAGGAACTCCATGGACATGTAATATACCATTTTCGGATCTTCCTTATCAAAAGTCTGCTGTGTAGCAAGCCAGTTGTCAATGATAACATCTTTTACCGCATAGGATACCGCCTGGAAGACTTCCTGTTCGGAAGCCTCCTCCATGGTTTTACGGTAAAGTGTTTTTACATTGTCTTTTACGCATTTAATGAATTCTTTTTTGTCAAATAAAATATTCTTCATTACTGTTTCTCCACTCCTAACTCAACTTTGTGACCGTTGATATTCCACTCTTTCTGGTAACCTTCTAATGCGCCTTCTTTGATATCTACAGCAAGTACTTCACTCTGAATTTCTTCTTTGTGTGCTGCAAATACGTCACAGATTGTTTTCTCTGCTTTGAAGGAAAGGACGATTTTATCCATAACTTCAAATCCAGCCTCTTTACGCATTGTCTGTACCTTACTGATGATCTCACGGACAAAGCCTTCCTCAATCAGTTCCGGTGTCAGTTTCGTATTCAGTACAACAGTGATGTCATTTCCTGTCTCAGTAGCAAATCCTTCTGTCTGAGCTACGGAGATCAGTAAATCTTCTTCTGTCAGAACGATGCTCTCGTCCACTTCAGATAAGGTGATGGAACCTTCTTTTTTCAGCTGTGCCATAGCTGCATGTCCGTCGATGTTTTCCAGTGCTGCTTTGATCTTGCCAAGGAATTTACCGTATTTCGGTCCAACGGTACGAAGCTGCGGCTTGAAGCTGTAATTTGTATATGCGCTGACATCCTCGATGAAGCTTACTTTCTTAATATTCAGCTCATCCTCGATAATCTCAACGAAGAACTCCGGTACTTCAAACGGTGCTTTTACATACATATCACCGATTGGCTGTCTGTTTTTGATATTTGCACTGTTTCTTGCCGCACGGCCAAGTACAACGATTTTCAGTACTTCTGCCATATTTTTCTCAAGTTCCGGATTGATCATTGCCTCGTCAACAACCGGGAAGTCACACAGATGGATACTTTCCGGAGCGTCTTTGTCAATGCTTCTTACCAGGTTCTGGTAAATATCTTCTGTCATGAACGGGATCATCGGAGCGGCAGTCTTGCAAATGGTTACCAGTGCAGTATACAGTGTCATATATGCATTGATCTTATCCTGCTCCATGCCTTTTGCCCAGAAACGTTCACGACTTCTTCTTACATACCAGTTACTCATGTCATCGACAAAATCCTGCAGAGCTCTTGCAGCTTCCGGGATTCTGTAGTTTCCAAGGTTGTCATCTACTGCTTTTACGGTAGAATTCAGTCTGGACAACAGCCATTTATCCATAACAGATAATTTATCATATTCCAGATTGTATTTGGTCGCATCAAACTCATCAATGTTTGCATACAGAACGAAGAATGCGTAAGTATTCCACAGAGTACCCATGAATTTACGCTGTCCTTCCATAACTGCTTTTCCGTGGAAACGGTTCGGCAGCCACGGTGCGGAGTTGATGTAGAAATACCAGCGGATCGCATCTGCGCCATATTTCTGCAGTGCATCAAACGGATCAACGGCATTTCCTTTGGATTTACTCATCTTCTGTCCGTTCTCATCCTGAACGTGTCCCAGAACGATAACATTCTCGTATGGTGCTTTGTTGAATAACAGTGTGGACTCTGCCATCAGGGAATAAAACCATCCACGAGTCTGGTCTACCGCCTCTGAAATGAACTGAGCCGGGAACTGCTGCTCAAATACTTCTTTATTTTCAAATGGATAATGATGCTGTGCAAACGGCATTGCTCCGGAGTCAAACCAGCAGTCAATAACTTCCGGTACACGGTGCATGTCTTTGCCACAGTGCGGGCACTTAATGGTTACAGCATCAATATATGGACGGTGAAGTTCTACTTCTGCCGCTTTCGGATCTCCACTCTTTTCAGCCAACTCTGCACGGCTTCCGATAGATTCCATATGACCGCACTCACACTGCCATACATTCAGCGGTGTTCCCCAGTAACGGTTACGGGAAATACCCCAATCCTGAATGTTCTCCAGCCAGTCACCGAAACGTCCTTTTCCAATGGATTCCGGAATCCAGTTTACAGTAGCATTGTTGCGAACCAGATCATCTTTGACTGCTGTCATTTTGATGAACCAGGACTCTCTTGCATAGTAGATCAGCGGAGTATCACATCTCCAGCAATGTGGATAGCTATGCTCAAATTTCGGTGCGTCAAAAAGCAGTCCTTTTTCTTCCAGGTCTTTCAATACCATTGGATCTGCCTTTTTCACAAATACACCTTCATACGGTGTCTCTTTTGTCATCTCACCTTTGCCGTTTACCAACTGAACAAACGGAAGGTCATATCTACGTCCTACCTGGGCATCATCTTCACCAAATGCAGGTGCGATATGAACCACACCGGTACCATCGGTCAGTGTAACGTAATCAGCACATGTGACAAAGTAGCCTTTTTTGTGCTGTTTCTCACAGATATCTACCGCACAGTCGAATAATGGCTCATATTCTTTATACTCAAGGTCTTTTCCTTTGTATGTCTCAAGTACTTCGTATGCTTTTGTACCGGACTCTTCATCCGCAAGTTTGCCAAGAACAGTGTCGCACAGTGCCTCTGCCATATAATAAGTATATCCATCAGCAGCTTTTACTTTCACATAAGTCTCTTCCGGGTTTACACAAAGAGCTACGTTGGACGGCAGTGTCCATGGAGTTGTGGTCCATGCCAGGAAATATGCGTCCTCGCCTTTTACTTTGAAACGAACTACTGCAGAACGTTCTTTGACGTCTTTGTATCCCTGTGCTACCTCATGAGAAGACAACGGAGTACCACAACGCGGGCAGTAAGGAACAATCTTGAAACCTTTGTATAACAGACCTTTGTCCCAGATTTTTTTCAGTGCCCACCACTCAGACTCAATAAAGTTATTGTCATAAGTAACATATGGGTTATCCATATCAGCCCAGAAACCAACCGTTCCGGAGAAATCTTCCCACATACCTTTGTATTTCCATACAGACTCTTTACATTTTTTGATAAATGGGTCAAGACCGTATTCTTCAATCTGCTCTTTACCGTCAAGGCCAAGTAATTTCTCTACCTCCAGCTCAACAGGAAGTCCATGCGTATCCCATCCTGCTTTTCTCGGAACCATTTTTCCTTTCATGGTCTGGTAACGCGGAATCATATCTTTGATAACACGTGTCAGAACGTGTCCGATATGTGGTTTACCATTTGCTGTTGGTGGTCCGTCATAGAAAGTGTATGTCTCACCTTCTTTGCGATTTTCCATACTTTTGCGGAAAATGTCATTCTCTTTCCAGAATTCTTCTGTCTTTTTCTCACGATCCACAAAATTCAGATTCGTTGAAACTTTTTCGTACATTCTGTTCTCCTCATTTCATGTTATATTTCTTTCATATTTCTTCGCAGATTGTCTCTGCTCATTTATGATTCTCCCAGGAACGCATTTATTATAGAAAAATCAAACTTTCTTTTTTCTATAATTCACAGAAAATTGTATAAAATTTCCTGCAAAACAAAAAGCCTTCGTCCCGAAAAGGACGAAAGCTTTTAAAATTCGTTTTAACCACCTGTTCGAAGTACGCGGTACATCTGCCGGATACCAGTTCCCTGTAACGGAGGAAACACCGTCAGCTCCTACTCTCATACAAAAGGTTTCAGAACTGCAACTCAGAAGTGATTTTCCACTGAACGGTACTGATACCGGTTTCCACCGTCCCGGCTCTCTGCGATGTTCCCAGTCAGCGTACTCTCTTCATCATAGTTTTTGCATTTTGTATTTTGAATAAATTTTAACAATGCAATTATAAGTATTCGCTTACCGGTTGTCAACCTTGTTTCAGGAAAAATGCTTCTTATTACATAGGATTGAAACGATTTTTACTTATTTTTTATGATCTGAGTTGCTTTTATAACTCATTTATCATCGTCTGCCATTCTGGTGTAGCCATCACAGCAACCCCCACTACGATCAGAATAATCATAATCACAATGGAAATGATACCTAAAACAATACCGGCGATTGCCATACCTTTGCGGCTCTGATATTTTACCATATGAACAATACCAAAAACCAAGGCTAAAATACCAGTAATGATATTGATCATTGTGCATGATAATACAAGGGAAATAATTCCAAGTACCAGGGATGCGATTGCAAATCCTGCCGGTTCTTCCGGTGGAATATTTCTGTAGGTATCCTGATATTGTTGAGTATACTCAGTATTTGTTGACTGTGCATTTTGTCCATACTGATATGGTTCTCCATACTGATACGGCTCAGTGTTTTTGTTTTCTTCGGTTGCTTTGCTTTCCTCAGTAAATTTGTTTTCTTCGTCGTACATCCGTCTTCTCCTTTGTCTATTTTCATATCTCAGACTTATTCCAGTCTATTTTTATGATACAACATGTCAGCCTTTTATGGAAGAAATTTTCATAAAGTTTAAAACAAAAGTAAGAAATAGCATATATTTCTTTCTCATATATTTTTTTATTTAGACAAAAGACAGCTAAAACAAAAAGACATCCAGAATACTCTGAATGTCTTTTCATCACAGGGACAGAAGGACTCGAACCCTCGACATTTGGTTTTGGAGACCAACGTTCTACCAACTGAACTATATCCCTATATTAAATTGAAGATATATACCTTCAAAACTTCATACAGAATTAGTGTCTTTCCGTCACCATTCAATTT
>URDN01000040.1 GCA_900546495.1 uncultured Lachnospiraceae bacterium
TATTACTCACCACTTGCAGAAGTGGGAGTCTCAACTCAGACTGAGATGAATACTTTTCGCTGTAAATCTGTTTACCAAAATAACTCTGAAAAATGGTATTTTTTAATCTCCGAAACAAATTCCCACTAATTTTGCTTCTTTGATCAGCTGACAATCCGGCTGAACCATTTTCAGCTTGCCAGCAACCTCGCCCAGAGGTACTTTCCTGGTCTGACCATTGATCATTCCTACCATATAGCCATAATCCTCATCCAGGATCAGTTTTGCTGCATGAGCACCAAGCTGTGTACAAAGTACACGGTCATAAGCACACGGACTGCCACCACGCTGCATATGTCCCGGAACGGTAACACGCACTTCATTTCCGGTACGTTCCTGAATCTGTGCTGCCACTTCATAGGAAACAGACGGATATTTGGTCTCTTTTTTCTTTGCTTTCAGCTCCTTCTTGGAAAGTTTTGCATCTTCCTTGGAAATTGCGCCCACAGCAACGGCCAGAATGGTAAATCCTTTTCCGTCTTTGCTTCGTTTGTTAATGGCCTCTACAACTTTGTCGATATCATATGGGATCTCCGGGATCAGAATGATATCGGCGCCGCCTGCCACGCCGGCATGAAGCGGAAGCCAGCCGACTTTGTGTCCCATGATCTCTACGATAAATACACGGTTGTGAGAAGCTGCCGTGGTATGAATGCAGTCAATAACATCTGTTGCAATGTTTAACGCACTCTCAAAACCAAAGGTAATATCGGTACCGTAAATATCGTTGTCGATGGTTTTTGGCAGATGAATAATGTTCAAACCTTCCTCACGAAGCAGGTTTGCGGTCTTTTGTGTACCGTTACCACCGAGAATTACCAGACAGTCAAGATTTAATTTATGGTAAGTGTGCTTCATAGCTCCCACTTTATCTAATCCGTTTTCATCCGGTACACGCATATATTTGAACGGCTGACGGGATGTTCCGAGAATAGTTCCGCCTTTTGTCAGAATTCCAGAAAAATCTTTTGATGTCAGCAGACGATAATTTCCATAGATCAGTCCTTTGTATCCATCGTAAAAACCATAAATCTCCAGTTCATCCAGATTGGTGTTTAATCCTTTTACTACTCCACGCATTGCGGCATTTAAAGCCTGGCAGTCTCCGCCACTTGTCAGCAGACCGATTCTTTTCATTGTTATTTCCGCTCCTCTCTTGGTTCACAGATTATCAGATTACCCTGTTTTATACTTACTCTTTTTATCTATTTGTTTTTCAGACAGGTAACATTCCTATATTTCAGAAGTTTGCTCTGTTCTGAATCAACAGATGTTGGGGGCAAAAATGCCTTACGAATCGTTCCGTACTTCGTACTGCCACAATTCTACCCAATCATCGATATAATCTATTATAAAACAATCTGCGAAAAAAACACATTGTATGTATCGTATGTTCTGAATTTTATCAAATTAACCAGGGGATTACAAGACTAATTGCCCCGTCTGAAAATTTTACGTCACAGTTTACTCATTATATGTATCCAGATAACGATCATGCTTGCATGAAGAGATATCTGGATACATAATGATGAAGGATACACCATTTTATGAGCAAAATTAACAGCTGGCATCTTCTTGAACATAGTTCAAGAAGCATCGCTCGCAAGCGAGCTCTTTTGCGAATGGCGCAGGTGAACTGAGAAAACTGTATTTTACCATTCCTTTTCAGGGATTGACGAACCTCTGAAAAATGTTTATACTAATTAAGTCTTTAGCAATCTAAAAATGTCAAAGGTTATATCAGATGAGAAACACATCCGATATAAAATATTTTGGAGAAGTACTCAAGTGGCTGAAGAGTCTGGCTTCGAACACCAGTAGGTCGGTAACACGGCGCGAGGGTTCAAATCCCTCCTTCTCCGCTGAAAAAGAGCGCAAAACGTTTTTTTCGTCTTGCGCTCTTTTTCATATTTCTATCATCCATTATAAAAGCAGCAGATACTGAATCAGTCAAACAGATCTTCCACTCCCCCCAATATCCCGGATCATGCTCACTGCAACCATCACCGCACCGACGATCAAAATCACCAGTCCGATGTTTTGTCCGGCAAAATCTATCCAGTTGTGAAAATTTACACCTGGTCTAACAACGCTACTACTATATGCAATGCTAATCATCGTGTTCGCAAAAAACGTCCATACACCGCAAAGTGCAACTGTGATACTGATTTTCATTAAACGGCTGCATCGGATATATCGAAACACCACAAAGATTGCCCATGCAAGTATTGCAAAAATTGTTAATGCCCAAAGGTTCTGAGCAATAATAGCACCTGTCACGCCTTCTGCATAAAACAGGCAACCAAAGAATACCATCAGATAGCATAATACCGTATCAATCGCCATACAGATCAGTCCTTTGTGATGCAAAACTGCCCAGTCATAATGCCAGCTGCATAGAATGATTGGTAAAAATACGCTGAGCAGACCAAAGCTGACTCCAAGCAGAGACATGATCAGCCAGTCACCGCCCAACACAATTCTGCAAGCACACAGCATATAAATGAGTGATCCATAAAAACACCAGAAGCACTTTTCTGCGCGTCTTGTTTTGGTCATGACCGGTACATTGATAAAAGAAAATACCATGGCAAGCCCACCAACCACGATAAAGAACCATGACAGGCGATGATCTGTTACAAGGTTTCCAATAAAGCATGGAACCAAAACTGCCAGATAGCATATGTAAGTAACCCATGTATAGCCTTTCAGGATTCTCAGATATCCACGGGACTGTTCCTCAATTTCACGTTGATGCATGTCATCGCTGGCGGTCAGAAGTTCATGCTCTGACACATGTAAGATCTCGCATAAACTGGTGACCAGTGTCATATCCGGATAGGATAATCCTCTCTCCCACTTGCTGACTGCTGATTCTGATACAAACAACTGCGTTGCCAGCTCTTTTTGTGAAAGCCCGGCTTCTTTTCGTTTTTCTTTTATATATCTTCCGAAATTTTCTCTTTTTTCCATTTTATATTTTGCTCCTTTCGATTGCCTGCAAAGATGCTTTTCTAATACACATCGTCATCCATGTTTCGATGAGCAGAAAGTCTCCCGCATTTTTTCATTTTATCTCTGTCCTGCAGGAACATGATTACGCCAAGAGTTTTTTACGGATGCTCTGTTCGACGTCTGTGCCCCAGTTATAACAGCAATCCAAACCTACGTCAATAATTTCAGTCAAAAAAAGGACTCGACCATTGGTCAAGTCCAGTGTTTATGCGGGTTCGCACCACTTTATAACATTTTAAAATCTGAATATGTGTATCGGGATTTTCATAAAAATATGTATCACATTTACATAAAATACATTATCTTGTTTTCAGATCCAGACAGACGGTTCCGAAAATCGGTTCCAAAACTGTCAAAATCTCCTCGCGTTTTTCCATTACAAGAGAAAGCTGCTCCGGTTTCACCTGAAGCTTTGCATAACCTTCCGGATGACGGACACGGAAATCTGTAAATCCCATAGCAGCCAGTGCGGTCTCTGCCTGCTCTACATCCTGAAGCTGTTTTGCTGTGATCCGTGTACCGGATGGAATACGGGTTGCAAGACAGGCGTACGCCGGTTTGCGCGCAGTAAATAATCCATGTTTTTCGGATTCATCCCGAAGTACCGGTTTTGTGATTCCACAGATGCGGAGCGGTGACAACACTTTCAGTTCCTGCAGCGCTTTCATTCCCGGTCTGTCGTCTGCATCATCGGACGCATTTGTTCCGTCTGCCAGACAGGAAAAACCAAGTTCCAGTGCTTTCTTCTGAATCTCAGTAAAAATAACTGTCTTGCAATAATAACAGCGATTTGACGGATTTTGCACAACCACCTCCTGACTCAGCACATCCCGTTCCAGAATCGTCAGCGGAATATCATACTCCTCACAAAAGCGAAGGGCATCTTCCTTTTCAAACGTTGGTTGAAATGCTGTGGATACATAGATCGCTGTCATTTCTTTTGCATATTTTTTTGCCATATAAGCTAAGTAAGCAGAATCTGTTCCACCAGAAAATGCAATTGCGATCCGCGGATTTTCTGTAAAAAATTCCTGTAGTGTCATCTCTTCTCCTTTATGATTAAAACTCTTTTCGACCACTCTTATCCGGGATTCCCATCTCGGTACGATATTTGTTCACCGTACGCCGGGACAGTTTGATTCCTTTTGCGGAAAGCTGGTCGCTGATTGCCTGATCGCTGTACGGTTTTTTCTTGTTTTCGCCGTCTACGATTTCCTGAATCATGGCTTTCATCTGTTCCGGTGTCTTTTCGTCCCCTTCATTTCCGCTGCTGCTCTTTACGGCAACAGAAGTCAGGAAATAGTTCAACGGGAACACACCCCAGGAACATTGCAGATATTTACCTCTCATGGCACGGCTGATGGTGGATTCATGGAGATTCAGTTCTTCTGCCAAATCTACCAGACGCATCGGGCGCTTATGCCCAGGTCCGTACAGAAAAAAGTCATTCTGTTTTGCTACCAACAAATGCATAACGCGCGACAACGTAGAAGAACGCTGTGAAATACAGTTGGATACCCACTGTGCCTGCTGCACTTTATCTTTCAGATATTTTTTTGCTTCCTCATCGCTGGTACTCTCCATCATTGTCTGATAATAGCTGCTGATGGAAAAACCCGGATACTGATATTCATTGATCAGGATCTCGAACTGATCTTCCAGTTTAACCACAACCGCATCCGGACTGATATAACGAAGCTGCTCACGGTCACTGAAGGAGCTTCCCGGCTTTGGATTCAGCTTGCGAATCTCCTCACAGGCATCCTGCACTTCCTCCAGAGAAACCTGAAGCTTTTTCGCAATGTTTGGCAGATGATTTTTGGCAACTTCTTCCATATAATTCTTGATGATCTCCACCGTTACATCAGAATAGTCCTTAATCCGCTCCACCTGAAGTAACAGACATTCCTGAAGGTTTCTGGCGCCAACGCCTGCCGGATCCAGCTCCTGAATCTCCTGCAGCATTTCCTCTACCACTTCTTCAGATGTCGAAAAATGCTCTGCAACCTGTGCAATGTCCCCCACAAAATAGCCTTTGGAATCTAAAGAACAGACCAAATAGTCCACAATCGCCCGTTCCAGATCTGTGTAATCCGCCAGTAAAAGCTGTGCATGCAGATATTCTTCCAGATTTTCCTCAGACTGTCTGCTGTCATGCCAGTTTGCTTCCATATTTTCGTCAGACCGCTCCTGCTGATAATACACGCGGTTCTGCAAATCGGTGGATTCCAACCAGTCCAACTTACGCTGCAAATCTTCCTGATGAGTATCTGCTTTTACCGGACTGGTCTCTGCCAGTTCGATCACCGGATTTTCCAATGCAAGTTTCTCTATATAACCTTCCAGTTCCTGAGCGCTCATTTGAAGAATCTCCATCGACTGGACCATGTGTTGTGACAAAATCTGCTTCTGACTAAGCTCCATCTTCAGTTCCATTGTAATTTTCCTCTTCTCCGTATCTTATATGACTCTTTTGTAATGAATGAATATACACTTATTTTACAACAAGCTTACGTTCTTTTTCAAGATGCGTAACAATTACAGCTCATACATCATGCTATGTTACAGCTCACACATCACATGTATTCATGTAATGATCATACTTACACGAGGAATTACATGGATACACAGTGATGAAAAGAACCGTAACCATACTAGTTCTGCTAATTTTTCAACTCTAATTCTTGACAAACTACAGGTAATATATGAGCTGTTATTTTTCATTTACTTGTTTTTAAATATCCCCGTCATCTACAGGGATGTCTTCCATCTCTATTTTTGATAACCAAGAAAAGCTCTTACACAGCTTAATTGTTCGAATTCTTTTGTGCCGAAACCATATCCGATCTCTTCGATTTCCATATTCATCTGTCTTGTGAATGTTTCAACAAAATATTTTAAAATAGCGGCGCCGGTCGGTGTCAGTAATTCTCCGTCAAAGCTGCTGCAATATACCGGCATGCCTTTAATGATCTCAGCGGTTGCCGGAGCCGGAACCGGAAGTACACCGTGTGCACAACGGACGGTACCATTTCCCACACAAACCGGTGAAGCCTGAATCTCATCCACGCCAAGCATCTCAATGGCAAGGCTGCTGCCGACCACATCAATTAATGCATCTACAGAACCAACTTCATGGAAGTGGATCTGTTCCATATCTGTGCGGTGAACGGTACTCTCTGCGGCTGCGATGGCGCGGTAAATACCTTCCGCATGTTTCTTTACGGTGTCGCTCATGTCCAGTGTACTGATTTTTTCCAAAATGGAAGCAACACTTGTGTGTGCATGATGTCCATGGTGATGCTCATGCATATGCCCGTCCTCATGATGATGATCGTGGGTATGCTCATGGGTATGTGCGTCTTCATGATGATCGTGTACATGACCATCTTCGTGAGTATGTACATGTGCATCTTCATGGGCATGTTCGTGTACGTGATCATCTTCGTGAGTATGTACATGTACTTCCTCATGGGTATGTTCTGCACAATGACTGTGTTCGTGGGTATGTTCATGCATCTCTCTATGATCATGATGCTCATGCATATGCTCGACGTCTTCTTCTTCTCCGTTAATCTCAACTTTCATATGAATGCCGCCGATTCCCTGTTTGCATGTTTCCTGCGGTATTACATGCACTTCGTCACTGATCGCATTTATTTTTTCCAGAAACAGTGTCTTCTGTTCCTCTGTGAGCAGGCTGTATAATGCCCCCATCAGCATATCTCCGGCTGCTCCCGTCTTACATTCCAGATATAATACTTTCTTCATTCTAAATTCCCTCACTTATCCAAACTGCTGTCTTGTATACAACACCTTTTCTATATATCTATCTACTTTGTCAATATAAAACAATACATTTTTCGTTCCGGTAAATTACTTTGAAACTTTAAAAATCTACTTCACAAATTTCTGTATCGCATCTCCGAACTCTTTGATCTTGTCGTAATCTTCCTCCTCAACCGCTTCTACGATACAGTGATTCAGATGATCCATCAAAATTACTTTTCCTGCGTTATTGATGGCAGATCGAACTGCTGCCAGCTGCGTCAGGATCTCCGAACAGTCTTCTTCCCGGTCTACCATCCGTTTTACTGCTTCCAGATGTCCAATGGCTCTTGCCAATCGATTGGAAACCGCTTTGGAATTTGGATGGTGATGTCCATGCTCATGTCCGTGCGATGTACCATCCTCATGCAGATGAGCATGCTCCAGCCCCAGTTCATGCGCCAGTCTGTGTGCCTGTTCTGCCGCATCGGATCTCTGCTGTTGTTCCGCCTTTGACTCTTTTGCCTTTGCCATGTTCCTACCTCTTCATAATTTTGTTTGCCAGACATGCTGCTCCATATCCGTTATCAATATTTACTACACCGATTCCATTCGCGCAACTGTTCAGCATGGAAAGTAATGCTGCCAGTCCTCCAAAACTTGCTCCGTAACCTACGCTGGTCGGCACTGCGATCACCGGCACTTCCACCAGACCGCCGACAACGCTTGCCAGCGCACCTTCCATACCTGCGATCACGATGATCACATCTGCGCTCTGGATCCGGTCGATCTTGCCAAACAAACGATGAATGCCTGCCACACCTACATCATATACACGATCTACTTTGTCGCCGAAAAATTCAGCGGTCAGTGCTGCTTCTTCTGCCACCGGAATATCCGAAGTACCTGCTGTCACCACCGCAATGGTTCCTTTTTCCACTTCCGGCTCCGGCATTGCACCAACCATGATAATTTTGGAAAGTTTTTCATATACTGCTTCCGGCGCAACTTCTTTTACTGCCTCATAGGATGCTTCCGATGCCCGTGTCACCAGAATCCTTGCATTATCATGCATCATGTGGCTTACGATACCTGCGATCTGCTCCGGTGTCTTGCCCTGTCCGAAAATGACCTCTGCCTCTCCGGTACGGAGATTTCTGTGCTGATCGATATTGGCATAACCGATATCCTCATACGGCAAATGCTTTAAAGATTCCAATGCCGTATCCACATCCATGCTGTTTTCCGAAACTTTCTTTAATATATCTGATAAATATGTTACATCCATGATTTACCCTCCAGTCACAATTCGTATGGCATCTTTTGACCCCAACATCTTACTTTAATTATAATATACAGCAATTTTTGTGCCAGTTTTGATTTTTCCATTTTTCCCATATTCTAGCAGAAAATCGAGCATTTTACAGCAATTACTGTTCCATTTTTTCAAAATAATATCATTTTTGTTGCAATTTTCAAACACTCTTCTTTTTTCCTTTGTTGCATTTTTCGAACAGACCTGCAACGACGGTTTACAAAATTGTTAAAAATTGCTATAATAACAGAACAGCTAAAACCCCAGGGGAGGGATTGTATACATATGAATCAATATTTAGCCATTTACCAGGTTCGGCAAATGCTGCAAAAGCTGATTTCGGAAACAGCTGATGCAGATCTTGCTGACAAACTGAAAAACATTGATCATCAGTTAAATTATTTTTTAGATAAGGGAATCGATTTTAAACAAGTGGTAGACGGGATTGACGACAGTATCTTTATCACAGACAACAAAGGAAATGTGTTATATGTAAATCCTGCCTACACACGCAACACAGGGATTGAATCGGAACGGGTAATTAACCATAACATTTATGATCTGATTGAAAAGGACAAGCTGTACAGCGGCGGCGCGATTCCGGATGTTTTAAGCACCGGAAAACCGGCATTCCGTCTCTCTACGACTTATGCCAACGGCACACCGCTGACCGGATACGCTTCCGGAACACCAATCTTTGACTCTGACGGATCGCTTAAGCAGGTCATTGCCAGCAGCCGACCGATCGTGTCCCTGCAGTCCTTGAAAGAAGATTTCAACACCTTTATCAAAGAGATTCAGGAGATGAATCCGCAAAATTCCTGTGCAGAATCAGAAAAATCCTTAAATGACGAAATGATCGGCAAAGACGGAACCCTTGCCAATATCTGGACATTAATCAGTCATGTGGCACCATCTGATGCCACCGTCTTAATCACTGGTGAATCCGGTGCAGGTAAAGAAGTGATTGCAGATGAAATCTACCGAAACAGTAACCGAAACGATAAGCCGTTTGTAAAGATCAACTGTGCAGCCATCCCGGCACACCTTCTGGAATCCGAATTGTTTGGTTATGAGAAAGGTGCTTTTTCCGGCGCAAATGCAAAAGGAAAACAGGGACTTTTTGAGCTGGCAAACCACGGAACACTGATGCTGGATGAAATCGGTGATATGCCGATGGATCTGCAGGTTAAATTGCTGCGTGCGATCCAGCAGCAGGAGATCACCCGAATCGGTGGCTCCCGTCCAATCAAATTGGATATCCGTTTCCTTGCACTGACAAATTCCAACTTAAAAGAGAAGATAGCAAACGGAACCTTCCGACAGGATCTCTATTACCGTTTAAACGTAATTCCGATCTATGTTCCGCCTCTGCGGGAACGTGTTGCAGATATCGAAGCATTGTGCAACCGCTTTATTGAAGTCTTTTCTGCAAAATACAACCGTCCGTTCTCTCTGACCGAACAGCAGTTAACCTACCTAAAACAATATTCCTGGCCGGGCAATATCCGTGAGCTGGAGAATATTATTGAGTATCTGGTGCTTTGCAGTTCCGGTATCGGACAGGTAGACGATTCCATCATTGCAGGACTGTTAAATATTTCTCAGGAACAGGAGCCGACAATCACCGCAGACATGGATTTCAGCAGCGCGGTTGCCCAGTTTGAGAAAAATCTTCTGGAAACCACATTAAAGACCTCCGGAAACCTTCGGGAAGCAGGCAAGAAACTGAATATCAATGCTTCCACCATTTCACGAAAAATTAAACAATACAATATTGACTATCCAAACAAAAAGGAATAATGCGTCAGAATCATGATGAATCAGCAAATTATTATATCCAATGTGTGTGAACAGCTTGCCGACATCTCAGCGTCTACTCAGAACGAATCTGCACAGCGCAAAATTCAGGATATTTTACAGGCTCTTCATACGTTTCAGTTACGAAATATTGATTACAAATCTGCCATCGATCATCTGACCGATGGCATTTTAATCAGCGATGCAACCGGAATGGTATTGTATATAAACAATGCCTTTGCCCAGAGCACACACATTCTCCCGGAAGAAATCCTGCACCACAAAATACAAGACTTGCAGGGCCAGGACAAGCTCTACACCGGCGGCGTCATTCAGGAAATTATAACAACACACAAAAGTGCGTTTCGACTATGCACGACTTATAAAACAGATCCGCCATTGCGTGGATATCTGGCAGGAACACCTATATTCAACGAAAACGGCGAACTTCATTTGGTCGTAGTCTGTCACCGTTCTCTCATCACACTTCGCGCCCTTCAATCAGATTTCCAGACATTTCTGCAGGAACTCCGACAAGTAGATCCTAACAGTTCAAGTAACCCCAACACAAATGACAATTCCATAGTCTTATCGGGAAATATTATGATCGGAAAAAACGGATCTCTGGCCAATATCTGGAATCTGATCCGACATATTGCACCGACAGATGCTACCGTACTGATCACCGGCGAATCCGGTGCCGGAAAAGAAGTAGTTGCCGATGAAATATTTCAAAACAGTGCACGAAAAAACGAACCCTGCATCAAAATCAACTGCGCCTCCATTCCGGCAGACCTGCTGGAATCCGAATTGTTCGGTTATGAAAAAGGTGCCTTTTCCGGTGCGAATCCAAACGGCAAAAAGGGATTATTTGAACAGGCAAATCACGGTACGTTAATGCTGGATGAGATTGGTGATATGCCAATGGAACTACAGGTCAAACTGCTCCGTGCCATCCAACAGCAGGAGATTACCCGGGTCGGCGGTTCCCATCCCATCAAACTGGATATCCGTTTTATCGCATTAACCAACTCCAATCTGAAAGAAAAGATTGTAAACGGCACCTTCCGACAGGATCTGTACTACCGGTTAAATGTTATTCCGATCTATGTACCGCCTCTGCGCGAGCGCCTGCAGGATCTGGAAGCACTGTGCAACACCTTTATCCGGAAATATACGGAAAAATATCATTGCGCTTTTGCTTTCACAAATCGGCAGCTTAATCTGTTAAAAACCTATCACTGGCCGGGAAATATCCGTGAACTGGAAAATATTATTGAGTACGTGGTATTATGCAGTGCCGGAGAAGGCACGATCGAAGATTCCGTTCTGTCCAGTCTGTTGAACTTAAGTCTTCCACCGGAGCACACCGTTCTGGATACAGATTTCTACGGTGCGGTGGAACAATTTGAAAAACAGCTGATTGAAGAAGCGCTTACTTCCTGCGGAAGTCTGAGAAAAGCGGCAAAGAAATTAAATCTGAATCCATCCACGGTTTCACGGAAAATAAAATTGTATAACATTTTACCCCCCCCCGATGAAATCGTGATGATAACGCATCGTTCACAGCATTCACAGCAATAATAATGCCCCGCCAGCCGGCGGGGCATTTTATATAGAGAAAGTAATACACCTTTCGGTAATATTTATGAATTACGCGGTTGCTGCAGCACCGAATCTTTGTTCTGCCGCTACCTGTACCATTTCTTCCCAGGATGAAAATCTGGTACTTTCTTTTACGAAGTTATCCATCAGAAGCTGAGCGTAAACCATTTTATCGGCTTTCCAGTTCGTGATAACTGCGCTGGAATACTGAAATCCTTCAAAATTAGAAAAATTAGTATTTTCCTCCATGAATTCATCGGTAAAAATGGTATTCAGCAAATTGCGGAGCTTCTGATCCATGTCTACATACACGTATCCTTCCATTATCTCTCGTCCGGATGCTCCTCGTAATATTTGTCAGCAGCTTTGAATACAAAGTCACGCCATACTGCTGCGTCTCTTGCCATACATGGACGGATGATTTCTTCCTCCTGGTCACCCATACCATTGATGACTTCTTTTCTCTGAACGGTCAGATACAGTGCCGGCTCATTTGGCGGGCAGCCAAGGATCCAGTATGCATTCGGATGATCTTTCAGATATTTCTTTGTACAGTTTCCGTGAAGTACGATCTTCTCATCCGGAATATCCTTCGGAATCTCGTTCTTTCCACCGATAACAACTGTCATACCTGCATTCTTGTCATACTCGTTAACAGCTTTCAGTTCTTCCATGTTGATTGCAAGAAGTGCCTGGCAGCTTGAGCATGCGCCTTCACATTTTACATCATATTCCGGCCAACGTGTGCTCATGTCGCCGATATATGGAATCCACATTTTTTTGTAGCTCTCTTCGATGGTATTACCAACAACCTCGATATCCTCAAGGTCATAGTTTCCAAGACCTGTCTCTTTTGCTACTTTGAAGTAATCTACACAGGAAGTATCGATACCTGTTACTTCACAGGCTACACGGTCGATAGCAACCGGATCTTTGGAACCAAGAATCATGTTTGTCTCGATCGGAACCGGCATATGCGGGCTGTATCCACTTGCTGCACGCATAGCATCCATGATGTTGATATCGGCACGACATGCACTCCATACATCCATCATAGCCATAGTCAGGTTCTGCTGATGCATCTGCATATGTACTTTATCCTGTACGACACCTTTGATGTTCTTTAATGCTCCTGAGAATACCATGCTGGCATGTGCTTTCAGGATTGGAAGGTTGATCAGGTGATCTGCTTCCATTAAGAATTTTGGAAGTAATACATGATCGATATTGGAACGGTAACCACGAACGGCAACATTTACCAGATCTTTGTCACGTTTGATATCTTTTAATTCAACGCCCTCTTCCTCTGCAACAGCAGCAATTCCACTTACGCGGAAGCACTCCTCTGTGTCACATCCGATTGCAGCTGCTTCTGCAACGATGATACGTTTCGGGTTCGCTTTTTTTACCTCGCGGATAACGGCACGAACTACTTCCGGGTTCGTACATACAGATGTCTCAGGTGGCTCTGCATGTCCTGCGTTCGGTTTCAGCACAACTGTGGAACCTTTTCTGATTACGTTTTCTACTCCACCCATAAGGTCGAATACTTTGGTGACATTTTCCTGAATGTCAGTGCCTTTTACAAGGGCAACCAGAGATTTTTTCGCCATATTATAATCCTCCTTTTTTTGATACCTTGTTACTTACTTTATATATTGCAAAACCTGTGCCAGTTTTAAATGGCGCATTTTCGCGGTTTTTTCGACTTTTTTGTTGCGTCAACGCATCCTTCAATTATTTTTGTTGCAGTTTTGTCACACATTTGTGCAACAACTTCTTATTCATTATTTCACTATTTTGTTGTTTTCCAATCCAAGTTGAACTGATGATCTTTTGTCAGACCAACGAAAATGATGTTGATCAGCGCGATCACTGCCAGAATCAGATAACTCCATCTCAGACTTCCGGTTGCATTTAAGCTGATACCGTTGATCATAAATGCACTTGCAGTCAAAATAGACTGAATTGGGAAGATGACACTGTTTACAGTCTCAAAACCATGGCGTCCGAATACAGATGACGGGAAGGATGTCATAAAGTTTGCGGAACCACCGATGGAAATACCAATCATAATAACTGCGATATACATACCTGCTGTGGTATTGGTAACATTGGAAAGAATTGCTGCTGCATACCAGATACAAAACAGGATCATAACTTTCTTTGTACCGAATTTGTCATCCAGAATTCCGATGAACCAGGAACCAAAGATACCAACGACAGCAATAACGGTCATCATGGAAATTGCCTGGGGTGCAGACATTCCAAGCTCCTGGTTTCGTACCACCAGCTGACTCATAACACCGGTAGAACAGCACTGTAAGAGACCTGTTGCGATACCTACTGTCCATACTGCCGGAGTTTTTAACAGTTTTCCAACCGTCCAGCGTTTGTCATCTTCTGCACTGTCTGTATCGTACTCTGCTTTAAACACTTCGTCAGATACCATATCCGGATTTAAACCGCGTTCCTGCGGAGTATCGCGCATAAATACCAGACCGATTACTGCAAGAACTGCTACTAAAACGCCCGGAATGATAACACCTTTTTCAAATCCCATTTTTGCAATGATGAGTGTCATCATCGGAACCCAGGTTGCGGATGCGATATTTAATCCCATGGTTGTATATCCCATAACCACACCTTTACGTTTCGGGAACCACTGTGCTACCAGCGCACCACCTGCCACATAACCTGCGGACATAATAGAACCGATCAGACAGGTATAAGCGATGGTATACACTGCAAGATTCGGGCAGTTACCCATAACAATATATGCAACACCGGAGATGATCAGTGTGATCGCTGCCACTTTTCTGGCGCCAATCTTTTTGGTCAGCTGGGAAAATGCAATGTAGAAGATAACACCAAGAATTCCACCGTAAGAATTCATCTGCAGAACTGTTCCGGACTGAATACCAAGATGTTCCGCTACTGCCGGTGCTGTAATGTTGTTACCATCTGTACAAAATCCTACGAAGAACCAGAACATTGCCATACAGAAAATGATCGTACCCCATCCGGCTTTACCAAAACTTACCAATGAGTTGCCACTTTTTTTGTTTTTTTCCATAATAAAACTCCCTTCAACAACAAAAAAGTCAAAAAAAAATAGAACCTAACCCTTTTCCATCAGATTCCGTTATTATTATCAAGAAAGTGTGCTATTGCGCACTTCCGTAATAATCATCTTTGAATAGCACATCTTTCTTGTCCGCGCTGAGCACAATTGCAACGCAATAATTTTCTCTTGTGCGAATGTGCATTATCTGCACGAAGTGCTTTGTTCATAGGAATTTCTGTAATTTCCTATGAATTTAAAACGCACTGACAATGTTACACACGCAATCATTGCCAGTGCATAAATTCATCTCTTATAGTATGACGCTATTTTTCAATAACATTCATTAGTGAGCCGCAGATTCTGCAACACTCTCCTTGTCTGCCAGAGCTGCCATCTTCAGATCCTTATTTACTGCCACTTTGCTGCAGTATACAGTTGTGATCAGGATTGCAACAAGGATAATTCCCTCGATTGCCTCTGAAAGGGCACTGGATACACCAAGGATGATCATTCCGTTCTCAATAACTACGATTGTGAAGGAACCAATGATCAGTTTGTAAATTTTTGCGGAAAAACCACCGGTTGTCAGAATACCGCCAAGGAAGATCGCCATCTGAACCTTCATCTCCAGCATATTACACAGTGTACTTGTAGAACCACCGACACGGCAGATCTGTACCAGACCGATGATACCTGCCATCAGACCGGAGATCATGAAGCAGATGATACGGATTTTCTTTACGTTGATACCTACGGAGTGAACGGTTCTCTCGTTCTCACCGATACATTTGCAGTAGAAACCGAATTTGGTATACTCAAATACAAACCATACGATCACGATCAGAGCAATCAGCAGAATAATTGTAAATGCAAAAGTTGTTACAAAGCTGATTCCTTTTGGTGCTGCGATGGAGCTCTGCTGAAGCATGAAGTTCAGCAGTCCACGTCCTGCGATCAGGATTGCCAGTGTACACATGAAGGATCCTACATGGAATTTTGTAACAATAAAACCGATCAGTGCACCTAAAGCGGTAGAAAGGATAATTGTGACCGGAATTGCCACCCATCCTGCTGTCTGTGCAGAGATAACTGCTGCAATGCTGGAACAGAGAGCTGCACTTGCACCGATGGAAATATCTGTACCACCAAGTGCGATAACGAAAATACATCCCAAACTTCCGATGATGACCGGAACCACGTTTGTACAGAGCAGTTTTAAGTTGTAGGATGATAATGTTGCACCGTTTGATGCGACAGTAAAGATAATAAAGATACCTGCCAGAATAAAGATTGGCACAATATCCAGTAATTGAATTTTACCCTGCTTTTTCATTATACCATCACCTCAATAATTTCTTCCTCGTTGAAGCCGGAACTACGTCCGATCGTTTTCTTAACTTCGCCGTTTTTCATAACTACAATGTTATCTGCCATACCGATTGCCTCTACCAGCTCATCGGTGATCATGATCGTGCCGATACCTTTTTTCTTGGCTTCTCTCAGACAATCATAGATATATGCTTTAACACCTACGTCAACGCCTCGTGTCGGGCAGTCAACGATCAGGATGCTCAGATCTTTTGCAAGCCATCTTCCTAAGTTTACTTTCTGTTTGTTACCACCGGACAGACCGTTTACGTTCTGGTTGGTGCCGGTACATTTCAGATGGAAAGATCTTCTGTTTTCCTCTGCCATTTTCTTTAACTGTGCGTAATTCAGGAAACCTGCTTTTCCTGCAACATCCTCGATGGACGGAAGTACAAAGTTTCTCATGATGGTTGTCTTCATCATCATAGCCTCGCCGTCACGATCCTTCGGAACGTAAGCCATCTTGTGCTCCAGTGCCTGAATAGACTGTGTGATCTTGACATTGTCTTTGTTCAGGAATACTTCGCCTTCCTTCGGTGTGGTCAGACCGTACGCGATCGGACCTACTTCGTGGATACCGGAATCACTCAGTCCGCAGAATGCAAGGATCTCACCTTTATGTAAGTCTACATTTAAGTTCTTTACGCCCTCTGTTGTAACGTTTTTGATGGAAAATACAACTTCGTCATCATAATCGTTTTCCCAGTCGGTACGATAGTAAGCGCCGCCAAGTTCACGACCTACCATTTTGCGTTTCAGAATGTCTTCGTTCAGACCTTCACTGGAAATTGTCTCAAGCAGCTCACCGTCTCGTAAGATGGAGATGGAGTCTGTCAGCTGGATTGCCTCGTCCAGATCGTGGGAGATCAGGATGATGGAACGTCCTTCGCCTTTGAATTTTTCGATCAGATCATATAAAACTTTACGGTTATCGTGGGAAAGTGACTGTGTCACCTCATCCAGAATCAGAATGTCCGGATCAGCTGCCAGTGCACGGATCAGCTCGACCATTTTTCTGTTCTCAATATTCATGCTGCCTGCCATACGTTTCAGGTTTACTCTCGGAAGTCCCCAACGATCGGAAACTGCGTTTGCCTGATCCTGCAGGTCGTTCATTTTGATAAATTTCTTTGTTTTTCCAAGATAGATATTGATGCTTGCCGGAAGGGAACCGATCATTCCCAACTCCTGTACGACCATTGCTACTTTATGGTTGTTGGCATCTACCGGGTTTTTCGGAGAATACTCTTCTCCACGGATGTACATTTTTCCGGAATCACTTCCGTACAGACCTGCGATCTGGGACAGAAGTGTGGATTTACCGGAACCATTCTCACCGGCAAGTCCGCGAACTTCTCCGGCTTTTAACTCAAAGTTGATATTTACATTTGCATGTGTAATTCCAAAACTTTTGTTAAGGTTTTCAATTTTCAACAATACTTCGCTCATTACTTGACAACCCCCTTAACTTTACGCTGTGCTAAGATAGCAAACAGGATTACGATAACACCAAGGATGAAATCCTGGAATGTACCAGACGGAACACCAAATAATGTCAACACGTTAAAGATCAGTGTGATCAGGAATGTTGAAATCGGTACCGCAATGATAACGTTGATGGAGCTTGCCAGAGCAAGTGCCAGTAACGCTGCTGCCATCGGCTGGAATGTGGTACTTAAACTGGTCAGACCTGACTGTGCATTTACGAATGCTGCGTAGCTCTCTTTGATAACACCTGCATATCCAAAGAATGCACCTGCTACGATACCGCCAAGGATCATCGCTTTATCTACGTTGATACCCATTACCTTTGCTACATCTTCGTTGTCACCGGTTGCACGGTAGTTGATACCAAGTGATGTGTGATTAAAGATGATGTATGCAACAACGATACCAATGATCCAGCAAATGTAGATACCCGGCTGCTGTCCTAAGAAACGGATGTCATTGTTCATAACAACAACTTTCTGTCCTTTTGCAGCTACGCTGTTTGCATAGTTTACGGCGATCGCCTCATATACCATCAAAAGACCAAGTCCTGCAATCCATGGCGGGATCTTTGTAATACGGTAAACTAAGAAGTTTAACAGCATACATCCAACACCAACTGCGATACCGCCGATTACCATTGCCGGAACGCCGTATGCGTTTCCAAGAAGACCGGTTGCTGTACAGGCTAAGATTACGATTCCACCAGGGGAAAGGTCTGTTACGTTACCGGTAAATACGATCAAAAAGCCAAAAGCTACTAATGTCGGAACTACGGAACCTGCAAGAACGTTTTTCAGGTTCTTCGGGTTGAGCAGTTTGCCTTCTGTCAGTACGTTTAAGATAATGATTGCTGCAATGACCGCTACTGCGATGACTGCGAAAGTAATCATTTTCTTTTTCGACTGCTTACTTAAACCTTGTGCACTCATATATTGCCTCCAAAATTATTTCCTAACTTCGTTTCTTATGTTTTAATTATTCTGGCAGATTGTAAATGGTATCTGCATATGTTTTCAGGAACTCATCATATGTATCTATTGTTACATCCGGGTTGTTTTTGTATAACAGAGACTGGAACTGCTCGTCTGAGATGAAGCAGCTTTCATCTGCATATAATGCTTTGAAGTGTGCTGCGTTGTCCGGTGTGATCAGGTATGTGGATAAATAATCAAGTACTGGTGGTTTTCCGTCTGCATCCAGAATCTGATGTCCATCTAAGTAGTTTACTAATAAGCATAAGGAAATTGCTCCGTTTACGTGGTTACCACCGTTCATTGCCTGGATAACTCCCTGCTCGATGTAATCGATCAGATCCGGTGCTACGTCTGTTCCGTAAAGGTCGAACTTATAAGAAGAATCTCCTGCTTTGATTGCTGCAACTGCTGATAAGTAGTCACCGCCTGAGCAGTATACTGCGTCTACATCCGGGTTTGCCATTACAAGGTCATTTGCTTTTGTTGTGGACTCGGATGGATCAGAACAGTGCATGGTCTGTAATACTTTTCCGCCTTTTGACTCAAATTCTTCTGTAAAACCTGCGATACGCTGATCATGGGAATAATCACCGATTGCTGCTCCAAGAACAACTGCTGTCTTATCTCCTGCCTCAATTGCCTGATCTGCAAGTGTTTTTCCCATCTCATACGGGCTTGCTGCGATTCCGCCGATAAATAACGGATCTGCTTTGATGCTGTCCCATACTTCCTGATCGGACGGGAAGTTTGTATCCAATGCATATGGTACTTTCTGTGCATCACATAATTCCTGTACGGAACCGAATACTGCGTCTACTACTGAGAACATCAGTACTGCGTCCGGTTTGGATGCTAACTGGCTCTGTAAGTCTGTTACGATCTTGTCTGCCGTAAACTGGTTATCTGCTACATCCACTTTTGCCCCTGCAACTGCTGCTGCTTTCTCATCTGCATGTACGATGATGTCAAGCGGATATGCACCTGTTCCCCAGATGTTTGCTGCGATGGTGTATCCATCACTGCTGCCCTCTGATTTTGCTGAGCTGTTTGACTCTGATTTTGCTGAGCTGTCACCGCCTGCTGCTCCGTTGTTATCGGATGATGTATTTCCACATCCGGCAACCATAGCTGCCGCCATTGCCCCAACAAGTAATAAACTAATTGCCTTCTTCTTCATGTTTGCTTTCCCTTTCTTTCTCTTTAATGATTTTTCCTTGTCCTTTAATTCATGTTGTTCATAAATATCCTGATGCCTATATATTATGCAAATCCCGTGCCAATTTTGGTTTTGCCGCAAACGCCCGTTTTTCGGCATTTTGCACCATGTGTTTCACTGTTTTCGCCTCCGTTCATGCAACAACGTTGCGTTGCAGCAACGCAATTATTGTCTTTTACAGCAGTTTACATTGTGCAACAGTACTCACATCCTGTTTCATATGTGCAATATGTACAATCTGTCAAAACAACAAAAGACCGGCACATGCGGTCTGCATGTGCCGATCCTTTTTGTTATCTTAACACGTTAGAGAAGAATCTAAAGTAATCGTTAGCTCAGATTTTTGATCTCTGATCTTTGACTTCCATTATTCCGGAAGATTGTAGATGGTATCTGCATATGTTTTCAGGAACTCATCATATGTATCTACTGTTACATCCGGGTTGTATTTGTATAACAGAGACTGGAACTGCTCGTCTGAGATGAAGCAGCTTTCATCTGCATATAATGCTTTGAAGTGTGCTGCGTTGTCCGGTGTGATCAGGTATGTGGATAAATAATCAAGTACTGGTGGTTTTCCGTCTGCATCCAGAATCTGATGTCCATCTAAGTAGTTTACTAATAAGCATAAGGAAATTGCTCCGTTTACGTGGTTACCACCGTTCATTGCCTGGATAACTCCCTGCTCGATGTAATCGATCAGATCCGGTGCTACGTCTGTTCCGTAAAGGTCGAACTTATAAGAAGAATCTCCTGCTTTGATTGCTGCAACTGCTGATAAGTAGTCACCGCCTGAGCAGTATACTGCGTCTACATCCGGGTTTGCCATTACAAGGTCATTTGCTTTTGTTGTGGACTCGGATGGATCAGAACAGTGCATGGTCTGTAATACTTTTCCGCCTTTTGACTCAAATTCTTCTGTAAAACCTGCGATACGCTGATCATGGGAATAATCACCGATTGCTGCTCCAAGAACAACTGCTGTCTTATCTCCTGCCTCAATTGCCTGATCTGCAAGTGTTTTTCCCATCTCATACGGGCTTGCTGCGATTCCGCCGATAAATAACGGATCTGCTTTGATGCTGTCCCATACTTCCTGATCGGACGGGAAGTTTGTATCCAATGCATATGGTACTTTCTGTGCATCACATAATTCCTGTACGGAACCGAATACTGCGTCTACTACTGAGAACATCAGTACTGCGTCCGGTTTGGATGCTAACTGGCTCTGTAAGTCTGTTACGATCTTGTCTGCCGTAAACTGGTTATCTGCTACATCCACTTTTGCCCCTGCAACTGCTGCTGCTTTCTCATCTGCATGTACGATGATGTCAAGCGGATATGCACCTGTTCCCCAGATGTTTGCTGCGATGGTGTATCCATCACTGCTGCCCTCTGATTTTGCTGAGCTGTTTGACTCTGATTTTGCTGAGCTGTCACCGCCTGCTGCTGCTCCGTTGTTATCGGATGATGCATTTCCACATCCGGCAACCATAGCTGCCACCATTGCCCCAACAAGTAATAAACTAATCGCCTTCTTCTTCATTTTTCCTCTTCCTTTCTTTTTGTTTGGAAATTTTGTGGACCTTTGTCCTGATGTCTATATATAATGCAATTTGTATGCCAATTCTATTTTCTCCTTTTTGGCTATTTTTTACATATTTTTTTGCATTTTTGACTTTATTTTTGTCTAGTTGCTGTTGCGCCCGGACAACTGTTGTTTCCGTGGTGCAACTTGTCAATCTATTTTTCCCCAAAACAGCGAAAGACACCGGACAATCACTCATCCAGTGCCTTTTGCTAAATTGATATTTCGTAAAGCGGACATTCGCAATTCGCTTTCGCTACTTGCTCATGAACGCAGTCGCTT
>URDN01000041.1 GCA_900546495.1 uncultured Lachnospiraceae bacterium
CACCGCTTAGTGCTCTACGCACTTGAAGCGGGGGAATGTTTATTCTGCGTTCAAACAGGGTTTGAAAAGAATCGTCGTTAAAATCTGTTGTCTGAAATAAGTATATCAGCTATGCTTCCTTCGCTGTATTTGGCTTTTTATATGGCTTTTGAGTGAGATCGGATCGAATATTTTTTACGACCTCCAGCATCAGTTGCTGCTGCTCATCTGACAGGAGGACAAAATAATCCAGAAACTCTTTCTGCGTCTCATTCACCGGATATAATGTACTTTGATTATCCATGAAAAACTGTGACAGTGTGATATCAAAAGATTCGCATATATATTCTAATGTTGCGATAGAAGGAATAGTATTTCTCTTACGCATATTAGAAATTGTGGAAGTTGATAATCCGGACAGTTTCGAAAGCTGATAATCGTTTAAATGTTGTCTCGCCATAATCTCGTCAATTCTTTTTAGTACATCCATGCTGAAACCTCCTGAAACTTTTGCCCGTATAAATAGTAGTAAACAATCGTATAAATTGCTTATACAATTATTCTACCTAGTTTTATAGAAATAAAATAGCGTACATATGTATTGTAAAAATACTCAAATGTGATATAAGAAAAATCTGTTTATACTTTTTTAATTTGACAAAATATTAGCGAAAGGGTAGCATGAGTGCTAGAAGTGTCTCATTTTAGTCAGTGTATACACTAAATTTTCAGAGTGTTTGACTTGTGTAGATACGTTTTGCATCCATGGTTCGACTGTGGGTGATTGATCGAATAATGGAATAGGAGGAGAAAATATGTATGATAAAGAGATGCTGGATAACTTTTCCAGAGATTATGCACAGAAATGTCAGGTGACAGACCGGATTTCCGCTGAATTGTTTGACGCAAACGGTGTATTGCGTGGACTTCGTGATAAAAATGGAAATGGTGTAGTTGCCGGTTTGACCAATATATCAAAAATTGAATCCTTCCGAATAGAAAATGGACAGAAAATCCCCTGTGACGGTAATCTCTGGTATCGCGGATACAATGTTATTGATCTGGTAAAAGGATTTGAGGGTAAACGTTACGGATTTGAAGAAGTTGCTTATCTGCTGCTGTTTGGTGAGCTTCCATCCCCGGCAGAGTTGAAAACTTTCTGTGAAGTGCTGGCAAATGCAAGACATCTGCCGACGAATTTTACGAGAGACGTTATTATGAAAGCGCCGAGTGCCGATCTGATGAACTCTCTGACCAGAAGTGTACTGACACTGGCTTCTTATGACGACGGGATCAGCGACAGTTCTTTACAGACTGTTCTGATGCAGTGTATGAAGCTGATCAGTGAGATGCCGATGCTTGCCGTATATGGTTATCATTCCTATAATCATTTTCTTCGGGATGAGAGCTTGTATATTCACCGTCCGCAGTCGGAGTTGTCTACCGCGGAAAATATTCTGCTGATGCTCAGACCGGATAAAAAATACACTGAACTGGAGGCACAGGTTCTGGATGCTGCGCTGGTGCTTCATATGGAGCATGGCGGTGGAAATAACTCAACCTTTACGACCCGCGTTGTTACTTCAGCAGGTTCCGATACATATTCTGTTATTGCCGCAGCACTTTCCTCACTGAAAGGACCAAAGCACGGCGGTGCCAATATCAAGGTCGTTCAGATGATGGATGAGATTCGTCGGGAAGTATCTGACTGGAGCGATGAAGACGAAGTAAAAGCCTACCTTGGAAAACTGGTTGATAAGCAGGCATTTGATCGAAAAGGTCTGATCTATGGAATGGGACATGCCGTATATTCCCTGTCCGATCCGCGTGCCCGTGTATTTAAGCATTTTGTAGAAGCGCTTGCAATTGAAAAAGGCAGAGAAAAAGATTTTGCCCTGTATTCCATGATCGAGCGTCTGGCACCGGAAGTCATAGCAGAAAAACGAAAGATTTACAAAGGTGTAAGTGCCAACGTCGATTTTTACAGTGGATTTGTATATAGCATGCTGGATATTCCGCTGGAACTTTATACACCAATTTTTGCCATGGCGCGAATCGTTGGATGGAGTGCACACCGCATAGAAGAACTGGTAAATGCGGATAAGATCATTCGTCCGGCATACAAGAGTATCATGCAGGAACGCGATTATGTGCCGATGGATGAACGTAAGTAACATTTTTGCACAAATAGTGATATGGTAGTTATTCATGCAAAAGGATTCATGGAATATATGTGATGCGTGAATTGTTATTGAGAGACAGACTGCAAAAGAGGTAAAACGGACATAAGCATCCCCCTTATCCACTGCTTAGTGCTCTACGCACTTGAAGCGGGGGAATGCTTATTCTGCGTTCCGTTCAATAAATTAGGGGGACTTGAGAATATGTTTCATGAGATTGATGAAAATACATGGGATCGGAAAGAGATTTACGATGCATTTTATGGTTATACCTATGCAATGACGGTACAACTGGATATGACAGAGCTATATGCACAGATAAAAGAGCATGGATATAAATTTTATCCGACGATCTGCTGGCTGATCACAAAGACAGTAAATTCAGATGTGGACTACCGTTTCGGAAAAGTCCATGGTATAATAGGATATTATGATCAGATGAACACCAGCTATACGCTGAGAAGAAGTGCAAAACCGCATCTGTTCACTCACATGGTGACCAAGTATAACGAAGATTTTGAAACATATTATGAGCAGTTCCTGAAGGATAAGCAGAAAGCAGAAGCTGCTGACCGCCTCTATTATTACGAAGATGCCAGACCGGACAGCGTCGATGTTTCGACGACGCCGGATACCTCATTTACGGCGATCTCTTATTCCATTCCGGATACGTTTTATCAGCGTGGCGGAGACAATATGCGTTATACACCATTTACAACGGTGGGATGTTTTTACAAGCAAGACGGACGTGTGATGCTGCCGGTAACGGGCAGTTTCCATCATGCAGTCAATGACGGTTACCATGCGGAGAAATTTTTCCGGTTATTGCAGGAGAATATCAAAAAAGGAGTAACGCAGACGCATGATCAATAAAAATCTTTTTCTGGAAACATTACATGAAGTAGCGGAAATCGCAGCTACATCCGGAGAAAAAATAAAACCGGAGGAAGTTCATAAATATTTTGAAGGAATGGAGCTTTCCCCGGAGCAGGAAAAAATGGTATATGAGTATCTGAATCTGCCGCCGGAAGCAAAACAGGCACCAGTGGCAGAGGAGGAAGAAGTTACCGAAGACGCTGAGGAGATAGAAACGGTGGAAGTATATTCCACGACAGATTCTTCCAAAGATATTCAGATCGGTACTGACCGCGTCGCAGAAGACGAAGAAGAGGATGTGCCACAGGCAAAAGATGTGGAGAAACTGTCTGATTCCGTTTATTATCGGATGTATCTGGACGAAGTCAGAGGACGCGGGGAGACAGACGAAGCAAAAATGCGGGAGCTGTATCAGCAGATCCAGCAGGGAAATCAGGATGCTGTCAACGGAATTGTAGACGGATGGTTGATGCGGATCATTCATATGGCAGGTATGTACGATGATGTGCCGGTCAATATGGAGGATCTGATTCAGGAAGGAAATATGGCGCTCTGGATGGCACTGAGTGCGTTGCCGGAAGTGGAGGGTGCCACAGAGCTGGATTCCTATCTGGAAAAACAGGTAGTGGCAGCATTTGAAAACCATATCCGTGAGGTGACTGGTGATACGGATCAGGTGCAGGCAGTGCTTGGAAAGGCAGCATTGCTGCATGAGGCACGTAAGTATCTGGCGAAAGAGAATTCACAGGATCCGTCGATCAGACAGCTTAGTGAGTACACACATATTTCGCCGGAAGAAATTCAGGATATTTTGGCGCTCCAGAAAGAAAAAACGGAATAAAAGTAGTGAAAAAAAGACTCAATATTGAATCACGGGAGCTAAGACGCTCCCTTAGATTAAATGTTGAGTCTTTTTTCATGTAAGTTACGGAAAGATTCGTTCCATTCATTTCGTTTTAACAATTAATTTTTATCGTTCCTCCGGCAGCAGATATTTGTTGAACAGCGGAATGACCGGATTTAAGTTGTTTTTTCGCCATACAGCGACCAGATGCAGTGGATCTGTCTTATAAAATGGCAATGACAGTACCGCGGTATTGGAGTTGGAGATACAGTTTTCATCCAGTACAGAGAATCCCAGTCCGGCTTCTACTTTCAGCAGAATGTTTTGGATAGAGGATGCATAAATGGTATGGGACGGTGTAAATCCATGCCTTTCACAAAATTGTATGATATTGTTGTAGGCACCTCTTGAAATGGCAGGATCAATGGCAATCATGGTTTCGGTACTCAGAGAGTCGAAGTGAATTTCGTCCTGTTTTGCCAGAGGATGAGCCTTGGACATGACGCATTTTGGCGCAGATTCGAAGAAAACCTGATAAATGATATCATCTGTTGGATAATCAACCAAGTCAAAATCAAGCGTTATCGCAATATCAATTTTGTCATTCATCAGGGATTCCCGCAGTTCCTGAAAGTTCCCACTGATGATATCGATTTTGATATTCGGATGCTTTTCACGAAGTGCATGCAGGGTGTGCGGCAGAAAGTTTTCGGAACGCTGTGTTTCGATGACACCGAGTACGATGGAGCCGTTTTCTCCAAGTTCGGCATTACGGGCTTTCTGTATGGCAGCTTCCCCTAATTTTAATAATTTTGAAAAATCTTCATATAATACCGCACCACAGGGTGTGAGGCGTACATATTTTTTCGTGCGGACAAAAAGCTGCATCCCAAGTTCTTCCTCAAGATTGGAAATATTTCGACTTAAGGAAGACTGTGCCACAAACAGATGATTTGCGGCTTCTGTGAAGTTCAGGTATTCAGCTACATTCAAAAAACATTGAATCTGAAAGATTGTCATCGTATTTCTCCATGAATTGTTTGTTAAGCAAAAAGTTAAGCGCAAATAAAAGTCTGGTTACCGGCATGTAAAGTATGCCTGTAAATAGGTTTAATTATCTGCATAAAAATTTAAGGTCTGCGCAGCAGTGCAATTTCTTCTTTGTACGGTGGATACGTTTTTTTCGGATTTTCCGGATCGACTAGGTATGGTGTCTCCAGAATTTTCGGAATGTTTTCAAAATCCGGATGATGAACAATGGCGTGCAATGCATCAAAACCAATCTCACCCTGTCCGATATTTGCATGGCGGTCTTTGTGTGCGCCACAAGGGTTTTTACTGTCGTTGATATGAAATACAGCAATCTGATCCTTTCCAAGAATCCGGTCAAACTGTTCGATCACACCGTCAAAATCATTTATAATGTCGTAACCTGCATCGTGTGTATGGCAGGTATCAAAACAGACACGCAGACGTTCCGGATGACAGACACCGTCATAAATAGCAGCGAGTTCTTCAAAGGTTCTTCCGATTTCGCTACCTTTTCCTGCCATCGTTTCCAGCGCGATATAGCATCCGTCGGACTCCGCCAGCACTTCATTCAACCCTTTGATGATCTGAGCTGTTCCGGCTTCCACATCGGCACCGACATGTGCTCCCGGATGCAGGATCAGAATCTGACTTTTCATAGCAGCGGTACGCTGGACTTCCAGTGTCAGAAAATCAACAGCAAGCTGAAACGTTTCCGGTTTTACCGTATTTGCCAGATTGATGATATAGGGCGCATGCACGACGAATTCTTCCATGCCGTACTGATGCATGGCTTCCCATCCAGCGTCGATATTCAATTCTTCCACCGGTTTGCGTCTGGTATTCTGTGGAGCCCCGGTATACAGCATGAACGTATTCGCTTCATATCCGGCAGCTTCCCTGACAGAATTTAAGAACATGTTTTTTCCGGACATGCTCACATGAGAACCTATTTTTAACATATGTTTGCCTGCCGCGCCTGTAAAAAACACGGCATTTCCCCTTATTCATAGTTGTCCCCATCAGTATAGTACAAAAATTAAAATTTGCCTAGCGGTAAGTAGAAAAAGAAGTACCATCTTAAGTGAAAAAACTTTTGCCGAAACGTGCGTTGAAGTGAAAAGTTCTCACTTTAAGGTTGGCAAATGGGTGGAAATTAGGTACAATAAAAAACAACTATATATAAAAAGATGACTTTTTATAGAGACATAGTGAAAATATATGTTCAGAATGAGTTGTCTTAGAAACAATGATTTATGTGGATGTACAGTGATTTTGAGCACATATAAAAAAGATTGGGAGAGGAAAAGAAGAATGCCTAAATTTGAGGTGGAATTAAAAAAAATAGTGGATGATTCTTATGAAATTGAAATCGGACATGGACTTCTGGATCGGGTTGTGGAGGATCTGTTTGTCGGTGTGGCTGGAAAACTTCATAAATTTGCGATTATCACAGACAGCAATGTGGAACCGTTGTATGCGCGTCCGCTGGAACAGAAATTGCTGGATGCAGGATATCAGACAGATGTTTTTGTGTTCCCGGCAGGAGAAAAAAGTAAGACACGCCAGACAAAGGCGATGATCGAGGATGCGATGCTGGCAAAAGGTTATCGCCGTGACTGCTGTATTCTGGCAGTGGGCGGTGGAGTGGTTACTGATCTGGCTGGATTTATCGCAGGTACATATGGCAGAGGGGTACCGTTTATTAATTATGCAACGAGTCTGCTGGCAGCTGCAGATGCTTCTGTGGGCGGCAAGACAGCTGTGGATACCCCATTGGCAACAAATCTGATCGGACTGATCAATCAGCCGAAAAAAGTATATCTGGATCTGGATACCTGGAAAACATTGCCGAAGCGTGAGATTTACAGCGGACTGGCAGAGACCATCAAGCATGCGTGTCTGGCAGATGCAGTATTTTTCGATTATCTGGAAGCGCATATGGATGCAATTTTGGAGTTGGATCAGGAAGCATGTGAGCATATCGCAGAGAAAAATTGCAGCATCAAATATCATGTGGTTATGCAGGATGAGCGGGAGCTTGGCCTGCGCGAAGTGTTAAATCTTGGACATACCGTGGGACGTGCGGTGGAGACTGTCAGCAATTACCGTCTGCTGCATGGTGAGGCAGTGGCAATCGGTCTGGTTGCTGAGGCACGTCTGGCGCAGAATATGGGATATCTGTCCGAGGCAGATGCTGAGCGTGTGATTGCATTGCTGAAACGTGCAAACCTGCCGACGGAGATTCCGGAATATATCGACCGGGAAGCTCTGGTGAAAAAACTGTATACGGACAAAAAAGTACGTGATGGAAAATTGCGTTTTGTCATTCAGGATGGCATCGGTGCCATTGCAACTTTTGGCGAGAATGTTTATGCATCTCCAATCTCTGAGGAAAAAGCAAGAGAGATCATTATGCAGTTATAGTACAGACTATCGTTATAGCTTAGACTATAATTGGTTAATTACTCGCCACTTATACAAGTGGGAGTCTCAATTCCAACTGAGATAATGGAGGCAAAACGCAGGAATGAGATATGAGCGCAAAAAGGAGGAAAATTCGGAAGTTTTTTATGAAGTGCTGGAGAACAGTACAAAAGCAGCAGAATTTTCTTATCAACAGAAATTCGATGAGACAGGACAGGTCTGTGAAAAGTTCTGGATCAGGCGGATTCATCTGGAGCAGAAGTGTCTGGACTACCGTTATCTGGATGCGATATTACAGTTTATCCAGTATAAATGCTGGTGCAGTGGCTGTCGGTCCATGTATGTCAGACTCAGCGCCAGAAATCTGATGGATATCGAGCGATACAAGCGTTATGGCTTCTATGTGATCGCACAAGAGGAGCAGACGGCGGTGCAGGGGGAGGTTTCCTGTGCCTATGTTCTGAAATATCCATTGCCCAGAGAGTGGGAAGAAATGATGAATAAAAAAGAGAGGGCTTTTTACTATGAAGGAAAGAGATAAATTCGGATCCCGGTTGGGATTCATACTTGTGTCTGCCGGATGCGCGGTCGGACTGGGAAATGTGTGGAAATTTCCCTATATTTGTGGGCAGAACGGAGGCGCGGCTTTCATTCTGATCTATCTGGTATTTCTGACAATCCTTGGACTGCCGATTCTGATCAGCGAGTTTGCGGTTGGACGTGGCAGCCGTCTGGGTGCGTCTAAGGCCTATGAAAAATTAGAGCCGGCAGGAACAAAATGGCATCACTTTAAATGGTTTTCCATTTTGGGAAACTATCTGTTGATGATGTTTTACACCATGGTTGGCGGATGGATGCTGTTTTACATCTATCGCAGTGCCAGTGGAAAACTGTCAACGATGTCAGCGGATGAAGTTGGCGGTGCGTTTTCCGATATGCTTACCTCACCGGGCACGATGGTTGGCTGGATGATTCTGGCGGTTTTGATTGCATTTGGCATCTGTGCACTGGGCTTGCAGGGCGGTATGGAAAAAATTATGAAAGTCATGATGAGTATTCTGATCGTGCTGATCGTCATTCTGGCAATTCATTCTCTGGTGCTGCCAAACGCCATGGAAGGTGTAAAATTTTATCTGGTTCCGAATCTGGATGCCATCAAGAGCCGTGGACTTGGTGCAGTTGTATTTGACGCCATGACACACGCATTCTTTACACTGAGTGTTGGTATCGGAGCGATGGAAATTTTTGGAAGTTATCAGAAACGGGAACATTCCATTCCGGGTGAGGCAAAAAATATTGTTATTCTGGATACATTTGTGGCATTAATGGCAGGGTTTATCATTATTCCGGCATGTTTTGCATATGGTGTACAGCCGGATGCAGGTCCGTCCCTGCTGTTTATCACCTTACCAAACGTATTTAATAATATGGCAGGCGGCAGAGTATGGGGAACCTGTTTCTTCATCTTTATGTCCTTTGCGGCCTTGTCTACTATTATTGCCGTATTTGAAAATATCATATCCTTCTATATGGATATGGGTGGCTGGAGCAGAAAAAAAGCGGTTATGCTCAACATTGTGCTGATTATTTTGCTGTCTCTGCCAGCGGTGCTTGGATTCAACCTGTTATCCGGCTTCCAGCCGATGGGCGCAGGAAGTTCCGTGATGGATCTGGAGGATTTCCTGGTATCCTATAACCTGCTTCCACTTGGAAGTATGATCTTTGTCCTGTTCTGTGTAAAGAAAAACGGATGGGGATGGGATAATTTCCACAAAGAGGCAAACGAAGGAAAAGGTCTGAAGATTTCTAATAAACTTCAGTTTTATATGACCTATATCCTTCCGGCAATTATTGTTGTGGTATATCTGAAGGGATATTATGACACGTTTGCGAAGATGGGACTGAAGGTTTTGGCAGGCTGGATGGCATTTGCTGTTGCACTGCTTGCAATCATCTTTATTCTGTCTTCTTTGAAGAAAAAAGAGAAATAAGAGATAGAATGAAATTTCGGAGCCATGTCGTTGTTGCATGGCTCTGACTTATTTAGAAAAAGACTACTATCGTTAGTTAAAAAATGGAATGTATATGAATAAGATTCCTTTTTGCAAGATAAGAGTGCTTATGGAATATACGGAGTGAAATATATTATGCAGATAAATGCAATGTATTTTTGGAGTTAAATATATATAGTTGAATAAATTGGAAAGAAGGAAATAGACAGAATGAGAGTGTTAGAAAATTTAGAGCCGAAGGAAGTTTTTTCTTACTTTGAAGATATCTGCAGTATCCCGCATGGATCCGGAAATACGCAGCAGATCAGTGATTACTGTGTGAATTTTGCGAAAGAGCATGGTCTGAAATACCGTCAGGAGGAATGTGGCAATGTGATCATCTGGAAAGATGCCACACCTGGGTATGAACAGGCACCGACGGTAATTTTGCAGGGACATATGGATATGGTTGCTGTTAAAGAGGCGGACTGTACACTGGATCTGGAAAAAGATGGATTGTTACTGGAAATTGATGGTGACTGGGTGCAGGCAAAGGGAACATCCCTTGGTGCGGATGATGGAATTGCAGTGGCTTATGCATTGACCATTCTGGCAGCAGATGATATTCCGCATCCGACACTGGAAGCTGTTTTTACTGTCGGAGAGGAAGTTGGACTGACAGGAGCAACGGCACTGGATGCTTCTGACCTGACGGGAAAAATCCTGATGAATATGGATTCTGAGAATGAAGGTGTTTTCCTGATCGGATGTGCGGGTGCTGCAACGGTAGCTTGCTGTCTGCCGGTACATAAAGAAAATGTGTCCGGTCAGATGTTTGAGTGGCATATTGACGGATTGATGGGCGGTCATTCCGGTATGGAGATTAACAAAGAGCGTGCCAATGCAAATAAGGTGTTTGGCCGTTTCTTAGCTTATTGTATGGAAAAAACTGATTTTGCCATTGTTTCTGCAAATGGTGGTGAGAAGGAAAATGCCATTGCAAAACAGTGTGATGCGGTTCTGGTAGTTCCGGAAGAAAATATTGCTGTATTTGAAGATACAGTTTCTGCATTTGAGGCAATTTTAAAAAAGGAACATCTTTTTACAGACCCGGATCTGCACATTTATGTGGAGAAAAAAGAGTGCGGAGAATTTGAAGTACTGACGAAAGAGACTGTGCAGAAACTGATGGCTCTGCTGATCCATTTGCCGAACGGTGTGCAGAAGCGAATTCCGGAGTTCCCGGACAGTGTACAGACTTCCTTAAATATGGGAATTTTGGAGCAGACAGAGGATGAGATTTCCATGACATTTTCTGTGCGAAGCAGTGTTACCAGTGAGAAAGAGTGGCTCATGCGCCAGATGGAGCATCTGACAAAAGTGTTTGGTGGATATTGCAGAATTTCAGGTGTGTATTCTGCATGGGAGTATCAGCCGGATTCAAAGATACGTCCGTTGATGATCGAGACTTACGAGGAGATCACAGGCAAAAAGCCGGAGACAGCGGCGATTCATGCCGGAGTGGAGTGCGGTATTTTCAGTGAAAAACTGCCGGGGCTGGATTGCATTTCTTATGGGCCACAGATTAATGATATCCATACGACACGGGAGAGACTTAGTATTTCTTCTGTGAAACGGAACTGGGAGTTGACAGTGGAGGTGTTGAAAAAGTTGAAATGATATTTGGCCAACGAGAGGTAGTGAACAAAATTTCAGTTATGGCATGTTTATTCAAACAAGATGAATTTTTAGTAGAAAGTGAGAAAATCAATGGAGAAAATGGATGCGTGGGAGAGAAGGACGGTTGTATATCGCAGATTATTTCATAAATATCCGGAACCGGGCTGGCTGACTTTTTTTGCAACGATTTTTATTGCAGAGCATCTGGAGACAGCGGGTTTTGAGGTATATGTTGGCAGGGAGATTCTGAAGGATGAGAAACGAATGGATCCGCCAACGGAGGAGGAAACAATTCTCTGGGAGCAGCGGGCAGTGAAGCTGGCGGCTGAACAGGGCATATCGGAAGAAAAAGTGGCAGCATGGATGGCACGGATGGATCATTGTACCGGAATTGTGGCAATTTTAGATACGAAACGGGATGGAAAAACGAAGGCATTTCGGTTTGATATGGATGCGCTGACTGTAACAGAAAGTATGGATGCGGATCGAGCGCCGGTAAAGGAACAGTTTGTTTCACAATATCCGAGTGTTTCTCATGCATGCGGACATGACGGCCATATGGCACTGGGATTGACGTTTGCAGAGTATGTGGCAGAGCAATGTGGTAAAAAGAAACAAACAATAGAGAGCGTGTTAAATCAGGAAGCAGAACGGAAGATACAGAACAAAATACCGGCAGAAGTGTGCGGTCGATATATGTTTATTTTTCAACCGGCGGAAGAAGGCGTGCGTGGTGCCTTCGCTTTCCGGCATCAGTGGAATTTTGGCAAAATAGATGAAATGTATTGCTGCCACATCGGATTTGCACCGGATGATACCTTTGTGGCAGGTGCAAAAGGTTTTCTTGCTACCAGTAAATTTGATGTAACTTTTACTGGAAAAAGTGCTCATGCGGGATTGGCACCGGAGCGAGGACGTAATGCTTTGCTGGCTGCAGCAAAGGCTGCTATGGATATGCAGGCATTTCCACGACCGGAAATTGGAATCACACGATTGAACGTGGGAAAACTGGAGGCCGGAGAAGCACGTAATACGATTCCTGCACATGCAAAAATGATTGTGGAGACAAGAGGCGAAACCGGGGAATTGAATACTTATATGAAAGAGCAGGCACTTTCCTGTATTGAGCGGGCAGCGAAAGAGTATGGTGTTACATATGAAGTGCAGTTTCAGGGAGAGAGCGTCAGTGCTGCCAGTGATGAGGCGCTTAGTCAGAAAGTACTGGCGGTGGCGAAACAGAATGGTTGTTTTTCGGATTATATGTTGACGAAGGATTTTGGCGCCAGTGACGATGGTGCTGTGTTTATGGATCTGGTAGAACAGCAGGGTGGAAAGGCAGTTTATATGCTTTTGGGAACCAAGATCAGAGGATTGCATCATGAATCGGTGTTTGATTTTGATGAATCGGTATTGGATAAAGGTTTTGCACTATATAAAAATATATACGAATGTATGTAAATGTACATGTGAATATATTTCTATATGCAAATAAAAATCTTGGTATCAATAAGGAATCTTTATTGATTTTTCATATAAGTTAATATTCGGAACCATAAAGTGGTACAGTTTGCGCAGGCGGTCACGAAGTTCTTCCTGCGTCAGCTCTGAAGGAGTCTGAGAAAGAATCCAGTTATCATATGTTGTATCAAAAATGCAGGAGCGTATGCCGGTTGGCTGCGCTCCGTTTTTGGTATAAAAACGATTACGATTTATCCGTTGACAGCGCTGTGCGTCATTTTTGGCTGTTTCAATGGATTCCGTCTCTATAATAACAGGTAGTCCATCTGTAAAATGCACACATTCATTTAAAAGAAGGCTGCCCAAACCCTTGGAACGGGAAGTAGAATGCACTGCCAGATAATCTAATAGATAAAAATCAGCATCAGGGCAGGTAGTAAGAAAAGCAACTCCTTCAACATTAGACTCGTTATTTTTCAAGGAAAAATCATGCTGATCGGAAGTGATGCAGAGGACTCTGTAAAGTTTCGTATCCATCATGCGAAGGATATTTTTTAACGGTTTTACTTCCTTTGCAGGGAAATAGGGGATGATAAAATTCTGGTATAAATATGGTACCTGTGTAGTTGTAGCTGAAAAAATGTGATATGAAGGCATATGTAGTCCTTTCTTCCTAAAACGTGAATGAAAATGTAGGGATATTATAAATAATTAGTTAAACATGGATCAGTTTTTTAAACAAAAAAACATCAACCGAAGGTTGATGTCTTGAATGCGGAAGATGGGACTTGAACCCACACGATTGCAATAATCACAAGATCCTTAGTCTTGCTCGTCTGCCAGTTCCGACACTTCCGCATTTGTCATTATGTAGTTGTTTCAAACGACTTGATTATAATAACAAAACAGGTGGAATATGTCAATACCTATTTTAAAATTAATTTGGTATAATTTGGCATAAGCAAGCAGTGTGAGCGGATTGCGAATGTCCGCTTTACATTAGATCAGTCTAAGAATGCAAAGACATCATTCCAGTATTCGTCGCCCAGAAGGTACATAGCTTCTCCATGTCCGGCACCGGGAGCGGTGATTTTTTCTTTGTTATCGCCAGGTTTTGCCTGATATAAAATATCCATCATTTCATATGGAATGAAATCGTCTGCGGTACCATGAATGAACAACATCGGCTTTTTGCAGTTTTTTACCTGATTTAGAGCAGATGCTTCTTTGAAAGAGTAACCGGCTTTGGCTATGGCAAATAGATTGGCAGTATACATCAGTGGGAATTCTGGCATGCCAAAACGAAGTTTCAATTCACTGGAAAAAATATCCCACACGCTGGTATAACCGCAGTCTTCAACGAAGGCGACTACCTGATCCGGAGTATCTTCTCCGGCTGTCATCATGGTTGTGGCAGCGCCCATAGAAACCCCGTGAATAACGATTCTGGCATCGGAATCCTGAGCAATGATCCAGTCAATCCAGGAAAGAATATCTTTTCGGTCTAACCATCCCATTCCAAGATAATTGCCATCCGTATCACCGCAGGCACGAAGATCTGGTGTTAATACCTGATAATTGTGATCGTGATAATGCTGAGCCAGACTGGTTGCACCGAGGTGGTCGCCACGGTAGCCATGCAGGGCAATGACCCAGTCATGGGAGTTGCCATTTGGATAATAGATGCCACTGCAGTGAATATCATCCTCAGATGTGATCTCAACTGTCTGACCGGGATTTTCAGCAAGAAATGTTTCGTTTGCTTCCTGCTGTGCAATTTTTCCTTCTGCAATGGTACGTTCGGTATCATCGGCAGTTTCCGGGATTTCCAGTGCAACAGTTCTATTTCCACCATCACCAGAGCGGCCAATAGAATAATTTACAAGGTAATTTCCGGCAAACAGGGAAATCAGAACGAGCAGAGCAACAAAAATTGTCAGGATGATCAGTATGATCTTTTTGATGCTGAGTTTTTTCTTTTTTATGATTTTCATTTATGTAAAAACCTTTCTTTGAGATTTGTTTGATTATCAAACTATTTTAATATACATGATTTTAGAGGAATATTCAAGAAAAATAATATTTCAAATGACGTGGTGTTCTTGGGATGAATGTGGCGTATTACTATAGAACTTTGTCTGATGAATTATACGTTCTGCAATATAATAGACATTTTTTCAACGGAACCGCTGGAAGATAGAGTATCTGCCTACGAAGCAGCAATCAGTGGCAAAATGCCGGATGTGAACGTGTTCAAGGGTGTTCAACAGTTTAAAAACAAAAAAAGCGCGGAAGCCTTGATTATAAGGCTTTCGCACCAAATTAAATAATGCGGAAGATGGGGCGCACGAGATCCGGTGGATCTCGGATTTGCGCCGACCGGAGCGAAGCGGAGATATGAACCTTGGGTTCATGTCTCCGTCCGCAAAAAAGACCCCAACCAAAGGTTGAGGTCTTTTGATGCGGAAGATGGGACTTGAACCCACACGACTGCAATAGTCACAAGATCCTTAGTCTTGCTCGTCTGCCAGTTCCGACACTTCCGCATGTGTCGTCTTTATTTGTTTCCGACAAGAAAGAATGATACCAAAAGGCGGGCATAATGTCAACAGTTTTGTAAAAAAAATATAAAAAACATACATTTTAAAAAACACGAAAAAAGTGTTGACAATTAAAACTCGTTGTTGTATTATATGCTTTGTCAGCTGCGGGGCAGCAAAGCAATTTGATATGCAGGAATGGCGGAATTGGCAGACGCGCACGGTTCAGGTCCGTGTGACTATTGCAGTCATGAGGGTTCAAGTCCCTTTTCCTGCATCATGAAAATCAGCAGAGAGATCTGCTGATTTTTGCGTTATAATTATGGTGATATAAAATTTTGTATTTTGGCATGTCTTTTTTCAGTAAGCTATCGAATAAATTCTCCTGCAAGTACAATCATTCTTTCAATCCATGAAATGAACAAAGTATAACAGAATGAACAAAGTGTAACATAATGATACAAATTTACAGTATTTGGGAAAAATATTTCTATATTTCTGTTTATTAAAGTAGTAAACTTGTTTTTATAAGATTTATATTGTTAATGAATGAAAACAGTTCAAGTTGGGGGCAGACAATGAAAACTACAAACATAAAAAGTGAATCTGGTAAAATATCTTTATGGGAAAAACTTAGCTACAGCGGCGGGGATGTGGCAAGCTGCATTACGTTTGGTGTAGTCAGTTCTTACCTTTCCTATTATTATACAGATATCGCAGGAATTTCCATTGCAGCAGTGGGCGTGATCTTTGGCGTGACAAGATTGTTGGAAGCACTGGTGAATTTCCTGACGGGCGTTGCTATTGATGGCAGTCATTTCAAAGGTGGTAAGGCAAAGCCGTTTATTTATGCAACTACAATCCCGCTGACAATTATGGTTATTCTGGTTTTTATGGTACCGGATCTGAGCGCACACGGGAAGGTGACGTTTGCGTTTATTACTTATTTATTATTCTGTATCTTGTATGCGGTCAACAACACTGGTTACGGCACTTTGCTGTCGTTGCTGACCAGTGACGTGAAAGAACGGCGTGTGCTGAATAGTTTTAAAGTATTTGGAAGCGGAACAGGAAGTTTGCTGGTAAGTTTCCTGACGCTGCCATTGGTAGCACTGTGCGGCGTGCAGGGACGTTTCAGTTTTGCACCGGTGGCGGTAATCTATGGTGTGATCAATCTGGTGTTACTTGGAAATTGTAGTATTTCCTGTCGGGAACGTGTGCAGACAGACGGGGAAGCACGTGTGAGTTTAAAGGAATCTCTGCACTGTGCGGCAAAAAGCCGGTCATGGATTTTGCTCTGTGTGATCGGAGCCTGTGTTATGGTTGTTATGATACTGCAGAACCAGAGCATTATGTATTACGCGAAATATATTTTGATGGATGAGAGCAGGGCAACATTAATTCTCACGATTTATACAATGGCACAGCTTTTGGCGGCATTGTTTATGGATAAGATGCTGAATTGGCTTGGAAACAGAAACTGTATGTTGTTTGGATTTGGTGTTTTTCTGGTGTTGACAGTGGTTATGTTTGCATTTAGGAAAAATCTGATCTTATTCTGCATTTTTATGTTATTGGCAGGGCTTGGAAAAAGTATGGCAACCAGTCCATGTTATGCCATTTGTGCGGATACGGTAGATGAAGTAGAAGCGTTGACTGGAAAACGTCCGCAGGGGGTGATGACATCCTTTATGATGTGCACGATGAAAGCTGGGACTGCCATTGCCGGAGTGGTATTTTCAGTGGTGCTTCATGCAGGACATTATGCGGCAGAGACGGCGCAGCAAAGTCCGGAGGCAATTTGTGCCATTTACATGAATCTGTTTTGGCTACCGATGCTGATCGTGGCAGGATGCATGGTGCTGGCATTTTTCTTTAAGCGCCAGTCGATCCAAAAGTAAGTCTGCTGATTAAAAAACAAGAAGAAATTGCGGGGAAAATAAGAGACAAAGACGGACTTCTCTTTTTAAACACTCTGTGCTATAATGTGACGACAAGTGACAAGACAGACAAAACAACGAAATTAAGTGTATTTGTCTATCCTATGAAAAACCATATCCTTATAGCGATATGAGAATAAAGGAGAGTAGTTTTATGAAAAAAATACTAAATCACATTTTTATTGATGGTTTGAGTGGAATGGCACTTGGGCTTTTTTCTACATTGATCATCGGAACAATCATTGGACAGATTGGAACTTTAGTTGGAAATGAGATTGGAACTTATCTGATTGCGATTTCCAGTGTGGCAAAAACAGTGACCGGAGCAGGTATTGGTGTCGGTGTCGCTGCAAAGTTTAAACAGGGACCGCTTGTAACAGTTTCTGCTGCGGTAGCCGGTATGATCGGAGCGTTTCCGGCACTGGGAATGGAAAGTTTTGCATTGGGAAAAGCAGGAGAGCCTCTGGGAGCTTTTGTGGCAGCTCTGATCGGCATTGAGTGCGGCAGGCTGGTTGCAGGAAGAACAAAAATTGATATTATTTTGACGCCACTGGTATCCATTTGTACCGGTGCGGCAGCAGGATTTATCGTGGGACCGCCAATTTCCAATTTTATGAAATGGCTTGGAAATCTGGTAAATATTAACGTAGAGGCATCTCCGATTCTTGGAGGTATCGCAGTATCCGTTCTTATGGGAATGATTCTGACCCTGCCAATCAGTTCTGCAGCACTTGGTGTTTCCATGGGACTGACAGGGCTTGCAGCAGGCGCAGCGACGATTGGATGCTGTTGTCAGATGGTAGGTTTTGCGGTAGCAAGTTATCGGGAAAATAAATTTGGCGGTTTTATTGCGCAGGGAATCGGAACATCCATGCTTCAGGTGCCAAATATTTTGCGAAGACCGTTGATCTGGCTTCCGCCGATCATTTCCAGTGCGATTTTAGGACCAATTGCATCTGCAGTTTTACATATGGTAAGTACACCAATCGGATCTGGAATGGGTTCCGCAGGTTTTGTCGGACAGATCGCAGCTTATGGAGCAATGCTTGAGACAGGCATGTCTTCTAAAGTGGCACTGATTCAGATCATCATTATGCATTTTGTTTTGCCGGCAGTTGTGACACTGATCTTCTCAGAAGGAATGAGAAAAGCCGGATGGATCAAAGACGGTGACATGAAACTGGAAGTATAAAATCAAAGAATCTGAAAAATGGGAATGATGCAAGTAGCGAAAGCAGATTGCGAATGTCCGCTTTACAAACAGTATGGAGCATGCTTAGGTGAAGGTACATAGAATATCGAAGGATTGGTTGAACATTTTTACGGATTGTTATAAAGTAATAGCAACACAAGTAAATGTTTGCTGGAGGTAGAATGGTATGGAAAACTTTGTATATGAAACACCCACGAAAGTTTATTTTGGAAAAGAGGAAGAATTAAACGTTGGAAAAATCATTGCCGGATATGCACCGAAAAAAGTGTTGGTTCATTTTGGTGGTCAGTCTGCCAGAAAAAGTGGACTGTTAGACCGCGTGGAAAAAGCGTTGGAAGCAGAAGGCATTGCTTATGTGGAACTTGGCGGTGTGACAGCAAATCCGGAGCTGAAGCTTGTGCGGGAAGGTATCGCACTCTGCCAGCGAGAAGGCGTTGATTTTGTACTGGCAGTCGGTGGAGGTTCTGTACTGGATTCTTCCAAAGATATTGCAAACGGTGTGGCCAATCCGGATATTGACGTGTGGGATTTTTCCCTTGGAAAATGTGTACCGCAGAAAACATTGCGAAAAGGTGCGATTCTGACACTGGCAGCAGCAGGTTCGGAAATGTCAAATTCCTGCGTGATTACAAATGTAGAAACAAACGAAAAACGCGGCTATGGATGCAGCTGCAACCGTATGGATTTTGCTGTTGAAAATCCGGAACTGACCTATACGGTAAGTCCATATCAGACCGCCTGCGGTATCGTGGATATTGCAATGCATACGATTGAGCGTTATTTCTGCCCGGGCGAAGATACTTATCTGACGGATGCCATTGCAGAAGCAGTGATCAAAAATGTGATGAAAGCCGGAAAAGACTGTCTGGCAGATCCGGAAAATTATGAAGCGCGTGCAAATATGATGTGGGCATCTTCACTGGCTCATAATGGTCTGACAGGATGTGGACGAAAGACTCAGCTTGTTGTTCACCAATTAGAGCATGAGGTTTCCGGAATGTATACACAGGTGGCACACGGAGCTGGCTTGGCAGCACTCTGGTGCAGTTGGGCACGTTATGTATACAAGGCAAACATCAACCGCTGGTTACAGTATGCACAGAATGTATGGAATGTAGATGTGGATTTTGAACACCCGGAGAAAACCATTGAGACGGCCATTAACATGCAGGAAGCATTTTATGCATCTATTGGAATGCCAACAAATTTGAAAATGCTTGGTGTGAAAGAAACAGATTTGGAGATGCTGGCGTTTAAGTGCTCCAGAGGGAAAACACGTACACTGATCGGTTACAAAGAATTGGCATACGATGACATATTGGAAGTGTTCTGTATGGCGTATGATGTCTAAAAACTCAGTTAGTGTGGAGTAAATGATGAATTTTATTGATTCTTATAAGAAACTTGAAAAATTATGCAATGAGATGTACGGCGATAAGCATGGTGTCTCATTATATATTGATGAAATGATTAATACACCTGTGGGTTCGCGTTATGTTAAAAGTTGGAATGAGGATCTGAAGCAATTGAAACATTATCGTTGGGTGAGAAATCAAATTGTGCATGAACCGGGATGTACGGAAACAAACATGTGTAACCGTGATGATATACAATGGATAAATAATTTTTATACTCGGATGATGTCTACAAGTGATCCGCTGGCTTTATATCGAAAAACAATCAGGTCAAACAGAAAGACTCATTCATCATCAGGGGGTAAATCGGCATCGCGGCAGTGTGACGATTCACAACAAAAAGGAAAGCACAGTAGATTTTCACAGGAATCTCACGGGTGTGGAGTGTTCGTTTGGGGCACTATAATTGCAGTGATAGTTATATTCCTGTTTTTTAAAGTTATATTATAAATTTTTCTCAGAGATATATCGATATATTTTTATGACATTTTAGTACCTTGTCTATGGTTTTGAATGGACAAGGTACTTTTTTCGTTTTTATCTATTTTGTGTTTTAGGATAACATCTTTTGTAAAAAAATATTATGAAAATGGAAAATTCTGTAGTAAACGACAGGCTTTTTCCGTTATTATATATATAGAAACAATAAAAAACTTTTTACTATGGAGATCTGTAAAGGGGACTTCCGAATCTGTGCTTAAAAGATTTCGAGAATGTATGTAAATAACAGGGAGGAAACGTTATGCTTTTGTTTTTAACCATGCTGGACAGCGATGAGGATCAGTCCAAATTTGTTCAGCTTTATCATAAATATCGGTATTTTCTATGGTATCTGGCGCGTGAACGGTTGCAGGACGACCATCTGGCAGAGGATGCGGTACAGGAAACATTTTTAGCACTGACGCGTCATATGGACAAAGTTGGCAGTGTAGAGTCTGCCGCAACGCGGAATTTTTTGGCAACTATTGTAAAAAATAAGGCAACGGATCTCTTAAGAAAACGTCAGAAAATTATGGAAGATGAGGAGGCTTCACAAAAACAGGAAGCAGAAGTTTCAGGTGAAGATCTGCTGAATCAATATCTGGCGCAGGAAAGTTATGAACGCATTTTGCATGCCATTCAGAAACTGGATGAAATTTATCGTGTGGTATTTGAATATAAATATTTGCATGAACTTTCAGATCGGGAGATTGCTGATTTGCTTGGGGTAACACTAAAAGTGGTAAATGTGCGGATTTTCCGGGCGCGGAAAAAGTTGCAGAATTTTCTGAGAGAGGAGTGTGGGAGCAATGAACAAACAAAATCAGGACAGAGCAGATAAAGTCGCACATGTTTATAAAAAAAGCAGAAAAGTGCGTATCGCGGACGAAGTACTAAAACGGGCACTGACAGACTGCATGCAGGAAGAAGCGAACCAGGTGCAGAAAAAGATGGAACGAGAAGGAAAGCATGCATTTTCAAAGCCGTTTATTGAAAAAATGCAGTTTGTTTTAAAGCTGGGAAAACAGGCAGAAGAACAGCAGAAAAAGAAAGCACGTGGGCGGCGATGGACCCGTGTGGCAGC
>URDN01000042.1 GCA_900546495.1 uncultured Lachnospiraceae bacterium
TGCCGGCATTGAAGTTTTTTCATCTTGTTCCTTAAACGACAAACAAGAATTTATTGTACTGATAGGTAAGAATATCCCATCAGGTTCTCATCCACTTCTCTGGCTGCTTCGCGTCCCTCACGGATTGCCCATAAAACCAGTGACTGTCCTCTGTGCATATCGCCTGCAGTAAAGACTTTTTTCACATTGGTCTTGTAGCAGCCTGCTTCTGTCTCTACGTTTGTTCTGGCATTTAATTTTACACCAAAAGCATCTGCCACGTATTTCTCTGTACCAAGGAATCCTGCTGCGATGAGTACCAGATCTGCATCCAGTTTCTGCTCACTGCCCTCTACCGGAACCATGTTCATGCGACCGGTTTTCTCATCTTTTTTCGCTTCCAGTTTTACAGTGATCAGACCTGTGAGATTGCCGTTTTTATCTTTCAGAAACTCTTTTACCGTTGTCTGATAGATTCGCGGATCATGTCCGAATACAGCAATAGCTTCTTCCTGACCGTAATCTGTCTTGCAGATTTTTGGCCATTCCGGCCACGGATTGTTCTCGGCACGCTGATCCGGAGCTTTCGGCATCATCTCAAGCTGTGTTACGGATACTGCTCCATGACGGATGCTTGTTCCCACACAGTCATTTCCAGTATCACCACCACCGATGATCACAACTTTTTTGCCCTTTGCAGAGACAAACTTTTTATCTTTCAGATTGGAATCCAACAGACTTTTTGTAGTCTGTGAAAGAAAATCCACTGCAAAATAAATACCTTTTGCATCTCTGCCCGGTGCATTGATATCACGCGGATTTTTGGCACCGCAGGCAAGTACCACAGCATCATACTCTTTCAGGAGTTTTGTTGCCTTTTCGTCTTTTCCTACATTTACACCAGTCACAAAATTGATGCCTTCCTCGGTCATCACATTGATTTTCCGGTCGATAATGTGTTTTTCCAGTTTCATATTCGGAATACCATACATCAACAGTCCGCCTACACGGTCATCGCGCTCATATACCGTTACCAGATGACCTCTGCGGTTTAACTGGTCTGCTACAGCCAGACCAGCCGGACCGGATCCGATGACAGCCACTTTTTTGCCGGTACGGACTTTTGGCGGATTTGCTTTCGCATATCCTTTTTCGTATGCATTTTCAATGATTCCATACTCGTTATCCCTTACAGTGACCGGATCATCATGCAGACCGCAGGTACATGCAGCCTCACACAGTGCCGGGCAGACACGGGATGTAAATTCCGGGAAGTTGTTGGTTTTGTGCAGACGCTCGTAAGCCTGCTCCCATGTTCCCATATAGATCAGATCATTCCACTCCGGCACCAGATTGTGCAGTGGGCAGCCACTGGTCATACCCATGAGTGTCATACCTGACTGACAGAAGGGAACGCCGCATGCCATGCAGCGTGATCCCTGAATCTCCTGTTTTTTCTTTGAGAGGTGGATGTGGAATTCATCAAAATTTTTGATTCTTTCTTTCGGTTCAACCGCTTTGCTTACCTCTCGGTCATATTCCATAAATCCTGTTGGTTTTCCCATTTTAATCCTCCTGTTTTACCGAAATTACGCCTGCTGTTCCAAATTTGCATAAAATGCTTCAATCTGAGCCTGCTCTACGTTGTAGCCTTTTTCTTCCATCTGTACGATGGTTGTCAGCATATGATGATAATCATATGGCACTACTTTTTTGAATTTCGGCAGATATTCTCCGAAGTTATCCAGAATTTCTTTTCCTTTTACAGAATTGGTCAAAGCAACATGTTCCTGAATCAGTTCTTTCAATTCCTGTACATCGTATTTGTTGGTCAATTCCTCAGTAAATACCATTTCTTTGTTGGTTCTTGTATACAGATCGTTGTCCTCATCCAACACATATGCGACACCGCCGCTCATACCTGCTGCGAAGTTTTTGCCTGTTTTTCCGATAACAACCACACGTCCGCCGGTCATATACTCACATCCGTGATCACCGACACCCTCAACGACTGCAATTGCACCGGAGTTTCTTACGGCAAAACGCTCTCCTGCCACACCGTTGATAAATGCTTTTCCGCTTGTTGCACCGTAAAGTGCAACGTTACCGATGACGATATTTTCATCCTGACGGTATTTGATTCCCTTTGGTGGATATACGACCAGTTTTCCACCGGAAAGTCCTTTTCCGAAGTAATCATTGCTGTCGCCTTCCAGCTCCAGTGTCAGACCATTCGGGATAAAGGCTCCAAAGCTCTGTCCACCGGCTCCGTTACATTTTACAACGTATGTATCTTCTTCCAGTGTATCTTTGTATCTTCTTGTAATCTCAGAACCAAAAATGGTACCAAAGGAACGGTTGATATTAGAAACATTGATTTCAATGCTTCGTTTCTGTTTCTGATCCAGTGCGGATTTCATCTGTTTTAACAGCACTTTCTCATCCGCTGTTTTCTGAAGTTCAAAATCGTATACTTTCTTCGGATCAAAAATAACTTTATCTTTGGAACTTGCAAACGGATTCTCGAGAATGTTCTTCAGATCCAGTTTTGCAGCATGACCGGTTAAGTTGTCACGTACTTTCAGCAGATCAGAACGTCCAACCAGCTCATCTACTGTGCGGACACCAAGTTTTGCCATATATTCGCGAAGCTCCTGAGCGATAAAACGCATGAAATTCATAACATATTCCGGTTTTCCGGCAAAACGTTTTCTCAGTTCCGGATTCTGTGTGGCGATACCAACCGGACATGTATCCAGGTTGCAGACACGCATCATGACGCATCCCATCGTTACCAGCGGAGCTGTGGCAAAACCAAATTCCTCGGCACCAAGCATGGCTGCTACGGCAACGTCACGACCACTCATGAGTTTGCCATCTGTCTCGATGCGGACTTTATTTCTCAGGCCGTTCATGATCAGTGTCTGATGTGTCTCAGCCAGACCAAGCTCCCAGGGAAGTCCTGCATTGTGGATAGAACTTCTCGGTGCGGCACCGGTTCCTCCGTCATAACCGGAGATCAGGATAACTTGTGCACCGGCTTTTGCAACACCGGCTGCAACTGTTCCGACACCTGCTTCTGATACCAGTTTTACGGAAATGCGTGCTCTTGTGTTTGCATTTTTCAGGTCAAAGATCAGCTGTTCCAAATCCTCAATGGAGTAAATATCGTGATGAGGCGGCGGTGAGATCAGACTTACACCCGGTGTGGAAAGTCTTGTTTTTGCAATCCACGGATATACTTTTTTGCCCGGTAAATGTCCGCCTTCTCCCGGTTTTGCGCCCTGTGCCATTTTGATCTGAATCTCCTGTGCGCTGACAAGGTAACGACTGGTTACACCAAATCGTCCGGAAGCAACCTGTTTGATTGCAGAACATCTCTCAGTATCCAGACGCTCCAGACTCTCACCACCTTCACCGGAGTTGGATTTACCATGTAACCGGTTCATGGCGATAGCCAGTGTCTCATGGGCTTCCTGTGAAATAGAACCGTAGGACATCGCACCTGTTTTAAATCTTGTCACAATGGAGTCAACGCTCTCTACTTCATCGATTGGAATACCTGACTTCGGATATTTGAAATCAAGGGTTCCACGGATATTCATAATGTCGGTCTCATTATTGACCAGTTTTGTATACTCTTTAAATAAATCATAGTCCCCACGTTTTGTGGACTCCTGCAGCAGATGAATTGTCTGTGGATTGTACAGATGTTTCTGTGCTCCGCTGCGCATCTTGTGATGTCCTTTGCTGTCCAATGTCAGCTCAGTCTGTAATCCAAGCGGATCAAATGCCATGGAATGCAGCTCATTGACATCATTTTCAATATCAGAAATTGTGATGCCACCGATTCTGCTGACAGTATCCGTAAAATATTTATCAATGACACTTCGATCAATACCGATGGCTTCGAAAATCTTGGATCCCTGATAGGACTGGATTGTGGAAATACCCATCTTGGAAGCAATTTTTACAATTCCATGTAATACTGCAGAGTTGTAATCATTGATTGCCGCATAATAATCTTTATCAAGCAGATGATCATCTACCAGCTGCTCAATCGTATCCTGCGCCAGATACGGGTTGATCGCACAGGCACCGTAACCAAGCAGTGTTGCAAAATGGTGGATCTCACGCGGCTCACCACTCTCCAGGATCATTGCCACTGCAGTTCTTTTCTTTGTCTGGATCAGATGCTGCTGCATTGCAGAAACTGCCAGCAGTGACGGAATTGCCACATGGTTCTCATCCACGCCACGATCGGACAGGATCAGGATGTTCGTGCCGTCACGGTATGCACGGTCTGCCTCTACAAACAGGCGGTCAATGGCTTTCTCCAGACTTGTGTTTTTATAATAAATAATCGGAACAACGCCGACTTTAAACCCTTCTTTTTTCATATGTTTGATTTTCAGAAGGTCTGTATTTGTCAGGATTGGATTTTTGATTTTCAATACCTGACAGTTTTTCGGCTCTTCCTCCAGGATGTTTCCATCTTCACCAACATATACTGTTGTAGATGTGACAATCTCCTCACGGATAGCATCGATTGGTGGATTTGTTACCTGCGCAAACAGCTGTTTGAAATAGTTAAACAGCGGTTGATGATCATCGGATAATACAGCCAGCGGTGTATCAATACCCATGGCTGCGGTAGATTCCGCACCGGTTTTTGCCATTGGAAGCATCACTGTCTTTACAGACTCATAAGAATAACCAAAGGCTTTCTGGATGCGGTGCAGATCATCGCCGGTGTAACGCGGTACACGCACATTCGGAATCTTCAGATCTTTTAACTCTACCAGATATTCATCCAGCCACTGTCCATAAGGACGTTTGCCGGCATACGATTCTTTCAGCTCATCATCATCGATGACACGGCCTTTGACGGTATCAACCAGAAGCATTTTGCCCGGACGCAGACGGTCTTTTGTGACAACCTTCGTCGGATCTACATCCAACACACCTACTTCAGATGCAAGGATCAGATAATCATCATCTGTAATGTAGTAACGGGATGGACGCAGACCGTTGCGGTCAAGAACTGCTCCCATAATATCACCATCACTGAATACGATGGATGCTGGACCATCCCACGGCTCCATCATCGTTGCGTAATATTGATAAAAATCTTTTTTCTTCTGACTCATCAGATGGTTATTTGCCCACGGCTCCGGAATAGTAATCATAACGGCCAGTGGAAGCTCCATACCACTCATAACAAGGAACTCCAGTGTGTTATCCAGCATTGCGGAATCGGAACCGGATTTATTAACTACCGGAAGTACCTTGGATAACTGACCTTTCAGATGCTCAGACTCCATGGTCTCCTCGCGGGCCAGCATCTTATCAGAGTTACCTTTGATGGTATTGATCTCACCGTTATGTACCATAAAGCGGTTCGGATGTGCACGCTCCCAGCTCGGATTTGTGTTTGTGGAGAATCTGGAATGAACCATTGCGATGGCAGATTCATAATCCGGATCCTGCAGATCCTTGAAAAACAGGCGCAGCTCGTTTACAAGAAACATACCTTTATAAACGATGGTTCTGCTGGACAGTGATACCACATAAGTATTGTCATTGGACTGTTCAAAGACACGACGTGCCACATACAGGCGACGGTCAAAATCCAGACCTTTTTCAACGTCATCCGGACGTTTGATAAATGCCTGCATAATGTATGGCATGCAGTCTACGGCTTTCTGTCCGATGACAGTCGGATCAGTCGGCACTTCACGCCATGCCAGCAGCTCCAGGCCTTCTTTTTCAATGATGACTTCAAACATCTTTTTCGCCTGATTGCGTTTTAACTCGTCCTGCGGGAAGAAAAACATACCAATTCCGTAATCTCTTTCTTCACCTAAAAAGACACCGAGGGATTTCATGGTTTTGGAGAAGAATCTGTGAGATATCTGTAACAGAATACCTACTCCATCACCAGTTTTTCCTTCGGCGTCTTTGCCAGCTCTATGTTTTAAGTTTTCAACAATTTTTAATGCGTTTTCAACCGTCTGATGTGTTTTCACACCTTTAATGTTTACCACAGCACCAATACCGCAGTTGTCATGTTCGAACCTTGGATCGTACATGCCGACAGCCTTGGCGTTGCTCTCGTTCATATGAAGTTTCATAACATCTTCCTTTCTGTAATCCGTTACATACGCTTTTTACATGTATTAACGCGAACTGATTGATTGGGTATACTATACCGCTTTTTCCGGAAAATGTAAACCTACTTTTTTTCTTAAGTTGTCAGACAATCAGATAATTTACTTTGTGTTGCACTATTGTTTCTAAATTATTTTAATTATCTGTTTATTTTATTTCTTATCGCACAATTCTGCTTTATATTTCTTTATAAAAAAATTTACCTGTAGGTATTAGATTCTTGTGTTACAGGTAAATTTTTCAAATTTTATGTTCAATTCATTCTTTTTTGGGATATTGGCTAAAATTTAGTATTGTGTAGGGCAAAATCGCAGAGTCCCTTTTCATAACTTTCATTGAAACCACACACTTACCCGTACGTTCTACATTTCGCCCTTAAAAATACAATTTCAAAACTTTATCATCTGTTTTTTTGCCAACTACGGAACCGATCAGCATGCAAACCAGTGATACACTGATGCCGATCAAAATCTGGTGCAGATTCGCGATTTTTAATCCAAAGAACATGGTCACACAGTAGCACACGGTTCCACCGATAATCGCACTGATCGCTCCGGCTTTGTTTGCCTTTTTCCAGAACATACCAAGTAAGAAAATCCAGAAAAATGCACTTTCCAGTCCGCCGAAAGCAAACATATTGATCTTCCAGATGACACTTGGTGGATTGATGGAAATTCCAAAAATGATAAGTCCGATCACCAAAGTACAGATCTGGCTCAGCATAGTTGTTGTTTTCTCGGATACCTCATGTCCCTTTTTCTCTTTCTCGTACATATACACATCTTTTACGATAGAAGATGTGGTACTCAGCAACAGAGAGGAAATGGTAGAAATGGACGCTGCAATCGGTCCGATGATACAGATTCCGGCTATCAGTGGTTTTAAGGAACCTGCAATGGCCAACGGAATGATATTGTCCACGCTGTTTCCATAGTCTGCCAGATTACCGGTCAGCACACCCGCAGATAACACACCAATAAAGTTCATGCCGATATTCATAGCACCAACAACAACAGTTCCAAGGATAATCGCGTGATGCAGAGATTTTGTATCTTTGTAGCTTAAGCAGCGCACTGCTGACTGCGGTAATCCCAATGTAAAAATACCAACCAGCATCCACTGGGAAATATACAGGCTCACCGGCATATTTCCACCGGATAATGGCTCCAGCATTTCCGGTTTTGTCGCTGTGATATTTTCCATAATGGTCTCATAACCGCCGCCCTGACGGATAATACCAACCAGCAGGATCACCATTCCTGCCAGCATAACCATAGCACAAACCGCATCGGTGATGGCTACACCGCGGAATCCGCCGACAGTTGTATAGATAACAACGACCAGACCGAATACGACCAGTCCGGTAAGATAAGAATATCCTGTTACTGCCTCGAATAATTTTGCACCACCTACAAACTGTGCTACCATGGTTGCCGCAAAGAAAATAACAATGATGATGGCAGAAATATTTGCCAGCACATCGGACTGATATCGGTGTCTGATCACATCAATGATGGTTACCGCATCAATTTTTCGTGAAACCATGGCCATTTTTTTACCAAGAATACCAAGCACCAACAATAACGCTGTCACCTGAACGACTGACATATAGATCCATCCGAATCCAATGCTCCAGGCCTGCCCCGGTCCGCCGACAAAGGAGCTGACCGAACTGTAAGTTGCCACCGTAGTCATCGCCAGTACAAAACCACCCAGGCTGCGGGAACCGATAAAATAATCTTTTACAAAGCCTTCAGAGGCTTTTTTTGCAGATGCCCGGCGCACATAAATACTTACGATCAGCATAATAATCATAAAAACAAACACCGGCATCAAAGCCAGAATATTCTTACTCATCCTCGTTTTCCTCCTCCAGATCAAAATTCCTAAATACACGTTTCATCAGATATACAACGACGATAATAGAAAAAATCCATGTGCCAATGCATCCTGTGATGGCCCATAACGGAGTATGGAAAACGGTGATATGTAACTTACTTACCCCAAAACCTGCAACTATCCAGAACACGATAATTGCAATGACTGCCCAAAGGACAGATTTTGCCTCTTTTGCGATCTGTCGCAATTTTTCCTTTCGCTTCATGACGTCCTCCCTTAATTTCTGGCTCGTGTCAACGATTCCATATTTTATAATTTCTTATTAATCACGAATCCTCTCACCTCTGGAATTCAGCAGACAGGAGGATCTGTGTTTGTCACGTATTTTTATCCCAATTATATCATTAGGCTGAAATAAATTAGTCGAATGATTATTATTCCTTATAATAACGCTTCCCGCAATGCTTTCTGGTCTTCATATACTGCCACAGCACCGGCATTCCACATTTCTTCTGCGCCTCCGAAGCCATAACCTACGCCAACACAGTCAATGCCACCTTCTTTTGCACCATCTGCGTCATAATGTGTGTCTCCGATCAACACAGTATTTTCCCTGGAAAAATCCGGATACTGCGCTTCCATACGGCGAAACGCTTCCTGCAATACCTGAATTTTGGTATCAATTTTTCCATCTCCGCTGGCTCCTACTATTTCATCCAGTTCGGAAGTCAGATCAAATTTTTCCAAAATCTGCCGACATTGTGCTTCCGGTTTGGAAGATGTGATCACCTGCACATATCCTGCCTCTTTAAATGCCTGAATCGTTTCGCGCACGCCGCCAAACAATTCACACTCGTATACACCAACCGGAATATAGCGTTCCCGGTAACGTGCAATTGCCTCTTCCGCTTTCGTTTTGTCAAATCCAAGATATTTTTTAAAGGATAAACGAAATGGCGGTCCTATAAATTTTCTAATTTCCTGCTCTCCTTCCAGATGAATCCCATAAGGTTCCAGCGCATAAGCCAGACAGTTGCTCACGCCTTCATAGGTATTTGCAACCGTGCCATCCATATCCCAGAAGATATATTTATATTTTTTCATCTGCTACTCCATTTTTTTCTTTTACTTCATTCATTAACAGTGAACATCTTTTTGTCAGCTTCCCTGTGTTTTCCAGTCTGCATTTCCATATCGGAAATATATAAAATCTTGCTTCTGCCACATCGCCACATTTATCAGTTCTGTGACTTACTGATCAGCTCCTGCCGAAGCTGTGCTACTGTCTTATGCAACACCGGGTGTACTTTTCCCGGACAAAGCATAGAAAGTGGCTCCAGCACAAACAAGCGGTTCTGCATATCAATATGTGGAATGATCAGATCCGGCTCTGCCACGATCTCATCATCGTAAAATACAATATCCAGATCAATGGTACGCGGGCCCCAATGGATCACACGCTCCCGTCCCAGATCTGCCTCAATTTTATGGATTACAATCAATAACTCCTGCGGTGTAAACAATGTTTCCAGTTCAATCGCACCATTTAAAAATGCCGGTTGATCTGTATAACCATATGGCGCTGTCTCCACCAGTTTTGATACTTTTACATTGCGGATTTCGGTACATTCCTGCAAAAGTCTGACTGCTGCCCGCAAAAACTGCTGCCGCTCCCCCAGATTGGAACCAACAGACAGATAAACAATGTGCCAGCCACGACTGATTTCCACCGATACATTTTCCAACGGCAGTCCGATCGGTGCCCACGGTTTCTGAATTTCCAAATCTATTTTTTTCAAAAGCGGATATTCCATCAACATTGCCTGTGCCATGTGCTCTGCCACTGCCTCAATCAGTTTAAACGTATGATTCTGCATATAGCGTGTGATAAAATGGCAGACTTCACCGTAATTGATGGAATTTTCCAGATCATCTGAATAACCGGCTGCCCGTGTATTTGTATACAAAGTTGCATTTACCAGAAATTTCTGTCCCAGTTTTGTTTCCTCTGAAAACACCCCGTGGTGCCCGAACACTTCCAGATTTTGTATTTTTATACGATCCATATTTCGATTCTCCTTATGAAGTGTAATTTTTTCAACTATCGTTTTTTACTTTATACAATCTGTTTTATGCATTTTCTGCACTGTCCAATATCGCTTTCGTCATCTGAATAGCCTGTTTGTTCGCTTTGATATCATGCACACGGACAAACGCATAGCCCTGCTGTACCGCAAACACCGTTGTCACAGCAGTTCCAAGGGCACGGTCTGTCACCGGTGTATCTAGTGTCAGCCCGATCACCGATTTTCTGGAAGTTCCCAGAAGCAACGGATATCCAAGTGTTTTCAGTTTATCCATATATTTAATGGTGACCAGATTCTGCTCATACGTCTTTCCAAAACCAACACCCGGATCTAACATGATTTTATCATCTGCAATGCCGGCTGCTTTTGCCAGCGTTACACACTCTGCTGTTTCTTCGTACCATTCCTTCAAAAAATCTGCATACTCGCTGTTGTCGCGGTTGTGCATCAGACAACATGCCACATCACCTTTTGCGATCACCTCTGCCATCTTCGGATCATATTTCAGCCCCCAGATATCATTGATCAGATCTGCACCTGCTGCAATTCCGGCTTCTGCCACAACACTTTTGTAAGTGTCCAGTGAAATCGGTGCATCAAATCTGGCTTTTACCGCTTCAATGACCGGTGCCACACGGTCAATTTCTTCCTGATCTGTGATCTGCACATGTCCCGGACGGGTAGATTCTCCGCCGATATCAATGATATCCGCTCCCTCTGCCAGCATTTCCTCTGTGTGACGCAACGCAGCATCCAGACAGTTAAAATTACCACCATCAGAGAATGAGTCCGGTGTCACATTCAAAATGCCCATAATATATGTCTCATGATCTGTGTCAAAATTCTTTGTTCCTATTTTCATGTTCTCATTCTCCTTATAACAAAAATGTAATATCTCTATCCTGCACAATATATACCAAACTATTTTTCAAGTTTTATTTTACCAGATAATGGTCTGATTGCGTTCCGCGTCACTCCATTTACAGGAATCTGCCGCATCACATAAAAAGCAGTTTCGTGACAGATGATCTGCTCTGCGGATATAATATTCCATAGTACCGGATTCGTCTTTTTCTTCCTCCCGTCCATGATGTACACCTACGATCTGTAATGTCTCCTTCAGCCATTCAACCGGATATCCAATCTCGGACAATAGCTGTTCTGCAATACGCATACCTGCTTCACTGTGGTGCTCTCCGGTCTCATACTGTGCTACCCGTCCAATATCATGCAACAATCCCGTCACATAAAACTGATCCTTTTTTTCACAGAGATTCGCCACATACTCTGCTTTCCTGCTTTCTGCCGTTTCCAATTTGTTTTTCGACACAGCGTCCAGTCCGGAATCATTTTTCGTTTCTATTCTAAAATCATTTTTCGTCCCAGCAACTGATCTATCTCTGAGATTTTCCTGAATCCGATCCTCCAGATACATCATCCATGCCATACGACAAACATCCAGTGCATGGGACAGCTCATGATGACAGTAAATCCGCTCCTGCTCCATCTGCTGCACACGTTTCTGCAAGCGCAGAAATTCCGGGTGTTTCAATAATTTTTCCGTAAATTTCATAAATCTTTTTTTTCCTGTTTTACACATTTTTGCAATGCCGCTTTTTTACTCTCCGCGCTTTTAACATCTGTTTTCTAAAAAACAGCCATTTGCAATTTATTTACAATTCTCATACGATTCCCGCACATATCGCAGATAAGATAACGAACCAAAAGCCAGTATCAAATCGCCTTTTTGCGCATCCCGTAAAGCATATAATACCGCATCCTGCACATTTTCACAATATCGCGCTGCAATCTTTTGCTCTAAAAGCTGCTTTTCCAGCTCTTTTCCATCCAAAGCCCTTGGATTTTTCGGAGTAACCGTGTACACATGATCTTCCGGTTGGAACATCATCTGAATCATTTTTTCATAATCTTTGTCTGCCAGCACGCCCATGATGTACACAATTCTTCGATCAGCAAATCCTTCGTTCAATGTTTTTCTAAGTTTGCGCACTGCATCCTCATTGTGTGCTCCATCCAGATAAAAATCCGGTTCTGTACCAAGCTGTTCCATGCGCCCATGCCAGATTGTATGCACCAGTCCGTGCTGAATAGTTTCTTTTGTGATCTTCGGATATTTTTTCTGCAAAATTTGCAAAACGTTCAGAACACAGACTGCATTTTCCACCTGAAATGAACCGCAAAGGGAAAGATTTATCTGCATATTCTGCAATGTTTCTATCTCTTTTTCTCTTTTCTGCAAAAACTTATCTACATATTGGTCGCATTTTGTTTTTTGCAAAAGTTCATCAGAACACTCCCCAATTTTTTTTTCATTCTGAACTGCTTCAAATGCGTTCCATATAAACGCATATCTGCCATTTCTCTGTGTGATCTGCTGCGCCTGATCTACGCTGGCAACAATCAGTTCTGCATCCATCGCTTTCGCCTTTTTCTCAATCTGCGCAAAAGCTTCCGGCTTCTGTTTCATCGTAACTACTGGTACCTGCGGCTTGATAATACCACTCTTTACCGTTGCAATCTCTCCTAAAGAATTTCCAAGAAACCGGATATGATCCATACTGATCGACGTCAAAACACTCACCAGTGGTCGTTTGATCAGATTCGTTGCATCTGTTTCGCCACCCATACCAACTTCCAGTAAAGCAATATCGCATTGTTCCTCATAAAACCACAAAAATGCAGCTGCTGTCTCCACCTCAAACCTGGTTGGATGAGGCTTGCCCTGATTTGTCAGCTTATCACATGCTTCCTTTACTTTTGAAAAAAGCTGTGCCAATCGATTTTTTTCTATATTTACACCATTCATCTGGAACTCATCTTCATATACAAATACATCTGGTGTGCAAAATCTGCCAACCTTGTATCCGGACTCTGTCAGAACCTGTGACAACATTGCTCCAACGGAACCTTTTCCGTTAGTTCCACCGATATGCACCAGCGGAATCTCATCCTGTACATTTCCAAGTTCTGCCATCAGATTCTGAATACTGGTCAGGCCAAGCTGACTGCCGTATTTTTTTGTTTCTTCCAGAAACTCCATTGCTTCTATATAATTCATACTTTTATTCCGCGCTCCTCTTTTTTTGTACCGTTCACACGTTTAGCTTATACAGAACTTTCCGGTGCGGTACATACATCATCTAATAAGATTTTCTCATTTCTTCTGAAAATCCGATAATAGTATCTATAATCCAAGACTATATACATGTTTTTCTTTCGAACATACACTAACTATTTATTAACTACTACCATAAGTTTTTTTCTGTCACAAGATATTCCATTGGCAGATCATTTTCTTCTACCGGAAGTTCTTCTGCCACCTGAAGTTCATATGCCACTCCCAGCTCAATGCAGCCTGTTTTCCTGTAAAGCGGACATTCATAATCCGCTTTCGCTACTTGCTCATGAACGCAGCCGCTTTGCGACCTGCGTTCAAAGAATCGATCATAATAGCCTTTTCCATATCCCATGCGGTTTTTCTTTCGATCAAATGCTACGCCCGGAACCAGTACCAGCGCATCTGACCAGTCCACCGGATGATCTTCTCTCGGTTCCATCACATGAAACGTACCCTCTTCTAATTCTGAAAAATCACTGACTTCAAAATATTTCATAGTATCGCCAAATACTTTTGGAAACGCAATACGTTTGTTTTGTTTCCATCCTTCTTCTATCACAGGTCGGATATCTACCTCATTGCCAAGTGGTGCATAAGCCAGAATTTTTTCTGCATTTTGAAACAATTCACTGGAAATGATATTTTCACAGATCTGGTCTGATTTTTTCCTGACTTCCTCACTGCTCATTTCATTTCGAAGGGTTTTATATTTTTTTCTGATTTGTTGCTTTGCTGTCATTTTACCCTCATTTTTTTTGCATGGTAAATATAGTAAAATCTCATTTTTGTAAGCCCAAAATATTCATTATACTCTGTATCCATCACAGTATAGTTCTATTAGAAATTTTAATATTCTATTCACATAATGCTGCATTGTCTTATCATCACAGCTATACGTCTCATGCTTTGTTCCCGGCAGATACAGAAATTCACAACTCGTTCCTTCATACCTCTGAACATGCCTTGCGAATCTATAAATCTCGTTTCCGCACACATAATCATCCTGTTCTGCCTGAATCAGAAGCATCGGCGCCCGGTACAATTTCCACGCTATGCCTTTCAGGTACCAGCTCATTTCAGCAGAGGCAAAAAGCCAGCCATAGGAAGCTGCACAGACCTGCATATATTTGTGCATTTTTCTCAGATTATTAAAGCGGTTAAATCGTGGTCTGGATGTAGATGCACTCGTCTCAAAAGTTTCGCTCGCATCATACGGATGCTGCCCCGGCACATACTCCCCACCTTTTCCAAGTAAACACTGCACTCCTGACACAGATGCTGAAATCACCCATGGAATATTTGCCGTACGTGGACGGATCATCGGCGAATTTAATATTACCCGATAAAACCACTCCGGTTTCCATGCAGCCGCAATACCACCGATTGCACCGCCCATGGAATGTGCAAACAGATTTAAGTTCAAGTCCGGATGTTTCTTTCTGATATACTCGCAAACATGCAGAAAATCTCTGACATAACGTTTCCAGTTATCAATATGTACCAGAGAAGGATCCTTCGTCAGACGATAACTCAAACCGTGTCCGCAATGCTCCGGCAGATAGACATGAAATCCCGCCTGCAGAAAATAATAAGCCAGCTCATCGTATTTCGGTGCCGATTCCGTATATCCGTGGCAGATTACGATCACACCCTTTGGTTCTTCTGCCAGATAACGCATCACATGGATTTTTCCAATGCCATCGTAACTGCTGATATATCCACTTTTTCCATGCTTTTTCAGATAAGGCTCCACAGTCTCTTTCATCACCGTATCATATTCTTTTTCCCGAATTATCTCCATGACAACTTTCCTCTCCATAATGTCCTTTTATCACATTGAACGCTTTGTAAAGCGGACATTCACAATCCGCTTTTGCTACTTGCTCATGAACGCCAAAAGCCGTATTACATATCGGACTTAGTTATAATCTTATTAATCCGTTTCTCATTATAAAACATCAGAATAATACCGCCTACACAGCAAAATACTGCTGCGCCAAAAGCCGCAATCCGATATCCTGTGCCATTTCCTGTTCCGATTGTAGAAACTGCCGTAAAAATCAGCATAGACAAACTCTGTCCCAGTTTAAATGCAAAAGTTCTGGCAGCATAAAACATTCCCTCACGATTACTTCCGGAAGTCATCGCATCACTCTGTGCAATATCTGCCACAACCGCCTGCGGTAAAATACCGAAAATTGCCATAGGAAGTGCTGCCACGATGGTCAGGATCACTCCCTGAACCATCTCAGGTATAAAGGAGATTTTTCCCATAAATCCGGTGTAAAAATAACAGATGCTGAATACTGCAAACGCAAACAAAATCATTTTCTTCTTGCCAAGCTTCGGTGTCAGCTTATTTACCGGAATATAAAACACCAGTGACAAAGCTGTCATACCGACAAAATACAATGTTGTCATTGTCTCTGGAAGTTTCAGCAGACTTGTTACAAAAAATGGTAATCCTGTCTGAAACATCGTCAAAGCGATCCAGTAAAAAATATCCGATCCCACAAATTTCCGAAATTCTCCGTTTTTGAATGTCTCAATCAGAGATTTAAATGCAGACTCCTTCGCTGGAACTGTATTCACATAATCTTTTTCCTTAATGCAAAATACCGGGATCAGCATACAGACAAATGCAACCGCCGCCATAATCGTAAATGTCACGCGGATTGCACCGATTCTGCCAAAAGTCGGAATAAACCTTCCCCAGATGGTCGGTGCCAGATAAGCTACTGCGGTTCCTGCGATAAATGTAAAGGAAATAACCGTTGAAATATTCAAGCGCTCCTGCTGCGTATGTCCAAGTTCCGGGATCAGCGCATTATATGGCGTACAATACGCTGTGATTGACAGATAATAAGCCAGAATCATAATTAATAAAAATACTGCATTAATTCGACTATTTTGATTCACTGGTGACCAAAACACAAGTACTGTAGAAAGTGCCAGCGGCAGAGAAGCCCATTTCAAAAACGGAATTCTTCGTCCATTTTTTGACGTACACCGATCTGATAATGATGCAATCATCGGATCCGTAAACGCATCAAAAATTCTTCCGAACGCTGTAATTCCTCCGATAATCGTAAAAATTCCAAATACAACCAGTCCCTGCGGGATAAACACCGTCTGTCCCTGACTGATTGCTGTGCTGTCCGGTTGGTAAAAATAAACCAGCCAGTTTGAAATAATACCGGATAGCATCGCCCATCCAAACTGTCCCGCTGCGAACTGCCATATTTTTCCTGTTGTAAGTTTCTTCATGATATGTTCCCCCATACGTATTCAGATTTATAAGCCGGTTGTAAAACGGACATTCGCAATCCGCTTTTGCTACTTGCTCATGAACGCAGTCGCTTTACGACCTGTCAGTGGGAACTTTTAACTCCCACTGACATAAGCATCCCCTACCCACCGCTTAGTGCTCTACGCGCTTGAAGCGGGGGAATGCTTATTCTGCATTCAACCACTATAATGCATAACCCTTATACAAACTATAGTATTACTTTTACCGTCCTGAAACAATATACAACTTCCCGAAAAGTGTTGCTTTTTACTGTAAAAAAATCAGGAACTCTTTTCCTGGCAGGCAATTATCAGCCGCCGGGATAAGAGTTCCCGATTTCGTATCATAACCTAAATTTTATTGACTCTAACTCAATTTAGGCAACTATTAAAGTAAAGCGGACATTCGCAATCCGCTTTCGCTACTTGCTCATGAACGCAGTTACTTTGCGACCTGTCAGTGGGAGCTTCTAACTCCCACTGACATAAGCATCCCCTATCCACCGCTTAGTGCTCTACGCACTTGAAGCGGGGGAATGCTTATTCTGCGTTCAAACTAGAACATTAAGATTCCACCGATAGATAAGAATAACGGTGCGAATACTAAGGACACGATTGTCATCAGTTTGATCAGGATGTTGATGGACGGACCTGATGTATCCTTGAACGGATCACCTACAGTATCACCAACAACGGCTGCTTTGTGCGGCTCGCTTCCTTTTCCACCATGATGTCCACCCTCGATGTATTTCTTAGCATTATCCCAGGCACCACCTGCGTTTGCCATGAAGATAGCCATCATAACACCAGTAGCAAGTGCGCCGGCAAGAAGTCCACCAAGAGCATCCGGTCCTAACAGGATACCAACAACGATCGGAACTACGATAGCGATGATACCCGGAAGAAGCATCTCTTTTAATGCTGCCTGTGTAGAAATACCTACGCAGGATTTGTAATCTGGTCTGCTTGTTCCTTCCAGGATTCCTTTGTCAGCTTTGAACTGACGACGAACTTCCTCGATCATCTTGTAAGCTGCTTTGGAAACTGCTTCCATTGTGATAGCGGAGAACAGGAACGGAAGCATTGCACCGATTAACAGGCCGATGATAACGGTCGGAACCAATAAGTCAATCTTGTTTAAGTTTACAGCCTCTGCATAAGATACAAACAGAGATAAAGCTGTCAGAGCTGCGGAACCGATAGCGAAACCTTTTCCGATAGCTGCTGTTGTGTTACCTACAGAGTCAAGAGAGTCTGTGATCTCACGAACGCTCTCATCCAGTCCGGACATCTCTGCGATACCACCTGCGTTATCTGCGATCGGACCATAAGCATCAACGGCAACTGTACTACCTGTTGTAGCAAGCATACCTACTGCTGCAAGAGCGATACCGTAGATACCAGCGAACTGATATGCTGCGAAGATACCTACTGCGATCAGGATGATCGGAATTGTGCAGGAATGCATACCTACTGCAAGACCACTGATGATGTTTGTAGCAGCACCTGTCTCAGACTGCTCAGCAATTTTCTGAACATGTTTGTAGTTATCAGATGTATAATGCTCTGTAACTGTACCGATCAGTACACCAACGATCAGACCCGCGATGATAGCTCCACATGGAAGGAAAGATCCAAGCAACGGTTTGGAAAGGATTACTGCAACAACTACAGTGATCACATTTGCAATATTTTCACCAAATTTCAGTGCTTTATGAGGATCAGAACCGTCTTTACCACGTACTAAGAATACGCTGATGATGGATGCGATGATACCAACTGCTGCGATCAGAAGCGGATACAGTGCACCAACGATCGGGTTAGCTGCGGATTTGTAAGCCAACAGACCAAGTGTGATCGCAGATACGATAGAACCAACATAAGACTCAAAAAGGTCAGCTCCCATACCGGCAACGTCACCTACGTTATCACCTACGTTATCAGCGATAACAGCCGGGTTACGAGGATCATCCTCCGGAATACCAGCTTCAACTTTACCTACCAGATCAGCTCCTACGTCAGCAGCTTTTGTATAGATACCACCACCTACACGTGCGAATAAAGCTACGGAAGAAGCACCAAGACTGAATCCGAACAGAATAGAATCATTTTTTGTAACAAGGTAAATGATGCTGACACCAAACAGTCCAAGACCTACTACGCAAAGTCCCATAACTGCGCCACCGCGGAATGCGATCGGCAGTGCTGCGGACATACCTTTTTCTTTTGCTGCGTTAGCAGTTCTTACGTTTGCTCTTGTAGCAACATTCATACCACAGTAACCTGCGATAATTGAAAAGAATGCTCCGATGATGAAGCAGATAGCTGTTGTCCAGCTGATTGCGAATCCAACTGCGACAAATACAACTACGATAAAAATAACGAGGATTTTGTACTCAGACATCAGGAATGCCTGTGCACCCTCATGGATTGCTGCTGCAATTTCTTTCATACGGTCTGTACCTTCAGACTGTTTTTTTACATTGGCAGCTAATCCAGCGGCAACCAATAATGCGATGATGCCGATGATTGGAATAATAAAAGCCCAAGTCATGATGTATTAACTCTCCCTTCAATTGTTCAAAGTATGCATCTTCATTTTCCATACTTCATTTTGAATTAACAACCTCTGCATAATTCATAAACTGCCCCATTTTCCACATAATAATTCCGAAAATGATGGCACACCTATAAACGCCTGCAAAATTGTCTAGGCACTATACTAGCATACCAAAAATAAATTTGTCAACGATTGTTATCTTTTTATCAGTGTAAATGTGCAAATTCAACTATTTCTTTTTCATTTTTTTCTTCGTTTTGTTCAATATTCCGATGCGTTTTTCCATGTTTTTCAATTTTTCTCTTACATTTACACGTTTTTATATGATAACCCTTTTTTGTTAACCAGAAAAAAATTGGTATTTCAGTGCCGTACATGATACAATATGCAAAGACTTTTGTCCCTGACCTTTGGGATAAAAATAAAAAATGATCATTTACTCAGAGGAGACTATTTATGAATCAGAACATTGGAACAGAACTCATTCAGTTTATTAAAGAAAGCCCTTCTGCCTTTCATGCAGTAGCGACTATGAAAAAAGAATTTCTTAACCATGGATTTACGCAATTACAGGAAAACGAAAGATGGAATCTCAGCACCGGTGGCAGCTACTTTGTTACCCGTAATGATTCCTCCATCATTGCTTTCTCTATTCCGGAAAACGGCTTTGACGGCATACGCATCATGGCAAGCCACAGCGACTCTCCTTCCTTTAAAATCAAGGAAAATCCAGAGATGGAAGTAGAAAAACAATATATTAAACTCAACGTGGAACGCTACGGCGGCATGATCTTCGCACCATGGTTTGACCGCCCACTCTCCGTAGCAGGACGTGTAATTGTAAAAAATCCGACCACCGGTAAATTGGAAACCAGACTGGTAAATGTAGACCGTGATCTTGTAATGATTCCAAATCTTGCCATCCATATGAACCGTGAAGTAAACAGCGGTTACAAGTACAATGCACAAAAAGATATGCTCCCGCTCTATGGCATGAGTACCGCAAAAGGCACCTTTATGCAGACTATCGCAGAAGCTGCTGGTGTATCCAAAGCAGATATTCTTGGACATGATCTGTTCTTATACAACAGAGAACACGCCAGCATCTGGGGGGCTTCTGAAGAATTTGTTTCCGCTCCACAGCTTGACGACTTACAATGTGCATTTTCGTCCATGAAAGGATTCTTGTCCGCAGAAAAAAACAATTATCTGGCTCTACATTGTGTATTTGATAACGAAGAAGTCGGAAGCGGCACAAAACAGGGCGCTGCCTCCACATTTTTACGTGATACACTGCAACGAATCCATGAAGTACTCGGCTACGACCGTGAAAACTATCGCATTCATCTGGCAAACAGTTTGATGCTCTCCGCCGACAATGCACATGCAGTTCATCCAAATCACACTGATATGGCAGATCCGACAAACCGCCCATACCTGAATGGCGGTATTGTAATCAAATTCAATGCAAACCAGAAGTATTGTACCGATGCAGTATCCGCAGCAATGTTTCGCGATATCTGCAAACAGGCAGATGTACCGGTGCAGACCTTCACAAACCGTTCCGATATTGCAGGAGGTTCCACACTTGGAAATATTTCCAATACGCAGGTAGCATTAAATACCGTGGATATCGGATTGCCGCAGCTGGCCATGCACTCACCGTATGAGACAGCCGGCGTGAAAGATACCGAATATCTTGTACGCGCGGCTCGTGCATTTTTCTCATAATTCTTGTTTAGGGAATCTTAGAACAGGATGTGACAAAAACTCCAATGCAGGCACGACGGATTTCCTATCTTCGCTGCGCCGCCTATCTTCGACCGCTCCCGCGAACTCACCAACAGCAAAAACAGCTGTTGGCTCAGACACACTCCCGCGGTCGAGCTATGCTCGCTCCGATAACGGAAATTCGTCTACCGCCTTGCCTTGGAGTTTATGCTCACATCCTGTTCTATTTACGCCGTGGCACCGCGTGCCACGCATGCATATAATTCCTTGAAAGAATAAATGCCGTGTTGC
>URDN01000043.1 GCA_900546495.1 uncultured Lachnospiraceae bacterium
CTATGATTTTATCATCAATCTGAGAGGTTTACACAGAATAATTTACACTACCGCTTTAACACAGACAACATCATCCAAAGCGATTGCCTATGTCTGCATCAAAAAAGACAACACGACTTACTGGGGCGCGGGCATCGACGAAGACATCATCAAAGCCTCCATTCAGGCACTGTGCATCAGTGTCAACAAAATGCTCGCCGTACAGAAAGGAAACGCCTGCGAAGATGTCCGCCTGACAAAAATGCTGAACTACATCCAGAACCATTACCAGAACGTGACATTAGCGGATATGTCCCAGGAATTTCATCTGACAGAGCCATACATCAGCAAATACATCCGTGAAAAATCCGGGATAACCTTTGGCGAACATGTCACAAATATCCGCATGAAAAAAGCATGCACCCTGTTAAAAAATGGAAACATGACAGCAGAAAACATTGCGGCATCCATCGGCTACCCAAACGTCGAACACTTTAGCCGCACCTTTAAAAAGAAATACCATATGACTCCGATCCAGTATAGAGAATCCAAGAATTAGATTTCTCAAAAAGCATATACCAAACGCATTAACCAACGTTTTGTATATGCTTTTTTCATAATAAAAAACTGAAATCCGGGAATTTTACATATATGTCTGACTTCTATTTGACTTGTCAGTTATTTTACGACATAATGATAGCAGGGGCTTTTTACATATGTCGTATATGATGTATTCAGACCACCATCAGGATGATTCTGGCTTATTATCGTATACACAAAATTTGAGGAGGTTTTTATGGCAGCACAAATCACAGCCGTCATTATTTTCCTGATCATGTTTGCACTGATTATCACGGAAAAAATTCCACGGCATATAGCCACAACCATCTGCAGCGTCGCGACTATCATTCTGGTTTTCGGTGTCTGTATGCACAGTGCGGCTGCACTCTGGGACACACTGAATTTTCAAACGTTTACATCTGTTGATTTCTGGCGCGCGGGAGCGGAAGCGACAGAAAGCACAAAAGGAATCAACTGGCAGACCATCATTTTCATCGCTGGTATGATGATCATGGTGGAAGGAATGGCACTTTCCGGATTTTTCTCCTGGCTCTGCCTGACCATTGCCAAAGCAGTCAGATACAACACGACAAAGATTTTTATCATGTTTATGATCCTTGCCTTTGTCCTGTCGATGTTTATTGACAGCATTACCGTAATTTTATTCCTTGCGGCAATCACAATTACCCAAAGTAAACTATTGCAGTTTAATCCGATTCCGGTTATTATCGCGGAAATCTTCTGTTCGAACCTTGGTGGTTCTTCCACCATGTGCGGCGATCCGCCAAATATCATTATCGGAACAGCTCTGCATTATACCTTTACCGATTTCCTGACCAATACCGGTGTGATTGCAATCATCTGTCTGGTATTGATGATTTTCTTCTTTTACATGTGTTTCCGTAAAAAACTTGGCACACGAAATCTTTCCGAAGAAGAAATCGCAAAAATGCCGACACCGCAGAGTGCCATCACAGATAAACGTGCTTTTATCATCAGCACTGTGATTTTCCTCTGTGCCGTAATTCTGCTGGTAACACATGGTCAGACCGGTTTAACAGTTTCCACCATCGGCATCATTGCCGCGGTTGCTACCTGCATCACAGCAGGTAAGAAAAGCAAAGCAATCCTGCGACGTGTTGATTATCCGACACTTGTATTTTTCACCGGCTTATTTATAGTCGTTGGCGGTCTGGAAGAAACCGGTATTCTCGAACTGATCGCAACCTTTATTCATGCGATCAGTGGTGGAAATATCACATTTATCGTAATTATTATTATCTGGATCTCCGCTGTAGCAAGCGCGATCATTGATAATATTCCATTTTCGGCTACGATGATCCCGATCATCAAAAGCCTTGCTGTAACTTCCGGTGCAGATTTGTCCGTCCTTGCATGGACACTTGCCCTTGGTACTGACATCGGTGGCAGCGCAACTCCGATCGGTGCTTCTGCGAATGTCGTCGGCATCGCCGTTGCATCAAAAAACGGTCATCATATTTCCTGGAAGCAGTATTGCAAGTACTCCATTCCGGCAACGTTGATCGTTATTACTGTTTCTATGTTGTATATCATTGTTAGATATATATAAATAAAAAAGATACCTTTTGTAATAGGACTTCATCCTATCCCTATTACAAAAGGTATCTTTCTTTTCTCCTGCTCTGTCTCTCCAATCTTTTCTCATTCTTTTTCGGGGAAGGCAGATTCTATTTTGATATTTTTGATTCGTCTTTCCAAAACATCATGCTTTCTGTTTTGGTACAAATTCAATTTTTAACACCATCCCCATTCCTTCTGCTAATCTTTTTAACAAGTTAACAGATGGATTTCTTGTTCCATTTTCCAGTTTGCTAATATCTGCCTGATCAATCCCTGTACGCTCTGCTAATTCCTTTTGTGTTAAATTTTGAGAAGTACGTGCATCTACAATTGCTCTAATTACATCAAACTCCGGTTGCATTTCTTCATATTCTTTTCGAAAGTTTTCATCATTCATCTGCTTTTCCAACATTTCATTTAATGTTTTCATACCTTCTTCATCCTTTCCATATAGTCTTCTCGTCGCACTTTTGCTAATTGTATTTCTGCTACAGGTGTTTTTTGTGTCTTCTTGACAAATCCATTTGTAAGTATAATTTTCCCTTCAGCAAAAAAGAAATACATTACCCTGGTAATATCACTTCCAAATTTACAACGAAGTTCAAAAATGTCATCTTCTATATGTTTGCTGTATGGCTCACGCAATTGATTTCCTTTTTCCTGTAAAATTACCAACATTCCAAATATCTTAGCTCTCATTTTTGGATCAAGCTTATCTAAAAATTTTTCTACAGGATTATCTCCGACCTCTGTTTCATATGCAATAACTTCAAATTTTGTCATATGTATTCTCCTATATTATATGGCATATATACCATATTGTCAATTTTGTTATTTTTCTTTTATTCATTTCTGAGAATGCATTCGTCATGACATTTATAAAGTGTAGCCAGTATATAATGCCTTTCTTTCATCGTCAATGCCGACTTTTATCACAAAATTTTTTCTGTACAAATTGCATAAACCCCATTTTTCTGCTACATCCCTTGTATTTTCTGGCTATATCAAAAATCAGGAGTCGAAAACCTGATTTTTCAACTCCTGAAATAACATCATTTTTGTTTAATTTGCTACCCTAGCATATGATTTATTTTTTCAGATAAATTGCTGTCACCGCACAATCGCGTGCCGCATTTTTCGCAGTCTCTTCCAGGTCTGCCGGAAGTTCATCGTATTTCACATCAATACAATCTTTGTCAAAATTATGTGCAAACAACTCTGGATACAGACCTACGCAAATACCGCATCGAACACAATATTCTTTTATTTCAACTTTCATTTTCCGTTCCTCCAACTTTATTTTTCAAAATATACCAAAACTTTTAAAATGCTGTTTTTCACAACTCATTTGCTGTATAATTACGCATTTTTCTCCAGATAATCACAGGCACTGTCTCCTGCTGCAAAACCGAACGGCATCGCAAAATAAGCACCTGCACTTCCACCTGTCGGCGGGTTTCCATAAAACTCACCCATCATGTTGTCACCGGCTGCATAAAGTCCCGGAATTGCTTTTCCATCTTCGCGGATAACCTGCATTTTTCCGTTTACTTTAATACCGCCAATGGTGTCATAGCCTGCACAGAAGACGCGCATTGCATAGAACGGACCTTTGCGTACCGGGCGGAGATATTTTGCATCTTTTCCGAACTCTTCATCCTCGCCATTGTCACAATATCCATTGTAACGATCCAATGTTTCCTCTAATCCTGCCTGATCGATGCCGGACTGCACACAAAGCTCCTCGATGGTATCTGTCATAAATACATGTTTGTTGCCTTTTTCGTTGATCAGTGTTTTGAACTGTCCCGGAATATCCGTCAGTTTTTCTACCGGGAAAATGAAATACATGTAGTCCACACCATCTTCTTCCAGATGACGACGGGTATCCTCATCAAATACAATATAACTTTCGCCATTCGGCTGGTTGGAAATACCGGTACTGATGGCCATATGGTTGTTGGAAATACTCTCATCAATGAAGCGCTCGCCGTTTTTGTTTACCCAGAGATACGGCTGCTCCTGAATGGTACGTGTCTCGTTGTATACGATCCATGGGGAACTTGCCACGATGCCCGGTCCAGGAACCAGATTGTGTCCGGATACAGCGATTGCGCTCTGTGCGCCACCAAGTTTCCATGCCAATTTCTGTCCGTCACCGGTCTGACCGGAGTTTGGATAGCAATTAAACAGTACATTTCCGTCACCGGAACAATTATAATCAGTAAATGTAAATCCAGTATATTTCTTCATCATCTCACGGTCTTCCATAATTCCGCCGCTGGCAATAATGACTGCTTCACATTCCACTTCAATTTCTTCTTTTGTCTCATTATTCACAGCTTTTACGCCATTTACTTTTCCGTTCTCGTCCACCAGAATATCCGTGATTGGTGTGTTCAGCATATACTGACCACCACGTTTAATGATATCTTTCATGGCATTCAGACAGATCAGTGCACCGCCGTGTCCTTTTCCACGCCCCGGAACCAGATAAAAATCACCATGTGCCATAATCGCCGGTGGAAATCCATCTGCATATTTCGGATTTCCGATATCCTCAAGCTCCAGTTTCTGTGTCGGAATCATTTTGATTCCAAGACGCTCAATATACTCTTTTGTTCTCCATGAATTGTTTACATACTGACGGATAACGGATGGATTTGCGTTGTAGTTGGAATACTCATACAGCAAATGAAATGCCGCATTCTGAAAATCCTTGTCATTTCGAATACTTAAATACGCAATCGGACAGTTGGAAACTGCGCCGCCCTGATACGGTTTCTTCTCAAATACTATTACTTTTTTTCCACGAGCAAGGGCTGCATCTGCTGCAGAAATTCCTGCCATACCGCTTCCCATGATTACCAGATCTGTTTTTAACCTCATAAAAATAAAACCTCCTTCACCTGTTGCTCTTTTTTCGAACACCTGTTAAGGAGATTTTATCAATAACGCTTTTCTATTTGACCTTTCATCTGGCATAAATCATATGTATTTTCAAGAATACAATTGTGCATTTTGCACTCGGATTATCAGCTCATTTTAAAATTTCAATTTTATAAATAGCATTTGAGTTTTCATGATTCCTACATTTATTTAAAAAATATTCCTCATGCAAAACTTTTGCTATTTTTCTTCCATACTTCTACTTATCCGTTCTTTTTTCCAGATGTTAAAATATATTGTTCTATCTGCATCGACAATATATACCGCATCTTTTCCTCCGCATCATCCAGCGAAATGCCATAGTTTTCTTCCACCGACTGGATCACATTTCGCACGGTATTTCGGTGAATTCCAAGCTCTACCGCTGTGCGTGTTGCACTGCAGTCATTTTTCAGATAACACAAAACCGTTTTTCCATATGCACTGTGATGCTCCCGATCATACTTTGCCACCTCACGATAAAACTCCGACTGCATCGCCCTCGGATTCATTTCATCTTCCATCCTTGAAAACAGATGATACATCACCACGTCCTTATACTGATAGATCACCTGCTCCTTCGTTTTTTGCGAAACATTCTTATTCCATGCCAGCGTAAACACCGCCTGTGTGTACGCATCTCGCAGACACCTTAATTCATAAAAAATGTTACTGATCCCGACGCGGTACTGATATTGTTCCAAAAGCTGCCTCAGAATCCCCAGCTCCTTTTCGTTAAAAAATATCTCCTGATGCAACGGTACTTTACTGTATTTTAGCAGGCAGATATGTTTCTCATACAAAAAAGGCTTAATCTCCCAGGACTGCCGTTCCAGCAAACGCGCCAGAAACTTCAACGGCACATTTTCCTGATTGGAAAAATCAAGAATCCCCAGTACAAAATAACCGGTTTCCTCCAGTCCATCGATCATATTTACCTGCTCCGTAATACGATCTTCCGGAATTTCCGCTGTTCCAAGCAGGTTTGCCAGAAATGTCTCATACATCATCCGACCATGTCTCTGATTTTCATAATTGCGCTGCAGATAAAAAGACATATTTTTCATAAACATGCGGACCAGATCCAGATATCCAGCTTCCGGCGAATGATCTCCACAGAAAAAGGAAGTATAGCCAAGCAACGTCTGCCCACTGAAAAACTGCAGATAAATATTCGTGCCAGCGTTTTCCGCTGCCGGCGCAATCAACATTTCTCCCTCCCGTATCTGGGAAAAAATCTGCTTTTTCTTCAACTGCTCCATGGTATGCGCATCCGTATACCCCTGCTGCACGGTTTCCCAAAAGGTCTTGTAATGAGATTCGCAATGTTTCGTATATGCCAGCACATCGAAACTTGCATCAAATACGATCATCGGATATTCCAGAACCGACTCGCTGATATCGATCAGCTCCTGCACGTCCTTTCCTTCCAGCGCCACAATGTGCATATTTTTGTCCCACTCAACCAGTCGATAAAAAATTTCCACCAGTGCATTCATGACTTCCGGCACTGATTTTTCCGTCTCGATACAGATCAGATTATTATGAAACTGTCTCCATTTTTTTCGCTGCTCCTGATTTTTCTGACCGGCTTCCTTTTGTGAAAAAATCACCAGCATACATACCGTTTGCGATAATATCTGCGTTTTCTCCGGAATATGCGCGCCATCACATAAATACAAATACTCATCACTCAGATCTTCCCGTTCCGGAATCCAGTGTTTGATTCCTGCAAATTGCTGTTCCGTCTTTGTTTCCCCTAAAATGGTGATCCCCATATCCCGGATAAAATACAGAATCATATTTTTTGTAATTGTCATGACAAATCCCCCATCATTTTCTGCAATTTCTTCAACTGCCCGGATATATGTTTTGGGTTATACACCAGATTTAAAGAAATCGGCATCGCATCGGCAATCGGTATCAAAATCAAATTTTCCAGCGATGCCGCACAGTAATCTCTTGCGATAAACGCCACTCCGCGATTCGCCCGCACCAGCGATACAACCGTTTCCATATTTGGCAAATATTCGATCTTGTTATGATAATCTCTATGACTTCCATGCAGAAAAAACGGCAGTAACGCATGCTGTACCGGTGCTTCCTGCTCACTCAAATACAAAAGCGTTTCATCGGAAATGTCATGGAAAGAAATCTGTATATATTCCGCGTATTTGTGTCCCTTCGGAACTGCCAGTGAAAGCTGTGCTTCGTGCAGTGTCTGCATTTTCAACGGCTCCGGACAGGTAGTTGTCGTTGCCAGAATGATTCCCGCATCAATTTTTGCATTTAACAGGTTTGAAAAAATCTGACTTGGCAGACTTCCAGTTAATTTCAGATCAATTTCCGGATACCGGCGCTGAAACTGCGCCAACACGTCTGCCACATGATAATTCAATGCCCCCGGCATGTGACACAAATGCAGATCATTTTCCGATACATTTCCTGCTGCCCGCACCCGTTCTAAAAGTTCTGCCTGTTTATTGAACAGTTCATTTGTCTCTGACAGCAATACTTCCCCCGCATACGTCAGTTTCAGAGAATGTTTTGTCCGGTCAAACAGACTGACACCCAGTTCCGCCTCAAGCTGACTAATCTGTTTGCTCAGTGCCGGTTGACTGATAAAAAGCTCCTTAGCCGCCTTTGAAATGTTCAAATGTTTTACTACTACCAGAAAATATTCTAATGTTTTTGTGGTCATGTGCTTCTCCTATAAGTTAATTTCAGTTCACTTGTCCTATACATGCAGATGTCTCCTCATGCAAGCATGATTGTCATCTACATATATAGGACAAGTGAACCGGAAACAGTATAACATAAAAGTTATATCTATATCTAATTAAATAGTGTTTTTTTATCGCATTTTCAGTTACAATAAAATCATCACAAAACGAAACATTTTATATAAGTAGGAGGATTTTAACATGAGCAAACCAGGCATTAAAGTGGGAGTTTCCGAAGAAGAGAAAAAACTTTCTTACTACAAATATTATGAGCAGGATTTAGCTCCGGTACCAGCTGAGAAAATCGCTGTTTTACAGGGTGGACCGATCACCCCGGAAAAATGTATCCCATTTGAGGAGAGAAATAAATTCTTAAAAGGGGAAGCTGATGAATATGCAAAAATCGGTTACGGCGTTGCTGCCAACGGAACCGGTCTTGTATGTAATACCACTTACATGCCGGGCGTTACAGGTGAAATGCTTGACTGGTGGTTCCCATGGCATTCTGTAGGATCTGATCTGCGTTACAAAATCTGGGACCCGGAAGATCACTATTTTGCAAGAGCATATCCGGCATCTTATGTCGTAGACCCGAACGTACCGATGAACCAGAAAACATGGGGCGTTGATCACTACATCATGGAAGATGTCGGACCTGGACCGGAGTTCTTACAGCTTTGCTTTAAAAGACCGGCAGACCTTGGTTATGATGAGAGCATCCTTGGTACAGAAAACTGTGAATCCATGGTCTGTGCGGTAGGAAAGAGCAGCTGTGCCGCTGTCATGACTCACAAATGGCATCCATACAAAGACGGTGTATTATTTGAATCCCGTTTCTGGATCGGATATCGTATGGATGAAGACGGAAATGTTGTAAAAGCAATTCCGGAAGGCGTATCCATCCCACCATTTGTACCACAGGGATTATTCGCTCACAACATCAAAGAGTTTACAAACCTGGCAGCTATTCTGCCTACATTATATGAAGAAGAGAAAGATACTTTCTAAATACATATCATATAAATACTTTTAACTTCTAACTAATACAAAAATGCACGTGGACTGATTACAATAAATCAATTCACGTGTATTTTTATTCTCAATTTTTTACTTTTAATTAACTCAATTTAAACACATATAATATCTCATATACCATTACGGTCAGCACATGATAACACATTGATGTAAAATATCTATATCAAGTTACTTTATCAATTCCACTAATTTCTGCAATCCTTCCGGTGTCTGCGCCATCGCCTTCACCGACTGTCCCGCCATCGCATCCACATCCGCTTCCGTCACAGTCAATGTCGTATTTCCATCCGCATTTTCTGCACCATCCACGCTATATTCAAAGCTGACATAACCCAGATTATCTGTCACCGCAATCAACAGACAGCCAAGCTGTTTCATCTCCTGATGTAGCCGTTCCACATTGTCAGACGAAGAAATCTGTACATTCAAAAACGTCCATCCGTAAGGTTCCTCTGACGTCTGTAATTGTGTACCATAAGAAATTAACGCACCATCATTGATTCCAAGAACCGCTCTGGCAGCCTGCACAGACCGTCCATCCGCCGAAGTATCTCCCACATATGGATTTCTACTCTGATACAGATCTGAAACAGTTCCGTCAATCGACACTCCACCATCCCACAAAATCCGATTTTCCAAAACAACCTGTTTTACGTCTTCAGAGCTCTGATAATCCGCCTGAAATTCATTAGTATGAAATGATGACTTTCTGGTTTCCCGCAAAGATACCGTCACAATGCCATCCTTCTCCTGAAATGCCACATCTGATACACCTTTTGTTGTATCAAGCAATAATCCCTGCACAGATACCTTATGATCTTCAACTGCCACATTTGCCTGCACGAACTCTGCCTGTTCTACCTCCTGTCCAACGACATATACTTTGCTCCAAAGTCCCACACCAACCGCGATCACAACGATTAGCACTGCTGCCAAAATCCGCATCCGGTTTTTCTTTCGAATCTTTTTCAGATAATCAATTTCTGATGATTTTTGGGAATCAGCCTTTTGTCCGTCATTTATCTCAGATACATCTTCGCCATTCATCGGTTCTCTCATTTCACTATATAATTTTCGGCAGCTTTCGCATGTTTTCATATGCTGTTCCACCGCCTGATTACTCACATCGCTTGTCAGTCCATCCACATAAGACGGAAGCAGATCCTGCACAACTTCACACGTCAGATCATTTTTCATCCTTTTCCAACTCCTTCCTCAGATTCGTGCGCGCCCGGAAAAAAATCACCCGCGCCCAGTTCTCTGTTTTTCCCATAACCTCACCGATCTCCCGGAAAGACAAATTTCCAAACATCCTCAGATACAACACTTCCCTGCCCGGTTCCGGAAACGCATGCAGTTTTTTCAATAACTCCATCTGCCCGACCTGCTGCAGCACTTCCTGCTCTGCCGACACTGTATTTCTTATCATGCCCGCTCCATCAGACATCAGATCCACATCTGGATCAACCTGCAGCCGCGCATGTTTTTTCATATAAGCAAAATACTGATTTTTCGCAATTGCACACAGCCACGTTGTGATCTTGCAGCTTTCGTCAAAACGATCTATACTTCGTACCGCCTGATAAAACGTTTCCTGCGTCAGTTCTTCCGCCAGATCCGCATCATGTGTCAATGACATCAGATATTTAAACACCGTCTGCGCATGTTGACGGTAAACAGCATCCATATCCTGCACCTGCGTTTCCCCTCCTTTCCACTCAAAGTTATTTTTTCTTAAATGCACTCCATATCCTATTCCAACTGCATCTAAAAACTCACTGAAACAACCTGTATTTTTGTTGTTCTATCTATTAATAGCTGTTTTTCCACTTTCGTTACAGCACATTTCCTTTTCTCTAACTCTTTTTACATATATTTTTGGAATTTATCAAATCTCCGTTCAACTTTTTTCAACCACCAACTCTATTTTTCCAACAACTTCTCAATTTCCTGCAAAAAACACGCAAACGCCGGATTTTTGTTTTCCTTGCGGAGCGTTTATCTCAGTCAGAGATTGTACTCCCACTGAGAAAGACTTGTTATTACTCACCACTTGCAGAAGTGGGAGTCTTCTCGACTGAGATAAACCATAAAATGCCGCATGGCTTTCTGTAAGATGAAAACCATGCGGCACTTATTTTTCTTTTTCCTATTGAAAGGGTGTTTTTTTACACAATATCGAAAAATTTCAATTTTATGTAATTAAATACTTCTCATGTTCTGATTATGCAAGACCAGGGAAAATTGTCAGGATCAGTGCAACAACCAGAGCTGTAATTGTTGTATTTAATACAGTTGTGATAAATACATATTTGTAAGAATCTTTGATCTCAACTTCTGCAATACCTGTAGCGATGATATATCCAGGGTTTGTCGGTAATGTATCAAGTGTCTGAGATGCAAATACGGATACACGGTGCAAAGCACTCATGTTGATACCCATGCTTGCGAATGTCTCTGACATGTACGGTAATGTAGCGGACAGACCAGCAGGACCTGATCCGGATGCACCGGTCAGTAATGCGATTGCAAGTACTACCTTAAATAATGCAGGACCACCCATGTTTAATAATCCGTTTGTCAGTACCGGGAATGCCGGGGATGCTGCTACGACACCACCGATAGCTCCAAGTAAACCAACCTGAAGAACCAGCATAGTTGTCTGCTCTCCAACCGGTTTGATCAGTTCTTTCAGTCCTGAGAATTTTCCGTAATATGGGAAGAAGAAAATCAGAGAAAGAATAATGTTGAGCATCATACTTACTAAAATGTTCCATCCAAGTCCGTTAAAGCAGATCAGTGTTACTGCGATTGGGATAATGGAAAGTAACCAGTGCGGTGTTTTCTGTCCTTCCGGACGTTTCGGTGCGTTTGGTGCAGCATCGTATACGTGTCCTTTTGCGATCTCTTTTTTAGAAATAACGTTCATCATAACGATGTTCAGGATCAGGACAACTGCGCCACCGATAAATCCCGGAACTGCTGCTGCCATCGGAGATGTACCAAGCATCTGTACAGCAATAACGTTCTGGTCGGATGTAGTACCCGGCATGGAACATGCTGCAGTTGCAAGTGCTCCTAAAACAACACCAGGACCCATAGCTCTTGGCATTTTTGCTTTTTCAAACAAGTCCATAGCAATCGGGAATAAAATGAACATCAGTACAACCGGGTTCATTCCACTGTAAGCAAGTACAGTACCGATTACATAAATTGTAAGGATAGCAAGAATCGGTTTCATAACAACCTGCTGACCTGCGGCAGCCTGTTTTCTTGCTTTGATTGTGAATAAATCATATAATGCGTTTGCGATGGATAATGCAGCACCACTTGCGTTATATAATGCAGCGATAACACATCCCATCAATACCGGACCAAGCATTGCTGTAACATAGTTACATACGCTTGGTAACATCGTGTCTGTAAATGTTGTCAACAGGTTCATTCCGTTGAACAACGCAATCAGCAGTGCACATAACGGTGCAAGAATAATTGTGCTGATTCCTTTGTATGCGCCGTAGATCAAAACTGCGACACCAACAACAATGCCTATAATACCTAATGCAGCCATTTCTCATTCTCCTCCTTTGTCTGAGTATTTTTATGACTGTACTCATTATAAATTATAAACATTCTGTAATCAAATACTAAAAATTTTATTAAATCATATCAATTTTGATATACATTACAGTTCACTCATCACATGCGGGGCACCTTCTTGAACAAGTTCAAGAAGTATCGCTTGCAAGCGAGCTCTTTTGCGAATGGCGCGGGGGAACTGTATTTCTACCTGCTGCTCCGATTCACCGGTGTTTTCCCGTCAAACACGAAAAACTGATAATCCGTCACCTTCTGTCCCTCCTGCCACCGATAAGCACTCTGAATCCCCTTCAACTGTTTGGAATTGTAGAACCAGTCAATCACTTCCTGATCGCCGATAAACTCCTTATAATTCTCACTGGTAATGCCAAACTCCTCATAACACTGACAGATTGCCATCACGGAATCATAGTAATCTGCCACCGGATTCGACACCTGCTCCGTTCCATGACGGGCAATCCGATAATCCTGCAGTAACTTCTGCCAGTCTTTTCCCTGATAAACAGGATCAAACTTATTCCAGATAGAAATACCATCCAGCATATCTCCTGCCACATCAAACAATTCACTGCCATACGCGGAAAAAGAGGTAGAAATCTGCCGGCCTTCCTCCACGCCATGACTTCTGAGTTTCAACAAAATATTTCCTGTTTCTTTGCCACGCACCAGAAAAATATATCCGTCCGCCCCCTGATTCAATGCCTGGATTGCATAAGCAGCGTAATCTTCATCATTCGCTCCCTGTTTGATGTCCACGATTTTTAAAAGATGCAATCCCATATCCGCTAAACGATCCTGCAAAAGTTCCGTCGTATTCTCCTGAGACTCATCTTCCGACATCGTAAAAAGCACCACATTTTTGATATCCGGATTTGCCTGCGACCATACCCGCACTTCCTCCAGATCACCTTCCTCAGAATCACTCATATAAGAAATTCCGTACGGTGCCATGGTATTTCTGGACTCAGAAAAAGAATACGCCGCAATGTTGATGGTCTGATTGTGCTCCACATTTTTTGCAATATATGCAGTTTCCGGTGCATCCATCGGTCCAAGAACCAGAAAAGATGCCCGGCTTGCGCCTTGAAAGAGACTCAACGCCTTACTTTTTTCCGAATTGGTATTTTCCGAAATAATCTGTATCTTGCAGCCGTTTACACCGCCATTCTCATTCACTTTCTCTGCCGCATATTCTGCTGCCCACAGCGCGGAATTTCCAAGAGAACGGTACTCCCCGCTCTCCTGAGATAATACCACCACTGGCAGATACCCACTTTCCAGAGACTGGTTAATTTTTTCTTCAAAGGCACTTGCCTGCAGATCGCGCTGCAGGGCGGTACGTGACAGTACCACCAGCAAAATAATCACGACAATTGCTTGCCACACTCTATTTTTCATTGTACGCCTCCAGCATAAACCAGAAACAGGTTCCTTTATTCGGTGTACTCTCCGCACCAAACGGCGCGTGATGCAGTTTCAAAATCTCACTTGCAATATTCAATCCCACACCCATACCGCATTTTTCCCGTTCATTCGGTTTTACCTGATAAAACCGGTTCCAGATATATGGGAGCTTGTCCGGTTCAATTCCGATTCCATAATCAATGACTTCCACCCGGACGCTGCCCTGATAATGCCGGATTAGGATTCTTGCCTCCGTTTTATCCCCGGAATATTTTACCGCATTCGATGCAAAATTGTAGATAACCCGGTAGATCAGACGGCGATCCGCCTGCACCTGCACATCCTCCATACATTCCAGTTTAAGATGAAATTCCGGCCAATTTGCACAGATACTGGATAACACTTCCTCTGCCACACCACGAATCGAAAATACCGTTTCTTCTATTTCCATCGTTCCGGACTGTAGTTTTGCCAGATCCAGCGTATCACTGATAAAGTTTGTCAGTCGATCCGTTTCATCCAGAATCATCCGCACATGTTCTTCCCTTTTTTCCGGAATTTCCCCGGAAAAGGCTTCCAGCATTTCCGCATACATGCGAATTACCGTTAATGGCGTTTTCATATCATGGCTGACATTTGCCACAAAATCCCGTCGCAGCGATTCCGTTTTGTTAAATTCCCGTTCCGCCAGTTCCAGTGTATCCGCAAGCTGTCTGACCTCCACCGGTCCTTCCCGGACAAACACAGTCTCATAATCGCCTGCTGCCATCTGCTGTGCGCTTTTATTCAAATGTCGGAACGGACGTGCAAAATACTCTGCCAACCAGATCGACAAAATGGAAGCTAAAATAAGCACTGTCACCGTCACCAACCAGTATCGACTGGTCAGCAGCCGCATCAGCGCATCCACATCTGCCAGTGACTTGCTCACCACCAGCACTTCTCTGGCACCGTCAATATTTGCAAGCACCACTGCCTGAATCACCCAGTTCGATGTCCTGACAGCATCTTTTACATAATACTGACAGATTCCGTCCGACTCATCCAACCGCTGAAATAGCGTCTCATCTGCAATGTCATCCTGCTGCGGTGCCGCATTTTCTCCCTGATTATTTACCGACAACAGCACCTGCATATCTTTTTCTGACACGATCTGAACAAAATAATCATTCGTCTTTGCCAGAAATGCAATATTTGCCTCAAAATCATCCTGACCGTACATATCCCAGATAGACTGTGCCGCCACCTTCAGATCATTTTCCGCCTGTTCCTTATATTTCCCCTGTACCGAAAAATGCAGCACCATCCAGAACATCACTGCCATTGCGCCTGCAAGTCCCATAAAACCAACCCACAGACCAAACATCATCTTATGTTTCTTTCTGATCAGCTTCAAATTTATATCCTGCCCCTCTGTAGGTTACAATATAGGTACGATATTCCCCTAATGCATGCCGCAGCATCTTGATCTGTGCATCCACCGTCCGATCATCTCCCATGAAATCAAATCCCCAAACTTTTTCCAGCAATGCCTCTCTGGAAAAAACAATGCCTCTGTTTCTCACAAGAAAGAACAACAGATCATACTCCTTGGGACGTAGTTCCACACGCACACCATCCACAAAAACTTCCCGTGCCGACACATTAACAGAAAGTCCTTTAAATTCGTACTTTTCTACTTCCTGATATGCACCTTCCACCTCTGTCTTCTTTCTATTTTTCTGATTCCGCTGCAAGATCACACCGATCCGCGCCATCAGCTCGCGAATCGAAAACGGTTTCACCACATAATCATCAATTCCAAGTTCAAATCCCTGCAGTTTATCATATTCTTCCCCTTTTGCGGAAAGCATCAGCGCAGGAATATCTTTGATCTCCCGAATCTTTTTATAAGCCTCATATCCGTCCATCTCCGGCATCATAATATCCATGATAATAATATCAAAATCCTTCTGCCGACAGCGTTCCACCGCTTCTTTTCCGTTGGCAGCTTCCTCCACTTTATATCCCTGATATTCTGCAAATTCCCGGATTCCCATACGAATCGATAATTCATCATCCACCACTAAAATTTTCGCCATAGACTCACCCCCATGATATTTTGTATCATAACTTCTATGCGATAATTTTGCAACTTGTTGATGCATCTCCGGTCATCATATCCATTAAAATATTAAGTACAGACTGCTCCTCCGGTTGTTTCCATGCCGCCGTGATCTGTACGGAATGTTCCAGCGGACAGCACTGGAATCCCTGTGTATACACATTTCTCACCCATGAATTGCAAACGGTTACTCCAAGACCATTTTCCACATTCATCAGAATTGATTCCATACTGTTCACGCTGCAGAAATTCGGCACAAATCCATATTTGCTACCGATTGTCCGAATATACTCTGCCTGCACATCTTCCCGGTCATCTGCCAGTACAAAAAATGTTTCCTTCCGAAAATCTTCCGGCTTCCAGTTCTTCTTTTTATTTCGAAACAGCGTATTGGAAAATAAGATCACTTCCGACGCCGTATCGATCACAAATGTTTGTGCATCATAAATCTTAGCCGCACGCTCTTCTAAGGTAATGATCAGATCCAGCTGTCCCATCTGAAAACGCGCAGACAACTCCTGCAGATTATAAGCTTCCAGAGACACCTTAACTCCCGGATACTCCAAACGCAGCTTTTTCAGGATTGGTTGAATATAACTTCCGATATTCCATCCATTGACATAACCAATGCGGATCATACCCATTTTCAGTGCTTCCAGACGCTCCACCCGCTCTTTTGCATCTGCCATACACTGTTCCACTTTCTGAAATGCGTTCTGATAAATCCGTCCCGCCTCTGTCAGCGCAATATGTTTTCCACTTCTGTCAAAAAGCTGTGCATTCAGCTCTTTTTCCAGACGTGCGATATTTCTGCTCAAATTTGGCTGAGAAATATAAATTTTCTCTGCCGCTTTACAAAAACTGCCTTCTTCTGCCACTGATAAAAAACTTTGTACTAACGTGTCGTTCATCATATTTCCCCCATGCGTTTTTCGAACATTTTAATCCCGTAAAATTTACTGTTTTCACCTGTAAATCTTTCCGTCAACTTTTGATGCTCCCATCATAGCAGAGAATTATGATAGCTAAATGAATTTTGGAAAATTTTATATTCCAAATCTATACCACCTATTGTCGAATTAAAGTTTTTTAGTTCAGATAGCTATATATTTCTTTTCCTTACCTTCATAGAAATAAAGAAAGTACATATTCTATCGAATATGTACTTTCTATTCGCCATCATTATCATAGTCTGAAAAAGCGCCCGCAAACGTCCACGTTTTTCCCTGATCCGCAGTAGTAAAACAGATTCCTTCCTGTTCCCCATCCTGATGGATCAGCTTAATCTTGTAGGTGTCACCATCTTTTTCCGGCATCATCATATACTGATAGTCACTTGCGGAAAAATGCAGTTCCGCCGCATATGGAGATAACTCCGTTACGGAATCCAGCGGCAATGTCACCGGCTCAAAGGTCGCGCCGCCGTCATAGGTCACATAAATCTGTGAATGTTCCCCGGAAGCGCCCGCCAGTCCCGCAAATCCAAACTGACCGTCGAAAAATTCCAGACCTTCTGCCACACCCATTGTTCCGTCAAATGGATCCTGATTTATAGTTGTCCAGGTCTTACCGCCGTCCGTGGTCTGATTCAGATCATAAAACCTGCTGCCTGCAGCCGCATCGACAATTTCCAATCGCCAGCCCAGATTTTTTTCCACATAAAATTCCACAGAGCCATTGTTCTGATCCACATGCCATCCATCCGACAACTGTGCCTCCAGCGACTGCTCTGCTTCATGCTCCTCCGACAGTTCACTCAACGGCGTATACTGAGGCTCCATCATATAACGCACCGGCGTGATCGTATCCTCCATTCCCGGAATATAGAGAGACACTTCGTACCCCGTCATCTCTCCGCCTGCATCCAGTGCAGAAAAATCTGTCTCTCCACTGACAACACCGTCACCATCCACATCTCCCGGCAGATACTCCAGTCCATCACTGTTTGTAAAGGAGCGAACACCATAATATAACACACCGTAAGTCACAGTTTCTCCTGATGTCGCATTAATCGCGGTCTGCCACCGACTGACATATTTCTGACAATCTGCAAAACTCAAAATACGGATCATCGGCTGCAACAGACAATCCGAATCATAAGATCCACTGGTATATCCATCCAGGTCAACTCTGATTGTATCGCTCCTGGAAGCATCATAAGAAATCAGAAACGTTCTGTCCCTGTCATTTTTATCCTTTCCATATAAAAAGGTATCGACTTTCTGCACTCTTCCACGTTCATTAAAAATAATTTTTACACCATCACCGGAAACGTATAATTCCTTAGGCAAATCAACCTTTTTTCCAATATCATCCAGCAATCCCTGTACACCATCGTTGAAAAAATTATCGTGATCATAAGAAACATACTGAACCGTCTGCTTTTCCTGTAACTTTTCTGCCAACCGTCCATGTCCGGGAATCGCAGAATAAATCACACCTCCGGCCGCACAGCCGCTTCCGATCAGAATGATCAATAATGAAATCCAGAAAGAAAATCCTCTTTCCTGTGTCAAACTTCCATTTTTCTTCAAACAGGCAGTCAACACACTCCATATGATGATGCTACAGATCAAAGCCGCTCCGATTGCCCCTATAATAATCTCACTGAGCCGTCTGCCACCATACTGGCACAGATGCCAGACCTGAAATAACAGCAACAGATAACACACAATGTTCAGTTTTCCACAAATTCTTCTTATTGCACTCATTACTCTCCATCTTCATATATATTTTTATATAAAATTTTTATTCCTCTGTCACATTCTCAGTCCAATTCGGATTATAAATGGAATATCCGTTTCTTCCAACTCTCTTTGTCTCATACAATGCCTGATCTGCATGTCGATACAGCTCAATAAACGAATTTCCGTTATCCGGTGCCAGTGCCACACCAACACTGATCGTAATACCGCGGTTATCCATTTCCTCAATCTTCATCTCCGGAAGATTCTTCAACAGATTATGAATTCTCTGCTCCGCCTTGTCCCGATCAGAAATATTTCGCATTAAAATGACAAATTCATCGCCACCAATACGTCCTACAATATCATCTTCCCGAAACTGGCTCTCCAAAAATTTTCCAAGCATACTTAAAACTTTGTCACCCACAAGATGACCGTAACTGTCATTCACACTTTTAAAATAATCTATATCCAAAATCACAAAACCATGCGGACCAGACTCTTTCTGCAAAATCTGTTCAATAAATTTCTGCGTATGGTCTTTGTTATATAATCCCGTCAGGGCATCACGCTGTGCCGCTTCCAGTATTTTCACTTTTTCCCGATTATTTTTACGCACAATATAAATAACCAAAATACTTACTAACACACAGAATGCCAACATGAAAATCATCTCATATTCCCGAATAAAAGCATAAGATTTCTGCGCTGCCTTAACGGGAACAATATAACAAAGCATCCAGTCATTCATTCCGATCGACATATAAGTCATATAGTAATCCTTTGTCTGCGTATTATCCAAACAAAGTCGAATAAATCCTGACTCATTACTTAAGAAGTCATCTTTCACCTGCCCCAGTGTATTTTCCTGCTTCTTATTTTTTTCTGCATAGTATGTAAATAAATTATCACCATATCCAATCTGCTTTTTATTACCATTTCCATCTTCATAGGTAATGATTTTCCCCGTATGAGTAACAATCAATGTATCGCCTTCACCGTCAAACAAATCATCAAACAGCATATGACTTAACGTTGTTACATTATAAGAAGCGCCTAAAACACCGATTACCTGCTGATTTTTATCATATATTGGCACACCGAGAACCACTCTTGTTTCCTGATCAACGCTACTCTCCAACGGATCACTTAAGGTCTGTTGTCCGTTAATTGCATCTTTAAAATAACGTCTGTGAAAAACATTTTTTACCACACCATTGTCATAATGTGCCGTTCCATCCGGCTCAATCAATGCAGTACGCTCCAAATCTGTTGATTCATAGATACTTGCCAACATATCAAGATGCTCCTGAGAAATTAACTCCTCATCCTGTCCCATTTCCTTTGCCAATTCATTCAAATATTGATAATGAATTGCCAAAATGGTACGCAAATGTTCACTCTGACGTGCTGCATTGTTCATCATCGTTTTCTGTGAATTTTTATCCACTGAATGCTGTACTCCGGCAAAAAATACTAGAATGCCCATTACCACCGCTATAATGAAAATATTCGTTGCCACAATATAATTTTTTAGCTGCGATGTCTTTTTTCTCATATGTCCACCTTCATACCTTTTGTATTCTTCGTTCCTATTTTTATAATACCAAAAAAATAATTAATAATACAGTTATTTATTTCAAAATTTACATTTTTTTACACTAGATAAAAAAATAAGAACACATGCATTATTTATACAAAGTACTTCTACTTTAATGCGAAATATCGGTTAATTTTTCTATAAAAAAAACCTCAGAAATTATAAATTTCTGAGGTTATTAGAGGCGACAACCAGATTCGAACTGGTGATAGAGGTGTTGCAGACCTTTGCCTTACCACTTGGCTATGTCGCCATATTCAATTAACAAGCTTTTTGCATTATATCATTCCTGAAGAAATAAGTCAATATACAAAAAACATTTCGCAAATAATAATTAATTACGAAAAAACTCCCCGAGTAGGGCTCGAACCTACAACAACTCGGTTAACAGCCGAGTG
>URDN01000044.1 GCA_900546495.1 uncultured Lachnospiraceae bacterium
AATAATTTGTTATGTTGCATGCGCAGATTAACAGATTGATTAGTATTTAAGTCAACGTATGTGAGACATGGTGTCTGATTCTGGTCAGCGTAAACTGACATATTTTTCACAGGATTACTGCACATTTCCTTAAATTGGCTATATACGCCACCCTTGACAATACAAAAAAAGAACTGCTATAGGTTCATTACCGACGGCGAAGAACTCAAGAACATGTAGATTTTCTCCGTCGCTGACAACAGTGTAGCAGTTCTTTTTTTGATTGATCAAGGGCAAGCCGCTTCGCGGTGGCTCAACTGTCCCCTCTGGCTCAGAATCTAAGAACATATAGCGGCTTTGCCGCTACAATACATAGTGCTTTTTTATAGTAAAGTGGACATAAGCATTTCCATTTACCCAACGCTTAGTTGCTTTACGCACTAGAAGCAGGGAAATGCTTATTCTATGTTCATAAAGTGAATCAGCGTGCACTGCACAGCGTTAATTTGTTACTATTTATATGTGCACGTGGCACGCGGTGCCGTCGTGTAAATGGAACAAAGATGAAAAAACTCCAATGCAAGGCGATAGACGGATTTCCGTTATCGGAGCGAGCATAGCCCGACCGCGGGAGTGTGTTTGAGCCAACAGCCGTTTTTGCTGTTGGTGAGTTCGCGGGAGCGGTCGGAGATAGGCGGCGCAGCGAAGATAGGAAATCTGTCGTGCCGGCATTGGAGTTTTTTCATCTTGTTCCTTAAACGACAAATAAGAAATTCTTGGGGTAATCCAAGTTCAGATGAGGATATCTATGCTGCTGGTACACGTTGTAGAGTTTCGGAAGTAGTAGGCTTGCGTTGGCAGGATATAAATATGGCTGATGGTTATATTGAAATTAATTATAATATGGTTTATTATCAAAGAGAAAATGTTATTTTTCTATTACAACACCAAAAACGGAAGCTGGAAATCGTATAATTCCAATGTTCTCAGAGGTGAAAGAAGCACTAAAGAACGAGCGGACATATCAATTATTATGCACCGGATATTGTGAAAATGAACGCAGAATAAGCATTCCCCCGCTTCAAGTGCGTAGAGCACTAAGCGGTGGGTAAGGGGACGCTTATGTCCGCTTTACACTAATCTGAAAGTGATTCAGGAAATTATGGGACATAAAGATATTGCAACTACCATGGAGATTTATGCTGATGCAACATCCGATGCAAAAATAAAGTCATTTGGAAATTTAGGGGCGAGATCAGGATTTCATAACAGGAAGAGAATAAAAAGAGGATAAACCAGAAAAATTAAAGTCATTTAAGTCTTTTAAGAGAGAGGGAAGCGTATGGATGATTTTAAAAAACTCACAGAGCAACTTTTTGAAATATATATTAATGCCGAATCAATAAATGATTTTGATATAGAGAATTATTTTGATGAAAATATTAGTCTGATTGGAACTGGGAAACATGAGTTATTCACGAATTTACATGAGTTTCTAGAATCATTTAAATTTGATGTAAAACGAAGAGATAAAATCAGAATTGAAGTAGGAAATTTACATCAGGAAGAAGAACGGCTTGATGATGATCATGTTCTTGCACACGGAACAGTAGATTTTATTGGTCTGTTTAAAGATGGTTCAATCTGTTTTAAAATGGAGACAAGATTTACGATTATCTATAGGTGGACGAATGGAAAATGGCTGGTTCAGCATCTGCATCAGTCAATACCAGATTTGGAACAGATGGACGGTGAAGAGTTCCCTGTTACATTGGGAAAGCAGATGCAAAGAACCCGGCAGGCCTTTTATGCATTAGGCACTGCCTATTATTTAATCTTAAGGCTGGATTTAAAAACAAAGCGTGTTGAACTTGTCAAAAGAACTCGAAAAATGAATATTGATATGAAAGATAATAATATCGAATGGAATCTTCTGATTGAGATTATCAAAAATGTGATAGCAGAACCATTTGTGCAGAAGTATATGGAATTTTTTGACATACAAACCATGGCAGCACGGCTTTATAATAAAGAATCTATGTCTTCCGAATTCAAACTAAAGGAAGGATCATGGTTTCTTTCTATGGTCGTTCCTCAAAACTATGATAAAGATGGAAATGTTACATCAGTATTGATTGCAAATCGAGATGTGACAGATGAAAAATTGCGGGAATTAAGACAAGAGGAAGAATTGCGGGAAGCTAAATTAAAAGCAGAATGTGCAAATAAAGCAAAATCATCATTTCTGTTCAATATGTCCCATGATATCAGAACTCCTATGAATGCAATCATTGGTTATGCAGAACTGGCGTCCAGACATTTGCGGGAAATAGATAAACTGGGCAGATATCTTGAAGAAATTCGAATATGCGGAAAAGAACTTTTGTCGATGCTTGGCAATGTCTTGGATCTTGCAAGAATTGAAAATAGTAAGGTTGAAATGGAATACACTGTTTCGAATGTCCATGAGTGCTTTGAAAATTGTGTCATTATGTTCCGACAACAGGCAGAAAGTAAAAATCAGACGCTTTCTCTGACAGAACAAATCATGTATCCGTATGTATATATGGATGTACCGCACCTGTCAGAAGTCTGTCTCAATATTATAAGTAATGCAATAAAGTATACAAATACAGGGGGTACAATATCCTGTAATGTCTTACAGGAATCTTGTGAAAAAGAAGACTGGTGTAATATGATCATTACCATTACCGATAATGGAATTGGTATGTCTGAAGAATTCCAAAAGCGTATTTTTGAAACTTTTGAAAGAGAACGTAACACTACATTAAGTCATATTGATGGCAGTGGCATTGGAATGGGCATTACGAAAAAGCTTGTAGAACTCATGGATGGCACAATAGAAGTGAAAAGCAAGCAGGGTGAGGGTTCCGAATTTACAGTAACTATTCCTTGCAGAAAAGCGTCAGAAGACGATTCTCTGGTGAAGAAAAATAGTAATCTGTGCAATAAGAATTGCCTGAACGGTGTTCGGATCTTACTGGTCGAAGATAATGAGATCAACACTGAAATTGCAACGGAACTATTAAAGGAAGAAGGATGTATTGTTGAGACTGCCAATGATGGTGTTGCATGTATTGACCTGATTGAAAAAGCGGATGCTGATTATTACAAGATGATCCTTATGGATATCCAGATGCCGGTTATGAATGGATATGATGCTACATTAACTATCCGAAAGATGAAGGATACGAAAAAAGCCAGGATCCCAATTATTGCGATGACCGCCAATGCTTTTGCAGAAGATGTAGAAAAGGTTCTTGCTGTTGGAATGAATGCTCATGTAGCAAAGCCTGTTGATATGAACATTCTTGTCCCAACCATGATGAAATATTTATAATAGACAGATTTAATGAAAAATGTATAATATAATACAAAGAAAAGATTTATCGGCAAATCAGTCGAAAGGCTGAGACGCAAAGCTATAGGGTCTGTAAAATGACAGCCAGCTGCAATGTTTAAAATGTTTAAACTGCATTGTCTGGAAAGGCAGTGCATTTTTTTAGATTTGTGACGTGTAATAACCTGGTGATTTGTGGAGAAAAGAACAATGTATAAAAAAAGTAGAAAAAAATCAGCCATACTATTTGCAGGTATATTTGTGGTTTTAGGAATGTGGATGATGTTATCAGTACATTGCTGGGCTGCTGAAAAGAATAATGATGAAAAAAAGTCACAGATCATCCGTGTCGGTTCATTCGAGGATACCTTTGATTATGTCGATAAAAACGGTGTCAGACGAGGCTATGGCTACGAACTCATGCAGGCTCTGGCAGGTTATACCGGATGGGAATTTGAGTATGTGAAATGTGACTGGTCCAACTGTTTTGATAAACTTGAAAATGGTGAGATTGATGTCATGCCTGAAACTTTAGAACATTTAGAAAAACTGCAGCAATCGGGAAATCTTCTTTTGTCAATCATAAATAATGTACTGGATATGGCCCGGATTGAGAGTGGAAGAATGGAGCTTGATGAGAATTACTGCCGGATTGAAGATGTCAGGAAGTCTTTGTTTGCAGTATTTGATGAGAAAGCAAGGAAAAAGGATATAGCGCTTCATTACACGATGAATGTAGAGCATGAGCATATACTGACAGATGTTACCAAGGTGAAAGAGATATTCGTCAACATCCTGAGCAATGCCATAAAATATACTCCAGCCGGTGGTTCTGTTATGATGAGCGTAGATGAATTACCATGCGACGAGCCTGGGTACATGATAGTGAGGAACAGAGTGAGTGATACAGGAATCGGTATGAGTCAGGAGTATATGACGAAGATTTTTGACGCATTCACACGTGAACATAACACTACAAAGAGCAAAATAGCAGGAACCGGACTGGGCATGTCAATAGTTAAGAAATATGTTGAGTTGCTTGGCGGGACAATAGATGTAGAGAGTGAGCCTGGCAAGGGCAGTACTTTTACGGTTACATTAAAACACAGGATAGCGGATGAAAGCTATTATGTAAAAAGACACATTGAAGAGTCTGGAACAGGAAGTGAAATCCTTGAAGGCAGGAATATTCTTTTGGCGGAGGATAATGATATGAATGCAGAGATTGCAGAGGCAATACTTGAGCGTGCCGGTCTTAAGATAGAACGTGTGGAGAATGGTATTCAGTGTGTGAATAGAATAATGGAAATGCCGGCAGGCACATATGACATGATCCTCATGGATATCCAGATGCCAAAAATGAACGGTTATAAAGCAACACAGACAATCAGGCATTTGCCAGATAAAGATAAAGCATGCATACCGATCATTGCAATGACAGCAAATGCATTCGAAGAAGATAAGAGAGATGCTATTACAGCCGGAATGAATGGTCATATCGCAAAGCCTATCCAGGTTGATAAGCTACTGTCGATGTTAGCGGTCACTTGCAAAAGTTAATTCCACTTTGTAAGACTAACTTCCACTTTGTAGGACTAAATTCTATGGGGTGGAAGTTTTTTATTACAAAAATGGTGGAATTTATGCTAAAAAGCATCTATAATAAGCAGAAAGCCGGAAAAATACGCATCAAAATGAGAAGTCAAATTCACGTTGTCCTGTTAAGAGATAGTGAATTCCACCCCTACAAAATGATGGTTTTGTTGGTTTTGATGATTGGACAATGGAACCATTAAAACACAAATATAAAGTAAAGATTAATGTTTAGAAAATCAATTACCGTTGAGTAAAAACTGGTGAGGAATTTAGGATATGGAAGAAAGAGACAGAGAAGTATTAAGAGAGACAGCTTCAGAGCAGGGATATACAAGTATTGCCATTAACAAAGATGGAAAACACGTGGGTGGATGTTTTATCCCATGGAAGCTGACTTCGAGTGCAATCAATATGAAAACTCCGCGGATAACATTGGCCGTGGAAGATTTGCAGGATGAAACTATTATGGCAGATGTAAAAAAGTGCAAAGTGCTTGGATGCTATATTATGATTCCGCTGGAAGACTATAGTTTTGTGCAGCAGTTTCATGAACTTCGTGATTTGTTTATTTTATATGGCAAAAATATCAGAGACTTATCTTTTGTTCAGGATATGCCGGAATTATTTCTGTTTTATCTGGAGGATGCCAAACTGACAGACATCCGTCCGTTGATTGATAATTGCAGGCTGAGTAATTCTCTTCCGGGAATGCGGTTTGGTTTTTATCATTGTGAGATTCAGGATACCAGCGCGATGAAGGATGCAGATTTTATGATCTCTGAATTATTGATCTGGCCACCGGAAGGACAGACGGACACGAAAGAACGCTGGCTAAATGGACGGCATATCAGTGGCTTTAGAATTTATGATTAGCAGCGATAGAAATCCTTCTATTTTTAGTTTTACAAGAACAACTGCCGGTGATATTTGTAATAGTATGATGAAAGATTGGAAAAGAAAGAGGTGTGACAATGAAAGTTTTGGTAATTCCCGATGTTCATTTAAAACCATATATGTTTCAGCATGCCGCTGCACTCATGCATCAGAAGATTGCAGATCGCGTAGTCTGTCTGATGGATCTGGCAGATGACTGGGGAAAGGAATATGATGTGTCCCTGTATGAAGAAACATATGATGAAGCAATCAAGTTTGCGATAAAGTTCCCGGATACGGCATGGTGTTTTGGAAATCATGACCTGAGCTATTACTGGCATCAGCTGGAAACCGGATACAGCAGTATGGCATCTTATACTGTTCAGAAAAAATTACTTGATCTGCGTGCAGCTGTTCCGGAAAATAATCCGATCCAGTATGTACAAAGAATTGATAATGTGCTTTTTTCCCATGCAGGTGTACTGAATGATTTTGTGGAGGGATATGTCCCGAAAGTAAAGTATGATGATGTGGATGCGGTTGTGGAGGAGATTAATAAACTGGGACGAACGGAGATGTGGAACGATGCATCACCAATCTGGCTCAGACCGCAATATTCGAAAATGAAATTGTACAAGCCGCGTAAAGTGCTTCAGGTTGTAGGGCATACGCCTGTGGAGGGAATCAGCAGAACCGGAAATCTGATTTCCTGCGATGTGTTTTCCACACGTAGTGATGGAAGCCCGATCGGGACAGAAGAATATTTGCTGCTGGATACATTGACGTGGGAATTTTGTGGAGTAAAGACAACGTAATATTGTAGAGTGAAAAACACGCAGCCAAAGGTGGCTGCGTATTTCAGAGTGTAGACAAAGCCCTGCTCTTGCAGGGTTTTGCTATTGTTAGAACCGTTTTTCTGATATAATAAATATCAGAAAGCGAATTGCGAATGTTCGCTTTACCAGTCGTCAAAATACATTTTCTTTTTTCATTTCTTTCTTTTCATTGAACACTATTGGTGCTACAATGAAAAAGGATGATCCGTTCGGGAAGAGGGCTTCTGTTTGCAGTTGTCTAATCCACGACACTTTTTTCAATAGCGTAGGCTTAGCGGTGCATTCGTGTGATTGCGGATGATCCGAAAAAGTGCGCAGCCGAAAACGGCTGCGTATTTTTTGTTGTACAAGAAAATCAGGAGGAAATATATATATATGAAAATAGCTGTTTACTGTGCATCTGAATTTGGCAAAGAGGAACTTTATACAGAAGCTGCAAGAGAACTGGGACAGTGGATCGGAGCATCTAAACATACACTGGTATATGGCGGTGGTGAATCCGGTCTGATGGGAATCGTCGCAAAAGAAGTACACGATGCTGGTTGTGAAGTGATCGGCGTTGTTCCGGGAAATGTTGCTTTTATTAAAAATCGTCCGCAGCCTTATGTGACAAAGTTGATCCTGACAGAAGATATGAGTGAGCGGAAACGGAAAATGCTGGAACTGGCGGATGTATTTATCGCACTTCCGGGTGGGATGGGCACGTTAGATGAAATATCAGAAACGATTACGTTGACGAAGATCGGAGTATTCAATAAGCCAAGTATTTTGTTTAATCGCAATGGATTTTATGAGCCGTTGAAGCAGATGTTTCAGACGATGGAAGATGCGGGATTTTTGGCGGTGGATAAAATGAAACATGTGTTGTTTTCCGATGATTTGAAGGAAATGGAAATATTTTGTGGTTAAAACCACAGATTTTTTTACAAAAAGCATGTATGCTAAGTACATCTTAGGAAAGAGAACAATAATAAGGTACAAAAGATATGTTTTTTAAATTGAAAAAATACAAACAAAAAAGCGAGGAACAAACTTATGGTAAGAAGAATTATTCATATTGACGAAGAAAAATGTAATGGATGCGGCGCATGTGCAAATGCCTGCCACGAAAGTGCCATCGGCATGGTAAACGGAAAAGCAAAACTGCTTCGTGATGATTACTGTGATGGTCTGGGTGATTGTCTGCCAGCCTGTCCGACAAACGCGATCACATTTGTAGAGCGTGAGGCAGCAGCTTATGATGAGGCAGCAGTACTGGCAAACAAAGCAAAAAAAGATGCAGAGAATGCCAATGCAGCAGGAACTTCTGCACCAGCACATGCACCGATGGCTGGCGGATGCCCTGGTACACGTATGCGTATGCTGAATCAGCGTTTGGAAGAGACAGAAGAAAGTACACCGGCTGCACCGCAGCAGAGCGTTTCCCGTCTGGGTCAGTGGCCTTGTCAGATCAAACTGGTAGCTCCGAATGCGCCGTATTTTAAAGGAGCTAAATTACTGATCGCAGCAGATTGTACCGCTTATGCGTATGCCCGCATGCATGAAGATTTCATGAAAGGAAAAGTAACACTGATCGGCTGCCCGAAACTGGATGATATTGATTATAGCGAGAAGCTGACAACGATCATTTCCAATAATGATATTCAGAGCGTTACTATTGTGCGTATGGAAGTTCCGTGTTGTGGTAGTCTGGAGTTTGCAGCAAAGAAAGCATTACAGGCAAGCGGTAAATTCATTCCGTGGCAGGTAGTGACCATCTCTATCGACGGAAATATTCTGGACTAAAATCACAAAGTGAATATCAGATGTGAGATGACTCTTGCCACGATAGATGGTGAGTAACAAAAATATATCATTGTATGGATTCGTTTCCTATCTGATATAGTGCTCGCTGTACAGAAGCAAAAAAATATATTTAGAATAGCTGAAAAACGAAAAACACGCAAAAATGACTTGTATTGTCACGTTTGCGTGTTTTTTGAATAAAAAACTGGATAAATTCGATCATAGGTGATAATGTGAACGCAGAGTAAGCAAAGCGGCTGCGTTCATGAGCAAGTAGCGAAAGCGGATTGCGAATGTCTGCTTTACTTTTCAAAAATCAGCTGATTTTTAGTAACACACAGTAAAAATAAGATTTTGTAATAATTTGCGAAAAATCCGGTATATAGCAGGGGGTATTACAGAATTACACACGTAAATAAGGAGAAGAAAATTTATGGTCTGGTTTATCATTGCGACTCTGGTCGCGTTTTTTATCAAGGGATTATGCGGCTTTGCGAATACCCTGATTTTTAATGGAATTCTGAGCTACACGGCAAACAACATTAATATTTCACCGCTGGAAGTAGTATTGGGATATCCGAGCAATATTATTTTGGTCTGGAAAGAGCGTAAATCACTGAACTGGAAAATCTGGCTTCCACTGACGGTGTTGGTCGTGGCGGGCAGCATTCCGGGAATTTTTCTGTTGAAACATACAGATGCTGGTCTGTTGAAAGTGATTTTCGGTATCGCAGTTATTATCATTGGCATTGAAATGCTGTTTCGGGAAATGAAAAGCAGCAACGGAAAGTCCGGCGGTTCCAAAATTATACTGGTACTGATCGGAATTATTTCAGGTCTGCTCTGTGGTCTGTATGGTGTAGGTGCACTGCTGGCAGCTTATGTGAGCCGGGTGTCGGAAAACAGTCATGAATTTAAGGCAAATATCTGTGTGGTATTTGTGGTGGAAAATACGATTCGTATTATTTTGTATGCGGCAACAGGAATCCTGACGCTTGCAGTGCTCAAGCAGGTAGTGATCCTGATTCCGTTTATGCTTGCAGCAGTATTTCTTGGCATGAAGAGCAGTTCAGTTCTGAATGAAAAAGTTATTAAGAAAATTGTGATTGTACTGCTGATTCTGTCCGGAATCGTGCTGATCATCAATAACTTATAAGAAATTATGAAAAAACTGCCGCATGATTCGAAGTGCGGCAGTTTTTCTGTCATAGAAAAGGAAAAGACGATTCTATGTACAAATGTGAGATGATTTATAATATAACCAGAAATCAGAGGATATCTGATTATGAGCAAATTGTAAAGTTACATCAAAAGCCTTTTTTTTGCTTCAAAAGCCAGTTCTTCCCGAAATTTCGGGTGTGCGATGGAAATCAGCGCCTGAATCCGCTGGCGTATGGTCTTTCCACGCAGTTTTGCAATGCCGTATTCGGTTACGATATAATCGACATCGTTTTTGGATGTGGTTACGATGGAACCGTCAGAAAGTGTCGGTCGGATGCGGCTGACGGTACCGTTTTGCGCGGTGGAATGAAAAGCAATAAAACTTTTGCCATCTTTTGATGCTGTGGCACCTTTCACGAAATCAACCTGTCCACCGCTACCGGAAATATGCATGGTTCCGATGGATTCCGCGCAGACCTGTCCGTAAAAATCAACTTCCAGAGCCGCATTGACACTGATCATATTCGGATGTTGTGCGATAATGTATGGATCATTGACCTGTGTGACTGGTAATAACAAAATATCCGGATTATCACTGACAAAATCATACATATGCGCGGATCCCATCATGAAAGTAGCAATCGTTTTTCCTGTGTTTAACGGTTTGCGGGAGTTGTCAACGACGCCGGCTTCTATGAGGTCGATCATACTGTCGGTGAGCAGTTCAGAATGGATGCCGAGATGCTTTTTATTCATCAGGGCGCTTCCGACAGCATCCGGAATTGCGCCGATACCAAACTGAATCGTGGCTCCGTCTGGGATTTCTTCTGCAATCAGATTTCCGATGGTCGTGCTTGTGTCGTCCATTTTTCCACGCTTCATAATTGGAATGGAATCGTTGCTTTCATAAAGTGCTGTGACTTCCGAAATGTGGATTTTTGGTGTACCACAGGGACGCGGAAGGTTATGGTTGACTTCCAGAAAGATATGAGAAGATTTTTTCTTCAGAATTTCTCCCAGAGAGCCATTACAGGTAGAGAAATATCCGTTTTCGTCCATGGGACTTACCCGGGTACACCAAAAATCAATATGTTCGTACTGGTCGATCAGGTCTGGTACTTCATGATAATTGCAGGGAGCGATGTCACCATATCCCTGTGCGATTCCCTTACGTGCAGACACGCCGGAAAACCAGGAAATTCCATGAATAGAAGAGGCGCAGGATTTCTGATAACATTCGTAGGGATAGACATCCAATAGTGTGTTCAGTGTCAGATCCTGCAGTTTCCCTTCGTTTGCGCGCTGTTCGATCCGTTGGATCAGTTGATACGGCTGCCCCAGAGGTGCATCCAGAAAACCTTTCCATCCGGGAGAAATCAGTGTTGCAATTGTTTCCGGATCTGCAAGTTTTTGTGCATATATTTGTTGAAAAGTCATTGTATCAGGACTCCATTTCAAAGATGCCGGCTGCACCCATTCCACCGCCGATGCACATGGTTACCATGCCGTATTTTTCGTTTCGTCGTTTTAATTCTGAGAGTACTTTACAGGTAAGGAAAGCACCGGTTGCACCCAATGGATGACCGAGGGCCATGGCACCTCCATTTGGATTTACTTTTTCCATCGGAATTTCCAGTGTTTTGATACATGCGAGTGCCTGAGAAGCAAATGCTTCGTTTAATTCAACAACACTGATGTCATCCAGTGTCAGGTTTGCTTTTTTCAGTGCTTTTGGAACGGCAACGATCGGACCGATTCCCATGATATTTGCAGGAACTCCACCTACGGCAAAAGATACGAACCGTGCGATTGGTGTATAACCTAATTTCTCAGCGGTTTCTCTTGCCATCATTACGACAAAACCGGTTCCGTCTGTCATCTGAGAAGAAGTAGCTGCAGTGACGCGACCGTTCTCACGGAAGCATGGTTTTAAAGTAGCCAGACTTTCCATACTGGTTCCCGGGCGGATGCCCTCATCTTTTGTGACAGTAATTTCTTTGCCCTGGAAAGTAGTGGTGACAGGAATGATTTCTTCATCAAATTTGCCGGCCGCCTGTGCTTGAGCTGCCAGTTTATGGCTTCGGACAGCCATTTCTTCCATATCTTCGCGGGAAATATTATATTTTTCTGCGACAAGTTCAGCGGTTTCGCCCATGATGATATAGGCATCAGGATTTTCTTCCATCAATTTTTCGTCAATTTCGATATCGGGATCGACCATATTCATGCCTGTCATCTGTTCACAGCCACCTGCTACAATGATATCCATATCGCCGGCTTTGATGGCATTGGCAGCGGTGGCGATACTCTGCAGACCGGAAGAACAGAAACGATTGATGGTCTGTGCGCAGACGGAATCGGGAAGCCCTGCACGCTGTACGATCAGTTTTGCGGCATTGTATCCCATTCTCTTTTCCGGAAAGGCACAGCCGACGATGACGTCATCGATCAGTGCAGGATCAAAATGATCCAGTTTGGCCAGAACACCTTTTAACACCTGTGCACCATATTCAATTGGATGAGTTTCTGCAAAGGAACCCTTGAATGCTTTTGTCATGGCAGAACGGCCTGCGGCAACAATAACGGCATCTCTTGGATTTTTTTTCTCTGTATTCATAAATTATTTTCCCCTTTTGAGAACGATTCCGAACGACCGACAGTGTGATCGGCGTTCGGAATTGTTCAGAAGTTATGATTGTTTATGGTTAGATATTATTTGATTGCTGCAAGGCCTTTTTCGGTAATTTCATATTTACGACGCATTAAGCCTTTTTCTTTGATATATCCTTCACGGGTCAGGTGAGAGGAGATAGCAGCCATCTGCATGGAACGAATCTTCTTTGCTGCGATCCATTCGTTCTGTTTGTGTGCATCGCCGGTTTTTACCAGTTTCAGGAACTCTACATAATCCGGTGTCAGACCAACGGAAGCGAGTTTTGCATCATTTCCGGAGAGACCGATCACTGCGCGGCCTTTATCTGTAGCAGAGAAGGTGTACAGTTTGGACATGTTCAGACCTGCTCTCTGGATGTAACCGCCACGATCCAGATGTTCGATCGCTGCATCTGTAACTTTGGAATCCAGACCCATGTAATCTGTGATGTCAGCCATGTATTTGTGACCTACACAGATCAGACGAAGAGCTTCTTTATCAGTAGCATCTAATGTGATATTTTCACGGTTGTGATCGTTTGGAACCAGTTCCCAGTCAGACTCACCGAAGTATTTCGGTTTGCCGAACAGGCTGGCAATGATAGCTGCCACAAAGGATACGATCAGACCAAGAGTAGCAAGGTAAATGTAGCTGCCGACAACGAATACACCGGTTAATTCCAGTAATTCAAATACTGCCATGACAACCATTCCGCATAATGCACCCCAGAAAGCACCGGTGGAGTTGAATTTTTTCCAAACCATACCAAGTAATAATAATACAGATGGTGGAACGAGCCAGCAGTTTGCAAATGCAAACAGGTAAGTAGGACCACCCGGGAACTGGCAGAGGATAAATGTTACAGCACCAACAATGATGAGGATCCATTTGGAAGCACGAAGTCTCTTTTTTGGATCTCCGCTCTTGTCAATGAGACGCTGATAAATATCACGTGTCATAACGGCAGAAGCACCAAGTGCGGAAGTAGCGGATGTAGAAACAGAAGCTGCTACAGCACCGATAACGGCCAGTGAACCGAATAACGGAATCAAGGTGGAAGCGATAAATCCGTAAGCACCTGTCGGCATTACAGTACCGCCATTAAATGTAAATACTTCCGGATGGAAAGCACCTGCGTACAGACCAACGATACCAAGCGGTACACAGAAGATGATCAACAGTAAAAATGCAGACCATACGAAAGATTTACGTGCAACTTTTTCAGAACGGCAGTTTGCAATTTTCATCCAGTAGTAGTTGTTACCCCAAACCAGAGCGGATGCAAACAGAATTACAAAGTTGATAACGGACGGATAAGTCAGTCCTGCGTTCGGGATGGTTCCCATGAAACCTTCACCCATCGGGTTGCCATTTGGCCATGCACTTGCGAGACCGCTGAGCGGACCATACTGTTTGATAACAAGTACCATAACAAGCGGAACGATGATAATACCCATGATAACCTGTACCAGGTCAGTCATGGAAATAGCCCACATACCTGAAATGTATGTAAAAGCAATAATAACTGCGAAAATAACAGCAGTAACAACAGCTTTATTCCAGCCTGTGTATGCACAGATATTTGTGATGGCGGATACAATGTTGTTTGCCATGATACCGAGCATACCTACAACAGATGTAATAGCGATAACGGAACGTGTTTTGCCGTCATAACGCATTTCCAGGAACTCCGGAAGTGTCTGAGCACCACAGCGGCGAACAAAGTTAGAATAAAGTAAGCCGTAAAATGCAAGTCCGCAGAAGCTGTAGATTGCACTCCAGAGGAAAGATCCCTTAAAACCAAACTGGATGGCAAATCCAGGAGCCAGAGCCATAGTAGTTCCGGCAAAACCAATTGCGATAACACCGAAAATGTTCATACCGGTGGAAATCTGACGACCGGCAAGTACATAATCATCAGTTTCTTTTACCCAGTTCTTTGCAACGAAACTGGATATGAACAAGAATGCTAAAAAGATAATAAATATAACTAAGAATACTATATTTTGAGTAGCCATACGCTTCTCCTTTCGTATCAGCGAATTATGTTATATGACAGAATTATCTGTGAAATATTCCGTCAGGTAAAAACTGTTTTGTCGTAAGCCGTTATTCTTCAAAAATGGCAACGACACGGCTCCAGCCTGCGCTTGCACCTTTGATTTTGATCGGGAATGCACATACGGTATATCCGGTCAGTGGAAGTGCTTCCAGATTGGTCAGTTTTTCGATGTGGCAGTATGCTTTTTCAGCACCGGCACGATGACCTTCCCAGAGGACGGATGCGTCACCTGTCTCCTGGAACATCTTTGCTTCATATGGAAGCGGAACATCCCAGCTCCATCCGTCTGTACCACAGACATGAACACCTTTGTCGATCATCCATAAAGTAGCTTCTTTGCTGACACCACAGCCAGCTACCAGATATTCTTTGGTTCCCCAGCGTTTGTCAGCTCCGGTGTTCAGCAGAAGAATATCTCCCGGCTGAAGTTCATAGCCTACTTTTTTAAAGTATTCTTCAAAATCTTCCGGCATGATTCTGTAACCATCCGGCTTGTCTCTCATATCTACTTTGACACCATTTCCGACACACCACTCCAACGGAACTTCGTCAATGGTCCATGCTTTTTCCCCGTTATTCATTGTTGGGTAATAATGCCATGGTGCGTCCAGATGAGTACCGGAGTGTGTACATAACTGAGCAAAATCAATGGCCCATCCATTTCCTTCCGGCAGATCATCTATGGTAGCACCCGGAAAAAATTTTCCCATCTCCGGTGCGGTGTCCTTATGGTCTCTTCTCTGGATGTGCGGAATCTGTATTTCCGGATCGCTTGGAAGATCCTCTTCCAGAACCATACTGATGTCTACGATTTTTTTGATTTTCATACCAAAACCTCCTAACCTTTTATAGGCTTGCTGCCCCCTCAATTTTGTTACACCATAATTAAAAGCAAGAACCGTGCCAACCTGCAAAGCCGCTGTTTTAGCGGGAAGTTGAAAAATGCAAATGTAAGCTTATCCGTACAATCTGACAGATTTTGATGGAAAATGCCTGTATGGTACGTGTTTGATACGATGTTCATTTTTTATTACATGTCAGGATAAACTTACATGGATTATGCAAAATGAATAGAATGGTTTGTGAAAAATATGAAAAGTTGAATAAAATATACAAATATGATAAAATAATTCTAAAGAAAGAGGTGGGGTTATGGCACAGATATCTCTGAAAGATGCGAAAGAATTTATAAAAGGATTGAATTCTTTTGCTATTTTGGATGAAGATGCACGTTACATATATGTTAGTGAGAACTGGTGTCGTATGATTCATTGTACAGAGGAACAGGCTTTGGGGCACCGCGTGGAGGAGATGGTTCCGGACACATTGGCACATCAGGTATATGAGACCGGACAGCCGGTACTTGGACATCCGGTAGTGGTAAATGATGTAACAATGTTTACGAATTATGTTCCGAGATTTTCGGCAGATAAGAGAGTGATTGGATGCTTTCTATATACAATTGTACATGGAACGCGAGAGGCAAGGCAGTTGGAAAGTCAGCTGAAAGCACTATCGGAAAAAGTAGAATATTATCAAAAGCGATTGAGCAGAGAACATGGGGCGAAGTACTCTATGGAAAATATCATTGGAGAGAGTCCGGAGATCCTGCATCTGAAAAATCAGATCCGTCAGGCAGCTGCTTCATCTTCAACGGTTTTGATCGAGGGTGAGACCGGAACCGGTAAAGAGCTGATAGCACATTCCATTCATACATTAAGCACCCGGGCAACGTCTGAATTTGTGCGGGTGAACTGTTCTGCGATTCCGGAAGACTTAATGGAATCGGAGTTTTTTGGTTATACATCAGGTGCTTTTACGGGAGCATTAAAAGATGGAAAAAAGGGGCGTTTTCTGGTGGCAAATCATGGTTCTATTTTTTTGGATGAAGTGAATTTGCTTCCGGTGACAATGCAGCCCAAATTTTTACGTGTGCTGCAGGAACATGAAGTAACGCCTGTGGGAAGTGCGGACAGTGTGCCGATTGATATCAGAGTCATAGCCGCGACAAATAAATCACTGCTGGATCTGGTGGAAAAAGGCGAGTTCCGAATGGACCTGTATTTTCGATTAAATGTAATTCGGATTCAGGCACCGGCATTGCGGACGCACAAGCAGGATATTCCTCTGTTAGTGGAAAATATGATCAACAAGCTGAATTTGGAGATGGGAACTTTCGTGCAGGGAATCGAACCGGCGGCATTGGAGTATCTGATGCGTTACGATTGGCCGGGTAATATCAGAGAATTGCAAAATTATGTGGAAGTTGCCATGAACAATGCAACATCTCCAATCTTGACGCAGAAGGATTTTATTCATTCGGACTCAATAAAAAATATGGTAAACCGTTATGCATCTGCACCGAAAAACACCTATGATCTGCGTCTGCTGCGTGCAGAGTTTGAGAAAAATGTGATTCAGGAGGTTTTGGAAAAAACACATGGAAATAAACAGCAGGCTGCAAAACTGCTGGGAATTTCCAGAACGGTTCTGTATGAAAAACTGAAAGAGCAGGGGTTGGATTAAATAATCTTACGTTTTTTCAAAATCCAGAATTCTACGGCGATCACGCCGAGACTGATAGCGATTAATAATGGATAGCCAAAACGAGCTTCCAGCTCCGGCATATGGGTAAAATTCATACCATACCAGCCGGTGATGACGGTGAGCGGAAAAAAGACGGAAGTTAATACCGTCATCAGTTGCATGGTTTTATTCTGCTTATGGTCAGATTGCGCCTGTTCAAAATCCCGCAGGGTCTGGCAGTAATCAATGGATTGCTGCGCCACCTGTTGGAGGCGGCAGGCGCGGTCGCCGATGAGCTGAAGCAGTTGTACCCGTTCCGGATCAAAATAATTTCGGACGTTGCCCTGCAGCTGTCTGGCCGTATCGTCAATCTGTTCGTAATAATTGCGCAGGCGGGTTAATTCCCGCCTGCTTTTTAATAATCGGGGCATCAGGTCGTGGATATTGCCCCGCATGGCATTTTCTTCCAGCAAAAACAGTTTGCGTTCATAGGATTCTAAAAGTTCCATATCATCGGTCAGAAATTCCGAGAAAAATCCATACAAAAACAGTTCCGGTGACATTTCCTGACTTTCATAACGGTGGATCATTGTTTCAATGATGCGGTCAGGCACGGAATCTTCCGATACAAACACAATGCAGGATTTGTTTATATAAAATGTAAAACAGCGCGGTGTTTCCAACAGTCGTTTGCGGTCGGGAATACATATGCTCCCGGAGATGTAGTGGGGATAGATCTCTGCTTTGCAGCTGCGAATGATCGTATTTTCCAGACCGGCATAAGATGGAAAGTACAGGGCTGTTTTTTGCTGTTCCCATTGGGCTGGCGACAAGGTCAGTACAGTTTTTATGCAAGTGTGATTGTCCGAAGCTGAATCAGAGGATGGAGTATTCGGTTGAATAGAATCTGCCTGGGAAGCGTCGGGTTGAACGAGATTCACGTGGGACAGGTTTGAAGCCGGTGTGAAATCAAGTTCTATTTTTCTTAGTCGCTGATGTAGTGTGTAATACATAAATAACTCCTTGCAAATGGTTTCTCTAAATTGTGTTATGGAACAGAAACGATTATATTTCCATAGTAAGTATATATACTTGCAGTGCGTTTGCCGCAGTGGGAACCTAAACTTAGAGCGAGAGAAAGATTCCTCTGGTTAGAATATCCGAAAATCTCAGATTTTATCAGCGGATTCCGGTAAAAACCATTGCATATTTATCCAGATTCGGTATAATTAAAGAATGGTTTACCGTGCGGAAGAACCGTGCATTTAAAACCTGTCTGATGAATTTGGAGGAAATACATGTCACAAGCAGTAGTCATAAAAAGTAACAAATATGGAATCAATCTGATCCTGGACAAAGACATGGCGTTTCAGGAGCTGTTGACTGCAATTAAGGAGAAATTTCAGGAATCCGAGAAGTTTTTCAAAAATGCGAAAATGGCGATTTCTTTTGAGGGACGTACACTGACTCAGGAAGAAGAATATCAGATCATTGAGACCATTACAGAGAATACAAGTATATCGATCATCTGTATTGTGGATAATGATGAGACGCATGCGGACCTGGTAAAACAGCAGATCGAAGCTTATTACGATTCAGTATCCGGCAGAGAGGGCGAGTTTTACCGCGGAACACTTCGTTCCGGTCAGGTGCTGGAGAGCGTATCCAGTGTCGTGATTGTCGGTGATGTCAATCCGGGTGCGAAGATTATTTCACAGGGCAATATCGTAGTGCTTGGCGCTTTGAAGGGCAATGCCTATGCGGGAGCCGCAGGAGACAGTAATTGTTTCATTGTGGCGCTTGAGATGGACCCGATTCAGATTCAGATCGGAGATATACTGGCAAAGAGCCCGGACAAAAAGATGAAGCCGATGCGCAGACTGCGTCGGAAAGAGAAGAATCCGGTGACACCGGAGGCACAGATCGCTGTTGCAAAGGGCGGCAATATTTACATAGAGCCGATCACACGTGCAAGTTTGAACGATTATACCAGATGAGAGATGATTCCCACCTCTATAGGTGGTAAACAACAAGATTATATCAGTGGCGGAATTCAATCTCCTATCTGATATAGCTTCTGGCAGGATTGCAGAGATGCACAGAGGAATATGTCATGCGTGCATGACGTGTATCTCGCAGCAAGAATGCCGCGGACATTCTTGAACAAATAAGAAATAATGCCCGTTTTTGCAGGCGGGAAACAAGTAAAAGTATGGAGGACTGGATGCAATGAGTGAAGTAATTGTTATTACATCGGGAAAAGGTGGTGTTGGTAAGACAACCACTACCGCAAATGTGGGTACAGGACTTGCCCAACTGAATAAAAAAGTCGTACTGATCGATACCGATATCGGACTTCGTAATCTGGATGTGGTTATGGGACTTGAGAACCGTATTGTATACAACCTGGTAGATGTTGTAGAAGGAAACTGCAAGATTAAACAGGCGCTGATCAAGGATAAAAAATATCCGGAATTATATCTGCTTCCGTCTGCACAGACGAGAGACAAGACATCCGTTACTCCGGAGCAGATGAAAAAACTGACCGACGAGCTGCGAGAGGAGTTTGATTACATCCTTCTTGACTGCCCGGCTGGTATTGAGCAGGGATTTAAAAATGCCATCGCAGGTGCTGACAGAGCGATTGTTGTAACAACACCTGAGGTATCTGCAATCCGCGATGCTGACCGTATCATCGGACTTCTTGAGGCAAATGAGGTTCAGAAGACAGAGCTGATCGTAAACCGTCTGCGTATGGATATGGTAAAACGTGGTGACATGATGTCTGTAGAGGATGTGTGTGATATCCTTGCAATTCCGCTGCTTGGTGCAGTTCCGGATGATGAGAATATCGTTATCTCTACAAATCAGGGTGAACCGCTGGTAGGAAGTGAATGTCTGGCAGGACAGGCTTATTCTAATATCTGCAGAAGAATTCTTGGGGAAACTGTAGAATTTCTGAATCTGGAAGAGAAACAGAGTGTATTTGATAAGCTGAAAAACCTGTTCAAGAAAAACTAGGAGGGCTTTTATAATGGGATTTATGGATTTTTTCAAAAGAAAAAGTTCCGGGGATGTAGCAAAAGACCGCCTGAAGTTGTTACTTGTATCAGATCGTGCTAATTGTTCACCGGATGTGATGGAGCTGATCAAAAATGATATCATCAAAGTGATTTCCAAATATATGGAAATTGATGCGGAAGGATTGGATATCCAGATCACACAGACCGAATCCGACACAGGAAACGGAACCGTTCCGGCATTGTATGCAAATATTCCGATTCGTGATATGCATCATTCGCCGAAAAAAGAAGAAAAATAATGATTTGAACGCAGAATAAGCATTCCCCCGCTTCAAGTGCGTAGAGCACTAAGCGG
>URDN01000045.1 GCA_900546495.1 uncultured Lachnospiraceae bacterium
AGAGGACTGAAAATCCTCGTGTCTCTGGTTCGATTCCGGAACTGGGCATTAAAAACAAAATTTTATATGGGTGTGTAGCTCAGTTGGTAGAGCACTTGACTTTTAATCAAGTTGTCCCGGGTTCGAACCCCGGCACGCTCACTAAAAAGAACGCAGTAGCGTTCTTTTTTTGTGCCTAAAACTTTGAAAAATAAGAGGTTTGAATAGTTTGAGGATTATTACGTGATGTCAATTTTAACAGAAGTTTGTCGCAATAAATCTTTTATTAAAGTTTCAATGTCTCAAAAATGTCTGAGATATCTCCATTTTCCAATTTTCCCATTCTTTTTACAAAGTATGTAATAATTATTGGGAACCAACGATTTCTATGATATACTGGTGTATTATATCGGAGAAAACAGGGGGCACCAATGAAGACAGCAGCACCAAATCAGTTGCGTAATGAAACAATAGAAAATGAAAAGTATTTGGATCAGGCATTGCTGGAATATTGCAATTCGGATGCGTATCCGTTTCATATGCCGGGGCACAAGCGCCAGAGGATGGGAAACTGGAATTGTGAAGCAATTGACATTACAGAGATTACCGGGTTTGACAACCTGCATCATGCGGAAGGAATTTTGTTGGAAGCACAACAGCGGGCAGCACAGACCTTTGGCGCAGATGAAAGCTATTTTCTGGTAAATGGAAGTACCGCGGGTTTGCTTGCGGCAGTCTGCGGAACGGTAAAAAAAGGCGGGCGTCTTTTGATGGCAAGAAATTGTCATAAAGCGGTGTATCATGCGGTATATTTGATGGAATTGCAGACAGAATATCTGTATCCGGAACGGACGGAGTTTGGCATTCAGGGAAGCATTGTTCCAGAGCAGGTGCAGCGGATGCTGGAGCTGTATCCGGATACGCAGGCAGTTTTGCTGACTTCTCCGACCTATGATGGTGTGGTGTCCGACATTGCGGCGATTGCAGAGATTGTACATGCGCATCAGATTCCGTTGATCGTGGATGAGGCACACGGCGCGCATTTTGGTTTTTCAGAAGGATTTCCGAAAAAGGCGATTTTCTATGGAGCGGATCTGTGCATTGAAAGTGTGCACAAGACGTTGCCGGCGTACACGCAGACGGCATTACTGCATTATCAGAAAAATCCGTGGGTGGATCTGGAACGGGTAAAACGTTATCTTGGCATTTATCAGTCCAGTTCTCCGTCATATGTACTGATGGCGGGAATTGATCGTTGTACCCGCATTTTACGCGAACAGGGAACTGCACTTTTTACGGCATTTGAACGGCATTTGCATGATTTTTACCAATCTTGCGAAAACTTGCAGCATATCAGTGTCTTTCCGGGAAACGGAAACGATAATGGCATTTGGGACAGAGACAGTTCAAAAATTTTAATCTGTGCAGAAGCGGTTGGTCTGCACGGGCAGGATCTGGCAGATTTGTTGACAGAAAAGTATCATCTGGAGCTGGAAATGGCATCAGGACATTATGCCACGGCCCTGACTTCCATCATGGATACAAAAGAAGGGTTTGACCGATTGTATGTGGCATTGCATGAGCTTGATCAGAGTTTTGATGATATGTCAGGAAATCTTCAGGATAAAAACGGACAGCAGATTTTTACCACGGATGCGATCTATCGTTCGGCGAAGAAGGTAAAGAAGGTTTCAGAGGCAATGGATGCCCCAAAAGAAAAAGTAAAACTTCTGGAATCTGCCGGAAACGTGTCCGGAGAATTTGTGTATCTGTATCCGCCGGGAATTCCGATTCTTGCACCGGGAGAACTGGTTACACCGGAGATTCTGGATGCGCTGGCAACCTGTCAGCAGCGCAATATGGAAGTGCAGGGAATGAAGGATTTTAGCGGTATCTGGTTAGAAGTATGTCAGGATAATGTACCGTGATTTAGAGAGAACTATATCAGTTTATGCAGACCAGAATCATACATTAAGTTTTGCGTAGGTTCAATGTGGGTTTTACAGATAGAAGAACTTGTTGTAAAATAAAAACTACGAATGCGTGAAAAATAATAGATGATACGGATGGAAATAGAGAGCAGGAGAGAAACATATGGGAAAGATTTATTGCCTGATGGGCAAAAGTGCGTCTGGAAAAGATACCATTTATAACCGCCTTCTGGCAATGGAGGAATTACAGCTGCGGCGTGTGGTTCCTTATACAACCCGCCCGATTCGTTCCGGTGAAACAGAGGGAGAATCTTATTTTTTCTGTTCGGAGAGCGTGTCGCGGAATTTGAACATGAGGGCAGGATCATCGAACTGCGGGCATACGATACCATGTATGGCGTGTGGAAATATTTTACCGCAGATGACGGACAGATTGTTCTGGCAGAAAGTGATTATCTGATGATCGGTACACTGGAAGCCTATGAGCAGATCCGGGCGTATTTTGGTGCAGAGCATGTGTGCCCGATCTATGTGGAAGTGGATGATGGTGTCCGCCTGCAGCGGGCATTGGATCGGGAACGGGCACAGGAGCAGCCAAAATATGCGGAAATGTGTCGCAGATTTCTGGCAGATGAACAGGATTTTTCAGAGGAAAATCTGCAAAAAGCAGAGATTACAAAGCGTTTCCTGAATAAAGATCTGGATGAGGTTACACAGGAGATCGCTTCTTATATTAGATAAAAGCATATAGAGAATGTGGACAGTCAGTGTTTTTTACCAGAATAGAGATGTTGCCTGATTTTATAGAAAAAGAAAAATGCTGAGGGCATTCTCAAATTGATAAGAATTAGAAATAGTGACAACATTTTTTACATGTGAAAGCAAATTTTAGCAGTGAGGAGCAGAAGTGATAAAATGGCAGGATTTCATGAGATTGTCGGACATGAACAGTTGATCGCACATTTACAGAGTGCCATTGTGATGGATAAAGTATCCCATGCGTATATTATCAATGGTCCGAAAGACAGTGGAAAAATGATGCTGGCAGAAGCATTTGCCATGGCGTTACAGTGTGAGACTTCGATTAAAAACAGGGAAGGACTGGCAGGACAGTCGCGGGAAGCGCTGCATCCGGAAACTATTGCGGAACCTTGCATGGAATGCCATTCCTGTAAGCAGGCATTGAATAAAAATCAACCGGATATTATTTATCTGACCCATGAAAAACCAAATACGATCTCCGTTGCGGATATTCGTGAGCAGATTAACCATGATATTGAGATCAAACCTTACAGCAGTAAGTATAAAGTATACATTGTGGATGAAGCAGAAAAAATGAATCAGCAGGCGCAGAATGCCCTGTTAAAAACCATCGAGGAACCGCCGACTTATGCGGTGATCCTGCTTCTGACCACGAATGCGGATGCATTTTTACCGACGATCCGGTCGCGATGCGTGATGCTGGATGTAAAGCCGGTGAATGATGAGAAGATTCGGGAGTTTTTGATGAAAAAACGTCAGATTCCGGATTACAAGGCGGAAGTTTGTGCGGCGTTTGCCAGAGGAAACGTGGGACGTGCCATGAACCTTGCGTCTTCGGAACGTTTTAATGAATTAAAAGATTTTACTACTCAGCTTTTACGCAGACTGGGTGATATTCCGAAGTATGATTTATTACAGGAGATTAAACCGCTGAACGATTTCAAAGATGACATCAGAGAATTTTTCGATTTAGTTTTGTTTTGGTATCGGGATGTGTTATTATATAAAGCAGCAGGAACAGAGGAGCAACTGATTTTCCGTGAGGAGGCGTATGAAATCAGACGCCAGTCGGAAAAATGTTCCTATGCGGGACTGCAACACATTTTAAATGCAATCGACACAGCAGACAGACGAATCCGGGCAAATGTAAATTTTGACCTGACCATGGAAATGCTGGCATTGACAATTAAGGAGAACATTAGATGATAAAAGTAACTGGAGTAAGATTCCGTCAGGCGGGCAAAGTGTATTATTTTGACCCGAAAAACCTGAAACTGGAGCGAGGCAGCCACGTTATCGTGGAGACTGCCCGTGGTATCGAATATGGTACCGTAATCGTCCCGCCAAAGGACATTACAGATGATGAAGTGGTTCAGCCGCTGAAAGCGGTAATCCGTGTGGCAACACCGGAGGACGACCGTATCGAAGAAAAGAACCATGAGAAAGAAAGAGATGCATATAAGATTTGCCTGGAAAAGATTGAAAAACACGGTCTTGCCATGAAACTGGTGCAGGCAGAGTATACCTTTGACAACAACAAACTGCTGTTTTACTTTACCGCAGACGGACGTATTGATTTCCGTGAGCTGGTAAAGGATCTGGCAAGTGTATTCCGTACGAGAATCGAGCTGCGCCAGATCGGTGTCCGTGATGAGACCAAAATCCTTGGCGGCATCGGTATCTGTGGACGTCCGCTGTGCTGTCACACATTCCTGACAGAGTTTGCACCGGTGTCTATCAAGATGGCGAAAGAGCAGAATCTGTCCCTGAATCCGACCAAGATTTCAGGTGTGTGCGGACGATTGATGTGTTGTCTGAAAAACGAAGAAGAAACTTATGAATATCTTAACAGCCGTCTGCCAAATGTGGGTGACCGTGTGACAACCGTGGACGGTCTGAAAGGTGAGGTACAGAGTGTCAGCGTACTGCGCCAGCTGGTGAAAGTCATTGTGGATATGGGGGATGAGAAAGAAATTCGCGAATATCCGGTAAAACAGCTGAAATTCCGTTCCAAACGCCGCAGAGACCACGGCGAGCGTCTGAGCAAAGAAGAAATGCGCAAACTTGCTGAGTTAGAGGATAAGGGAGGACATTCCAAGTTAAATGAGTAATCTATTGCCGGGAGAACGAATCGATGAATTACAGCGAAACGGCTACCGCATTATCCAGAATCCGGAAAAATTCTGTTTCGGTATGGATGCGGTGCTGCTGTCCGGCTTTGCCCGGGCAAAAAAACACGAAAACTGTCTGGATCTGGGCTGCGGAAACGGAATCATCCCAATTTTGATGGAGGCCAAGACCGCTGGAAACCATTTTACCGGTCTGGAGATTCAGCCGGGGAGTGCAGATATGGCGCGGCGGAGTGTGGCGCTGAATGACCTGCAGGATCGGATCGACATCGTAGAAGGTGATATTAAGGATGCTTCAAAGATTTTTGGAGCATCTTCTTTTCATGTCGTGACGACAAATCCGCCATATATGACCGCGCAGCATGGACTGACGAATCTGCATGAGGCAAAAACTATTGCCAGACATGAAGTATTGTGCAATCTGGAAGACATCATCCGGGAGAGTGCGAGACTTTTGGTACCGGGGGGACGTTTTTATATGGTACACCGCCCGTTCCGTCTTGCAGAAATCATTTCTCTTATGGTACAGTATCGGATCGAACCGAAGCGGATGCGTCTGGTATATCCTTATGTGGATCGGGAGCCGAATATGGTGCTGATCGAGGGTCTGCGGGGTGGAAAAAGCCGGATGACCGTAGAAAAACCATTGATCGTATACAAAGAACCGGGAAAATATACGGATGAAATTTACGATGTATATGGGTATTGATTGTGAGGTGAAATAAGGTATGGCAGGAAAATTATATTTATGTGCGACACCGATCGGAAATCTGGAGGACATTACGCTCCGTGTACTGCGTACGTTAAAAGAAGTTGATCTGATTGCAGCGGAAGATACCAGAAATTCCATTCATTTGCTGAATCATTTTGATATCAAAACACCGCTGACCAGCTACCATGAGTACAACAAAGTGGATAAAGCCTATCAGCTGGTCGAAAAAATGCAGCAGGGAACGAATATCGCGCTGATCACCGATGCGGGTACGCCGGGTATTTCTGATCCGGGAGAAGAACTGGTGCGTATCTGTTATGAGCAGGGTATCGAAGTGACTTCCCTTCCGGGAGCAGCAGCCTGCATTACAGCATTGACGCTGTCCGGTCTGCCGACACGCCGTTTTTCCTTCGAGGCATTTTTGCCAAAGGAGAAAAAAGAGCGTGCAGCCGTATTGGAAGAACTGAAAAATGATACAAGAACGTTGATTGTGTATGAGGCACCGCATCATCTGCTTGGTACGTTAAAAGAACTGCAGAATGCGTTGGGTGAGCGCAGACTGACGGTCTGTCGGGAACTGACAAAGAAATTTGAGACAGCATTTCGGACTACATTTTCCGAGGCAATCAGCTACTATGAGGAGCAGGGCGTCCGCGGAGAGTGCGTGTTAGTCATTGAGGGCAGAAGCCGGGAAGAACTGATGCAGGAGCAGCAGCAATCCTGGGAGGCAATTTCCGTGGAAGAACATATGGAGCGTTATCTGGGCACCGGTATGGATCGAAAAAGTGCCATGAAACAGGTGGCAAAAGACCGGGGCGTTGGAAAACGTGAAATCTATCAGATGCTTCTGGATGCAGAAAATGAGTAATCAGATGTAATTTCGGTATAGAAGAATTATGAGGACATTTTTGGATTTATAGATAAGGAAGGGAGCAGTTATGACAAAAGATTTAACCGTTGGAAGTCCAATGAAGTTAATCTGGCAGTTTTCCATACCGCTAGTACTGGGAAACCTGTTTCAGCAGATGTATAACATGGTAGATACTGTAATCGTAGGTCGTTATCTGGGACTGAGCGCCCTGACAAGTGTAAGTTCTACCACATCCATCACGTTTCTGATTATAGGTTTCTGTCTTGGAACCTGTACGGGACTGGCAGTGCCTGTGGCGCAGAAATTTGGTGCAAAAAGTTACAGTGAAATGCGTAAATTTGTGATGAATGCGGCATATCTGGCAATATTTCTTGCAGTGATCATGACGATTGTAACCTGTGCGCTGTGTGGTTCGATCCTGACCTGGATGAAGACGCCGGATCAGTTTTATCAGGGGGCGTATGATTATCTGTTTGTCATTTTCTTAGGAATCCCGTTCACGTTTTTGTATAACGTGGTAGCCGGTGTTATACGTTCACTGGGAGATTCCAAGACACCGTTTTATTTTCTGGTATTGTCTGCGGTAATGAATATTTTCCTGGATATGCTTTTTATCATTGTATTCAAACTGGGAACCGCCGGAGCTGGATGGGCAACGATTCTGTCACAGGCAATTTCCGGTATTCTCTGCTTTATCTACATGAAGAAAAAATATGATGTCCTGAAAACAGAACAGCGGGAAAGAAAACTGGATATGCATTACATAAAAACACTGTTTATTATGGCAGTACCGATGGGATTGCAGTTTTCCATCACAGCCATCGGAAGTATCATGCTTCAGAGTGCGGTAAATACACTTGGTGCAGTATATGTATCTTCTTTCGCGGCAGCAGCAAAAGTAAAACAGCTGGCAATGTGTCCGTATGACGGATTTGCCACAGCGAGTGCAACTTTTGGCAGTCAGAACCTTGGCGCCGCAAACTTAAAACGAATCCGGGAAGGACTGAAATCCGGAATTATTATTTCGGTGCTGTACAGTATTGGAATCGGAATCGTGCTGATTTTTGCAGGTTCCAAGATTGCATTGCTGTTTGTATCCAGCAGTGAGACAGAAGTACTTGGTTATGTACAGCAGTTATTGACGTGTGCAGGATTTTTCTATTTCTTCCTGGCATTCTTAAACTGTACACGACTGACCATTCAGGGACTTGGTTACAGTGCGATTGCGATGTGTGCGGGCTTGAGTGAGCTGTTGGCAAGAGGTTTGATGTCCATATTTGTGATTCCGAGATTTGGATACATGGCAGTATGCTTTACTGACCAGACGGCATGGATTGCGGCAACATGTGTGGTAATGCCGGTGTTCTTTGCGATTATGAAACGCCTGGAAAAACGGCAGGCGAAAGCTGCCGGTAATGTGGTATAACGGAAATTTGGTGAAGTGGAATCGGAAACTTTGACCGCGACGAGCGATTGAGTGAACGACTGATTTTCACAAGGTTTTGCGCGAACGGGAAGTGACCAGCTTTTATAGGAACTGGGAGTGAGCGCGATGAAACCGAAGTGAAATGAAGGTAGTGAACGTCTAGCTGTTGCGGTCAAAGTTTCCGATTTCGCTTTAGATACCCCCACATAACCTATCGGTCTTTAAGTAGATAATTCCGCAAAATATCAAATGGCGCCGGACCAATTTTCAGCACATTTTCGTAAAAGTCAGAATCCGTATAAGTATCCGGATTCTGCTTTTTCATATCTTCCTGCAGATCATGAAATTCCAGATATCCAATATAATATTTCAGATAATTGGCAGGTTCTCCCACGATCAACTCAAAAATATCCCGAATCGTTTCTTCATCTGTGAATCCATAAGCACGGAAAAATGTCGCAGTATCGTCCAACGTCCACCCATCATAATGAATCCCCATATCCGCAGTTGCATACAGACTCAGAATTGCCGCCTGATTTGCGGCACAGAGACTGGCAGTATCTTCAGACAATCCGGCATAGATATAAGAGTGCAATTCCACAAACGTTGCCCAACCTTCGGTGTAACCCGGATAGCCAAGCAGGGAGCGGATTGGCAGATCACAAACAGAGTGAAAATATACATTCTGGTACAAATGTCCCGGAAATCCTTCGTGCGCCAGTGTGGTAAAAAGCCGAAGCCCCTCATATCCATTTTTCTGATTGATATAAATCGAATTTTCGGTCAGATGATCCAGTGGGGACGTCAGATAAAACGCCGGAGAGAGATAATCTTCCATGGCGGCATTCACATATTTGACCGTCACATTGCATTCCGGTACTTTTGGAAATTCTGCCGTAATTGCCTGTCGCAGAGTCGTAAGCATTTCTTCCGGAGACTGCGTTACAGCAGCGCAGTTTTTCAACTCAGTTGACAGGTCCGGGTTCTGCTCCAACAGTTGAGATACGAGAAGGAGGTCTTCTTTGCGTTGATCTGTGGTACGTTTTTCAAGGGATGCAACAGTGTCACTGCTTCCGGTAGCACTGCGTACCAGATATTCATAATATTCACGTCCTTCCGGAAAATGGCAGAGTCCGGCTTCATTGATGGTGCTGTCCTGCAATTCGCTTAACGTATCTGCCAGTTGTGTAAATTCCGGAAAGACCTGCTTTTTCAAAATAGAAAGATTTTGCTTTTGATAAGACCGCCGTTCATTTTTGGAAATGCCAGAGAGGGAATCGGTTTTCTGGTTAAACGTTGTGACCAGATAATGCTCATCCGGATTGGAAACAAAATCCCGGCACTGATCGATGATGCTCTGCGCCGTGTAAGAGGGCATAAAACGACCGGCAGCAGCTTTTTCCCGCTCATAATCGCAAATCTGGGCGAAATAGCGGGGAAGGTCGGTCAGCAGTTCCAGATAGTCAGAGACATCCTGCCTGTTCTGGAAGCTGTATTCTGCCAGTAGAATTGGAACCTGGGACTGCAGTCCGGTGATGGGCGTTAAGGGTTCGTCATAATATTCAAAGTTGCCGCCGGTTACGGTGAGATTCATACTGTCTGTCAGGATTTCCAGTGTTTGGCGGTTGAGCGGTGTCAGGCTTTGGGTATCAAATTGCTGCAGGGCAGAGAGAATATTTTCCGCGGAGGCAGCAGCAAGTGCCGGAGAGGCAGCGCTGTAATTTCCCAGAGAAGTCTGATATGCCGTGATCTGATAAGCCTGTGGATTTTCCAAGGTATAGTGAAGATTTAACAGATTGGCAGAGGCTTCCTGCCGGAACAGTTCGGTAATATAGGTTTCAAAAGCTGCATTTGTGTCAGTTGAGGGTGATTGCCCGGCAGCAGAGGCAGAATTTTGACCGCTATCCTGGGTAACCGTGTGATCTTCGTTTAAAATTTGTGCGATCCATGTGTTGGAGTCCGCACAGTTGCAGACTGCGGCACAGAAAATCCCAGCCCCGATGAGGCATAGTGCAAGAAACAGGGAAAAACGAATTTTATGGAAAAAATGAGGATGACAGTGGCGCATAAGGAAGTACCGGACCGAATCATAATTACTAATAATGTATGTACAGAAGTAATCGGATATAACAGAAACGGTTGGATAGAATAGAATCGCCGGATATAACAAAACAATACATATGAAACGGAAAGGTATTTGCAGAACCAATTAGATATAACAGAAACGGTGGATAGAACTTGCGAAGTGCAGGGACTTTGTGTATAATTAATTTGTTGATATATCAAAAATTTTGATATACAAAGTATATGATGTCGGGATCAAAAGATGCCATACGAATTGTTCCGTACTTCGTACTCCCACAATTCTTCCCAATATTCGCATATCGTGAAGCTGACACTTCACTTTTATGCTTATATCGGGGCGGGTCATTAAGCCATAAAACCACTCCTGTGCAAGCACATCGTGGTTTCAGGCTTTTGACCCTGGCATCAGTATATAAATGCAGTAAAATAAATTTTGCCCGGGAAGATTTTTTGCAGGGAAGGAACAGAGTCAGGAGGAGCGCATTGGAAGGATACGATACACTGCATGACCTGTTGGTCAAATTATTTAATGAAATCATGAATATTGAAGAAAAAGCGATCATTACGGAGGAGTTCAAAGATATTTCCAATAATGATATGCACATTATAGAAGCAATCGGACTGGATGAGCCGCGCAGTATGTCATCTGTGGCAAAAGATTTGTCTGTCACGGTGGGAACGCTGACCATTGCCATTAATAACCTTGTAAAAAAGGCATATGTAAAGCGCGTGCGAAGTGAAAAAGACCGTCGTGTGGTTCTGATCTCTCTGACAGAAAAAGGGGTGAAGGCATACCATCATCATGCAAATTTCCATGATGAGATGATTAAAGCGACATTAAATGGTCTGAATGAGGAACAGACGAAGGTGCTGGTAAAGGCGTTGACGAATTTAAGCGGATTTTTCCGTACCTATGGAAAATAATAGTCCAATGGATAAGATATTGCCCGGTGAATATGAGGGCAGTGTAATACAGAAATATGTTGTTGGGAAAATATATTCATTGTAAAGGATTATTCGTTAAAAAGAATATTAATATGCAGTTCAGCATATGTTGTTAGAAACTCCAAAGGGAGCTGACGGCGTATGCTGAATTTTTTATGGCTTTTTATGATTCTTGCCGGAATCGTTTATGCGGCTTTTGCCGGAAATCTGCAGGCGGTGACGGATGCGGCACTGGATTCCGCGCAGCAGGCGGTGACACTTTGTATCACGATGGCAGGTGTGCTGGCATTCTGGGTGGGACTGATGCAGATCGCGGAGAGCGCCGGCATGATGCGCCGGGCAGCGGAGCGGATTTACCCGTTGCTGCATTTTCTGTTTCCAAGAGTGCCAAAGGATCATCCTGCGTGTAAGTCCATTGCGGCAAACAGCATTGCAAATTTTTTCGGTCTGGGATGGGCAGCGACGCCTGCCGGTTTGCAGGCAATGGAAGATCTGGATGAGCTGGAAAAAGAAAGGACTCTAATGCAGGCAGTTGGTCAGACTGCGCAGAATCGGTATGATTTTGGCTCAGACCGGATCTTGCGGGAACAGCGAAAAAAGGAAAAAGCAGCTTCCACAGAAATGTGTACATTTCTGGTGCTGAATATTTCTTCCCTTCAACTGATCCCGGTAACGGTCATTGCCTATCGCAGTCAGTATGGTTCGCCGGATCCGGCAGGAATCACCGGGGCAGCGATCGTTGCCACGATGATTTCCACACTGTCAGGGATCCTATTTGCAAAAATCATGTCTGCGATAGATGAAAGGCGTGGTTATTAATTTCAGCCGGAAAGGGGTCATTTTTGTAAATAAAATGAGCAGTAATAGCAGTCCGGTCTTTTCGTCTATGTAAAGTTTTTCATTTTTATAAAGGCTGTATCAGCGGTTCGGATCATTCAGATAGGAAAGCATAAAGGCAATGCGTGACTGATAATCCTCACATTCATTCTGCATGATGGAGACCGCTTTTTTGACCTTATTTAATACTGTATTTCGATGCTGGAAAATGGCAGTGGATGTCTGATTGACGTTACGGCCATTTTTCAAAAATTGCATAAAAATGTAGCACAGATCGCCGGTGTGAGTTTCATCGTACTGGCGCAACACTTCGTAACAGGGAGATGCGGCCATTTTATCGACACCGGCTTTTTTTAATTCCTGCAAAATATACAACATATAGATATCGGAAAAATAGCGGAAGGTCGGGGTATTTCCCTCTGTCCTGGACGTTCCGATCGCCAGTGCTTCCCGCGCCTGAGCAGCAGCGGTTGGCAGATCCATCAGTGAGAAAAAAGTGTTGCTGATACCACATTCAAAATACCGGTTTCGAAAATTTTTCTGAAAGATCGTTTTTTCCTCCGGGGTAAGGAAAGTGGCAAAACTCTCATTTTCACTGTTATTTTTTAAAATATATAGCGTGTTCTGGTACACAAATGGCTTTAACTGCGGGATGGAAGTGCGCAGATTCCAGCTTACAAAGGAAAAAGGCAGCTCCTGTTCGTTCATATAGTGAACGACGGCAAGCATAAAACGTCCATTCATCGGCAGATCCGGAATGTAGCTGAGCTGATCCGCATATTGTTTTTGCGGAGCGTCCGGATGTTCCAGAATATCGTTAAATACCGATTCGTAAATATCTGAGGAAGACCGACTGGAAAAACGCTTCTGCTGAAAGAATAACTGTAAGTTTTCCGACACAATGTTCATCAGATACAGGTAATTTGTACGCGGATGCACGGCACAGTGAAAGATCAGGGCATATCCAACGGTGTGACTGTTTGCCTTGAAGCGGTACATCATACTGTAATAGCAGTCATGTGTGGTCAGACTGTACCAGCTGATCAGCGGATTTTCAGTCTGCTCTGAAGTGGAGATCAGTCCGTCCTGACGCAACCGTTCCATGATCTGCGGGGTGACGTAACCGGCAGACAGAATGGATTCCATGATGGGATCACTGACATCCGGATTGCGCAGATAACCGAGGATGGAATAATTGCGATCCAGCACGACCATTGGATGAACCAGAAAATCTTTGGACAGGTTTAATAAATCCTGCAGAGATTTCTGCTGGATCAGCATCAGATGAAAGTTCTTATCCCAGATATCAAAATCGTGAAAAATCTTCAGGATGCGGTTGAACACTAACGGAAAAGATTCATCTGTGTAGAGTAGCACCATGGACAGATCCGGATGGAAATCACTGGTATGAAGTTTTTCATCCTGGCAGACGCACAAAAATACACATCTGGAAGGAAACTGATTCTCTGGCGTTCTGCTTAATGTATTCAAGAGCACCTGATCGGAAACCAGATAGAGCTCATCTCCGAATTCGGCGTTAAGCTGCTCCTGATCAAAAAGCTGCACGTTGTCAAAGTTTCCGGTGAGATCTATATTTTGTGATTCGTAAATGCTGTTTGCAGAAAGCTGATATAAAAGTACGTTCAATGGTATCAGCATGGTAAATCTCCTTTGTACAAATTATCTACTCCCATTATTTGGTGATTACATCATAATTTTGCCGTTTTTCAAGAGTGAACAAGCTTCCCCTGACGCTTTTGCGCTCATTGCATCATGAACAAAAGCAGTTTATGATATTCCGTAATCATTTTAGGTTAGTCAATCCTACATGTGGTATGACATATTTGCATTTATTATAGCACGATGTACAAATGTGTGAATAGCATATTTTTAAAGTGTATTTTTGTATTTTTTAACATACAAAGATGCGGTATATTGTATTAATATAGATACAAAAGTATAAGGAGTATAAATGGGAGGTATAATCATGAACTTTTTTACACCGGCTGAAGTAGCCAAAAATTACATTGCAACTGGAAAAAGCAAAGTAAACACACCGATTCCGAAAATGATCATTCTTGCGATCCTGGCAGGAGCCTTTATTGGATTTGGCGGTGTGGGTGCGACTACCGTTGCAGTATCCATTACAGAACCGTCACTTGGAAAATTTATCGGTGCCTGTGTATTCCCGGGTGGTCTGACTATGGTGCTGATCGCGGGAAGTGAGCTGTTTACCGGAAACTGTCTGTTGACAATCCCGCTTCTGGAAAAAGAAATCACTGTGGGCGGTATGTTAAAAAACTGGGTAGTTGTTTACATCGGCAACCTGATTGGTGGTCTGTTGGTAGGCGCAGGCGTTGCTTTCAGTCATCAGCCGTCGCTGTTTAATAATGGAATGGCAGTATCCGTATTATCTACTGCAGCAAGCAAATGTTCCATGCCGTTTAGCGATGCATTTATCAAAGGTATTCTTTGTAATTTCTTAGTCTGTATCGCAGTATGGATTTCCTTTGCTGCGAAAGAAGTAGTCAGCAAGATCATTGGTCTGTTTTTCCCGATCATGATGTTCGTGCTGTGTGGATTTGAACATAGTATTGCAAATATGTACTATATCAGTTCCGGTCTTTTTGCGAAAACAAATGCGACTTATGTACAGGCTGCAACAGATGCAGGAGTAGATCTGACGAATCTGACCTGGGGCAACTTCTTCGGCAAAAACCTGCTTCCGGTTACACTTGGAAACATTGTGGGTGGAGCAATTTGCGTTGGATGTGCATACTGGTTTATTTACCTGCGCAAAGCAAAAAAAGCTGCATAAACATAAAGATAAAATTTTTTCAGTAATGTATGAGATGCACAAATGAAACATCGAAAAAGTGCTTTTGGTATACACCGGAAGCGCTTTTTTACCATTATAATAGTATCATTACAGTATTCTGACAGGATACTGGTTAGGAGGGATATAAAAAAATGAGTAAGATTTATCTTGCCGGAAAGCACAGCCAGGATGTTACCATCGGGCATATGTTGGAGAAATTTTCCAGAAAAGTAGATGTCTACCCGCCTGGAACATGTCCACTGACGGTACAGTTATCACTGCTGCATGCTTCCATGAATCAGACTTGTGGAAAGTGCGTACCATGTCGTGACGGACTGCCACAGCTTGCAGACCTGTTAAGCAAAATTTTGAATGGTGTCGGCACAATGGAAATGGTGGACGAGATGAGAGAGATTGCCATCATGATCCGTGATACTGCAGACTGTGCCATCGGTTATCAGTCCGCTATCGAGGTTCTGGAAGGACTTGAAACATTCGCAGACGAATATGAGAGCCATGTACAGAAATGGGAATGTCCTGCCAATGTAGGTCAGAAGATCCCATGTGTGACACTCTGTCCTGCACATGTTGATATTCCGGGTTACATTGCACACGTTCATGAGGGAAATTACGCAGATGCAATCAATCTGATCCGTCGCGACAACCCGCTGCCAACTGCATGTGCCATGATCTGTGAGCATCCATGTGAGGAGCGTTGCCGTCGAAATCTGATCGATGATTCTGTCAATATCCGTGGTATCAAAAAATACGCGGTAGATCAGATTGCAGCAGATCAGGTAGCCGTTCCGAAGGCAAATGTATCTACGGGCAAAAAAGTAGCGATCATCGGTGGAGGTCCTGCCGGAATGACGGCTGCATACTTCCTGTCTCTGATGGGACATAAAGTAACCGTTTATGAAGAAAAAGAGCATCTGGGCGGTATGTTAATGTACGGAATCCCGAACTACCGTTTTCCGAAAGAACGTATGGATGAGGATATGAATGCAATCCTTTCCACAGGTAATATTGAAGTAAAATATAATACAAATGTAGGCGTAGATATTCCAATTGAGGAAGTAAGAAACAGTCACGATGCAATGTTTGTTGCTATCGGTGCACAGAAGGGTAAAAAGCTCCGTCTGGACGGCATTGATGCAAACAACGTATTTTCCGCAGTAGAAATGCTGGATGGCATCGGACATGGCATACATCCGGATTATACAGGCAAGACCGTTGCTGTTATCGGTGGTGGAAACGTTGCTATGGATGCTGCACGAAGCGCACTTCGCTGTGGCGCAAAAGATGTCCGAATCGTATACAGAAGACGTCAGGAAGATATGACAGCGCTGGATACAGAGATTGAATCCGCTGTTATGGAAGGTATTGAGCTGATGCTTCTTCAGGCTCCAAAGAGCATTGAGAAGGATGAAAACGGCGATTGCTGTGCACTTTGGGTACAGCCACAGATGATCGGGGCATACCGTGGCGGCAGACCGTCACCGGTAGATTCGGCATCCAAAGAGCCGCTGCGCGTTCCATGTGATGTAGTTCTGATCGCAGTTGGTCAGGATATCGTCAGCGAGCCGTTTGAAGAGTTTGGTATGCCGGCAGAATGGCATGTATTCCAAGCTGGTCTGGATACTGCTGTAGAGGGTATGCCGGGCGTGTTTGTCGGTGGTGACTGTGCGACTGGTCCGTCCACAGCAATTAAAGCGATTGCAGCCGGAAAAGTAGCAGCACATAATATCGATGAATATCTTGGTTACCACCATTCCTTAAACTGTGGTGTGGAAGCACCGGAAGCAAGAGAGAATAACCGTGTTCCGACCGGTCGTGTCAACATTGGAGAGCGTCCGGCTTACGAGAGAAAACATGATTTTGAACATGTAGAGTGCCCGATGACTCATGAAGAAGCAATGCAGGAGTCCGGCAGATGCTTAAGATGTGATGTATTCGGATGCGGTAAGCTTCAGGATGCGATTGACCGCTAAAATTTGAAAATAACAGAGTTTATATATGGAGGTAATAACAGATGCGTTTAACCATAGATGGAAGAAACGTGGAAGCAGCAGAGGGCATGTCAATCCTTCAGGCAGCAAAAACTGTCGGTATTGAAATCCCTACACTCTGCTACTTAGAGGGTATCAGTGACATCGGATCCTGCCGCCTGTGTGTAGTAGAAGTAGAAGGAATGAACGAACTTGCCACAGCCTGCAACACAAAAGCAAAAGAAGGCATGGTTGTGCAGACAGCCAGCGAGCGTGTAATCGAGGCAAGAAAGACAGTTTTAAAACTGTTACTTTCCAATCACAATATTGATTGCTTTAACTGCGAGAAAAATGGTGACTGCGAACTTCAGAAATATTGTAATATATATGGAATTGATACAACCCCGTATTTCGGTTCCAGAGGACTGTTAGAATGTGAGATTCCGAAAAAGGATGCACATCCGTTCCTGTCCTACGATCAGTCAAAATGTATCTACTGTCAGCGTTGTGTACAGACCTGTAGAGTTGCAACCGGAAGAAGAGCAATTAAACTGCGCAGAACCGGTAAATTTACCATTATCGATGCACCGTTTGGTGAGGATTGGGAAGAGACACGTTGCGAGTCCTGTGGTAACTGTGCACAGGCTTGTCCGACTGGTGCCCTGACCATCAAGAGAAGAAAAAATTATCGTCCGTGGGAAGTAAAACGTGTGCGTACTACATGTCCACACTGTGCAACCGGATGTCAGTATGATCTGATCGTCAAAGACAACAAAATTGTAGACGTTGAGGGTGCAGATGGTCCGTCAAACCACAACATGGTATGTGTCAAAGGCCGTAGCGGTTCATTTGATTTCGTAGATCATCCGGACAGAGTACGTCATCCGCTGATCAAAAATAAAGAGACCGGTGAATTCGAGCAGGCTACCTGGGACGAAGCACTGGATTATGTAGCAAAGAAATTTACAGAGTTAAGAGATACTTACGGTGGAGACTGCCTGGCAGGATTTGCCTGTGCACGTTCCGCAAACGAAGATATCTATATGCTCCAGAAAATGGTAAGAACTGCGTTCCATACCAATAACACAGATAACTGTGCCCGTGTCTGCCATGCACCGACCGTAGCCGGACTGGCAACCACACTTGGTTCCGGAGCTATGACAAATACGATTGCGGATATTACACAGGATTCAGATCTGATCATGCTTGTTGGTTCCAACCCGGAGCATGCACATCCGGTACTTGGTATGCAGATCCGTCGTGCCGTACATAAAGGTACGAAACTGATCGTTGTAGATCCACGTGATATCGATCTGGCACACCGAGCCGATGTACATCTGAAACTGACACCGGGTACAAACGTAGCGTTTGCAAACGGTATGATGAATATTATCCTTTCCGAAGGTCTTGAGGATCGCAAATTCATCGAGGAGCGTACCGAGAACTTCGAGGAAATGAAGAAAGTTGTTGATAAATATCCGGCAGAAAAAGTGGCTGAGATCTGTCACGTTGACGTAGACAAACTGATCGAGGCAGCCAGAATGTATGCGACAGCAAAAAATGCGGCAATCATTTACTGTCTGGGTGTTACTGAGCATCATACAGGTACAGAGGGCGTTATGTCTCTGTCCAATCTGGCAATGATCACAGGAAACTTTGGTCGTCCTGGTTGTGGTGTCAACCCGATTCGTGGTCAGAACAATGTACAGGGTGCCTGCGATATGGGTGCTTCTCCGGATCAGTTCCCGGGCTACCAGAAACTGAGCGCACCGGGTGTCCTGGAGAAATTCGAAAAAGCATGGGGCACAAAACTGAACCCGAAAGAGGGAACAAAGGCAACCGAGTGCTTCGGCAAAATGCTGACCAAAGAAATCCGCGGTCTGTTCATCTTCGGCGAGGATCCGGTTCGTACCGATCCGGATACTGCACATGTTATCAAAGCATTAAAGAATCTGGATTTCCTTGTTATGGATGAGTTATTCCTGACAGAAACTGCAAAAATGGCAGATGTTGTCCTTCCGGGACGTTCCTATGCAGAGAAAGAAGGAACCTTCTCCAATACAGAGCGTCGTGTACAGCGTATCCGTAAAGCGGTTGAGATTGAAGGCGAGACAAAAGAAGATATCTGGATCTTTACAGAGATCATGAACCGTATGGGATATCCGCAGCCACATCTGACCTCTGCACAGGTTATGGATGAGGTAGCTTCTGTCACACCTTCCTTCGCAGGTATCAGCCATGAGCGTCTGGACAGCGAAGAAGTAGCAGGAAGAGGTCTTCAGTGGCCATGTACTTCCAAAGATCATCCGGGTACACCAATCATGCATGTCGGTGAGTTCTCCAGAGGGCTTGGTTTCTGCAATCCGATTGAGTACATTCCGTCTATGGAACTTCCAGATGAAGAGTATCCGATGAAGATGATGACAGGTCGTGTTCTGTATCACTATAATGCGTGTGCAATGACTGACAAGACAGAAGGATTGAACCGGATTTCCGGACATTCCTTTATCGAGGTAAATACAGAAGATGCTGAGCGTATCGGTTTCAAAGACGGTGACAGAGTAAGAGTATCTTCCCGTCGTGGAAGTATCGAGACGACAGCAAACGTATCCGGAAAGACAAATCCGGGCGAGTGCTGGATGCCGTTCCACTTCCTGGATGGCGGTGCAAACTGGTTAACATCAGATGCACTGGATTCTATCTCCAGTACACCGGAGTACAAGGTTTGTGCAGTTAAGATTGAGCGCGCATAACAGACAGTATTTTTCGTAATGATTATTTTCGGAAGAATTGTGAAAGCTGAATAGGTGATTATTAAATTAAGGAAGGATCTTATGGCAGAACATATCAGAGATGAATATTTTGTAACCCGTGATGTAGTCACTTACAATGGAAGTGCGCTAGTATCCGACAAAAAAAATCTGGTAGTAGAAGTAAGTTATCAGTTATATGTGAATGGTAGGGGAGCAGGTGAAATGATCTGTTCCCCATGGGATAAAAAGGAGGCATTCCTTGGTTATCTGTACCTGCGCGGTTATATTTCCAGTGCAGGAGATGTCCGGGCAATCGACGTGGATGAGGAACATGGAATGGTAAATATTACGATCCGTGAGTATCTCACCCATGAGACCGATATGGAAAACCTTTTGCTGGAAGATGAAGTGCTGCTGAATGAACAGGGCATTGTGCCAAAACGGGATGATGTGAGACTTTCCGTTCGTGAAGTGCTTGCTTTTTCCAGAGGATTAGAAGAACGCTCTGCACTGTTTCATCGAACCGGTGGCGTACATTGTGCGGCGTTCGCACATCATGGAGTATTTCTGTCTTACAAGGAAGACGTTAGCCACCATGTGGCCGTAGATAAAGTCGTTGGTGACTGTCTGCTTCGAAAGATTCCGATGAAAGATGGAATTTTAATCTTCTCTGGTCGTGTTCCGGTGGAAATCCTGCAAAAAGTAGGAGCCATGGGTTGTTCCATTCTGATCGCAAAGTCGGCACCGACGAATTATTCCTGTCGTCTGGCACAGCAGCTTGGGATTACGCTGATTGGTTTTGCCAGGGATAAGACATTTAATGTGTATTCACATCCGGAACGGATTTATGAATAAATTCTTGTTTGTCGTTTAAGGAACAAATAAAAACTAACTCCAACGAGGATATGAAAAATTTTCTGTGACCACTG
>URDN01000046.1 GCA_900546495.1 uncultured Lachnospiraceae bacterium
CTGCGTTCATGAGCAAGTAGCGAAAGCGGATTGCGAATGTCCGCTTTACATGAATGCAGTTATAAGACCTTTGGAATGAGGTTTTGTAGCTGCATTTTTTCTTCCCTTTTTTTCTGGTTTGTGGTATCGTATGAAATACTTAAGATGTGAAAATGATAAGAAAAAGTAATGACGGATACAAGATAGAGAAAAGAGAGATGGAGCATTTCAGATGAAAATTTTACTGACAGCAATCAATGCAAAATATATTCATTCAAATCTGGCAGTGTATTCGCTGCAGGCATATGCGGCGGCGCACGGACATAAAATTGAGCGGGCAGAGTATACGATCAACAATCAATTGGAGGATATTCTGGAAAAAATATATCGCCAGAAGCCGGATGTGCTGCTTTTTTCCTGTTATATCTGGAATATTGAGTATGTAAAGGAACTGGTGTCAGAATTTCATAAACTGCGCCCGGAAGTGCCAATCTGGGTAGGCGGTCCGGAAGTATCTTTTGAGACAGAACGATTTTTGAGGGAAAATCCTGCCGTCACCGGAATTATGATGGGCGAGGGTGAACGGACACTGACGGAATTGTGCGATTATTTTGAACAGTGTGAACAGGATACACAATTTACAACGAAGAACAGGGAAGAAGTACAGACAGAACTGGTTCGTGCACATGCTGAAAATGAAAAACGGACTGGTGATTTATCTGAGATAAAGGAGAAAATGCTGGAGAAAATTGATGGCATTTCTTATCGCAGATCAGATGGAATAGTGGCAATTCAGCCGCTGCGCAGTCTGCTTCCGATGGATGAACTTCCGTTTTGCTACGCGAATCTGAAAGATTTTGAACACCGGATCATTTATTATGAATCCAGCCGTGGATGTCCGTTTTCCTGTAGTTACTGTCTGTCTTCCGTGGACAAAAAACTGCGTTTTCGTAGTTTGCCGCTGGTATACAAGGAACTGCAGTTTTTTATTGATGCAAAAGTACCGCAGGTGAAATTTGTAGATCGTACCTTTAACTGTCAACATGAGCATGCCATGGGAATCTGGAAGTACATCAAGGAACATGATAACGGCATTACGAATTTTCATTTTGAAATTTCCGCGGATCTGCTTAGGGAAGACGAATTGGAGCTGATCTCTGATATGCGCCCGGGACTGATCCAGCTTGAGATCGGGGTGCAGTCCACAAATGGGGATACGATCCGTGAGATTCATCGTACCATGCGTCTGGAGGAGGTATATCGTGCAGTGAATCGGGTAAAAGCCGGCAAAAATATTCATCAGCATCTGGATTTGATCGCGGGACTGCCGTTTGAGGATTATCAGAGATTCCAACAGTCTTTTAATGACATTTATGCATTGCATCCGCAGCAGCTTCAACTTGGATTTTTGAAAGTGTTAAAGGGATCTTATATGTATGAACATGCACAGGAGTATGGACTTGTGTACCGTAGCCGGCCGCCATATGAGGTAATGTCAAGTAAATGGGTTTCTTATGATGAAATGCTGGAAATTCGTCTGGTGGAGGAGATGCTGGAACTTCATTATAACAGTGGGCAGTTCCTGACGTACCTGGCAGTTTTGGAGCAGAAGTATGACAGTGTTTTTCAGCTGTTTTTGGATATGGGACATTACTATAGAAGCAACGGATATCTGGATTGTAATCACAATCGTGTCCATCGGACGGAAATTGTGCTGGATTTTGCGGCAGCTGTGGATCCGGAGCGAAAAGATGTTTATCAGGAAGCACTGATGTTTGACTTGTATAAGATTGAAAAATCAAAAAGCCGGCCAGTATGGGCGCGGGACCTTTCATTGGAGAAGAAAAAGACATCGCGATATCTGCGTGCCCATGGTATGGAGAAAAAATACTGCCATTTGGAACGTTTTTACTGGATTGATGAAGAAGGACAGTATCGTCAGGGGGGAGAACCGTTGTGGTTTCTGTTTGATTATGAGACCAGAGATTCGCTGACAAATGAGGCGGCCATTATGGTGATCACAGAGGCGCAGATGGAAGGAGAAACGGCATGAAACCAATCACGGAACTGATCGCAGTTGATCTGGAAATGACCGGATTACAGGTAAAAACAGACCGAATCCTGGAAATCGGTGCAGTGCGTCTAAGTCAGGGACAGATTCTGGATACTTTTCAGACTTTTGTAAATCCGCATCGGAAGATTGATGACCGGATTACGGAGCTGACCGGAATTACATCGGAGATGGTGGGTGATGCGCCAGAGGCGGAAGAGGCACTGCAGAAATTTCTGGAGTTTGCAGGAGATGCGCCGTTGCTGGGACACAATGTGATCTTTGATTATGGATTTTTGAAACAATGTGCGGTGAATCAGGGGATTTCCTGGGAGCGGGAAGCCATTGATACCTTAAAGATTGCCCGGAAAGTTTTGAAAGAACCGGGGAAGAAGTCTCTGGAAGTGTTGTGCAATTATTTTCAGATCCATAGGGATCATGCACACCGTGCTGTGGATGATGCGAGAGCAACGGCAGAGTTGTTTTTACTTCTGGAGAAAGTGTATCAGGAGACAGAACCGGGACTTTTTGTGCCAAAACCGTTGAATTACAAAGTGAAGAAGCAGGGTCCACTGACACCGGCGCAAAAAAGAGACTTGAATCATTTGATGATTTATCATAAAATAGAGTCTGATATCGAAATTGACAGCTTGACAAAAAGTGAGGCTTCGCGTATGATTGACAAAATTTATGCGAAGTATGGACGGATTCCGAAGCAGGAGGTTTCAGACAATGTATAAGAAGTCAAAGAAAAAAAGAATACTGGCATCTATTGTGGTATTGATCGTGTTAGTTGCAATGGTAGTGACCGGAATATTATCTGCACTGTTAATATAGTACAGAAAACAGAAAGGTGAACATATATGAAAAAATGGATCAGGGTGTTACCGATCCTTGGAGTTGCTGTACTGGCAGCAGGTATCGGACATCAGAGTGCACTTGCAAAGAAAAGTGAAGATTCAGTAATTGCAGACCGTATTTATATCGGAGATGTGGCAGTCGGTGGCATGACGGATGATGAAGCGACAGCAGCTGTGGAAAAATATGTCGACGATCTGGCAGATGAGAAGATTACATTGACGATTAATGATGTGTCTGTAGAAGCGACAGCCGCAGATCTGGGATTGAGTTGGCAGGACACCGAGAGCGTACAGAATGCGGTGGCTTATGGCAAAAGCGGTAATCTGATCGCACGTTACAAAGCAAAAAAAGATCTGGAAAATGAAGATAAAGTGTTTCCGATGCCGCTGGTTGTCGATCAGGAAAAGACAACGGCGTATCTGGAGGAACATGAAAGTGAGCTGAACCGTGAGGCAGTAGATTACGGTCTGACCAGAGAAAACGGTGAGTTTAAAATTATCGAAGGTCAGAATGGCATCGTGGTAGATGTGGCAAAATCCGTGGATACCATTGATGAAAGTTTTCAGGCAGGATGGAAAGCAGACAGCACTATTGAACTGGCAGCAGAAGTCAGCAAACCAAAAGGATCTGAAGAAGAACTTCAGAAAGTAAAAGATGTTCTTGGAACATTTTCTACAAAATATGCGTCATCTGCCTCCGGAAGAAAAGCAAATATTGCAAATGGTTCTAAAAAAATCAATGGAAGTGTAATCTATCCGGGAGAGGAATTTTCGGTATATCAGACGGTAGCACCGTTTAATGCGGATAATGGCTACAAACTTGCCGGAGCTTATGAAAATGGTACAACGGTAGACGCTTACGGTGGCGGAATATGTCAGGTTTCCACGACGTTATATAATGCAGTTATCCGCGCGGAACTGGAAGTAACAGAGCGTTCCGGTCATTCTATGATCGTTAATTATGTAGATCCGTCTGCAGATGCAGCGATTGCCGGAGAATATAAAGATTTTAAGTTTAAAAACAGTACAGATGCACCAATTTATATAGAAAGTTATGCAAACGGTACTACAATCTCCTTTACCATTTACGGACAGGAGACACGTCCGGCAAACCGAAGCATTTCTTTTGTCAGTGAGACGCTCAGTACCACAGATCCGGGGGTGAAGTTTCAGGAATCTTCGGATGCAGTGGGTACGATCAGTAAGACTCAGAGCTCTCATGTAGGAAAATCTGCCCGTTTATGGAAGGTTGTTACGGTAGATGGTGTAGAGGAGAGCCGTGAAGTATTTAACAAAACGACTTATAAAGCATCCCCGACAATTTATGCGGTAGGAGTATCTTCGGAAAATCCGGAGGCAGTATCTGCGATGAAAGCGGCCATTGCCACACAGGATGAGGGTACGATTCGCGCGGCAGCAGCACAGTGGAAGAATGCGGTGCAGCAGCCGGAGCAGACAACAGATCCAACGCAGGATCCGAATGCAGGCCAGACACAGCCGGCAGATGGAACGAATCAGAATGGACAGACCGATAATTCTGCCCAACAGACACCGCCGGCAGATAACCAGTCTGCAAACCAGGGAACGACAGCACAATAGAAGATAAAATGATGAGGCTGTCAGATGTGACAGCCTCTGTGTTCATGAGCAAGTAGCGAAAGCGGATTGCGAATGTCCGCTTTACAAATTGTGTAAAAGAAATAGAGATACATAAAATAAAAAAGGTACATTCTTGAAAAAAACGGGAAGGATCAGAAACAGAGATGAAACAGGGAAAATTACCGGAAAACGTACTGAAACGTTCGGTATTCAAACAATTGCATACAAAGCGAAAAGATGTATTGCTTTCTGCTGGTGTAGGGGAAGATTGCGCTGCTTTCACTCTGAAGGAAGATGAAGTGGTGGTTCTTTCCACAGATCCGGTCATTTGGGAAAATTCACTGGATGGCAGATATGCGGTACATGCGAATCTGAATGATTTGGCAACCAGTGGCGCAGAGCCAATCGGTTTGATGCTGACTGCCATGCTTCCACAGAATATTGAAGAATCACAGATCCGCGAGATGGTAAAAACAATCGCACTGGAGTGTGAGCCATTACAGGTGCAGATCCTTGGCGGACATACAGAGATTACGGATGCGGTAAACCGCCCGATCATTTCTGTGACTGCAGTTGGAAAAGCAAAAAAAGGACAGATACTGTCTACTTCCGGAGCGAAGCCGGGAGATGATATTGTGATCACAAAATGGATTGGTCTGGAAGGAACTGCAAAGCTGGCGCATGCACGCAGGGAGGTGTTGCTTTCCAGATATCCGACGCATCTGATTGATGAAGCGGAAGCGTTTGAACAGTATTTTTCCGTTATCCCGGAGGCCGCTACCGCCATGAAGTCTGGCGTGAGAGCGATGCATGATGTAACTGCAGGAGGCATTTTGGGTGCACTGTGGGAGCTGGCAGAAGCCTCTGGCGTCGGACTTGACATAACATTGAAAAAAATACCGATTCGACAGGAGACTGTAGAAATCTGTGAATTTTTTGACATTAATCCATATCAGCTTGCTTCCGGAGGAAGTCTGCTGATGGCAGCGGAGGATGGCAACCGATTGGTTATAGATCTGGCGAAAGAGGGGATTCCGGCAATCGTTGTTGGAAAAGCAACAACCGGAAATGACAGAGTCCTGATCAATGAGGAAGAACGCAGATTTCTGGAGCCACCGCGAGCGGGACAGCAGGTAAGTGACCTGCATATTTAACCAAATAAGTTGCGCGGCACTTATTGGTTATGACTAAGTAGTGTAAGCGGATTGAGAATATTCACTTGATTTTAGAAATCAATTATATTAGAGAGATGAGTTTGCACATCTCTGAATGATTACAGAAAAAATTTTGTGATTAGAGTTGTAAGGGAGGAAACGAACATGCGTGAAAAGATTTTGACATTTATAGAGAAGAATAGCCGCATTGATATTAAAGAATTGGCGATTATTCTTGGGGAAGATGAAATCAGTGTGGCAAATGAACTTGCTGCTATGGAAGCAGATCATATTATCTGTGGATATCATACACTGATCAACTGGGATAAGACAGATATTGAAAAAGTAACCGCCCTGATCGAGGTAAGCGTTACCCCGCAGAGGGGACAGGGATTTGACAAGATTGCAGAGCGTATTTACAACTATCCGGAAGTAAATGCAGTTTACCTGATTTCCGGAAGTTACGACCTGCTTGTAACCATTGAGGGACGTACCCTGCGTGAAGCAGCACAGTTCGTATCAGACAAACTTTCACCGCTGGAGTCCGTACTGAGTACAAAGACAAACTTCATTCTGAAGAAGTACAAAGATCACGGAACCATTATGGCAGAAAAAGAAAAAGATGAAAGGATGCTGATGACACCATGAGAAACCCATTATCAAAAGTAATTACAGAAATTGAACCATCCGGTATCCGTAAGTTTTTTGACATTGTGAGTGAAATGAAGGATGCCATTTCTCTTGGTGTTGGTGAGCCGGATTTTGACACACCATGGCATATCCGTGATGAGGGTATCTATTCTCTGGAAAAAGGAAGAACTTTCTACACATCAAATGCCGGTTTAAAAGAATTAAAAGTTGAGATTGCTAATTTCCTGGAGCGGAAATACGGTCTGGAATATGATTATAATCATGAAATCATGGTTACCGTCGGCGGAAGTGAAGCCATTGACATCGCCATGCGTGCCATGCTGGATCCGGGTGACGAAGTACTGATCCCGCAGCCGAGTTATGTATCTTATCTGCCATGTGCAAAACTGGCAGGTGGTGAGCCGGTTATCATTGAACTGAAAGCAGAAAATCAGTTCCGTCTGACAAGAGAGGAACTGGAAGCAGCGATTACACCAAAGACAAAGATTCTGGTATTACCGTTCCCGAACAATCCGACAGGTGCAGTTATGGAGAAAAGTGATCTGGAAGCGCTGGTTGATCTTATTGTTGCAAATGATCTCTATGTTATTACAGATGAGATTTACTCTGAGCTGACTTATACCGACGACGGACATGTGTCCATCGCTTCTTTACCGGGAATGAGAGACCGTACCATTTATATTAACGGTCTGTCGAAATCCCACGCAATGACAGGATGGCGTATCGGATATGCATGCGGGCCAGAGGTGATCTTACAGCAGATGCTGAAAATTCATCAGTTTGCCATCATGTGTGCACCAACAACCAGTCAGTATGCAGGTGTTTCTGCACTGAAAAACGGTGATGAAGACGTGGTACATATGCGTGACGAGTATAATGGACGTCGTCGCTATCTCATGCATCGTTTCAAAGAGATGGGACTGGAGTGCTTTGAGCCATTTGGCGCATTTTATGCATTCCCATGTATCAAAGAATTTGGTATGACTTCCGATGAATTTGCAACCAGATTCCTGCAGGAAGAGAAAGTGGCAGTTGTTCCGGGAACCGCATTTGGTGCCTGTGGCGAAGGTTTTTTACGAATTTCCTATGCATATTCACTGGAAGCATTAAAAGAAGCGTTAGACCGTATGGAGCACTTTGTGCAGAAACTTCGTGCGGAGAAAAAGGAAGCATAGATTATGGCAAAATTGAACATTGTTCTGTATGAGCCGGAGATCCCGGCAAATACCGGAAATATCGGGCGTACCTGTGTAGCAACAGGTACCCGCCTGCATCTGATTGAGCCCCTTGGATTCCGTCTGAATGAAAAACAGATCAAGCGGGCAGGTATGGATTACTGGAAAGATCTGGATGTGACAACTTATGTAAATTATCAGGAGTTTCTGGAGAAAAATCCGGGAGCGAAGATTTATATGGCAACCACAAAAGGACAGAATGTGTATACAGAAGTGTCCTACGAAGAAGACTGCTATATTATGTTCGGAAAAGAAAGTGCCGGAATTCCGGAAGAAATTCTTGCACATAACAAGGACAGATGTGTACGGATTCCGATGTTAAGTGAAATCCGTTCCCTGAACTTGTCCAATTCTGTGGCGGTTGTGCTGTACGAGGCACTGCGCCAAAACAATTTTTCTCAGATGCAGCTGATGGGACATCTGACCAAATTTGATGATTATATTGAGTAAAATCGTAACGGGGCTATTACTGCGGATAAAAAAGGATAGGTTTTTTAGTGAAAAAAAATATTCTTGAATATGAACACAGAAAATAGTATTGATACGATAAAGAGGATTCTTACACATGGCATTTATTAAGGCTGAAAAATTAAAACATAAATTTGTGCGCCGGGATGAACAGGGCGAAGTGCAGGATGTGACGCTGGCGCTGGACGATGTCAATATTGAAGTGGAAGAAGGACAGTTTATTGCCGTGCTGGGACATAACGGTTCCGGTAAATCTACTTTTGCAAAACATTTGAATGCATTGCTGATACCAAGTGAAGGAACTGTCTGGGTGGACGGAAAAGATACTGCGAAGGATGAAAATATTTTAGATATCCGAAAAGAAGCCGGCATGATCTTTCAGAATCCGGATAACCAGATTGTTGCAGGTGTGGTAGAAGAAGATGTGGCGTTTGGACCGGAAAATATCGGTGTGCCCACAGAAGAAATCTGGGAGCGTGTCGGACACAGTCTGGAGGCAGTTGGCATGACAGCATACCGGTATCATTCTCCGAACCGTTTATCCGGTGGTCAGAAGCAGCGAGTTGCCATTGCCGGTGTTGTGGCAATGGAACCAAAATGCATCATTATGGATGAGCCGACAGCCATGTTGGATCCGAATGGCCGAAAAGAAGTCTTAAATACGGTACACCGTCTCAATCGGCAAAAAGATGTAACAGTGATTCTGATTACACATTATATGGAAGAAGTCATTGATGCAGACTATGTGTTTGTCATGGATGACGGTCGTGTAGTGATGCAGGGAACACCCCGTGAAATTTTTTCACAGGTAGAGACTTTGTTAAGCTATGGCTTAGATGTACCACAGATCACCCGACTTGCATGGGAACTGAAAAAGGAAGGTCTGTCAATCCCGGATGGAATTTTAAGCAGACAGGAACTGGTGGAGGCAATATGTCAATTAAAATCGAAAACCTGAGTTATACCTATGCACCGGGCAGTGCATATGAGATACATGCATTGAAAAATCTGAATCTGGAAATCGAAGAAGGACAGTTTGTTGGCATCATCGGTCATACCGGTTCCGGAAAATCTACATTGATTCAGTTATTGGATGGACTGATCAAGGCAGATGAAGGACATATTTATTATAACAGCGCGGATATTTATGCACCGGGATATTCCCTGCGTTCCCTGAGAGGAAAGGTGGGGCTGGTGTTTCAGTATCCGGAATATCAGCTTTTTGAGACAACCGTATTAAAGGATGCCGCTTATGGTCCACAAAACCAGGGCTTTTCTGAGAACGAGGCATTAGAAAAAGCGAAAGAAGCGCTGATCCGGGTAAAGCTTCCGGAAAAATACTGGGAAATGTCGCCTTTTGAATTATCTGGTGGACAGAAGCGCCGTGCGGCCATTGCCGGAGTTATTGCTATGAACCCGAAAGTACTGATTTTGGATGAGCCAACAGCAGGTCTTGATCCGAAGGGACGGGATGAATTATTTGACCTGATCCGTGAATTACATGAAAATATGAAAATGACGGTACTTTTAGTGTCTCACAGTATGGAAGATGTTGCCAACTATGTAGAGCGTATTATCGTGTTGAATCATGGAAGTCTGATGCTGGACGGAACACCGGCGGAAGTTTTTTCTCATGTGGAAGAACTGGAACAGGTATCGCTGGCAGTGCCACAGGTTACGTATCTGATGAAAGACCTGAAAAAAGCAGGCATGGATGTCAATACTTCTGTAACCACGATAGAGGAAGCTAAGAAAGAGATTATGAAGTTATGTTAAAGGATATTACACTTGGGCAATATTATCCGACCGAGTCGATCATACACAGACTGGATCCCCGTGTGAAACTGCTGGCAACATTGATGTATATCGTGTCGTTGTTTCTGTTTCGCGATTTTGTGGGATTTGTTGTAGTCACTCTGTTTTTACTGGTAATTATAAAACAGTCAAGGGTTCCGTTTTCATTTATGCTGAAAGGTGTACGGGCAATCTGGGTGCTTGTTGTTATTACGGCAGTATGTAACCTGTTTTTTACACAGGGAGACAATACTTATTTTGCATGGAAATTTATCCATATCACAGATCAAGGTGTCAGCAATACGGTGTATTTTACCATTCGACTGATCTATCTGGTGGTAGGTACTTCTGTAATGACGCTGACAACGACACCAAACAAGCTGACAGATGGTCTGGAAGAAGGCCTGAAACCATTATCAAAAATCGGAGTTCCAGTACATGAAATCGCGATGATGATGTCGATCGCCATGCGTTTTATTCCGATTCTGGCAGAGGAAGCAGACAAGATTAAAAAAGCGCAGATGGCAAGAGGCGCGAATTTTGAAGAGGGTAATATCATTCAGAAGGCAAAGGCAATGGTACCGATTCTTGTACCGCTTTTCGTATCTGCATTTCGACGCGCCAATGATCTGGCAACCGCCATGGAGGCACGTTGTTATCATGGAAGCGTGGGCAGAACAAAGATGAAGCCGCTGCGCTATATTTCTACGGATTATAAGGCATATGCGGTGATGGCCGTGTATCTGGCTCTGATCATAGTAATTCGGATCTTTTTCTAGAAATTTGGAAAGAGATCATAATAAATTGATAAAATTGAATTGAAATAATGAGGAAACTGTATGGATTCAGTGAGAAAATGTATCAGGTGAGAGATGACGCAAACTTCTACAGGAAGGCAATGTCATTCTTGCGTCAAAGACAGGAAAGTCTGTGAGATATGTGGTATGTTTGGCAGCTTGAATTTATGCAGTTTTTTTGCAGGTTGCTTTAAAGTGTTTATGTTTGAAAAAATATTAATAAAAAGTGTAGGTAGAAATAAAGCATATTTTCTACATGAAGAAGGAGGTGTTTGGGTGTGAAACGAGTGAAACTTGTGGTTGCCTATGATGGCACCAATTATTGCGGATGGCAAGTACAGCCAAACGGAATTACGATAGAAGGTGTCCTGAATCGGGAACTTAGTAACTTATTGAAGGAAGATATCGTAGTGATCGGTGCGAGCCGCACGGATTCCGGGGTACATTCTTACGGAAACGTGGCCGTCTTTGATACGAATGCACGGATGCCGGCGGAAAAGGTTTCTTACGCGTTGAATCAGAGGCTTCCGGATGATATTGTGGTGCAAAATTCCAGTGAAATTCCGATGGACTGGCATCCACGTCACTGTAACAGTCGCAAGACATATGAATACCGTATTTTAAACCGTGAATTTCCAATGCCGCAGAGACGCCTGGATACATGGTTTGTATATCGGAAACTGAACATTCCGGCGATGTGTGCGGCAGCAAAACAGTTCGAGGGAACACATGATTTTAAAAGTTTCTGCTCGGTAAATACCGCGGTAGAAGATACAACACGCACCATTTATTCCTGTGAATTAAAACAGGACGGTGAATTGTTGACAATTCGGATTACTGGAAGCGGTTTCCTCTATAATATGGTGCGCATCATTGCGGGCACGTTATTTGATGTGGGAATCGGAAAAATCGTACCGGAGGATATTCCTGCGATATTAGAAAAAAAGGATCGGAAAGCAGCTGGACCGACGGCTCCGGCGCATGGACTGACGATGATTGGGATTGAATATGAGATTCCACCGGAGAGTTTGATGGAATAATCGAGGTATGGAAAATGAGTGAAAATAAAAAATGTGTATACTTTACGCGACATGGACAGACATTCTGGAATGTGGAAGATAAAATCTGTGGTTCCACGGACATTGCATTGACGGAATATGGTCAGGAGCAGGCGATTGCACTTGGACAGAAAATTTTGGAAGAAGGATTGCAGATTGATGAGATTTTGTATTCGCCATTAATACGTGCGGCAGATACTGCCAGACATATTTCTGAGATTACAGGAATTCCGGCAACAGAAGAACCGCGACTGAAGGAACAGAATTTTGGAAAATACGAAGGCACTTCACCGCGAAATGCACCGGAGTTTCAGAAAGCAAAAACAAATTTTATCTGCAGTTATGAGGGTGGCGAGACGATGCTGCATCTCTGTCAGAGAGTTTATAATCTGTTGGATGATATTAACGAGCGAAACGATGGAAAGACATATCTGCTGGTAGCGCACAATGGTATTTCAAGAGTGATCGAATCTTATTTCCATGATATGACAAACGAAGAGTTTGCAAAATTTGGAATCAGAAACTGTGAACTGAAAAAATATTGGTGGGTGGAATGAATAGAAAACGGAAAAGGCACTTACTTATCCTGCGTTTTCAGATGTTTTCTGATACAAAAACAATCGACAGTTAAATACATAGTATGAGTGATGTGGAGTGATGTGGATAGCACAATTTTCTGGAAAAAATCGTTGACACAGGGAGCGCACTGTACTATAATATACAAGTCTGACAAAGAGTGTTTTTTGTGTGCAAAAAAGCATTTCACATATATGCAGTCGGTTGGGACCCGACAGCAGGGCAGAGTTTTTGATGATTCTCCACAAGTCAGAGAAAACAAAACCCGGATAATGCAGACACATTATTCAAAATTAACAGGCAGAAAGCAGATGTGTCCGGACATTCACATTTGTGGAAGCCGCAAATTTATTCAAGGAGGAAAAATCAATGAATAACACATTCATGGCCAACCCGGACAAAGTTGAAAGAAAATGGTATGTAGTTGATGCTACAGGATATACATTAGGACGTTTATCTTCTGAAATCGCTAAGATTTTAAGAGGTAAAAACAAAGCTATCTTTACACCGCACATCGATACAGGTGATTATGTAATCGTTGTAAATGCAGAGAAAGTTAAAGTAACAGGTAGAAAATTAGATCAGAAGATTTACTATCATCACTCTGATTATGTAGGCGGAATGAAAGAGACTACATTAAAAGAGATGCTGGCTAAACATCCGGAAAGAGTTGTAGAGTTCGCTGTTAAAGGCATGCTTCCGAAAGGACCTCTTGGACGTCAGATGTATAAAAAATTATTTGTATACGCTGGACCGGATCACAAACATGCAGCTCAGAAACCAGAAGTTCTGACATTTTAATCGGTGAAGGAGGTAAATAATCATGGCTAATACTAAATATTACGGAACAGGAAGAAGAAAAAAATCTATCGCAAGAGTTTACCTTGTACCGGGTACAGGTAAAATCACAATCAATAAAAGAGATATCGATGAGTATCTTGGTCTTGAGACATTAAAAGTTATCGTTCGTCAGCCGTTAGTAGCTACAGAGAACGTTGACAAATTCGATGTACTGGTAAACGTTAAAGGTGGCGGTTACACAGGACAGGCTGGTGCTATCAGACATGGTATCGCACGTGCATTACTTACAGTAGACGCTGACTACAGACCAGTTCTGAAGAAAGCTGGATACTTAACACGTGACCCGAGAATGAAAGAGCGTAAAAAATACGGTCTCAAAGCAGCTCGTCGCGCTCCGCAGTTCAGCAAGCGATAATTCAAGCGAATATCACAAAAGAGCAAATTTCCCCGAAAACATTGAGTTTTCGGGGATTTCTTTATATTCCGATAAATCTATTAGACACCACAAAAACACACGAAATTTCAACGGTAACTAACAAATAACTAACAGGTAACTAACACGGAAAACATTGTCTTGTGTAAGACATTGAAAGTCTTATGTAAGACACATTTTGCAATAATAAAAGGACGAATCAATCGCCCTTTTCGTTGCAGTATTCAATGATACATGACCGGACATCCTTTTTCGTCCGGCAATGGCAGGAATGACCGTCCTTGAAAATGATGTCATATCCGTCGTGCATGTTTCCAGTGATTCCGGAAATCATTTCTCTGTTCTTTTCTGCAATCTGCATTGTATCAAATAAACCGCATTGGTCTTTTCTGACAAGGTCTTGCATGTACGCATTGACCGACATCCCTTTACTGGATGCAAGAGCCTTGATGATGTCTTTCATGCCTTTAGGTACAACGAGATTGATTCGTTCGTAATGCTCACGCCCGAAATTGTTTTTGTATTCAGTTCTATTCATGGCACACCTCTATATTTTGTTGATAGCGTCAATCAGTTCCTCAATTTCAAAATGTGTATATACGACCTCTGTCACACCCTGCCCTTTATGACCGACAATTTTCTTGATGACCTTGTCTGACACTCCGGCAACCGTCAACATGGAAATGCATGTGTGACGGGTATCGTGAGGGCGGTGTTTCATTCCGAGGGTCTCAATAAGTGGCGACCAGTACGAATCATAATAATTCCGGTATTTGAAATGTTCACCCTCCGGAGTAGAGAGGAGATATTCACAATCATTGAGGTTGTACCAGTATTCAAAGAACGGATAAACCTTTTCGGAGATTGGAGCAGTACGGATACCGGCAGCAGTTTTCGAGGCGACAATCTTGAAATATCTTTCCTCAAGGTTCACATTTTCTTTCTTGAGGTCGAGGAGTTCGCCGATTCTGCATCCGGTATATATCAACATGAGGATGACAGTATAATATATATTTGAATCCTTGACATCCCATAATTTCGCAACCTCTGTTTTTGAGAACGGTTCACGGTTGTATGCGTTGGGATTGCCCGCCTTTTTAATGTCGAGGTATTCGACAAGGTTTCGTTCTTTTGGAATAATCTCATGAATCACAGCGTATTTGTACATCAGACCGAATAATATTTTTAATTTCCGGAGTGTAGGATAATTTTTGCCGGATTCATCAACGACCATTTGCAGGTGGTCGAGTTTTACATCAACAAAACGCATCCGTGCAAGTTTATCACATAACGCCCATGCTGCACGGTAGCCTTTGACGTTGGAATCACTGACAGTAGGAAAATGTTCATCAGACCATCGCTCATATACATCCTCGAATGTAACCTTTGCAGCATTCACATCATAAGGATTTGCATTGAACTCCGCAAGTGCGGTCAATGCCTCTTTGCGGGTCGGGTAATATCCGACGACCGTATATAATTGTTTTGATTTACCTGTTTTCGGGTCGTTTTCCCATCCTTTTGTCTTTTTGGCGACATAAGGATTCCGGCGATTTCCCGATAATTTGTAAACCGTTCCGAATCCGTTCGGTAGTTTCATAAAATCACCATCCTAAAAAAGAGTATAAAAAATAAAACCAATGCAAAAAGCACGGTTTTATGATAGAATGGTGTTTGCAGGAACATTCTGTCGGTGCTTTTTGCAGGAGCATGAGACGGAGGTTTCACAAAGGCGATTCACGTTGCAGCGTGGGTCGTCTTTTTTGTTGTGCATTATTCATTTGCACGGCGTTCTTTTGCGACTTTTCTATACTTGCGACCAATGACGACACATGAGACACCGACCACAACAGCAATTATTCCGGCAACCGGAACAGCAAGCAATAGAATCAATCCTAAAAGTGCTAGGACAGCACCGAGAACAATCATGAGGATTCCGCAAACACTGTATGTATTTGCAGAGTATTCCTTTTTCTGCGGTGCATTTGTTGAACTGGATGCAGCAGGATTTCCGTTTGCAGCCGTCAATCCTTTTGCAATGTCGGACACGCCGACGGTAGTTCTGTTATACACTGCGTTGTATGCTGCCTTTTTCGGGTCGTTGACGATTCCCATTCCCTTTTTACCATAAAGGGGATTGACCGCCTTTTTGACCTGCCGTTTGACTTTTCCTGTTGTTCTTGCCTTAATGCTTTTCTTGATGTTTGGTTTTCTGACACCGTATTTCATGAACACACCTCCGTTTCTTTATAAAATCAACATTCTGTAAACTTTCCTCAAGAGAGGAGGTGAGCAGAATGAAAATCCTTGTGTGGGAAGTGAGAACCTCAAAAGGGTTCACATTGATGGAGTTATCGAAGAAATCCGGAATCGGAAAATCTACGATAAACAACATCGAAAATGGTAAGGTGTCACCGACATTGTTTCAACTTGAAATGATAGCGATTGCATTAGGCGTGAACATCACCGACCTGTTTGAATCCGAATACAAATAATTGTACCATAATGCAGCGGGATTCCGGCAGCAGGAGGAACGATTTCCATGATTATGGAAATCAACCTCGATATTTCCACAATCATGGAAATATATGATACAATGCAATTCGGAAAGGGGGTGGTGTCTCCCTTGAATTACAAAGAGGCTATTGTCGAAATAGTCGGAAAGATACACAGCGAACGCATCCTCAAGAGGATATACAAATTCGTGTTGTATCTATACACCCATGAGACTGGCAGTTGAAAGACTGTCAGTCTTTTTTTGATGCAAATAAATCTATGATTCTTTGAAATGCTGCGATGTCCTCGTCGCTTGCCTCAAGTAGTGCCTTGAAAAGATTCTTGCGGGCATCGTCCTCACCTACCATGATGCGGTCAATTCTTTCGATGAAATCATCGTCAGTATCAACGAACATCTCACCATCACCAGTAGTCAACCATATATAATCAACATTAAATTCACGGCAGATTGATTTGACCATGTGTTCGGTGGCGTTCCGATTCCCGTTCTCAATATTAGAGATAGTGGATTTCGTAACACCTATTTTCTCGCCGAACTGTTCCATCGTCATTTTCAAAGTTTTTCGCAATTCTCTGATTCGTTCGCCTTGCGTCATTTGGAATCACCTCCTCTGTTTTCTAAAGCATACCACCGAAAAAGACAAAAATCAATAAAAAAGTTTTCAAACGCAACAAAAAAGAGTTGACAAAGTATTCAAACGGAATTACAATGTATTCAAACGAAACGGACAGGAGGTACAAAACAATGATGAAATCCGAATTTGAAAACCTTGCAGGTAGAGAAGTAACAGACGAACAGTACAGAGCAATCGAAACATTATACATGAGCAGCAACCTTGAAAAAACAGAATTTGTGAAAAGCATGAAACCAATACTCAAGAACATCCCGCAGCCGGAAAAGAAGAAAGACATCAAAAGAATGGTAGTGAGAGACCGGAGCGGTTACAGAAAAAAACCGAACGGATGCTATTACCATATCGAATATGTTGAATTGGTAGACATAGACATCAAAACGGGAAAATACATCATCAAGCCACTTGAGGAAAAAGATTTTGAGAAACTGGCAAAAGACGGACATGATTTGAATTTAGACACATGGTTTGATTTCGATTATGAGGATTGCATCGACGAAAAGAAAAAGCCGATTGAACTGAATTATTAAAGCCGAAACGGGGCAGCAGTCGCCCCGTCAGTGTCCGGATGGCAACCGACACTCTGACGATGGCAAGCCGAAAGACATCGTTCAGCGATACCGTGGGAAACATGGCAGACATCAAGGTGTACAAGGATGCACTCACATCCGACACAACCGCAGGAAGTGAGGGAGAGGTCGGAATCGGCGTGACAATTCCGGAGGACATCAGAACAGACATTATCGAGTTGCGTCGTTCATCCGACAACCTTGAACAGTATGTCAATGTCGAGGGCGTAACAACTAAGACAGGAACACGAAACATTGAGGTTGATGCAGAATCAACACCATTTGACAATGTTGACGAGGCTGCGGATTTTCCGGAGATGGACGAACCGGAATTTTTACCGATTGAGTACAAGGTAAAGAAAAAGGGTGGAATCCTCAAGATGACAGCAGAGTTACTTGAGGACACAGCATCCAACATCATGGCATACATCAACAAATGGATTGCCAAGAAAACAAAGGCAACCCGTAACGCAATGATTCTCAAGGTACTCAATGAGATGACAAAAGGGAAAGAGGTCACAGTCGAGAACCTTGACAGCCTCAAGGACATTTTCAACGAGCAGTTAGACCCTGCAATCGCTGACAATGCAGTTGTTATCACAAATCAGAGCGGTTTCAACTACCTTGACAAGTTAAAGGATAAAGACGGCAACTATATTTTACAGAAAGACCCGACACAGCAGACAAAGGGAAAGATGCTTTTCGGTGAATATCCTATCATCAAATTATCAAAGAAAACTCTTGCATCCGAGAAGATTATGAACACCGATGGTCACACAATCGACGGGTACAAGCATCCTATTTTCTGCGGTGACTTAAAAGAGGCAGTCACACTCTTTGACAGAAATGTCCTCACAATCGACCTCAATGACAAAGGTGCGGGTTTATGGGATAAGGACATGACCGGAATCAAGGTGCGTGACCGATTCGATGTGCAGCCTGTTGACAAGGGAGCAGTCATCAAGGGTCAGATCACAGAAGTTATCAACGGGTAATATGGCAGCAGGGCGGTGAATCCGTCCTGCTATTGAAAGCAGGTGAGAACATGACGGATGAAGAAAAAGAGAAGTACAGAGGCGGTCTGATTGCTACATGCAAGACATATTGTCACATCGACTATGATGACGACATCGAAATCCTTGAATTGATGCTTGACACGACACTGGATGAAATGACGGAACTGATTCCGAATTTCGACCGGAACAACCTCACAAGCCGTCAAAAACTGCTTGCATTTATGTCCGTGAAAGAACTGTACGACAACCGTGACAAGTACCGGAGCGACACGAAAACGCTATCCGCTGCCGTTTCCTCCATGCTATTGAAAGAAATATACGGAGGTGCAGCAGAATGACAGGCAGAATCAAGATAATTCGCAAGACAACAAGTGTTGTTGACGGTAGACGACAGCAGGAGGAAAAACGAGGATAAGGCGACAAATCCACCAACCGAACAGGAAAACGGCGAAAATGGGGCGAATACAGAGCCGGACAAGGCAACAGAGGAACAGCAGGAGGACAAGGTCATCATTCCGCAGGGAAAAATGAGGGTGACAGTCATTTGCGACGGTTCACTCAATATCAGACGTTCGGCAGCGTGGGGCAATGACAACATCTGCGGTCGTGCTATCAGAGGACAGTCATATTATGTGAAAGAGATTCATGTTGTAGACGGAAAGAAGATGGTCAGAACAATCGGCGACCTTTACCTCTCCGGAGAATCCGAGCATGTACAGTTCGAGCAGTTATAAAAAATAAGGACATAAAAAAGAGGACGACACCCATTTCCGGATGTCGTCCTTGTGTTATAATGAATTTATGAATGTGCTTGAAGTTTGGCAATCAATGCATCCTGCAAAACTTTTGAATAATTGATACCGTAATTTTCACATGCAGTATTAAGCCACGCAGGAATGCTCAAAGTTTTCTTGACTGCCTTGTCATTGTATGCACGGGCGTATTCGTCAAGGTTGACACAAATCAAATTGACAAGTGCTGCGTCCTCGTCTTTTTCGACTGCATCAATAGGAGTTGGAGCGGGGAGAACCTCACCATCACGCAAAGATGTGAACAAATACTGACCGCAAGCCTCTTGAGCCATTGCGAAAGCATCCGCAAGATTATCCCCGTATGTTGCTAAATCATTGAGGTCGGGGAATATAACAGAATATTTTCCGTCGTCCTCCGGATAAAAAACAGCAGGATAAATATAATTCATGATAACGCTCCTTTCTTTTAATGGGTGGCAGGTCTCATTTGAGACCCGCCTGTTTGAGTATGGAGTTGACAACCCTTTGAGGAATGTCGCCCCGATGATTTGGGATTGTAACTTTTCCCGTTTTGGTTGGATGCTTGTATTGATGATGTGAACCTCTCACATCTACCAGTTCCCAACCGTCATTGAGGACTATTTTTTCAATTTCTCGAAATCTCATTTGTATTGTTTCCTCCTTACAAGTATATAATAACACGTATAATACGTAATGTCAATAGAAAATACGTATTATACGTGAAAATATTCAAAATTATAAGAGATAAATAATAATAAAACAATGGAAAAGTGTTTGAGAGAATATGCGTAAAAGACGGGTAACTGACAAACAGTCAAAAAATGCCGTAAAATAGGCGTTCGGAGTTATGCAAGCGATAATCGACTGCTCAGACTATATCAAAATGGTTCAAAAAGCCCGGAAAATCAAGGTTTTCCGGGCTTTTGCT
>URDN01000047.1 GCA_900546495.1 uncultured Lachnospiraceae bacterium
CCCCAGCCGAAAGAACATATCAGCATCGGTTAAACAGAATTCTGCTATCTGCTGACATACATTTATTTTTAGATCTATCAGATGCACAAAAATATGTCATACGTTGCATGACATACATCTCGCAGCAAGAATGCTGAAGGCATTCTTAGCTTGTTACTATATACGGCAAGTTACATATGATAACGTCTTGCCATTACTTATTTGTTACTATTTATCAGACCAAATTTACTTATTTTTGCGGAAAGGATTTTATTATGAAATCATTTTTAATTATCGGAATGGGACGTTTCGGCAGTCATCTGTGCCGGAATCTTGCCAAACTTGGAAACGAAGTTATGATCGTTGATCAGAACGAAGAATTGTTAGAGCCGCTTCTTCCTTATGTCACAGATGCCAAAATCGGTGACTGCACCAAAGAAGAAGTGTTAAAAAGTCTGGGCGTCGGAAACTTTGATAAATGTTTTGTCTGCATCGGCACCAATTTTCAGAGCAGTCTGGAAATCACCTGTCTGTTAAAAGAGCTTGGGGCAAAATATGTCATCAGCAAGGCAACCCGCGATGTACACGCAAAATTTCTTCTGCGCAACGGTGCTGACAAAATTATCTATCCGGATCGGGATATTGCAGAAAAATGTGCCGTGCAGTACAGTTCCGACAACGTTTTTGACTATTTTGAGCTGGGCGAAGATTTTTCCATCTATGAACTGGCTCCGTTGCCGGAGTGGATTGGAAAGACCATTATTGAGATGGATATCCGCAATAAATATCACACGAATATTGTGGCAATTCAGACTGCGGATGGAATTCAGGCAATGCCTCCGGCGAATTATCGTTTTAAAGAAGAAGAACATTTGCTGGTGATGGGGAAAAATGATGACATACGGAAACTGGTTCGAAAATTCAATAGTTAGTTTTTTCAGTGGCAGCAAATTTTTAATTCATTAAAGCGCTACGAAGGAGAGAGCAGCGTGATTTCGACACAACCTACATAAAAAGGACTCTGACTATTTGTCTCAGCGTGCGATTGTTAGCCGCAGAGACAAATAGCAGAGTCCCTTTTCATAACTTATATTTTAAACCACACAATTTCCCATAAACCTTACACTAATTTTGGCGCATCTAATTCAGATGGACGCTCTTTTAATGCATATGCCAGGTTAATGGCATGATCAGAACATCGTTCCAGATCGGTAACCAGATCGGAGAAAATAACTCCACCAAGCGGATTACACATAGAATTCATAATACGCTCAATGTGGTTATTAATGAGATCTTTTTCATGGTCATCTACATGCTGCTCCAAAATTTCAATCTGATCTAATTTGCTGTAATCATCTTTTTCAAAGATATCCAACGCCAGATAAACAGCGTCCATCGCATCCTGCGACATATCCAGAAGTTCTTTTCTGGCCGCCTCTGACATTTCTGCTTTTTTCGCATTCATCTGTTCAATATACTCAACAATGTTTTCCGCATGATCAGATAAACGCTCAATATCGGTAACTGCAATGGTCATCATAGACACACGACGCATATTTTCCGGTGACAGATCCAGTGTTCTGAGTTCTACCATAGCATCTGCGATCAGATGATTCAAAATATTAACACTCTCTTCATGAGAACGTACCGAAGCTGCCTTTGATACACTGTAATGAAAGAAACAATCCAACGCACGTTTCAGGTTATCTGCTGCGATATGTCCCATACGTGTAATCTCACGCTGTGTCTGACGCAAAGCAACCGGAGCCGGCACTTTTGTCATCTGTGTCATAAAAACCAAAGAGCGGTCTTCTAACTGCTGGTTTTCCTCCGGAAGCACCGGAACAATCTTCTCTGCCAGCCAAATCAGTTTGTTTGTAAACGGTAATTCCACCAAAACCGCGATAATCGCAAAAATCGTATGTGTATTTGCCACCTGTCGACCGACATCACTTGGTGACAAGCTCTGAATTCCCGTTAATATAATCGGGAATATATTGATCAATGCAACCAAAATTCCTGCTCGGAATACGTTAAACAGAAGATTCAAAATAGCTGCTCTCTTTCCATTTCTGTTTGCTGTCAGACTTGCAAGCAGGTTCGGTGTAACAGAACCAATTGCCGCACCAATTACCAGATAAACAGCTACGTTGTAATTGAGCAGTCCCTGAATGGCAAACGCCTGAAAAATAACGGTTGAAGAAGAAGAACTCTGCAATAATGCCGTAAATGCAATACCAAACAAAATTGCAAGTGCCGGATTGTTCAGCGTGGATAAGAATGAAACAAATCCTTCACTCTGAGATAACGGTTGAATCGCAACTTTCATCATAGTAATACCCTGGAATAACATACCAAAGCCCATGATAACAGAGCCCACATGCTTCACAAAATCATTTTTCATAAACAGATACATGATCGCGCCTGAAAAAAGAAGCAGCGGCGTAAATGTACTGATATTAAACGCTGTAATCTGCGCGGTGATTGTTGTACCGATGTTAGCACCCATAATAACACCGATTGCCTGTCCTAAGTTCATCAGACCTGAGTTTACAAATCCGATAACCATAACATCCGTAGCCGAAGAACTCTGAACCAATACCGTCATACCAAGTCCCACAGCAATTGCGATCAATTTGTTTTTTGTTGCGTGTTCCAAAATTGTCTGGAGTTTGTCACCACAGGCATTTTTCAGACCAGCGGACATGATCGTCATTCCAAAAAGGAACAATCCAACGCCACCCAATAGTGAAAACACTTCTACTATAGACATATATTTATCCTCCGTAATATTCGTAAAAAAATTGTAAATAGATTTTTACATATAAATCTATTTTAACAGTAAAATGTAAATTTGTCTTTAGCTTAAACGGATTTTATTGAAAATAGGTAAAATATAAGAATTTTCAATGTAAAATAGAAGTAAAATATATAAATAGTAACAAATTTATCACCATCCAGTTGCGGAACCATAATTTTTCACAATTTTTAATGATTATTTTAACAAAACTAACGGTTGATTTTTTGTTTTGTATTCTGTATAATCTATGTTACGACTAAATTTTTTAGTTTTGCGGATATGGCGGAATTCATGACCATTGAACTACTAACGTTCAATGGTAGGAAGAAGCGCCAGAGCGCATTCATTACTTTGCGGATATGGCGGAATTGGCAGACGCGCCAGATTTAGGTTCTGGTGGGAGACCGTGCAGGTTCAAGTCCTGTTATCCGCATAGAATAAGGGTTTTCGGGCATTTTTCATAGTCCCGAAAACCCTTATTTTTTATGTTTTGACATCAACTAACTTCCAACCGGAATATATGCAGCTTCTATTTTCCGTCCCACCATACGATTTCACCGGCTTCTTCGGTTTTTCTCAGATCGATCAGACGCTGATTCTCCGATCCACGGAACTGCAGACTGATATTTTTCTTATCTTTCATAAATTCTCCGTCTACAAGTACATCCACACAGGCAAGCACCGCATCCGTTACCTCACAACGTGCTCTTCCGGTTCCAATCTCTTTTCCAGTCAATTCCTCATATACATAACCGCTGTAAGCCCAGATTGTTTTTTCCGGCAGTTCACGGCGCACTCTCTGTAAAAACGGAAGCAACACGTACTGATGCTCCGGTTCAAATGGTTCCCCGCCAAGTAATGTCAGACCTGACACATATCCAGGTTGCAATGCATCCATCAGTTCTTCTTCTACATCTTTTGTAAAAGGCTGACCATAGGAAAAATTCCATGTCTCCGGTTGAAAACATTCCTCACAATGATGCGTACATCCGGACACAAATAAAGTTACGCGTACTCCCGGTCCATCCGCAATATCTGATTTTTTTATATTACAATAATACATGTTCTATCCCCTCCAGATACTATCTTCAGCTTATCGGAACTGATTTGTCTCCGGCTTATATTCATAATTGATCTGTGCAAGCTGATCTATAATTTCCTGTTCTGTTACACCATACGCTTTTGCCAGTTCTGCCAATGATGGATAGTGGTCTCTCAGTTCTGTATTTACAACGCTTAAAAGCATCACAGGATCTTTTGGTAATTTCATTGTTTTATTCCTCCAGCATCTATATCTCTGTATCATTCCCTATTATAATACTATATGCTCTTTTTTGGTATTCTATTTTTCAAGAATCGTTGCCATTCCACTTTTTCTCCTGTCAACAGCTGTCGATTTTCTTTAAAACATATTAAGAAAGACTGTTATATAACGTCTTTCTCAACAATTACATAGCAGTCTTTTTTAAATTTATTATTTTTGTTACAAATCTCAGAGTTTTTAAGGCTTTTTTCCTCGGCCGAAATTTTTTGGCTTTTTTGCTAATTTACAGATGAAGCACTCTCTCCTTAATTTCCTGAGTTCTTCCCTGATTCCAGAACTGTGTTCCGATATATCCGCAGGTACGACGTGCCACATTCATCTTATCCTGATCATGGTTTCCGCAGTTTGGACACTCCCAGATCAGTTTTCCGTCTTCCTCTACGATCCGAATCTCACCGGTGTAACCGCACACCTGACAGAAATCACTCTTTGTATTCAGCTCTGCGTACATGATGTTATCGTAAATGTACTGCATTACTGCAAGTACCGCATCCAGATTCTGCTGCATATTCGGTACTTCCACGTAGCTGATCGCGCCACCCGGAGACAACTTCTGGAACTGCGCTTCGAATTTCAGTTTTTCGAAAGCATCAATGTTCTCTGTTACGTGTACATGATAGCTGTTTGTGATGTAGTTCTTGTCTGTTACACCCGGGATCAGTCCAAAACGTTTCTGCAGGCATTTTGCAAATTTGTAAGTGGTGGACTCAAGCGGTGTGCCATACAGACTGAAGTCTACGTTGTGCTCTGCTTTCCACTCGTTGCAGACATCGTTCATATGCTGCATTACTTCCAGTGCAAACGGTGTTGCGCTTGGATCTGTGTGGGATTTACCGGTCATATATCGAACACATTCGCACAGACCTGCATATCCAAGTGAGATTGTGGAATATCCACCGTGAAGCAATTCATCGATGGTCTCGCCTTTTTTCAGTCTTGCCAGTGCACCATGCTGCCACAGGATCGGAGCTACATCAGAAGGTGTTCCTTCCAGACGCTCATGACGGCAAACCAGTGCGCGGTGGCAAAGTTCCAGACGCTCATCAAAAATCTTCCAGAATTTTTCCATATCTCCGCCGGAAGAGCAGGCTACATCAACCAGGTTGACAGTTACAACACCCTGGTTGAAACGTCCGTAATATTTCGGCTGATTTGTTTTCGGATCTACATATGGTGTCAGGAATGAACGGCATCCCATACACGGATAACAATGTCCTTCACCATTTTTGTCTACCTTATTTTCAAACATGATCTTCTCAGAGATGTAATCCGGCACCATTCTTTTTGCTGTACACTCTGCAGCAAGTTTTGTCAGATACCAGTATTTGCTGTCCTCATGAATATTGTCTTCTTCCAAAACGTAGATCAGTTTCGGGAATGCAGGTGTAATATAAACACCCTTTTCATTCTTGATACCCTGAATACGCTGTTTTAACACTTCCTCAATAACCATTGCAAGATCGTCTCTGGTGCGTCCTTCCGGAACTTCATTCAGATACATAAAAATCGTGATAAACGGAGCCTGACCATTGGTTGTCATCAGCGTGATCACCTGATACTGGATCATCTGAACACCCTGTTTTACTTCTTTCTGTACACGAAGTTCTGCTACTTTATTGATTGTCTCTTCATCCGCCTCGATACCACTCTGCTCGAATTCGCAGGCAACTTCTCTCTGGTATTTCTCACGGCTTACCTGTACAAACGGTACCAGATGGGACAGTGAAATACTCTGTCCGCCATACTGGGAACTTGCGATCTGTGCAACCGCCTGCGTGGCTACGTTACATGCAGTAGAAAAGCTGTGTGGTTTTTCAATCATTGTCTCGCTGATCACAGTTCCATTCTCCAGCATGTCGTCCAGATTTACCAGACAGCAGTTGTGCATATGCTGTGCAAAATAATCAGCATCATGGAAATGGATCAGCCCCTTCTCGTGTGCATCCACGATATCTTCCGGCAGAAGGAAACGTTTTGTAATATCTTTACTTACCTCACCTGCCATATAATCACGCTGTACACTGTTGACTGCTGGGTTTTTGTTAGAGTTTTCCTGTTTTACTTCCTCATTGTCAAACTCAAGCAGGCTTAAGATCTGCTCATCTGTTGAGTTGGACTTACGCACCAGCGCTCTCTTATATCGGTATGTGATATAGTTACGCGCTACAGAAAAGGCTCTCTGATTCATGATCTGATTTTCTACCAGATCCTGAATTTCTTCTACACTCAATGCACGATTCATGCCTTCGCAAATCGTACGCATATTGGCTCCGATGACTGCGATCTGCTCTTTGCTCATCCGCTCAGTCTCTGCCACACTGTCATTCGCCCTGATCACTGCGGAAATAATCTTATCCAGATCAAACTGCGATTCTGATCCGCTACGTTTAATAATCTTCATTCCACTCGCCCTTTCTTCCCATTGATTTTTCTGAATTTTATATTTTCCTGATTGTAATTTTCCAAACATCAAAACTGTTCGGATAACTGTTTTTCTGTTATATCGATCCCTGAGATCGTTCTTGACCATTGTACAATATATAGTATTGTTTTTCAATCGCAAATCCCACATCTAGTGATATTCTGTCGATATCAACAAATTTCAGATAACACCTTGACTTTTTTCAATCACACAGAATACTGCCTGTTTCTGCGTTTCTTTTCTACTTAATTCGATTTTTTTCAAAAAACAAAAACAGCACTTTGCACAATTGACAAAAATGCCATTCCACGTTTCCTGCTATATCTTGCATGCGCATCTTTTTGCACATCTATTCCTAATGAAACAGGAGATTTTACGCACAAAAAGAGAGGGAAAGAGTTCCGTCGTGATCAGGTACTCTTACCCCTCCCCTGATGTCAGATCTGATAACCAGATTCGGTGCAGCACCATTGGCTCACACTATATCTGGCATGATATTCACTTTCTTATGCTTCTGCTGTCAGTTTTTCGATAGCAGCTTTGATACGTGCGATGGACTCTTCTTTTCCAAGCACTTCCATCAGCTCGGTTGCTCCACCCGGTGTCATCTGTTTTCCGGAAAGTGCGGTACGGATCGGCCACATTACATAACCGTTCTTGTATCCGTTTTCTTTTACATAAGCGCTGAGCATTGCATACAGGGCATCATTGCTGTAATCTTCCTGTGCCTCCAGTAACGGTAATACATCTTTTAAAACAGCCAGAGATGTCTCTGCATTTGTTTTCATTTTTTTATGTGTATACATTGCTACGTCGTACTCTGGAACTGCCTCAATGAAATCGATATGCTCTTTGATATCCGGAAAGATCTCAATACGCGTCTTTACCATCTGAGCGATTTTCTTGTAATCACAGTCACGATGTACTACTTCTTTGATATACGGCTCTGCCATCTCATAGAATGCATCAAAATCCATTGCTTTGATATACTCGCCGTTCATCCATTTCAGTTTTACCATGTCAAAAACAGCCGGAGATTTGCTGATGTGGTGATAATCAAATTCTTTTACCAGTTCCTCTAAGGAGAAGATCTCACGGTTATCTACCGGGCTCCATCCAAGCAGTGCAACAAAGTTTACAACAGCCTCAGATAAAAATCCCTGCTCGATCAGGTCTTCGTAAGAAGAATGTCCGCTACGTTTGCTCAGTTTCTGATGCTCTTCGTTTGTGATCAGCGGGCAGTGGATATATTTCGGTTCTTCCCATCCGAAGGCATGGTACAATCTGGTATATTTCGGTGCAGAAGACAGATACTCATTACCACGGACAACATGTGTGATGTTCATCAGATGATCATCTACCACATTTGCAAAATTGTAAGTCGGGTATCCATCGGATTTGATCAGGATCATGTCATCCAGCTCAGCGTTTGGCTGTGTAATATCTCCGTAAATCTCATCATGGAACGTTGTCTCACCTTCGTTTGGCACATTGGCACGGATAACATATGGTTTTCCTGCTGCCAGATTTGCCTCGATCTCTTCTTTGGAAAGATGCAGACAATGTTTGTCATATACACTGATCTCTTTGCCGTTGATGTTCTGTTTTAAAGAATCCAGACGCTCTTTGTCGCAGAAACAGTAATATGCCTCGCCTTTTTCAATCAATTTTTTTGCATATTCCAGATACAGACCGCTTTTGCAGCGCTCACTCTGGATATATGGACCATATCCGCCATCTTTGTCTGGTCCCTCATCGTGGATCAGTCCTGTTTTTTCCAGTGTGCGGTAAATAATTCCCAGTGCTTCTTCTACAAAACGCTCCTGGTCAGTATCTTCTATTCTTAATACAAAATCTCCGCCCTCATGCTTTGCGATCAGATATGTGTACAAAGCGGTACGCAGATTACCAACGTGCATACGGCCTGTCGGGCTCGGTGCAAATCTTGTTCTGACTTTAGCCATAACTCTACCTCTTTCTGTATATTTATTTCGATTCAATATCCAACTTTTCCGTTTTTCTTCATATACCTATAAAATCTGCACATAATTCTAAATAACGTAAACTGCTGAATTTTTCTGAATCAGTTTCTTCATTCCATAAGCGTTCCTATTATAACTCAAACCGGATATTTCCACAAGAGAAAAAACAGGATACCTGTCCTGTATCCTGCCTTACAAGCGTCAGCTTGTCTTAAGTTCTTTCCAAAGCTGACTGTACAATGCTGTGGTATCCGGATCTAACGCCTTGTATACCTCACATTTTTCCAGTGTTTCCTCACTTGGAAAAATCAGCGGATCATTTTTTGTTTCCTCATCCAACTGAGCATATACTGCTGTATTCGGTGTCGGATAATAGATTTCCTCAAAGTTTTTCATTGCAATATCTTCTCTGCAGAGGAAATCCAGGAATTTCAATGCGCCTTCGTGGTTCTCTCCTTTTTTCATCATCATCCATGAATCAAACCATACATTGGAGCCTTCCTCCGGAACGACATATTCCAGTTCTTCATCGTAATCATGGGCCAGATACGCTTCACCGGAATAGCAGACAGCCAGTGCCGCGTTTCCTGCAACCATTTCCTCGCGGACCTCATCTACAAAATACGCTTCCACATCCGGTTTCTGATCGATCAGAAGATTCTGCGCCACTTCCAGTTCCTTACGGTCTGTGGTATTCAGAGAATATCCCTTATATTTCAATGCACACATATACGCATCGCGGATACTGTTCTGCATAATGATTTCTCCGGCATATTCTCCATTAAACAAGCTGTCCCAACTTGTAATTTCTTCATTTACCATATTTGTATTGTACAGGATTCCTACCGTTCCCCAGAAATATGGAATGCTATATTTAAGTTCAGGATCATATGACTTCGACATTTTCCAGTAAATATCTCCGATGTTATCCACATATTGCATTTTGCTGTAATCAATTTCTTCTGTTTCCCCTTCTGCGATAAGCCGCTCTATCATATAATCAGAAGAACAGATCAAATCGTAAGGAATCGTACTCGCCTTATATTTGGAATACATTTCCTCCGGTGTCGTTGCTTCCTCGTAAAGCACTTTGATTCCGGTTTCTTTCTGAAACTGTTTTAGCACTGACGTGTCAATGTATTCACCATAGTTTAATACTACAATTGTGTTTTTCCCGCCTGCCTCGGACATATCCACGGAAGATTCTTCTTCTCCGGTAGCCCCGCAGCCGACCAGGATTCCGGTCATAGCAACACACAGCGCCATTGCCACCCGGCTTTTCCATTTTCTATTTCTCATACTGTCACCTTTCCATTCGCCCGACGTTTTTCTGTCACAAACCATTTTTTATAAAGGTATTTTTCTCATAAAATATTTTTACAGCAATCACCGTTTTACTTCTTATTGAACTGCTGCTTTTTTTATTCTGCTCTGATGAATTCTCGGAACATAATTTGCTAACAGTAAGATCACAAGTACTACCACAAAAATCAATGTGGAAAGTGCATACATTTCCGGTTTGATACCACGTTTCAACTCGCCATAAATCATGGTTGATAAGGTATTGATTCCTGCTCCCTTTGTAAAATACGTAACAACGAAATCATCCATAGACATGGTCAGTGCCATGAAAAATCCACTCATCACAGATGGGAAGATCATCGGAAGAATGACACGTACAAATGCAGTGACACTATTTGCACCAAGATCTCTTGCTGCCTCGTATACACTCATATCCATCTGCTGAAGTTTCGGTAAAATACTCAAAATAACATATGGAATATTGAACGTGATATGCGCCAGTAAAATACTTACATAACCTAAATTCGTAAATCTGGAAAACCACAGCATCAACGCGATACCGGTTACGATATCCGCATTCAGCATCGGAATATTTCCAATGCCAAGAGTCAGGGTGTAGCTTCTTTTTCGCATTGCATCGATGCCGATGGCGGCCAGCAGTCCGATTCCCGTTGCGATCGCCGCGGACGCAAAGCCGATGGTCAGGGTGTTCTGCAACGCTGCCATTACATCATTGTTATGCAGCAGATTCTGATACCACTCCAACGTAAATCCGCCCCAGACAACCCTTGAGCGGGACGCATTAAAGGAAAGCACCACCAGCACTGCGATTGGAATATATAAAAACGCAATGATCAACACCAGATAAAATTTCATAAAAAATCGCTTTACCATACGCTGCGCTCCTTTCCTGCATCTGTTTTAGAAGTAAACATCATGCTGATCAATACAAAGATCATCAGCGCAATGGATAATCCGGAACCAAGATTCCAGTTCATACTCGTTGAAAATTCCTGTTCAATGATATTTCCAATAAGCATGATTTTACCTCCGCCCAGAATGTCCGGAATAGCAAAAGTGGTCAGTGACGGAACAAATACCATAGTGATTCCACTAATGATTCCCGGCATTGTCAACGGGATCATGATTTTTGTCAGTACCGCTTTGGGCGGTGCTCCAAGATCTCTGGCTGCCTCGAGGATATCCTCGTTCAGTTCAGTAACTGCATTGTATACAGGAAGGATCATAAATGGCAGATAATCATATACCATACCAATCACGATTGCCACATTGGAGTTTGCCAGATCCTGTCCCGGCAGTCCGAACGCACCCAAAATCGCATTTATAATTCCGTTTCTAGATAGCAATAACTGCCATGCCATGATACGCAATACAAAATTCACCCACATCGGCAGGATTACAATAATCGCCATCATTCCCTGCTTTCCGATGTTCAACTTCCGCAAGATTATTGCCAAAGGATATGCCAGCACCAGACAGACAGCTGTACAGAGTAACGCCAGCCAAAGAGACATCAATAAGGCTTTTAAATGTACCGGCTGAAAAATCGCCAGGATGTTTACCATTGTAAATCCACCGTTTCCATCTCTCAGGGCATAAAAAATAATCATCAAAATCGGCAATACCGTAAATCCAATAATCCAGATAATATACGGTGTGGCCAGTAAGCTTCTCTTATTCATTCTTTTTGATAACCTCCTGTGCGGAAGACGCCGGTTTGTGCATGATCTGGATATTTTCCGGTTTTACATACAGACCAATTTCTGTACCTGGCTGATAAGCAATGGTACTGTGCGCCAGCCACTCAAATCCTTTGGCCTGCACTTTCATCTCATAATGAACACCCTTAAACAGTATCGATGTCACAATACCGTCCATCATACCCTCGCCCGGCTGTACAAATTCCATATCCTCTGGTCGTATTACTACATCGACATTTTCATTTGGTGCAAAACCGGTATCCACACACGGGAACGGACATCCGAGAATCTCCACCAGACAATCCTTCGGCATCACACCGTCTATAATATTGCTCTCACCTATGAAATCTGCTACAAAAGCATTCTGTGGTTCATTGTAAATATCTACTGGTGTACCTACCTGCTGGATCAGTCCCTGGTTCATAACAATGATGCGGTCAGACATGGTCAGCGCTTCTTCCTGATCATGCGTAACAAAAACAAAAGTAATGCCCAGCTCGTTTTTAATTTTGATCAGCTCCTGCTGCATATCCTGACGCAGCTTCAGATCCAGCGCACCAAGCGGCTCATCCAGAAGAAGCACTTCCGGCTCATTTACAATGGCACGGGCAATGGCGATACGCTGCTGCTGTCCGCCGGAGAGAGACATCGGATGACGATCCTCAAATCCTTCCAGATCCACCAGTTTCAGTGCATATTTGATCTTATCCTGAATATAAGATTTACTTTTTTTCTTTAATTTCAGTCCAAATGCAATATTTTCTCCAACGCTCATATGTGAAAATAAAGAATATTTTTGAAATACAGTATTGATATGACGTTTGTCCGGAGACAGATTTGTAATATCCTTTCCCTCAAAAATCACCTTTCCCTCATCTGGTGTAGCAAATCCACCGATAATACGCAATGTCGTTGTCTTGCCGCAGCCGGAAGGTCCCAGCAATGTCACAAATTCATTTCTTTCAATATCAATACTCAGATCGTCCAGAATCTTTTTCCCGTCAAAAGATTTTGTCAGATGCTGTAAATTTAAAATTGACTGTTCCATCCCATCTCTCCTCATGTTTTTTATTTTTAAAGCGAATATTTCCAATCCGCCATTTACTCATAACCCAATAGTTGCTGCGTAATTTTAGAATTAAATTACACACCTGTTAAGTAATAAGAACGTTTCCTTTTTATTACTTCACGCAACAGAATCAGGATGCCCACTTTATTTAGAAGGTTGGCGGCGTGCTCACCCAGACAAATTTTGCCGGACGGCTGCCGGTATTTTCAATGTAATGATTTCTGTTCGCGCAGAAATAAAAACTTTCCCCGGATTTCACGGTATACACTTTATCGCCAAGATGTAGCCGGATTCGTCCGGAGATCATATAGCCGAACTCCTCACCCTCATGCGGCTTATCCTCCTGCAGTTTTTCCTTTGGCTGAACCACTACAAGCAACGGCTCCATCTGATACTGCTGTGCATTCGGCACGATCCACTGGATACTGTTTCCTGCTTCATCAATTTTTTCAAAAAATGCGCCTTCTGAATACACTACATGTTCTTCTTCCGTCTCTTTAAAAAATTCAGACGGTGTCGTTCCCAGACATTCGATCAGATCCAGCAACGTCACCACCGAAGGTGCCACCTGTCCACGTTCCAGCTGGGAAATATATCCTTTCGTCAGTTCTGACCGGTCTGCCAGCTCCTGCTGTGTCAGACCATTCTGATTTCTCAGATCTTTAATTTTTTCTCCGATTCTGCAATTCACATAATTCGGTTCCATGTTCTCGCTTCCATTTCTTTATATCTCTGCCTGATTCTGAATACTTAACAAAATGTTGACTGTCACTAAACTTTTTACACGATTTCGATTATACTATTATTAAACAGAAAGTCAACTATTATTGTTATTTTTCACATACTTCTTACTGTATTTTTTTCCGGACAACACACTAATCATTTCATCCATCAAATATCTGCGCAAAAAAGTGCAAATTTGCTTCTTTTTTGTCAAAAAACAGACAGCCTCCTATGTGTGCAACTCTAAGATTTTTGTTCGAATTTGCACACATAAGAAACTGTCTGCTTTCATATATATTACTAATCTCATGTCCAAAGGAGAACCCATGAAAAAAGAAAAACGCGTCTCCCTCCTGCTGCCGGTAGTTGTTTGCAGCATTCTTGCCATAACGATTTATTTTCAGATGACAACCGGAATCATTTCCGTCAGCAATAGCGTAAACGGAAAAGAACTTCCGATTTATTGTGTGAATACCGAAGAACCGAAAATCTCGATCTCTTTCGATGCCGCCTGGGGCAATGACGATACCGCACGAATTTTGGAAATCCTTGCAAAACATAATGTCCATGCAACATTTTTCATGACAGGTGGATGGGTAGATTCTTACCCGGATGATGTGAAAGCAATTTATGAGGGCGGACACGACCTCGGGAACCACAGCCAGAACCATAAAAATATGAGTCAGCTGTCCGATACAGAAATCCGCGATGAGATTATGTCTGTTCATGACAAAGTGAAAGCATTGACCGGGTATGATATGTTTCTTTTCCGCCCGCCTTACGGTGATTATGATAATGAGGTCATCACAGATGTGTTGTCCTGTGGGTATTATCCGATTCAGTGGTCCATTGACAGTCTCGATTGGAAGGACTATGGCGTGGATGATATTATTACCCGGGTTTGCGACAATAAACAGTTAACCGGCGGGGCTATCATTTTGTGTCATAATGGGGCAAAATATACGGCGGATGCGCTGGATACACTGCTGACACAGCTGGAAGAAAAGGGATTTCAGTTCGTGCCGATTTCAGAATTGATTTATCGTGAAAATTATCATTTAGACGTGACCGGGAAGCAGATTTTGGATTAAATTTAGATATTGAATGCTTCACTAAATATTTTTTTCATCAATAATATTCCACGTACTGCCCTCGTCCAGTCCCTGTTCCGTGAGCCATTCATCTTCGACTTCCAGTCGACGTGTCTCACCGTTTTCATTTTCTAATATAACCAGACATTTTAATTTTTCTCCCGGCAGTCGTTCTTCACACCCAAAGTCTGCCTCGGCAATCTGTTTGATTTTCCACATACAAATGCACTCCTTAATACCGCTTATAAAATCATATATCTGATATAATGATGCCAGGGTCAAAAGCCTGAAACCACGATGTGCTTGCACAGGAGTGGTTTTATGGCTTAATGACCCGCCCCGATATGAGCATAAAAGTGGAGCGTCAGCTTCACGATATGCGAATATTGGGTAGAATTGTGGAAGTACGAAGTACAGAACAATTTATTCCAAAAAAATCATGGAATTGATTTCAACATCATAATCTCATGCCACATTTTGGGCAGAATACAAAATCTTCCGTTGTTTCATAACCACAATTCTGACAACGTTTACATCCACTATAATGATGACCTGATTTTCCATTTCCAACTATTTTCAGATGTTCCGGCAATATCCGCACATCTTCGCCGCGCTCCATTCTTCGACCCATTTCTCTATCCAATTCGTATAACGTATTACAACAACTGGTCTGCACATAATAGTGCCTGTTCCATTTAAAACACGGGATAAAAAACAGTGAAAGTACAGTATATGTCATAAACACCTGAAATCGACCATATCGACCACATACACTACAGATTTCTGTCTGATTATAATCCAGATTTTTTCTTCCCTCTGTAATCCCCATCATAAAAAACATTTCTGTCAGTTCTCCTATTATCTCTATTAATTTTATCCGATATTTTTCTTATCTCGGACTTTTGCCTTTACAAAGCGGACATTCGCAATCCGCTTTCGCTGCTTGCTCATGAACGCAGTCGCTTTACGACCTGTCAGTGGGAGCTTTTAACTCCCACTGACATAAGCATCCCCCCTTACACACCGCTTAGTGCTCCACGCACTTGAAGCGGGGGAATGCTTATTCTGCGTTCATATTTTAACGAAATAATTCACGACTTAGATCCAGTCATAGTCTCCACCAGTTACTGCCAGTGAAAGTAACGCATCCATACGCTCTACATTTTCTGCACCTTCTACTACTTCCAGCAGTTTTGCTGTCTCTTTTGCCACCGGCATTTCTTCATCCGGTCCGATCTCCATATCCGGTTCTTCTCCACAATACGGGCACACAAGCTTGGGACCGATTTTCAGCGATAAAAATCTGTTTGCACATTCTTCACATTCATAAAATCCGCACATTTCTGTGCCATCCGGTACATAATACATTCCATTCAACCTCTATTCTTAATATCTTATGATTACAGTGTCAAAAGGTCTGAGTCCACCTGTGCTTGCACAAGGGTGGATAAATGACCTTGGGGCACGCCCCGATATAAGCATAAAAGTGGATTTTTTATCCCACGATATGCGAATAGCAGGAAGGATTGTGGGAGTGCAAAGCACAGAACAATCCGTGTAATCAAGATTTGGGTGTTTTGACGCCCAAATCATCTTATTTCTGCCAGATAATTACTTTCTGGCAAATCTTTTTCCATTTGCAACTATTCTATCACACCAATCTTTTTTCGTCATCCCATATGTTTTTTAGAGAACAAAAAATTTATAGCACATACAAATAAAGAGTGTTATAATAATCTATATTTTAGACCATTTGATCTAATTCAATTGATTTTATATTAGAATTTCTAATATACAGATTCAAAACTTGATTTAAATATTTTTTTAAGGGGGTTTTACAAATGTCTCTGCAATCTCGCGCAGTTACAATGACAAAGCAAATGATCCAGATTGAAAGTACCGATCCTGGTACTTATGAAAACACAATGGCAAACTGGATCACATCACAACTTGCTCCATATCCAAATGTGCAATTAACGCGTCAGGAAGTGCTTCCCGGCCGCCCAAATCTCATGGCAGAATTACCCGGTGATCCTGCTTTACCGGCACTGATAATGATCTGCCATATGGACACCGTTGTTGTCGGTGACGGATGGACACTGCCACCTTTTGAAGCCATTGAAAAAAATGGAAAGATCTATGGGCGCGGTGCCTGTGATATGAAATCCGGTCTTGCCTGCTGTCTTTCCGCGTTTCAATATGCGGCAGAAATGTTGAAAACATCCGGCAAAACACCAAAACAGACATTAAAGCTAATCTGTTCCATGGACGAAGAAGATTTCATGCGTGGTTCCGAAGCATGTATACAATCTGGTTGGATAACAGACCACGACTGGGTGATTGATGCCGAACCGACCAACGGACAGATTCAGATGGCACACAAAGGTCGCACATGGTATGAGATTGACGTACAAGGGCACACTGCCCATGCAAGCACGCCATGGAAAGGTGCCGATGCTATTGCTGCAATGTCTGAAATTATCTGTGAGATCCGGCATGCGATTTTGTATGCTCCCGTTCATCCTGACATGGGAAGTTCTACAGTTACTTTCGGTCAGATCACCGGCGGTTATCGTCCTTATGTTGTACCGGATCACTGTAAAGTATGGATTGACATGCGTCTGGTTCCGCCATTGAATACAGAAAAAACAAACGCCATCGTGGAAGCTGCCATTACACACGCGGAGCAGTCTGTCAGTGGTATTTCTGCAACTTACAAAATCACCGGCGATCGACCACCGATTGAACAGAATCTGGATTCTCCACTTCTGGCAAATTTAAAAATGTCCTGTCAGGAAATCACAGGGCAGACTCCACAGGTAAGTTGTTTCACCGGATACACAGACACCTCCGTCATTGCCGGTCAACTTCATAACCGCAACTGTATGTCCTATGGACCAGGTTGTCTCGAAGCGGCCCATCAACCAGATGAATGGGTTGTCATTGATGACATTTTACGCTGTGAACAAGTATATCAACAGCTTGTAAAAAACACGATTTTATAAGATAATTCTGTACATAGGAAAAGTGTATATTATTTTTCAAAAACAATTTTCTATATTGAAGATGATTAGCATTTTCTATACAATAGCAAACCTCAGATACCACGTTTTCTATTTTCGTAATATCTGAGGTTTTCAACTCCGGTACCCTGGTGCACATAACCAATAGCATAAAACATAGGGCAAAGGCACCCATTATGATAAAAATCACCTTATATGCCGCATACTGACTCTGATTTGCAGAAGCCATGCATACAAAATCCGGTGCCAAAATCAACAATTCCCAGTCACTGTAATCAACCGTGCGTAGGACATATAAACCACTTCATTTTTTTTTTCGAATGGAACGCAGCATTTCCTTCTTCCCCTGCTTTATAATTTTTCCGGACTTTGTCCCGGTCAAATCCTCCGGCAGCATTTACATATCGTCCCTGATCTGCCTCCTCCTATAAATCGCAAGCTATCTCTCGTCTGATATGCGCCAACAAACCCTTACATCCTTCTAAAACATCATCATATGTTTCGTCAAAATTTCCTGTGTACCACGGATCAGCAATGTCACCCTTGCGATCTGTGAAATCCAATAAAAGATGAACCTTATAATCTGGATCATCATGAACAAATCGTTCCATATTGCGTAAGTTGTATTGTTCCATGGCAATGATGTAATCGTAATAACGGTAGTCTGCACTGGTCATCTGAACCGCATATTTGCCATCTACGGAAATGCCGTATTGTTTTAATTTATTACGGGTTCCACGGTGCACCGGGTTGCCGATTTCTTCTCTACTGGTTGCTGCAGAAGCGATTTCAAACTGGTCTGAAAGACCGGCTTTTTTAACTAGGTCTTTCATTACAAATTCTGCCATTGGGGAACGGCAGATGTTGCCGTGGCAAACAAATAAAATCTTGATTTTTCTCATATTTCCAGTATTTTCGGGCTTTTCAAGCCTTTTTACCTTTCTTCATTTTTCACTTATTCTGGCATATTTTGGCATATCTTTGCATATTTTTGTCATCAATTTTGGTAAAAACTTTGGTAAATTTCAAGTCTGTACCAAAGGCAAATCTGCCATTGGGAATCGACAGGTAAGAAATTGGGGATTAAGATAAATACTGGCATTCAGCCATTTTTCTCTCATTTTCATCAGGTCATTATGAATTAATTGCTTTTTGAAAATCTTCCTGTGCATCCTGAAATTTAACATGAGTATAGGTATTCATCGTAACACTGATATCCGAGTGTCCCATAATATACTGAAGCATCTTCGGATTCATTCCCGACTTAGCCATATTAGAACAAAATGTATGGCGACACACATGTGGATGTGTCAAGTATAGGACAAAAAAAATTTTATTTTTTTCTGCCGAAGACTATCTGACGCTTCCATCAGGTAGTCCCAGCACCTTTATTATCTTCTGGTAAGTCATTCTTGTCCTGCTCAAGTTACCTCTATTCTGAAAAAATATCGTCAAAATTCCATTCGATTTCGATTTCATCCTGACTATGAACACGGATCACCTTGATAATCTCACGCAGCTTCTCTGTATCGAACTTCTGAATTCCCAAGAAATCTTTTAGTTTTATTTTATCAGAAAGTTCATTTTGTTCAAGAAGCTTTTTACTATTCTCCGCATCTTCTATCTTTCGTTTTATTTCCTCCAGCTGTACACTTATCTTTCCTGCTCTCTGCTTATACGAATCACGATCTATACGACCATCTTTGTAATCATCATAGAGTTTCATCTTTTCCGAGGTCAACTGTCGGCTCTGTTTTTGCAATTCTGCGGTATTGATCTCTTTGTCGTCGCATTGCCTGTTGGAAGATACTTTCTTTTCTTTTTCCAACATTGACGCTGCATACTGATGAACAAGCCCAAGGATATTCTCCTCCAGCGGTTCCCGTCGGATCACCAGACTTCGACACACAGGATCTCCATTGGTTCGAGCATCTGAGCATTTTAGCAGATGCTCCGTTTCTTTTAGTAAAGAATGCCCACAGTTGGCACATAGCAGCAATGCCGGCTGTTTTTTACGTCTTTCCAGAGTAAAATTGGTACGTGATTCCGCAACACTTCTCTTCTTTTTCGGATGCATTTCATTTGCTTTTTCAAACAATGCCCTGTCTATAATTGCCGTATGATGATTTTCCAGGCGAACCCATTCTGTTTCATCATTCAGAACTGCTTTATGACCGGTATGCATACTGCAACGTGTTTTTCCCCAGATTCTGGTTCCAATATAAATCTCATCCCGGACAATTGCCGCTACTGTCGTAGGGCTCCAGTGTTTCTTTTTGATCGTGTCAAACCTCTGGAACTGCACCTGATCCCCTCTTGATAATTT
>URDN01000048.1 GCA_900546495.1 uncultured Lachnospiraceae bacterium
GACGATATAACACAAGGGAAACAATAAGGGAAAGCTCACCTGCGATAAATCCAGTGTTTTCAAGGGTTTGCAGAGAATTTAATAACAAAATATAACAGTTATTAAATTCCCTAAAACAGGTGAAATCTCAATCGAAATTTGAGGAGAACAATGAATGGCAACATGGAGTGGTATAAGAAAAAAGTTGGAAACGGAATATCTGGCTCAAAGTCTGCAAGGTCATATTCAGTATTATGCAACATCATATAGCAGGAGTCACGACCATGAGGGACGGGCGGCGATAAGATATGATGGAAAAGAAATCATCAAGGGATGCTATTGGAACAATTGGGCGAAAGCAGACATGTTTCCTCAAGACGAAAAATACGAGAAACGCATGAAAGTAGAAAATGCGTATATGGACGATGTAGCTATAAAATTGGGAATTTTTGACCAACGCTGTTTTTATAATGCATTTGCAGAGTTTGATAATCAAGATATTGAAACAAGCCTTAAAAGTGAAAATTTAATCGTAAAAATATTTGCTGTATTGGATAGACGAGTTGGTAAACGGAGATTAAGAATTATGAAAGAAACTATAATGGAAGAACCAGATACATTCCAAGAGTTTTATGCGATTCGGGCAAAAGCAGAAGGACTGTTATAAATTCCCAGTTTGTAGAAAAGAGAATGGCGAAAGCTGTTCTCTTTTTTCATGTATATCTTAATTTAAAATCCCATAATTAACATTCTTGGCACTGCCCATTGGGCAGCTGCCAAATATGGGTTGCACTTACAGAGCTAGAGAACAAAAAGACGGGCATTGAAGAAGCCAGTGAAACTGAAAAGTTGAAACAGGCACTTGCTGAAGATGAAAACAGTATAAAGAAATATTTTGAAATGTATGCGAAAGCAGATTTTGACGATGAAGATACACGAAATCGGGTGCTTGAATATTTTGTAGATAAGATATATGTGTATAATGACCGTCTGGTGATTACATGGTATCATTCAGATGATAAAACATCTATTGACCTAGATGCATTAACAGAAATTACAGAAACATCTGAATCTAACACGGTAGATAGGGGTTCGACATTGCTACAGTCAGGTCCACTATGTGGAAAATGGCTTAAGACCAAGATTTCTCAGTAAAATCAACGGTTTTAAGCCATTTTTTAGTGCTTCAAATGAAAGCTGAAAATTCGTAAAAAAGCGGTATTTTTACAAAATCTTGTCAGGAATTTTGTCCACCAGTAATTCTTTGATATAGCGAATAGAGAAAGATATGCCACTGATCCCAGATTGATCAGTGGTATTTTTTTGTTTTTTTTATTATTTTAATGTGCGGATTTGAAAAGTAGACAAATTGATTCTATTTTGATACTATAATTCCGTATGAAATATTTTTTAGAATCGTTTTTCTTTTGAGGTAATTTCCATAAAATGAACACATTTATCAGATATACTCAGAATGATGAAAAATAAGCAAATTTGACAGAATATAGAAGACCGGAGGGACTTATGATGGATAAATTAAAAATTCTTGTGGTTGATGATGAGAGCAGAATGCGTAAGCTGGTGCGTGACTTTTTGGTAAAACACGATTTTGATGTTGTGGAAGCCGGAGATGGAGAGGCTGCGTTGGATCTGTTTTATGAGGACAAAGATATTGCATTGATTATTCTGGATGTTATGATGCCAAAAATGAACGGTTGGGAAGTCTGTCGGGAAATCCGGGAGTCATCTAAGGTGCCAATCATTATGCTGACGGCGAAAAGCGATGAGAGTGATGAGCTGATGGGATTTGATCTGGGGGTGGATGAGTATATTTCAAAACCGTTTTCACCGAAAATTCTGGTGGCGCGCGTGGAGGCAATTTTGCGCAGAACGAATCAGCTCAGTGTAGAAGGCAGTCTGAATATCGGTGGAATCTGCCTGGATAAAAATGCACATACCGTAACGATTGATGGTAAAAATATTGAGATGAGTTTCAAAGAGTTTGAACTGTTGACTTATTTTATGGAAAATGTAGGGATTGCGTTGTCCAGAGAAAAGATTTTGAATAATGTATGGAATTATGACTATTTCGGCGATGCGAGAACGATTGATACCCATGTCAAAAAGCTTCGTAGTAAACTTGGCGATAAAGGCGAATACATTAAGACCATATGGGGCATGGGATATAAGTTTGAGGTTTGACAAAGAATGATGCCCCATATGGTCTATCACCAATGGTTATAAGATGCGCATTCGCGCCCATATCAGACAAGCTGATATGTCAATGGGGCATGGGATATAAGCTTGAGGTTTGACAAAGAATGATGCCCCATATGGTCATCACCAATGGTTATAAGATGCGCATTCGCGCCCATATCAGACAAGCTGATATGTCAATGGGGCATGGGATATAAGTTTGAGGTATAAAGGAGTAATATGAAAAAACATTCTCTGACGCGGCAGGTTACGTTTATTGTCAGTATTCTGGTAGCAGGGGCAATTTTACTTTGCTGGGTGTTAAATACCACGTTACTGCCGCGTTATTATATACACAATAAAAAACAGGTTCTGATGGAAAATTATGAGACAATTTCCAATGCCAGTGAGCAGGATAAGCTGAAGTCAGATGAGTTCACCGTAACATTTGATAATCTGTGCTCAAATGGTAATATCATGACATTGATCTTACAGCCGGACGGAAAAGTCTTACGTTCTTCTGTCAATGATCTGGATACCTTGCGGGGGGAACTCTGGAATGTCCTGCTTCATACGGATGATATGGAAGTGCTGTATTCCAACGATCAGTATCAGTTGTTGCGTAAGAACGATACCCGATTGGATTCTGAATATCTGGTGCTGGTAGGTGTACTGGAAAATGGTGATATGATCCTGATGCGTACCGCGGTGGAAAGTATCCGGGAAAGCGCGGCTATTTCCAACCGATTCCTGTTGTTTGCAGGAGCGGCAGCAATTATATCAAGCTTGCTTGTGGCATTTTTTACGACAAGGCATATTACAAAACCATTGCAGCAGTTGACGGATATTTCCAAGCGTATGGTGGATTTGGATTTTAATGCAAAATATAAGAGCAACCGTTCCAACAGTTACGAAGTGGAAGAACTGGGAAATCATATCAACCGCCTGTCAGAAAATCTGGAGCGGACGATTTCTGAGTTAAAGACTGCAAATGTGGAACTGCAGGATGATATTGAGAAGAAGATACAGATTGATGAGATGCGAAAAGAGTTCCTGTCCAATGTATCGCATGAGTTAAAAACACCATTGGCACTGATCCAGGGCTATGCGGAAGGACTGCAGGAATGCATCAATGATGATGCGGAAAGCCGTGAATTTTACTGTGATGTCATTATTGATGAGGCGGATAAAATGAACCGTATGGTAAAGAAACTTCTGACGTTGAATCAGCTGGAATTTGGCAATGATCAGGTTGTTATGGAACGTTTTAATATGACAGAATTGATCACCGGTGTGGCAAATTCAACAAAAATCCTGAGAGAGCAGAAAAATATTCGTCTGGAGTTGGAAAATCCGGAGGAAGCATGGGTATGGGGCGACGAGTTCAAAGTAGAAGAAGTTATTACGAACTATATGAGCAATGCCATTAACCATGCAGATGGAGAAAAAGTGATTCGTGTGTTCTACACATGTTCCGAAGATAAATTGCGTGTCAGTGTATTCAATACAGGTCAGCCGATCCCGGAGGAAGATCTTGATAAGATCTGGGTGAAATTCTACAAAGTGGATAAGGCACGGACAAGAGAATACGGTGGCAGCGGCATCGGCTTGTCCATTGTAAAAGCAATTATGGATTCCTTACACCAGCAATGTGGTGTCATCAACCATGAAGATGGTGTGGAATTCTGGATGGAGCTGAGTACGAAATAAAGGGAGAGTGAAAAAGATGATTGCAATTATTGACTATGATGCGGGAAATTTGAAAAGTGTGGAAAAAGCGCTGGCGCATATCGGAGAGGAATGCGTGATCACCCGTGACTTTCAGACTATTTTAAATGCGGATAAAGTGATCCTGCCGGGCGTTGGTGCCTTTGGTGATGCCATGGCTAATCTGAAACGATTGGAGCTTGATAAAGTGATCCGTGAGTTAAATGAAAAACAGACCCCGTTTTTGGGTATTTGTCTGGGACTACAGCTGCTTTTTGAGAGCAGTGAGGAGAGCCCGGGAGTGGAAGGTCTTGGACTGCTGAAAGGTCAGATCAGACGGATTCCGGACAAAAAAGGACTGAAAATTCCACATATCGGCTGGAATTCCCTTGATTTCCATAACAATGGCAGATTATTTGCCGGAATGGAAGATCACCCGTATGTCTATTTCGTTCATTCTTATTATCTGCATGCCGAGGAACCAGAAATTGTAAAGGCAACTACAGAGTACAGCACCTGCATTCATGCATCCGTGGAAAAAGGCAACCTGTTTGCCTGCCAGTTCCACCCGGAGAAGAGCAGTGCTGTGGGATTACAGATCCTGAAAAACTTTGCCGGAATCGAGGGAGGGTGTGCATAATGTTTACAAAAAGAATTATTCCGTGTCTGGATGTCAATAATGGACGTGTAGTAAAAGGTGTGAATTTCGTAAATTTAAGAGATGCCGGAGATCCGGTGGAGATCGCGGCAGCTTACGACAAAGCAGGTGCGGATGAGGTTGTTTTCCTTGATATTACAGCATCTTCCGATGCCAGAAACACTGTGGTTGATATGGTGCGAAAAGTGGCAGAAAACGTATTTATCCCGTTTACTGTCGGTGGCGGTATCCGTACGGTAGAGGATTTTCGTGCATTATTGCGAGAAGGTGCAGATAAAATTTCTATCAATTCATCAGCTATTAATACACCGAATCTGATTTCTGATGCGGCAGATAAGTTTGGCAGTCAGTGTGTAGTGGTTGCCATTGATGCCCGCAAAAGAGAAGACGGAAGTGGCTGGAATATTTATAAAAATGGTGGCAGAATAGATGTTGGTATTGACGCTGTGGAATGGGCCATGAAAGTAGACAAACTGGGCGCTGGAGAAATCCTATTAACCAGCATGGACTGTGACGGAACAAAAGCCGGTTATGATTTGGAACTGACCCGTCTCATTGCGGAAAATGTTTCTATTCCGGTAATTGCATCCGGTGGCGCAGGCACAAAAGAGCATTTTTATGAGGCACTGACGGAAGGAAAAGCAGATGCGGCATTGGCTGCATCACTGTTCCATTATAAAGAACTGGAAATTATGGATTTGAAAAAATATCTGGCAGACAAAGGCGTATCTGTGCGCCGTTAAAGAATGACTGGTTAATTTTCACAGAAATGATGGAATTAAGTCAAATAGGATCAGATAGAAAAAAGAGTTTTTGCAAAAATATGCTGTATGCAGAACTATCAGGAATTGAGGGGGGAGAGAGTATGCCACCAATTACAAATGACTGGCAGCAGCCACTGGCAGAAGAATTTAAGAAACCATATTACAAAGATTTATATAAGAAAGTGCTGGAAGAGTACCGGACAAGACAGATTTTTCCGAATCCGGACGATATTTTCAATGCCTTTCATCTGACACCGTTAAAGGATGTCAAAGTCGTGATTCTGGGACAGGATCCATATCACAATGACGGACAGGCGCACGGACTCTGTTTTTCTGTGAAGCCGGATGTGGAAGTGCCACCATCTCTGGTCAATATTTATCAGGAGCTGCATGACGATCTGGGCTGCAGGATTCCGAATAACGGATATCTGGTAAAATGGGCAAAACAGGGTGTGTTGATGCTGAACACCGTACTTACCGTGCGGGCGCATCAGGCTAATTCCCATCGGGGCATTGGATGGGAGCAGTTTACCGATGCAGTGATTCGTGCGGTCAATGCACAGGACCGGTCAATCGTATTTTTACTCTGGGGACGTCCTGCGCAGATGAAAAAGAGTATGTTGAATAATCCGAAACATCTGATTCTGGAAGCACCACATCCAAGTCCATTATCAGCGTATCGTGGATTTTTCGGATGTAAACATTTCAGCCAGACAAATGCCTTTTTGGAAAAAAATGGAATTGAGCCGATCGACTGGCAGATCGAGGACGTGTAACTTCTTCAGAGCCGGGCAGATTCATAATCAAAATTGTAAATCATGCTTGCATGAATGAACACTTTTGATTATGAACGCAGAATAAGCATTCCCCTGCTTCAAGTGCGTAGAGCACTAAAAAGAAGTAGAAAAAATATCAAAAAATTAAAATAGAAAAAAGGAAACAGGAAAAGAATACGGAAATTATTAAATAAGACGTTTTTTTGTCAACTGAGAAACGATACAGGGAGTATAATATTTCTATGACAATTCGTGAAGAAATGGAATGTTTGGAACGTACATATATGAGTCCTTATGCAACTCTGAGTGAAAATTCGAGGGGCAGAGACAGAGAAGAACCGGAATGCGATATTCGTCCGGTTTTTCAGCGTGACCGGGATCGGATCCTGCACTGTAAATCGTTCCGAAGATTAAAGCATAAGACACAGGTCTTTTTATCTCCGCAGGGAGATCATTACCGAACCCGTCTGACGCATGCGCTTGAAGTTTCCCAGAATGCCAGAACGATTGCAAAAGCACTTCGGTTGAATGAATCGCTGGTGGAAGCCATTGCACTGGGGCATGATCTTGGACATACGCCATTTGGACATGCAGGGGAAGGCATGCTAAATGAACTCTGTAATGGTGGATTCAAGCACAATGAACAGAGTGTGCGGATCGTGGAGAAACTGGAAAAGAATGGAAAAGGACTGAATCTGACCTGGGAAGTCCGGGATGGAATCCTGAATCACCAGACCAGTTTGATGCCTTCCACACTGGAAGGAAAAATTGTGCGTTTATCTGACAAAATTGCATATATTAATCATGATATCGATGATGCGATCCGGGCGCATGTGCTGCTGGAAGATGATATTCCGGAGGAATACCGCAAGATTCTGGGATTTGATACGAGAGAGCGGTTAAATACGCTGATCCATGATATTATTGACCACAGCCGGAATCGAAATGATATCTATATGTCGCCAGAAGTGGCAGGTGCCATGCAGGGACTGCGGCAGTTTATGTTTCAGAGCGTGTATACTAATCCCATTGCAAAGGGCGAGGAGACCAAGGCGAAGGAACTTTTAGAGCGTTTGTTTGTCTATTATCTGAAGCATATCGATGTACTTCCGGGATATTATCTGCAAATGTTAGAGGAAGGCGAAGAAAATGATCGCGTTGTCTGTGATTATATTGCAGGCATGACTGACCAGTATGCTGTGGCAAAATACAATGAGTATTTTATGCCAAAATCCTGGCAGGTATATTAACGGAGACAAAGAACTGTCAGTAAAATGGGTTTATCAAAAAATCAACAAATAGATACTGTGTGTTGCTTCTATAAAAGCAAGACAGAATGAAGGAAGGTACTATGGCTTACTACTCCGATGAATTGATTGAAGAAGTACGTTCCAGAAATGATGTAGTGGACGTTATTTCCGGTTATGTGCGCCTTCAGAAAAAGGGAAGTACGTATTTTGGACTCTGCCCGTTTCATAATGAAAAGACACCGTCGTTTTCGGTTTCACCCGGAAAACAGATGTATTACTGTTTTGGATGCGGAGCAGGTGGAAATGTATTTACCTTTATGATGCAATATGAAAATTTTACATTTCAGGAGGCTATGCAGAGTCTGGCAGACCGTGCGGGCATTGAGCTGCCAAAGCAGGAAATGTCTGCGGCACAGCGGGAAGCGGCAGACCGGCGAAGTAAACTTCTGGAGATCAACAAAGTGGCAGCAAAGTATTTCTATACGCTGCTGCGAAGCCCGCAGGGAGCACATGCGCTGAGATATTTTGAGGAGCGCCGGCTTAGCAAAGAAACCATGCAGCATTTTGGACTTGGTTATTCGAACAAATTCAGTGATGACCTGTATCAATACCTGAAGAAGCAGGGCTATGAAGACAATTTGTTAAAAGACAGTGGTCTGGTATCCATTGATGAGCGCAGGGGTGGACATGATAAGTTCTGGAATCGTGCGATGTTCCCAATCATGGATGCAAATAACCGTGTGATCGGGTTTGGCGGTCGTGTCATGGGAGAGGGAGAGCCGAAGTATCTGAATTCTCCGGAGACTATGATTTTTGACAAGAGCCGGAATCTGTATGGATTGAATTTTGCACGGACATCTCGCAGACCTCATATTTTGCTGTGTGAGGGATATATGGATGTGATTGCACTGCATCAGGCAGGATTTGACAATGCGGTGGCATCCCTTGGAACGTCTTTTACAAGTGGACATGCAAATCTGCTGAAGCGTTATACGAAGGAAGTATATCTGACTTTTGACAGTGATGGTGCCGGGGTGAAAGCTGCCCTGCGTGCGATTCCTATTTTAAAGGAAGCCGGATTGACGGCGAAAGTCATTAACATGCGTCCGTACAAAGATCCGGATGAATTTATCAAGGCACTTGGTGCGGAAGAATACCAGAAACGCATTGATGAGGCAGAAAACAGCTTTATGTTTGAAGTACGGATGTTAGAGCAGGAGTATGACCTGTCCGATCCGGAAAGCAAAACGAAATTTTTCTATGCCGTTGCCCAGAAAATCCTGAAATTTGAGGAGGAACTGGAACGGGAAAATTATATTGAGGCGGTAGCTGCAAAATACCAGATCGGTTTTGAACAGCTGCGGTCGGTGGTACGTTCTGAGGGAACCAGGGGCGGAATCACCAGAGAAAGGGAAAAGGTTCCGCTAAAGAGTGGAAGCAATGAAAAGAAGAAAAAAGAAGATGGTATGAGGCAGTCCCAGAAATTATTCCTGACTTGGTTGATCGAGGATGAGAGGCTTTTTGCCCTCACAGGAGATTATATCGGGCCGGAAGATTTTACGGAAGATATTTTCCGGGAAGTGGCAGAACTTGTGTATGAACAGCATACACAGGGAGAAATAAATCCGGCGCAGATCATCAGCCGTTTTACGGATGAAGAACAGCAGCGGGAGGCCGCGGCCCTGTTTCATGCCCGCCTGCATCCGATGGAAACACGTCAGGAGCGGGAGAAAGCATTAAAAGAAACGATCCTCAGGATAAAGAAACACAGCATGGAAGTGCGTTCCAGAAATCTGGATCCGACTGATCTGGCAGGGTTGCAGAAAATTGTGGAAGATAAGAAGCAGCTTGCTGTGCTTCAGAAAATGCATATTTCGATTGATTGAGGACAAACTATACAGACTAAAAGCATGGAAGGATGAACAAAATGGCAGAGAAAAACGATCAGAAAATGAGAGAAAGAGCAGAGCGTGCAGAAAAATTCCAGGCAAAACTTCAGGAACTGCTTGCACTGGCAAAAAAGAAAAAAAATATGCTTGAGTATCAGGAAATCAATGACCATTTCAAAGATTTTGCCCTGAGTCCGGAACAGATTGAAAAAATTCTGGATTTTCTGGAGGCAAACCATGTCGATGTCCTTCGTATTACGGATGATGATGACGATATCCTCATCGATGACGAGGATGTGGAAAATGATGTGGAGATGGAGAAAATCGATCTCTCCGTACCGGATGGTGTAAGTATCGAAGATCCGGTTCGTATGTACTTAAAAGAGATCGGTAAAGTTCCGCTGTTGACCGCAGAGGAAGAAATAGAGCTTGCAAAACGTATGGAACTTGGTGATGAGGAGGCGAAAAAGCGTCTGGCAGAAGCCAACCTGCGTCTGGTTGTAAGTATTGCAAAACGTTATGTAGGACGTGGTATGCTGTTCCTGGATCTGATTCAGGAGGGAAATCTGGGCCTGATCAAAGCAGTAGAGAAATTTGATTACAGAAAAGGATACAAATTCAGTACCTATGCAACCTGGTGGATCCGTCAGGCTATTACCCGTGCCATTGCAGATCAGGCGCGTACCATCCGTATTCCGGTTCATATGGTCGAGACGATCAACAAGCTGATCCGTGTGTCCAGACAGTTACTGCAGGAGCTTGGACGTGAACCTACTCCGGAAGAGATCGCAGAGGAGATGAATATGCCGGTAGAGCGTGTACGCGAAATCTTAAAGATTTCTCAGGAGCCGGTTTCCCTGGAGACTCCGATCGGTGAGGAGGAAGACAGCCATCTGGGTGATTTCATTCAGGATGATAATGTGCCGGTTCCGGCAGATGCTGCTGCATTTACCCTGTTAAAAGAGCAGTTAGTAGAAGTGTTAAGTACACTGACAGACCGTGAGCAGAAAGTATTACGCCTGCGTTTTGGACTGGATGACGGTCGTGCCCGTACACTGGAAGAAGTTGGTAAAGAATTTAATGTAACACGTGAGCGAATCCGTCAGATTGAGGCGAAAGCTCTGCGGAAATTGCGCCATCCAAGCCGCAGCAGAAAATTAAAGGATTATCTGGACTGATATGGCAATTCGTTTATCGAAGCGTTTAACAGCACTGGCAAATATGGTGACAGACGGAAATCGACTGGCAGATATCGGGACGGATCATGGCTACATACCGATCTATCTGTGTCAGACGGGGAAAATTCCGTCTGCGCTTGCCGTGGATATCGGAAAGGGACCGCTGCAGCAGGCACAGACCCATATTGCAGAGCATGGACTTTCCGAACAGATTAAGACACGTCTGTCCGATGGAATGGCTGCCTTACAGTCAGGGGAAGCGGATACGATTCTGATCGCCGGCATGGGCGGTGGGCTTGTGATGAAAATATTATCAGAGGGTGCCGAAAAACTGACCGGGCGAGAAGAACTGATCCTGCAGCCGCAGTCGGAGATCACTCTGGTGCGTGAATTTTTACGGATGCGGAATTTTCAGATTCTGGATGAAGATATGATTCTGGAGGATGGAAAATATTACCCGATGATGAAGGTAATCAAGCAAAAAGCAGCGGAGCAGACAAAAGACGTGCCGCAGAATGTGGCAGATGCTTTCGGACCGATTTTGTTACAGAAACGGCATCCGGTTCTGAAAGAATGGCTGGAGCGAGAACTGAAAACCACAGACACTGTACTGGAACAGTTGTCCGCACAGCCGGATCACGAAAGAATCCGAAACAGAATGCAGCAGGTGAATTGTAAAAAGATGTTGATTCTGGAGGCATTGAAAAATTATGGAACAGAAAATGTGCAGTCTGACGATTGATAAAGAAACAAAGCAGTATCCGTTGGATACTACGTTTCAGCAGATCGCAGATGAGTATCAGAAACAGTTTGAAAGTAGAATTGTGCTTGTAAAGTTTCAGAATGATCTCAAAGAACTGAGCCAGTCCGTTTTGCGGGATGGCAGTCTGGAATTTATTACTTCCGATCAGAAACCGGGAAGAGACACTTATCGCAGGAGTTTGACATTGTTGATGGAGACTGCCGCATGGAAGTTATATCCTAATCTGGAACTTCTGGTGCAGCATTCTATTGGTCAGGGGTATTATTGTGAATTTCGTCACAAGGATGCTATTTGTGTGCCTGACCGGAAGATGCTTTTTGCATTAAAAGAAAAAATGCAGGATTTTGTGAAAGCAGATCTTCCAATTATAAAATACAACATGAATACACAGGATGCATCCGCGCGGTTCCGTGAGATGGGACGTATGGATAAAGTACGTCTGTTACGTTATCGCCGCAGCTCCAGAGTTAATGTATATGAATTGCAGGAATTTCCGGATTATTATTACGGCTATATGGTTCCAAGTACAGGTTATCTGGAATATTTTGACTTGTTACCGTATCAGAATGGATTTATGCTGATGTTTCCGGGAAAAGATCCGAAGATTGTGGCAGAATTTTCTTCTTCCGACAAATTGTTTCGTACATTAAACGATTCTGCACAGTGGGGCATTGATATGGGCATCCGTACCGTGGGAGAACTCAACGATGTGATTGCTTCCGGGCGGATGCAGGATATGATTCTGGTGCAGGAGTCCTATATGGAGCAGAAAATCGGTGATATTGCAGAGACGATCGCATCGGATCGAAGAAAAAAATTCGTGCTGATCGCAGGACCGTCTTCTTCCGGAAAAACAACGTTTTCTCATCGGTTGTCCATTCAGATGACGGCTCATGGGTTAAAACCGCATCCAATTTCACTGGATGATTTTTACTGTAATCGGGAAGAGACACCTTTGGATGAAAACGGAGAATTTGATTTTGAGTGCCTGGAAGCACTGGATATTCCATTATTTAATCAGTGCATGACAGATCTGCTGGCAGGCAAAGAAGTGACATTGCCAGTGTTTAATTTTAAAACCGGTCACAGAGAATATCGCCAGAAACCGTTGAAAATGGGACCAGATGATGTTCTTGTCATAGAGGGAATTCATGGATTGAATGAAAAACTTTCCTATGAATTGCCGAAAGAAAATAAATATAAGATTTATATCAGCGCATTGACACAGTTAAATATTGATGACCATAATAATCTGTCCACGGCAGACGGACGTCTGATCCGCCGTATGGTGCGGGATGCGCGTACAAGGAACACCACTGCCAGAGAAACACTGGCACGCTGGCATTCGGTACGCCGTGGAGAAGAAAAAAATATCTTCCCATATCAGGAAGAAGCAGATATTATGTTCAATTCAGCCTTGATTTATGAATTATCTGTGTTAAAATTATATGCGGAGCCTTTGCTCTTTTCCATTGATAATACCTGTCCGGAATATCCGGAAGCAAAACGGCTTCTGAAATTCCTTGATTATTTCCTTCCGGTTCCGGGAGAAAATATCGGACATAATTCTATTTTAAGAGAATTTATTGGTGGAAGCTGTTTCCATGTATAGGAAATAGAATAACAGAAAAATAAAATACAATTCAAGTAAGACAAATGATCGCGGCTGCAAGTGTCGAAAGACCGCAGGTGAGGAAAGTCCGGGCTTCATAGGGCAGGATGCCGGATAACATCCGGTGGAGGTGACTCCAAGGACAGTGCAACAGAAATATACCGCGTTAGCAATGAGCCATGCGCAGACACGTATACAACAGATTTTTGAGTAAGCTGGCTTACAGAGAAAATTTGATGAATGCGGATTAACACAAGATTCTGTGTATCGCTCATTGTTAACGTAAGGGTGGAAGGGCAGTGTAAGAGACTACCGCCCGGCTGGTAACAGCCGGGGCACATGTAAACCCCATCCGAAGCAAGACCGAAACAAAGCGTTGACGTGGCCCGCCAGCTTTAGGTAGGTCGCTTGAGGTAACTGGTAACAGTTATCCTGGATAGATGATCATTCACGACATAACCCGGCTTATCGTTTTGCTTGAATTGTATTTTTTTCTACTTAAAATTATGCTGCTCACGATGAAAATGGAGATTTGGCATACATAAAACAGCAGGTCTTCGTAAACTTTTTCTAAAATGTTTGTGAAAAGATAATAGGTTTGTTGACAGTGTTTTGTGCAAACTGTAACATAAGGTTATCGGTTCCAAAATAAAAGAGACAGAGGTGTTACAGGTGAGAAATCGTTTCCAACAATTTATGTATGGACGCTATGGTATGGATCAGCTCAATCGTTTTGTGTCAACGGTGGCTTTGATCGTGTTGGTGGTGTCTATGTTTATCCGCAGACCGATCGTAGAGATTGTGGCGCTGGCATTGCTTTTCTGGTGCTATTATCGTATGTTCTCCAGAAACATATCAAAGCGTGCAGCAGAGAATCAGAAGTATCTGAATTTTAAATATCGGGTTGTCTGCAAGGTCAAGAAGGGAAAATATGGCAGATCTGCAGGTTCTGCAAGCTTTGCACAGAAACGTGCGCAGATGAAATACAAACAGGAGCAGAAAAAGATGTATCGCTTTTTTTCATGTCCGAATTGTGCACAGAAAGTACGTGTACCGAAAGGAAAAGGGAAAATCTGTATTACCTGTCCGAAATGTAAAACAGAATTTATAAAAAGAAGTTAAGAAATGATGCAAGGGGTATGATCATGTTCGGATATATTTATGTAAACCGAAAAGAACTGTCGGAGGAAGACAGAAAGGATTATCAGTGTTATTACTGTGGACTGTGTCAGGTTTTGAAAAAAAGCAGTGGTGTAAAAGCGCAGATGTTGTTGAATTATGATATGACATTTCTGATTCTTCTGCTTTCCGGATTGTATGAACTGGAAAATAAAGAAGAAGAATTTTTTTGCCCGCTTCATCCTGGCAAAAAGAAAATTGCATACATCAACGAGGCAACACAGTATGCTTCTGATATGAATGTGGTTCTTTCGTATCATAATCTGTTAGATGACTGGCAGGACGAGAAGAATTATCCAAAACATGTGATGTCCATGATGCTGAAAAAAGATTATGCCAGAATTTCCAGAAAATATTCGCGTCAGGTGGAGGCGGTGGAAGCATATATGCGCAAGCTGAATATGCTGGAAAGCAAGCGTGAGACCAATCTGGATGCAATTGCCGGTCTGACCGGTGAGATGCTTGGCGAGATTTTTGCATGGAAAGATGACATTTGGGCAGAGGAATTGCACTGTCTTGGATTTTACATGGGAAAATTCATTTATCTGATGGATGCATATGAAGATCTGGAGAAGGACCTTCGGAAAAAAGAGTATAATCCGTTTGAGGCTATGGTGAAAAATGACCCGAAGGATTTTGATACGTTAAGTAAACTGATCCTGACCAGTATGATGTCAGAATGTTCAAAATCTTTTGAGAGGCTTCCGATTTTGCGCCATGCGTCTATTATCCGTAATATATTATATTCTGGTGTCTGGTCGAAATATGAATATGTACAGGCAAAGAAGAAAAAGAGGAGGAAATCTCAGTGAGAAATCCTTATGAAGTACTGGGAGTATCACCCGGTGCTACAGATGAAGAAATAAAAAAGGCATACCGAAAACTCAGCAGACAGTATCATCCGGACGCAAATGTCAACAGTCCGCATCCGGAGATCGCAGAAGAAAAATTCAAAGAAGTGCAACAGGCATATACCCAGATTATGAAAGAAAAACAGCAGGGCTATGCGGGTGGTTATCAGAATGGAAGCGCTCAGTCAGGACCGTATGGTGCATACGGAGGATATAGCGGTTTTGGTGGTTTTGGTGATTTCACCGGACAGAGTGAGCAGCGATCCCAGCAGAATGATCCCGTCAATATGCAGGCGGCTATGAATTATATTCGAAATGGATATTACAAAGAGGCATTACATGCATTGAACGATATTCCGGTAGGACAACGCAGTGCGCGGTGGTATTTCTTTTCCGCGGTTGCCAATCAGGGAGCCGGCAATAATGTGGTGGCTCAGGAACATGCGCAGCAGGCAGTGGCAATGGAGCCGAGTAATATGGAGTATCGGCAGTTTTTGCAAAATCTGCAGTTTGGTGGAACCTGGTATCAGAATATGGGTTCCAGTTATCAGAGGCCGGTTTCGGGATTATCACGGATGTGTGCAATCTGGTGCGGATTTATGATGTTTTTGAATTGTTGTTGTTTTCGACCGTTTTAAAGTACGTGGTGAAAACGTTAATTTATGATAGAAATCGGGATATCTTTTCTCCGAAAGTGATTGTTAGCTGAGGAGAAAAGATATCCCGATTTCTATTTACGCAGTGAATAATCCGGTACATATATTTACACAGTGATAGAGCAAGGGGAAGGATACGTGTTGTATGATATAGAAAAATATGATGGAACGATTGTGAGCGTATGGTGTGAAATAGTGATAAATATTTTTAATACAAAAAAGACCTGTAAGAAATCTTACAGATCTTTTTAATAGCGAGAGGGGGATTCGAACCCTCGACACTGCGGGTATGAACCGCATGCTCTAGCCAACTGAGCTATCTCGCCACACGAACTTCTTTACTATACATAATAGAATGTGATTTGTCAATAGTTATTTTGAAAAACAGTATCTGTTTTTATGAAAATTTTTATGAAACGGATGATAAAATGCATTACAAAATATTTTGAACGCAGAATAAGCATTCCCCCACTTCGAGTGTGTAGAGCACTAAGCAGGGGGTAAGGGGGATGCTTATGTCAGTGGGAGTTAAAAGCTCCCACTGACAGGTCGCAAAGCGACTGCGTTCATGAGCAAGTAGCGAAAGCGGATTGCGAATGTCCGCTTTACCGCAGAATAAGCATTCCCCCACTTCAAGTGCGTAGAGCACTAAGCGGTGGGTAAGGGGATGATTATGTCCGCTTTACATATTGCATACTATGAGAGTAGAAGGGATAGATTTGTGTATAGAAAATGTTTGTGAATCTAAGGTGACTTGTGCAGAATGCGCAGGAATTTAACTTGAACAATGAAATGTTTATGAAAAATATTTTGGCATTAAAAACTTATCGCCACAATTGCTGATAAAATCAGAGCAATCTGACGAAAAGGAAAGATCATTGGGAAAAATCGTGGACAGAATCCACGAAAAGAAAAGAAAATTTTGTAATTGGAAGTACCATTTTTGGGTAAAATACGAAAAATGTTGATTTGACAAAAAAACAATATCATGTAATAATGCACCCGGCATGGGAAATTTGCATAAAGTGTAACGAAGCAGAAGGAAATGGAATCGATACCAATTTTCCATTTTGTATGGGGTGAACTCAATTCAACTCAAATTGAGAGAAAGGGTGAATCAATCATGACAGAAAAGAAAATTAAATTAAATGCAACCAATGAAGTACAGGAATTCGTCAAAGCAGCATCCGAATGTAATTTTGATATTAACCTGCACTATCAGCGTGCTATCGTAGATGCAAAATCATTTCTTGGTGTTTTAAGTCTTGGGCTTTCTAAAATTCTTACCGTATCTTATGGCGGAAACGATGGTAACTTTGAGCAGATCCTGAGCAAATATGCAGTTGCATAACTGGAAGTTATAGTTGGAAAAAGAATAGAGATGATATATACAGGGTCGTATTCCTTTTGTCAGGGAATGCGACTTTTTTCTATTCTGTTTTACGTTATTCTGAAAAAACAGGTCGAACGCATGTGAGACCTGGTGCGTGATAATGGTCAGCGTAAGCTGACATATTCTCCACAGAATCACTGCACTCTACACGGGGTTCGCTGGTTGAATAAGCGTTATCTGTTATAAAAAAGATTATATAGGAAGCCGTTATCCGATGAAAAAAAGTGAAATATGTGTTACACTGATAGCAGTTTGCTGAACCGACAGGCAGTGTTCTTGAAATTGGTTCAGCTTAGAGTGAGAAAAGGCGGATAGCGGTTATTTATGGAACAAACAGAGAATACTGGCATGACAGTACAGCAGGAACTGACGAGAATACGGATTTCTGTGCGAAATCTGGTAGAATTTATTTTTCGTTCCGGAGATATTGACAATCGGGTTGGGAAAGGTGTGCAGAAGGAAGCTATGCAGGAAGGCAGTCGGATGCACCGCAAAATTCAGGGACGGATGGGAATTGAATATCGTGCAGAGGTTCCTTTGAAGCTGGAAGTGCCACAGGAACAGTATGTTTTATCGTTGGAAGGTCGGGCTGATGGTATCATCACAAATGCCGAAGGTGTGACGATTGATGAAATTAAGTGCATGTATACCGATGTGACACGTTTTGAGGAACCGATTTTTGTGCACAAGGCGCAGGCGATGTGTTATGCCTATATTTATGCACTGCAAAATGATCTGGAGCAGATTTCCGTGCAGATGACCTACTGCGATCTGGATACAGAGGAAATCCGACGGTTTCAGGAAAGTTTTTCTTTTTCTTGGCTGAAAAAATGGTTTCTGGATATGATAGAAGCCTATCGGAAATGGACAGATTTTCAGTTCGCATGGAGAAAAATCCGCCAGACATCGATTCAGACACTGGAATTTCCGTTCCCTTACAGAGATGGTCAGCGCAAGCTGGTTGGAGATGTATACAGAACGATTAATCGCAAGAAAATCTTGTTTATTCAGGCACCTACCGGAACTGGCAAGACGATTTCCACGTTGTTTCCGGCAATTCGTGCCATTGGAGAAAATCTTGGGGACAAAATATTTTATCTTACGGCAAAAACAATCACACGAACGGTTGCAAAGGACACCTGTGACCTGCTGAAGAAACACGGATACCGTGGGAAAGTGATCGTGCTGACTGCGAAAGAGAAAATGTGTCCCTGCGCGGAGATGGACTGTAATCCATCCAACTGTCCACGGGCAAAAGGGCATTATGACCGGGTCAACGATGCGGTGTACGATCTGATTACCAGGGAAGATGATTTTACAAGAGATCGGATGCTGGCGCAGGCGGAAAAATTTCAGGTCTGTCCTTTTGAGATGGCTCTGGATACATCATTGTATGCGGATGTGATTATCTGCGACTACAATTATGTGTTTGATCCGAATGTGTATCTGAAGCGGTTCTTTTCCGAGGGAGAGAAGGGGGATTATATTTTTCTGGTGGATGAGGCGCACAATCTGGTGGAGCGTGGCAGGGAGATGTACAGTGCCATTCTGGTCAAGGAAGATTTCCTTGCGGTAAAAAAACTGGTGCACGGCAAAGACCGGAAGCTGGAGGCGGCGCTGGAAAAATGCAATCGTAAGATGCTGGAATGGAAGCGTGAATGTGAGAAATATGTGGTGTACGAAAGCATCGGAGCCTTTGCGTTTTCTCTGATGCGGCTGATGTCACTTCTGGATGTGTTTTTGCAGTCCAGAGGAGAAATGCCGGAGCGGAAGGACATTACGGAATTTTATCTGAATCTGCGGCATTTTATGAATATGTTTGAACGTGTGGATGAAAATTATGTACTGTATTCGGATTTTGATGAGGAGAACAGATTCTATCTGCATCTGTATTGTGTGAATCCAGCAGTGAATTTACAGGAATGTCTGGAGCGGGGCAATAGTACCATATTTTTCTCTGCAACCTTACTTCCTGTGAATTATTATAAGAATCTGCTCAGTTCGAAAAAGGATAATTATGCGGTGTATGCGGATTCGGTGTTTCGAGAAGAACAGCGGCTGTTGTTTATCGGCCGGGATGTCAGCAGCTTGTATACACGACGGACAATTGGAGAATTTAGGCGGATTGCACTGTACATTCAGCAGGTGCTGCGGGCAAAAAAGGGTAATTATCTGATCTTTTTCCCGTCCTATCGCTTTATGGAAGATGTGTATGAGCAATTTCTGGCGGTTAATGGGCAGGAAGCGGACTGTATTATGCAGAGCGGAAATATGAATGAAGCAGAGCGGGAAGAATTTATGCAGGAATTTGTCGAATCGCGGGAAAAATCGCTGGCAGCATTTTGTGTGCTTGGCGGCATTTTTTCAGAAGGAATCGACCTGAAAGAAGATTTGCTGATCGGAGTACTGATCGTCGGAACTGGATTGCCGCAGATCTGTACCCAGAGAGAAATCCTGAAGGAGTATTATCAGGAAGAAAACGGACAGGGATTTGATTATGCGTATCAGTATCCGGGAATGAATAAAGTGCTGCAGGCGGCAGGACGTGTGATCCGGACAGCATCTGACCGTGGAATTATTGGCTTGCTGGATGAGCGATTTTTACGGAATGATTACCGGCAGCTTTTCCCACGGGAGTGGAGTCGGTATGAGGTGCATACGCTGGCGAGTCTGCCCGGGGCGTTGGAGAACTTCTGGGATAAATAAATTCTTGTTTGTCGTTTAAGGAACAAGATGAAAAAACTCCAATGCCGGCACGACAGATTTCC
>URDN01000049.1 GCA_900546495.1 uncultured Lachnospiraceae bacterium
TTTTTGCAACTGTGGAATGGCAAGATAATAACGTTATATACAGTGTATATTAAGTAAGCATGTCTGAACCGGGAATATCCACAGATGGTAGAACAATTGTCACTATTGATGGGAGCCGGACTTACGCTGCGGAGAACCTGGGAGCGTATTCTTGAAAGGGATCAGAAGATGAAAAAGAAAAAAGGATATGTGGAGCGCATTTATGTGCAGGAAATGCATCGGACGTATCTGGATATACGAAAAGGAATGGGGGAAAGACAGGCCTATGAGCAGTTCGCACACCGGATCGGGTTACCATCGTATCGACGGCTGATATCTATTTTAAACAGAAATCTGGAAAAGGGCACCCGTGACGTATGTGAAATGTTAGAGGAAGAAGCACGGGAAGCATGGGAGATTAGGAAGAATCAGGCAAAGAAAGCAGGGGAAGAAGCTGGCATGAAGTTGCTTTTTCCGATGATGCTGCTATTTATACTGATTCTGGTAATGTTGTTATTTCCGGCAGTGCAGAGTTTTTCATTATAACTGTTGGTTGATTACAGAATTTTAGAAGCGCTTTAAATTATGAGCAGGTTATATTAACAGTGCGAGTTTAACAGAAATGAAATAAAAATGCACAAATTGTTAAGTGGAACAATCATTGCTTAAAGTATTTATGTATGGAGGGGAAAATGGGACAGGAATATATTAGAGAAGGAAAACGTTTTTTATATGAAGAGTCAGGCATTGGTGTGGTGGAAATTATCTTAATTTTAGTCGTTTTGGTAGGACTGGTTGTGATTTTTAAGAAGCAGCTGACCAGTCTGATAAATAAAGCATTTACCAATATCAACAACAAAGCGGGATCTCTTTAATGAAACAGAGATTTTGCAGTGGAAGCGTCAGTATTTTCTATGTATTGGTACTTCTGGGGCTCATGTCTGTGCTGTTTGCGTTTCTGGAAGCAGCACGAGTGAGTGCCTTAAAAACGAATACACATCTGCTTACGGGGCAGGCAGAGGATGCGGTGTACGCTTCTTATCAACCAGATTTATGGGAGCAGTATCATTTACTGTTCTGGGAGGAATCAGAAGGAGAAAATACTGGTACATTTACGGATGTCTGCAATTTGCAGAAAGATGCGATACAGAAAAATCGGGAAAGTCAGCAGTTGGGACGTAATTTTTTCTGTCTGCAGGCACATTGCAGCAAAGTAGAGGTTGAACAGTATCAACTGGCAACAGATGACAATGGAGCTGGGTATTATAAGCAGGCAGTGAACTGGATGCGGCATAATGTTGCGGAGGATGTGTTGAAAACAGTATTACAGACAGTGACAGAAACAAAAACTGCTGATTTGGAGCAGCGTGGAGAAGCGCAGGAACAGGAGGTTTTTCAGGCGTTAGAGCAGATGAATCAATCCGGGAAAACAGCACAGACCAAGAAGTTGTCAGAAGAAATCGGAGATCAAGAGCAGATATTTGTTTTTTCAGGGGATCAGGAGATAAAAGAAACAAAAACTGGTACAGGGGAAACAGACGAAAATGGTTACGTGGAACCTGCAAACCGTTTTGATATGCAGAATCCACTGGAATGGATGAAAGCTGTCAAAAAGAATGGTGTGCTTGCATTGGTGCTTCCAGAACAAAATGTGTCAAACAAGGAACTGGAGCAAGCAGAAGGAGTAAATCATAGGCATTCAGCAAAGGGAAATTGGCAACAGGAAGAAAAGAAATTGGCACCAGATCGATTGTTGTTTTGTCTTTACTGCCGTGCACATTTTTCTGATGCAACGCAGGATAGTGGAGACCGGGTATTGGATTATGAGATGGAATATCTGATTGGCGGAAAAAATGCGGATCAGGAAAATCTGAAAGCGGTAGTCAGCCGTTTGCTGCTTATGAGAGAAGGTGCCAATCTGCTTTATCTGGAGACAAATCCGACAAAAAGTCAGGAAGCAATGGACGTTGCTCTCGCACTTACTTCGGCATTTGCCAATCCAGAGCTTGCAGAACCCGTGAAACATGCTATTTTAGCGGCATGGGCATATGCGGAATCCATCAGTGATGTACGGATTTTGCTAAATGGAGGAAAAGTGTCACTGATAAAGAGTGATGTACAATGGCATACGGATTTAAAGCATCTTGGAGATACGCTGAATACTTCAGAAAAAAATACAGAGCAAGAAGGGTTAAGTTATGGCGGTTACCTGCAATTGCTGCTTTGGACGATGTCAAACGAAAAAATAAGTCAGCGTTCCATCAATCTGATTGAGCAAAATACTGGTGTATGCATGAACCAAATGGTGGGAAAAATAAAATGTTCTGTGGAATATGAGGCACAACCATTGTTCTGGAATCTGGTACAGCTTGGAAATCATGATATTGGCAGTTATCATTTTTGGGAAAACAGTGAAATACGTTATGCAGAATCAAAAGAGTAAAGGGGGCGGGTATATTACAGTGCTTTTGTATCGAAAAAAAACAAATAATATAAAATCTCTCTCTATGTTCTCCAGGCAATTGCAAACTTCTCCAATTAACAAAACTGGCAATTTAAAAAATACAAAGGCACTGCAATATGCCTGCCTTTCGGGAAGCCTTACGCTGGAAGCGGCGCTTGTTACACCGTTGCTACTGTTTTTTATACTGGTATTTTTACATTTGTTTTTATTACTTGGGGTACAGCTTCAGGTATCTGCTGCGTTGCAGCACACGGCACGGAGTATGGCAGCTTCTTATACAGATACAGAAGAACCAGGGACGGCGGAAGGGTATTTGCAGGCGCGCCATCTGTTTTGGAAGTATATGGGACAGAGGGAACTTTTATCAGATTTATATAGAAGAAACCGGTCCGAAATATCGTTTATCGGAAGTGATTTTTCCGGGGATTTTATCAAACTGTATGCGGCATATGAAGTGAAGCTTCCGGCGTTCTGGGAAAAATGGGGAAAACTTCCGGTAAAACAACAGGTGGTATGCAAAAAGTGGACGGGAGCGTCAGTGTCATCTGATGGAGAGGCGGATGGAACTTATGTGTATATCACACCGTATGGAAAAGCATATCACAGTTCGGCAGAATGTAAAACGTTAAAATTATCGATTCGGAGTGTGCCCCGGGCAGCAATCAGCGCGCTCAGAAGTGAAGATGGAAACATTTATTATCCCTGCCGCTGTGCAGGAACATCTTCGCAGAATGTGTATATTACAGATTATGGTACGGAATATCATGGGAATATTGCATGTTCCGGACTGAAACGTACGGTTTGCCGGGTATTAAGATCACAGGTCGGAGATCGGCATCTGTGTATGTGGTGCCAGAAGGAGGGATAATCATGACAGAGGAGATGAGAGGTATCACTGGAACACTATTATTGCTATGTTTTCTATATTGTTGTGCACGGGAAGATGATCAATTGAAATTACTTTCCGTCAGACGGTTTTGGTTGTTTGGAGGAATTGGGCTGATCTGCTTTCTGATCAGTAGACCTTTTTCTGTGATGGAACTGGCAGGAGGAGTTGGAGTGGGTCTGGTGTTACTTTTGACAGCGTATGTCAGCAGAGAACAGGTTGGTACAGGAGATGCATGGATATTTTTTGTCAGTGGTATTTTTCTGGGAGTGGAAGATAATATGAAGCTGCTGTTGTGTTCCGTGATTATTTGTGGGATTTACGGCACAGGAATGCTTTTGTTGAAACGAAGATCGCGAAAGGAACGGATTGCTTTTGCACCGTTTGTACTGGGAGGTGAAGTATTTTTACTTCTGCGAAAATACCAGTTTAAGAGGGGCTCCCTGACCGTGGAAGCATCACTGCTTTTTCCAGTGTTAGTCTTACTATTAATGTTTTTTCTACATACAATGATTTCAAGTTTTGTGCAGGTTGAAAAACAGGCTGAGCAAATTCAACAGCAACAGGAATTGGATACAACAGCGGTGTTCTGGAAAAGTGTACATCAGAATAATATAAAAGAAATAATAACAGACAGTATCAAAGAAAGAACGGAGGCAGAATGAAAACAGAATATCTGAGAACGGCAAGCAACAGTTATATGATCATCAAAGATGCCGAATATTTATTTGAACCTTATGAATTGCAGATGGTATTACGAAATAAAATGGAGCATTTACTTTCCATGCAGATTATGATATCGGATGGAAAGACAGAATATTGGTATGATGTGACCGGTATGCAGTCTCTGGCACAGAAACTGACCATGCAGACTGCCGGCGGAGCACTTGTTCGAAAAGCAGCAGAAGAAATCTGTGGTATGAAAACAGAATTGGAAGAGTATCTGTTACAGGATATTGATATTGTGTATGATCCGGAAATGATATTTATGGATCGAAAAGAAACGTCGATAAAGTTTTGTTATATTCCCGGATTTGGAACGGAGAAAAGGGGCGGCGTTAAAGGTCTTCTGGAAAAATTTTTGCAGCGTCTGGATCATTCGGATGCTGCAGCGGTTCGGCTGGCATATGGGCTGTATGAACGGTGTGAAACGGATGACCTTACATTGCGGGATTATTATGATTGTCTTTATGGGAAAAAACAAAAGGAGGATGAGGCGGAAGAACGACGTATGGATGCAATGATGTATGCAAAAGCATCTGAAAATATGGAACTGTCAGAGCAGAGGCGGTCTGAGGATGTACTTGATCTGGTGAAGGGAGATGTAAAGCAACTGAAAAGGAAGCGACGTTTTTTCCATCGTGAAAAACGGAAAATACCGGATCAGTCATCTGTCACTTATGACGTGGGGTCGGAAGAAGTGGAATCTTTTATGGTTGCAGAACGAAAACCTTCAGAAAATTGGGAGGAAACAGTATGTTTTTCAGCAGCAGAACGGAAAACTGTCTGGGTGTTGGAATATAAAGGAGACGGATTGGAGGATGATCTTCGGATGGAGCAGTTCCCGTATCGTATCGGCAAGCATGGAAGTGATGTGGAAGGAAAATTATATGCACAGACGGTCAGTCGTATGCATGCACAGATTACACAGGATGAGGAAGCGCATTTATGGATTTCAGATTTTAATTCCACCAACGGAACGTACCTCAACGGACATTTGATTCCTATGAATACACCAATGCGTATACAGGAAGGAGACAGGGTGATTTTTGCAACTGAGGAGTACATATTGGAAAAGAAGTAAAAGTATGTCTGGTCACAATACATGCAATGAGTGAATGATAAGATTCTGTTTTGGGTATTCCCCGGTATGTCTGAGGATAAAAAATTTACTTTTACATTTGAAATCTACTGGCACATTCGACTTGAATTTTTAGAGGAATTTTTTTATACTGAAACAAAACAATCTACTGAGAAAGAACAGGAGGTTTCAGTATGAAGGACGATAATTGTATTTTTTGTAAATTGGCAAACAAGGATATTCCGACCAATATTATTTATGAAGATGACAGGTTCACAGTTATTTTGGATGCAAGTCCGGCCACAAAAGGACATGCATTGATCTTACCGAAAAATCATACGGCAAATATTTATGAATTACCGGATGAGGATGCGTCATCAGTATTTGTTCTGGCAAAAAAACTGGCAACAAAGATGACAAAAATCTTACATTGTGATGGATTTAACATTGTACAGAATAATGGGGAAGTAGCAGGACAGACAGTATTTCATTTCCATATGCATCTGATCCCGCGGTATCTGAATGACGGTAATCAGGATAAACTGACATGGAATCATGCAGAATTTACATCGGAAGAAATTGAGGAGATCGCAACGGAATTACGCGGCTAAAATTTTTGTTTGTCGTTTAGGGAACAAATAAGAACTAACTCCAACGAGGATATGAAAAATTATCCTCTTGTTGGAGTTAGTTCTTATTTTATTCCATTTACACGACGGCACCGCGTGCCACGCATGCATATAAGACGATGGTAAAATAATTTGTTATGTTGCATGCGCAGATTAACAGATTGATTAGTATTTAAGTCAAACGTATGTGAGACATGGTGTCTGATTCTGATCAGCGAAAGCGGATTGCGAATGTCCGCTTTACAGAATATTTAGTGCTTCCGAAGTTTTTCAATCAAGTCTGTGATGGTTGTAACCGCATCCATCTGATCGCTGCTTTCCATTGCGTGAATATAATCATTGCGTTTCTCCCATACGGTATGAATCGCATCCGCCAATGTTTTATCAGACAACGCTTCTTCTTCAATCACATAGCTGAAACCTTGTTTTTCAAAGGAATTTGCATTCAGGATCTGATCACCACGGCTTGCATTTTTGGATAACGGAACCAGAATGTTTGGCTTGCGTAATGCCAGCAGTTCGCAGATAGAGTTAGCGCCTGCACGGGAGATCACAAGTTCAGCGACAGCGAACATATCTGCCAGCTCTTTGTTTGCGTATTCATATTGTACATATCCGGTAGTGTTATTTAAGGAAGCATCCAGATTTCCTTTTCCGCACAGATGAATCACCTGATAATTTTTCAGTAATTCAGGAAGAATACTGCGAACAGTATCGTTGATGACTTTTGAACCAGAACTTCCGCCAACTACAAGAATGACAGGTTTTTCATTATTAAGACCAGTATATGTATAGGCGGCTTCCTTACTTCCATGAAGTAATTCTGCACGGATCGGAGAACCGGACAATACAGCTTTTCCTTCCGGCAGATGAGGGATTGTTTCCGGGAAGTTACAGCATACACGGCTTGCTGCCGGAATCGCAATACGGTTGGCAAGTCCCGGAGTAATATCAGATTCATGGATGATCGTCGGCACTTTGGCATGTTTTGCTGCCAGAACTACTGGAACACTGACGAAACCGCCTTTTGAGAATACAATATCCGGTTTTAATTTACGCATCAAAGATCTTGCCTGAAAATATCCTTTCATTACCTTGAACGGATCGGAAAAGTTTTTCGGATCAAAGTAACGGCGCAGTTTTCCGGAAGAAATGCCGTAATATGGGATATTCTGCTGTTCGATCAGTCCTTTTTCCATACCTGCATAAGATCCGATATAGGAAATATCATATCCCAGTTCTTTCAGGCGCGGAAGAAGCGCAATATTTGGTGTAACATGTCCGGCAGTACCGCCACCGGTGAGAATGATTTTTTTCATATGATTAATCCTTTCTGTTTCAGATATCTGACTTTATTTCTTACAAATATACACCTATTCCCATGGGGTGACAAGCATTTCCATCAACCCAAAAACAGGAAAAATATTATAATAGGAAGAAACTGGTCGAAACTTGCGATGAAAAGAACCATAAATCCCCTTTTCTAAAGTGTATGTTTTTGTTACACTTGCTATGTAACAAAAATGTCATGTACAACATCCATGACGGGAAGGAGGCGTAAAATGGATCGACTGATTCATTTTGCAGAAATGATATATACACAGCATACAACAGAGCTAATTCTGGGTATTCTGGTGTGTATTGTGCTACTGATGATAATGAATCTGGCAGGGGTACGTCGATGCAGAAAGCAGATCATTTATCTGACGGAAAAATCAAAAGATGTGATGAAAATTGCCATGAGCCAGAGAGTAGCAGGCACCGGCAGAAATCGTGAAGAATACATAAGAAAAGAAGCGGAAACAAATGTAAAAAAAGGACATGCTGTGACAAAGTCGGAGGAAGAATTATTTGGCAGTGTGATACAGGAAATGTTTCCGTAAATGATGTAATAAATTGCATTTTGAACGCAGAATAAGCATTCCCCCGCTTCAAGTGCGTAGAGCACTAAGCGGTGGGTAAGGGGATGCTTATGTCAGTGGGAGTTAAAAGCTCCCACTGACAGGTCGCAAAGCGACTGCGTTCATGAGCAAGTAGCGAAAGCGGAATGTGAATGTCCGCTTTACAAAGATGATGGAATCCCAAAAAAGTGCACAAAAATGTGCAATTTGGGGTAGAAGTCATCTTTTTTCAAGGAAAAAATAGGTAAAAAGTGCACAAAAAACGTGAAATAGGGTTGACATCCTGAAAATGGATTGTTATAATGCGTGCAATGTTTGTGTAACAATTCTGTAACAAATTTAACAGAAATGCATAATTAGTAATTAGAATTGTAATACTAACACAAAACAAATTATAAAAACAATTAACAAATTTTTACGGGCAATTTTGTAAAGGTTTGAATCAGGAGGTCAAATGAAATTTAGAAAGGTTATTGAAAGCGGAATTATTACAGCAGCTCTGGCAATCGCATCCGTCACAACAGCCGTTTCTGCAAGTGCTGCTGAGACAGGAACCACGACGGAGAACGCTACAGTAAATGTGGCAGACCGTGTAAGCCAGGCGGCAAGCACAGGAGTTCAGTCTGTTCAGATCATACAACAGAACGCACAGGCAGCGGCAGAAGCTGCTGAGTGGGCAGACAAAATGCTGGTAACAGTTGATAAAGACAGTTCATTGAATATACGAAAAGAAGCATCTGCGGATGCGGAAGTAGTTGGAAAATTTTATGCAGGTTCCGGCGCGGAAGTACTTGAGATCGGTGATGAATGGACCAAGGTAAAATCCGGAGATGTAGAAGGTTATGTAAATAATGCATATTGTGTATTTGGTGAAGATGCACACACTTATGCAGAAGAAAACTGTGAGACAAAGGCAACCGCGAATGCAGATGGCATCCGTGTTCGTGAGGCATCCAATACAGATGCAAAAATTCTTGACGTCATTGATTCCGGCGCATCTCTGACAGTAAACACAGATGCAGAGGAAGTTGACGGATGGATTTCTGTAGACTGCAACGGAACAACCGCATATGTTGCGGCAGACTATGTAGACGTTGCATTAAACATTGACGATGCCGTAAGTATGGAAGAAATTCGTGCAAGAGAAGCAGCTGCCGCTCAGAAAGCAGCACAGGAAGCAGCAGCTCAGGCAGGAAACAGCAACTCAAACTCAGACAGTGCAACAGTAACAACAAGTTCTGAGGCAGTCAGCGCATCTTCCAGTGACACACAGCTTCTGGCAGCAATCATCCAGTGTGAGGCAGGCGGAGAACCATATTCCGGTCAGCTTGCAGTTGGAGCAGTTGTTATGAACCGTGTAAAAAGCGGATCTTTCCCGAACAGCATTTCAGGTGTTATTTACCAGAGTGGTCAGTTTACACCGGCTTCCAGCGGAAAGCTTGCAAGAGTATTAAGCAGCGGAAATATCTCCTCCAGTTGCTATCAGGCAGCAGCAGAGGCATTAAGCGGTGCAGATAATACAGGTGGAGCAAAATATTTCCATGCAGGAACAAGAGGATCTGGTACCGTGATCGGATCACAGATTTTCTATTAAACGATAAGCTGGATTAACGTGCTTTATACAGAGAGGCTACAGGCTTGCCGGAAAACGGCAGGAATGTGGCCTCTCTTTTTGTGATTATTATTGTAAAACGAGAGAAAATATAGTATATTGGTGAAAACAAGGAAAAGGGGGATCGACATGTTTTCATTATCAGCGCCAATGATATGGCTGGTTCTTCTGGTAGCATTTATCCTGATCGAGATTGCGACCGTGGGATTGCTGACTATCTGGTTTGCAGGCGGTGCACTGGCTGCATTTTTTGTCAGCCTGGCTCAGGGCGGAGCTGCTGTACAGGTAATTGTGTTTCTGATTGTGTCGTTGGTATTGGTTCTGCTGATCCGACCACTGGCTCAGAAAAAATTCAATTCGGGGCACATTCGCACAAATGCACAGACACTGATCGGAGAAGAAGCGGTCGTAATAGAACCGATCGATAATCTTCTGTCAACCGGACGTGTGATGATACGCGGACAGGAATGGACAGCAAGAAGTGTGGATGAAAAGCAAAAGTTCAAAAAGGATGACGTTGTAAGCGTGGTTTCCATCAGCGGAGTAAAACTGATGGTTAAGTGTCCGGAATAAATGAGGCGTATATGTCATACGTGCATGACGTACATTTCCGGTTCACGGCAAGAATGTCGCGGGCATTTCGGGATACCGGTCAACAAAAAGCTGGCATATTCTTTTTTGAAATTGTAGAAGGAGGGCAATATAGTGATTGCAATTATTATCTTAATCGTAGTAGTTATCTTGATCCTGGCATCATGCATCAAGATTGTACCTCAGGCAAACGCATATGTTGTGGAGCGTCTGGGAGCATATCAGGGAACATGGGAGGTTGGTATTCATTTTAAAATGCCGATTATCGACCGTGTGGCAAAAAGAGTTCTGTTAAAAGAGCAGGTTGTTGATTTCGCACCGCAGCCGGTTATCACAAAAGATAACGTTACCATGCGAATTGATACTGTTGTATTTTTCCAGATCACAGATCCGAAGCTGTTTTCCTATGGTGTGGAGAATCCGATCATGGCGATCGAAAATCTGACAGCAACAACATTGAGAAATATTATCGGTGATCTGGAACTGGATGAGACACTTACTTCCAGAGAGACCATCAATACAAAAATGAGAGCTTCTCTGGATATCGCAACAGATCCCTGGGGAATCAAAGTAAACCGTGTAGAACTGAAAAACATCATTCCGCCGCAGGCAATTCAGGATGCGATGGAGAAACAGATGAAAGCTGAGCGTGAACGTCGTGAGGCAATCCTTCGTGCAGAAGGTGAGAAGAAATCCACCATTCTGGTTGCAGAAGGTAAGAAAGAATCTGCAATTCTGGATGCAGAAGCTGAGAAGCAGGCAGCAATCCTTCGTGCAGAGGCAAAACGTGAAGCAACTGTCAAAGAGGCAGAAGGTCAGGCAGAAGCCATCCTGAAAATCCAGCAGGCAAATGCAGATGGTCTCCGCTTCCTGAAAGAAGCGTCTCCGGATGCAGCAGTTCTTCAGATCAAGAGTCTGGAAGCTTTTGCAAAGGCAGCAGACGGCAAAGCAACAAAGATTATTATTCCGTCAGAGATTCAGGGCATGGCAGGACTTGCAAAATCTCTGGTAGAAGTAGCAGCAGATGTAAAAGAAAAGTAAGAATAGTAACATGGGCTGCCACACGGCAGCCCTGTTTTTAAATGAGTTTTTAAATGACAGAAAGTTACTTACAATTTTCAGCCGAAGAAGTACAGGAAAAATACGATTTTTCACAGCAAAAAATAGAAAAGCTGATTGATAATAAAATGAGAGGTAAAAAAGACATGAATTTAACAGGAAAAAACTTTTTAAAATTACTGGATTTCACACCGGAAGAGATTACATATCTGATCGATCTGTCCGCAGAGCTGAAAGAGAAAAAGAAAAAAGGCATCCGTCACGATGTACTGACAGGAAAAAATATTGCCCTGATCTTTGAAAAAAACAGCACACGTACTCGTTGTTCCTTTGAAGTAGCTGCATTTGATCTGGGTATGCATACAACATTCCTTGATCCGTCTGCTTCCCAGATCGGTAAAAAAGAGAGTATTGCAGATACTGCACGCGTGCTTGGACGTATGTACGATGGTATCGAGTATCGTGGATTTGACCAGACTATTGTTGAGGAACTCGCAAAATATGCAGGTGTACCGGTATGGAACGGTCTGACCAATGAGTTCCATCCGACACAGATGATTGCAGATATGCTGACAATCAAAGAGCATTTCGGACATTTAAAAGGAATTAAACTTGCATACATGGGCGATGCCCGTTATAATATGGGAAATTCTCTGATGGTCGTATGTGCAAAACTTGGTATGCATTTTACTGCATGCACAAACAAAAAATATTTCCCGAATGAGGAACTGGTCGCACAGTGCCGTGCCATCGCAGAGGAGACAGGTGCAACCATCACTTTGACCGAAGATGCTATGGAAGGTACCAAAGGTGCAGATGTCATCTACACAGACGTATGGGTATCCATGGGTGAGCCGGATGATGTGTGGGCGACACGTATTGCAGAGCTGACACCGTATCAGGTAAATGCAAAATTAATGGAAAATGCAGGTCCGCAGGTAAAATTCATGCACTGCCTGCCGGCATTCCATGATCTGAATACAAAAATCGGAAAAGAGATTCATGACAAATTTGGTCTGGATGCGATGGAAGTAACAGATGAAGTATTCGAAAGTCCGCAGTCCATCGTATTCGATGAGGCAGAGAACCGTATGCATACCATCAAAGCAGTTATGTATGCAACACTTGGCGGAGCTGAGAAATAGTTCATCTCAATCTTCGACTGAGATAAACGCTCCGCGAGGGCGCACATTGTCTGGGAGACGATGGTTTTGCGCGACCGAAACGAAGTGTAGAGTGCAGTGATTCTGAGAAGAATATGTCAGCTTACGCTGACCAGAATCACGCACCAAGTCTCATGTGCGTTCGACTTGAACCGTATGGAGTGTATGCTCTGATTTGACTAAATAGAAGATGAGACAGAATACATACAGTGTCAACTGTATGATAGGATGGAGAAAACTGTGAAAAAGAAAATTCTGGAATTATTGCAGAATTGTCCGGATTTTATATCCGGACAGGAAATCAGTGAAAAATTTGGCGTATCCCGCACAGCGGTATGGAAAGCAATCCGTCAGTTGGAAGCAGAAGGATATGTGATCGAAGCGGTCAGAAACAAAGGCTATCGGTTAAAGGAAGAACCGGATCTGCTGACAGAAGAACAGCTTCAGAAATATCTGAAAACTGACTGGGCAGGACAAGATCTGGTCGTATTTGATGAGACTGATTCCACTAATAATCAGGCAAAACGATTGGCAGAAGAAGGTGCAGAACATGGTCTGCTGGTACTCAGTGACTGCCAGACTTCCGGAAAAGGTCGTCGGGGACGTTCATGGGATTCCAAAGCCGGTGAAGGTATTTTTATGACGTTGTTGTTAAAACCGGATATTCAGCCGGGAAATGCTTCCATGCTGACTCTTGTTATGGCACTTGCTGTCCGGTCAGGCATTGAAGCTGTGGTTGGAATTGATACACAGATCAAGTGGCCGAACGATATCGTATGCGACGGGAAAAAAGTTTGTGGTATTCTGACGGAAATGAGTGCACAGATTGATTATATCAACTATATTGTCGTCGGTGTCGGAATCAATGTTTCGAATGAAAGTTTCCCGGAGGAAGTGGCAGCGACTGCTACTTCGCTGTATCTGCTGACGGGTGTGCGTATCAGCAGAGCAAAGCTGGCTGCAAAGATCATGGCAGAGTTTGAAAAATATTATGCCATTTATCTCGAAACACAGGATCTGTCCGGTGTGATGAATGAGTATAACTGCCATCTTGTCAATCGCGGGCGCAGTGTGCGTGTGCTTGATCCGCGAAAAGAGTATACTGGCGTCGCGCAGGGGATCAATCAGAATGGGGAGCTTCTGGTACAGACAGAAGACGGAACAGCCCATGTTTCCTCCGGTGAGGTATCCGTTCGTGGTGTATACGGATATGTGTGATGAATCTACTTATGTTTGCCAGAATGGACGAACTGGACAGAAGAATAGATAACAGGAGAGAATGATCATTTATGAATCAGGAAGAAGTAGTGCTGTGTGGATCCAGCGCATATACAAAAAAATATTATCTGAATCCGGATTTTCAGAAATTACCACAGGGAATCCAGGATGAACTGAAACTGATGTGTGTATTGTATACAGAAGATGTAGGTGGCACACTTACCTTAAAATTTGATGAAGACGGAGAATTGATCTTTGAGACCGCGGCAGATGAGGGTGATCTGCTGTATGATGAGATCGGAAGTGTTCTGAAGGTGAAACAGCTGCAGAACACAAAACAGGAATTGTTGGAATCACTGGAAATGTATTATAAAGTGACTCATCAGATAAACATAGAAAACTAGCTAGTGGAGGACTGGAGAAATGCTTTTAACCGTAGATATCGGGAATACAAATATCACACTGGGTGTATTTGAAGGGAAAAAACTGCGTACCACATTCCGAATGACAACAATTCAGACACGTACTTCAGATGAGTACGGTATGGTAATGTGTGAGCTGCTGGAGCATAATCAGGTAAAAGTTGAAGAAATTACAGATGTTATTGTTGCATCCGTAGTGCCGAACGTAATGCATTCCCTGACAAGTGCCATCATCAAATATTTTCATACAAGACCAATTATTATCGAGGCTGGCGTAAAGACTGGAATCCGTGTGGCTTCCAAAAACCCGCGTCAGGTCGGTGCAGACCGTATCGTGGATGCAGCTGCAGTCTATGAACTGTATGGCGGTCCGGCAATTGTCATTGATTATGGCACTGCCACCACCTTTGACCTGGTAGATTCTGACGGTACCTTTACCGCGTGCGTGATCGCACCGGGTATCCGTACTTCCGCGCAGGCAATGTGGAGTATGGCTGCAAAACTTCCGGAATTTGAGATCAAGAAACCAAAGAGTATTCTGGCACAGGATACCATTGCATGCATGCAGGCAGGTCTGGTATATGGTCAGATTGGACAGACAGAATATATTGTCAAGCAGATGAAAAAAGAGTTTGGCAAAGACAATATCAAAGTTGTGGCAACCGGTGGTCTGGGAAGAATCATTGAAAAAGAGACCGACGTCATTGATATTTATGATCCGATGCTTACCTTACAGGGCATGCGTCTCATTTTTGAAAAGCAGAAAAAGTAGTTTCGGAAAAGTCTGATTTTTGAAAAGCAGAAAAAAATTGAAAAAACTCAGAAATTCAGATCAGATACATTGGAAATGTAACACAAACATGTGTAGATACAAGGATAAATAGAAAGAAAAACGGAAAGAGTACAGTATGAATAAATTGAAAATAGGTAATGTAACCCTGGAGAACAATTTAGTACTGGCACCCATGGCAGGCGTAACAGACCTGCCATTTCGTTTGTTATGCCGCAGACAGGGTGCAGGGCTTTTGTGCATGGAAATGGTCAGCGCAAAAGCAATTTATTATAAAAATAAAAATACGGAACTGCTGATGGAGATTCATCCGGAGGAGCATCCGGTTTCGCTACAATTATTTGGATCAGATCCGGATATTCTGGCGTCTATGGCAGCACAGATCGAGGAGCGTCCCTTTGAAATTCTGGATTTCAATATGGGCTGCCCGGTGCCAAAAGTGGTGAATAACCATGAGGGATCGGCATTGATGAAAGAACCGAAACTGGTGGAAGAAATTTTGACCAAGATGGTAAAAGCGGTGAAAAAACCGGTGACGGTGAAAATCCGAAAGGGTTTTGACGAGGAACATGTCAATGCCGTGGAGATTGCAAAAATCGCGGAAAGTTGTGGCGTGGCTGCGATTGCGGTGCATGGGCGTACCAGACAGCAGTATTATTCCGGAAAAGCGGACTGGGATATTATCCGTCAGGTAAAAGAGGCAGTATCAATCCCGGTCATTGGAAACGGCGATATCTTGTGTGCGCAGGATGTAGTTCGGATGAAACAACAGACCGGATGTGACGGTTTTATGATCGGGCGCGGTGCACAGGGAAATCCATGGATCTTTAAACATATCCAGCATCAGCTTGAGACAGGTGAGGAACTGCCGAAACCAAGCAGACAGGAAGTGGCAGATATGATGCTCCTTCATGCACGTCTCCAGCTTCAGATCAAGGGAGATTATATTGGAATCCGGGAGATCCGCAAACATGCCGCATGGTATACGGCAGGATATAAAAATTCTTCCAAACTTCGTGGCAAAATCAATGAAGTGGAAAGCTATGCACAACTGGAAGCATTGCTGGAACAGTGGCTGGCAGAAGAAGCATAGTGTAATGTGCATGGAATGAAATTGTATGCAAGTCACAGAAATGATCAAACAGATGCGATGAATTGGAACAGATAGGGAATCAATCGTAGAAATTTCATTACAGGCATTATAGATATAACAAAAAATCATAATAACTACTTTTTTCACATAAACTGTAAGAAAATCAAAATCAGGGAATGTGGGAAAACAGATCATGACAGAACAGAACTGTACAGGAAAGGTCAGTAAAATAAAAAATTTCTTCCGTGAAATTAGGACATACCTTTGCCATATTTGGAAAAAACGGCGTAACGTGCAGGAAGAACCAAATGCTCCGGAACCGGAAACGATAGAAAATCCATGGATTTTTGCAACCCGCAGCATTATAGAACAAATCCTGTGGCAGAAGCGGGATGTGATCCGGGAGGAAAAAGAAGAACTGGGTGGCAGACTGACCAGAAAACAGCTATACCGTGATTTTAAACCGCTGATTATCGATACAGATACGCCGGATCAGGTATTTGGCGAGGACGATGATGTGGATCAGATTTTGCGGCAGCTGAGTCCTGGGTTAAATTTTCTAGAGATCTGTACGAATCGGCCGGAATACTTTGTGTCTTTTACTGTCTGGCTGGAGATGGAATACGGTCTCATGACTAGAATTTTTCCGCCGGATGCGATGAGGCAGAGCCATGCGAATGTGGTGCTTGATATGGAACGGCGAGGAGTTATGTACACCGACAGACTGATGCCAAATGTTTTATATGTTCCCTTTTACAAGCATCGATGGAAGCTTCATGAAACTGAGGAACAGGGAATGCAAAATCTTGACATAGAAGTACCGATTGGTTATAATGTATTGATTGTGAAAGTGGATAAAACTCTTCAAAATTATTGATAAATAAAAAACGATCAGGAGGATCAACAAACATGGATAAGAAAAATCTTTTGACTTACCAGGGATTACAGAAACTGGAGAACGAATTACAGGAATTAAAAGTAGTAAAGAGAAAAGAGATCGCGCAGAAGATTAAAGAAGCGCGTGAGCAGGGTGACTTATCAGAGAACGCTGAGTACGATGCAGCAAAAGATGAGCAGCGTGATATCGAGGCACGTATTGAAGAGATCGAGAAAATTTTAAGACATGCAGAAGTTGTTGTTGAGGAAGAAGTAGATCTGGACAAGATCAGCGTTGGCTGTCAGGTACGTATTCTTGACTGCGAGTTTGATGAGGAACTTGAGTATAAGATCGTTGGTTCCACTGAGGCAAACAGCCTGAAAGGCAAGATTTCAAATGAGTCTCCGGTTGGAAAAGCATTACTTGGTGCAAAAGTCGGTGAGATTGTAAATGTAGAGACACAGGCAGGTGTTTTACAGTATAAAGTACTGGAAATCCAGAGATCAAACTAAGAGAAAAGGGAGAATGAAAATGGCTGAACAAAAGAAAGGACAGGACGTAGACGTTAACCAGCTTTTGAAGGTTCGTCGCGAGAAACTGCAGGATCTTCAGGAACGTGGAAAAGATCCGTTTCAGATTACAAAATATGATGTAACACATCACAGCATGGAGATCAAAGACAATTTTGACACATTAGAAGGTCAGACTGTAACGATCGCCGGCCGTATGATGTTCAAACGTGTTATGGGAAAAGCTTCTTTCTGCAACGTACAGGATCTGCAGGGAAGTATTCAGTCTTATGTGGCACGTGATAATATCGGTGAGGAATCCTATGCAGATTTCAAAAAATATGATGTAGGTGATATCCTTGGTATCACAGGTGAAGTATTCAAGACAAAGACAGGAGAGATTTCCATTCATGCTTCTGAGGTAACTCTTCTTTCTAAAAGTTTACAGGTACTTCCGGAGAAATTCCATGGTCTGACAGATACCGATACACGTTATCGTCAGAGATATGTAGACCTGATCATGAACCCGGAAGTAAAAGATACATTTATCAAACGTTCCAAAATCATCAGCAGTATCCGTCGTTATCTGGATGGACAGGGCTTTATGGAAGTTGAGACACCGATGCTGGTATCCAACGCAGGTGGAGCTGCAGCAAGACCGTTTGAGACACATTTTAACGCATTGAACGAAGATCTGAAACTCCGTATCTCTCTGGAACTCTATCTGAAACGTCTGATCGTAGGCGGTATGGAGCGAGTATATGAGATTGGTCGTGTATTCCGTAATGAGGGACTTGATACCCGTCACAATCCGGAGTTCACTCTGATGGAGTTATATCAGGCATATACAGATTATCACGGCATGATGGATCTGACAGAGAACCTGTACCGTCATGTGGCAAAAGAAGTAACCGGATCCGAGATCCTCACATACGGTGAGCACACTATGGATCTGTCAAAACCGTTTGCACGTATTACAATGGTTGATGCTGTAAAACAGTATGCAAACGTAGATTTCAATGAGATTCATTCTACTGAGGAAGCAAAAAAAGTTGCAGACGAGCATCATATCGAATATGAGGAGCGTCATGAGAAAGGTGATATCTTAAATCTCTTCTTTGAAGAGTATGTAGAGGAGCACCTGATCCAGCCGACCTTCATTATGGATCACCCGGTAGAGATTTCTCCGTTAACAAAGAAAAAACCGGAAAATCCGGATTATGTAGAGCGTTTCGAGTTCTTCATGAACGGATGGGAGATGGCAAACGCTTACTCCGAGCTGAACGATCCGATCGATCAGAGAGAGCGTTTCGAGGCACAGGAAAAAGCATTTGCTGCCGGTGATGATGAAGCAAACCACACAGATGAAGATTTCCTGAACGCATTAAGCATCGGCATGCCGCCTACAGGTGGTATCGGATTCGGTATCGACCGTATGGTTATGATGATGACAAACAGCCCGGCAATCCGTGATGTATTACTCTTCCCGACAATGAAGTCCTTAGATGGTGTAAATAAGAAAAATGATGTAAATAATA
>URDN01000050.1 GCA_900546495.1 uncultured Lachnospiraceae bacterium
CACCGCTTAGTGCTCTACGCACTTGAAGCGGGGGAATGCTTATTCTGCGTTCATAAAGTAAATCAGCGTGCACAGCACAGCGTTAAATTTGTTACCATTTACATGTGCACGTGGCACGCGGTGCCGTCGTGTAAACAGGGCATAAATGAAATGAACTACAAAAAAGAATAGTTGGAAAATTTTCGTTGTGGATGTTGCGTCTAGCCCGACCGCGGGAGTGTGTTTGAGCCCGCCGGTTTTGCGGGTGAGTTCGCGGGAGCGGTCGGAAATAAGCGACGCAACAGACACAGAAAATTTTTCATGTTCTTTTTGTAGTTCATTTCATTTGCCTTTTACAACGACAAACAAGAATTTATTTTGTCGTTTGAAAATCCGTATAGAACAGCCACAGTGCAAATATCGTAAGCACCACACCAAAGACTGCAAATCCCGCATAACTGAACATCAGCGAGATGGAAATCAATCCCGCGAAGAAGCATCCAATAATATTAAACACAATATGCACAGGAATAGAGTACCGGATTCCATGTCCCCGGCGGCATACCCAGCCAAGGAACAGTCCCATAACAAATGCATAAATGCTCTGCACCAGATTCAGATGCACAAATCCAAAAAGCAGTGCCTGCCAGATATTCGCAAACCAAAAAGGCATTGCATGTCTGGCATAGCGGAAAATTAATCCGCGGAAAATCAGTTCCTCAATGATCGGTGCCATGATGACAGAATAAACAATCAGCATCACAGACAGATCAGAATACCCTTGTGTTTCCATGGCAGCATTGTATTTTGTAATCCATTCCGGGTGGAGTCTGCCGATCAGATCTGTCAGAAGTGTTGTAACGTACTGCAGACCGATGCCGAGAAAAATCATGGATACGATCGTGTGAAAACTGTAACCGGTTGGCTGTTTTTTCGGTCGGTTCCGGAACGGTCTTACAAATACTCTCTGATACCAGATGCCAAAAATCAGTAATGCCAGAATACCGTATACGATATTTACCGTCTGCAAATACTGCTGATTAGAAGTTATATCGGATAAAGAAACAAGGATGGCAGTGATGTCGCCGCCTGTTGTGGAACGCTCCTTTAATATAAAAATTATCATTACCGGAATCGTTGCAACTACCTGAAGGATAAAAAGAAATATAACAGGCAGCAGACTTTTCCAGAAACATGCCATTTTTTTCATGAAAAAATCCCCTTTCATAACAACGGGCGAAATACGTCCATTTTTTCATCTAGGACTATCTTATAGAAACCGCGTTGGTTTGTCTACCTTATGACACAAATCTTAAAAAAATCGTAAAAGAAAATGCCCCTTTTCTGTCGAAACAGAATATGTTAGAATAAATTACAGTTGGCAGAATCACACTGCCTTTAGAGAGAATTATTTTAACGGAAAGAAGGTTACTATGGCATTTGCACATTTACATGTCCATACAGAGTACAGTCTGCTGGACGGTTCGAACAAGATCACAGAGTATGTGAACCGGATCAAGGAGCTTGGCATGACAGCCGGAGCTATTACGGATCATGGCGTCATGTACGGTGTGATCGATTTTTATCGTGCGGCAAAAAAGGAGGGAATCAATCCGATTCTTGGTTGCGAGGTGTATGTGGCACCGGGATCACGTTTTGACCGGGAACAGACAAAAGGGGAAGATCGATACTATCATCTGGTTCTTCTGGCAGAAAATAATCAGGGATATTCCAATCTGATGAAAATTGTATCCAAAGGTTTTGTGGATGGATATTATTATCGTCCCCGTGTGGATATGGAAGTACTGGAGCAGTACCATGAGGGCATCATTGCCTTATCTGCGTGTCTGGCAGGAGAAGTACAGCGTTATCTGACACGCGGCATGTACGAGGAAGCCAAAGAGACCGCTTTAAAATATGAAAAATGTTTTGGAAAAGGAAATTTCTTTCTGGAATTGCAGGATCATGGAATCGCGGAACAGGCACAGGTAAATCAGCAGCTTCTCCGCATGCATCAGGAGCTTGGCATTGATCTGGTGGCAACCAACGATGTTCATTACACTTATGAAAAAGACGCAGAGGCACACGATGTCTTGCTGTGCCTGCAGACAGGCAAAAAGCTGAGCGATGAAAACCGTATGCGCTATGAGGGCGGTCAGTATTATGTAAAATCCGAGGAAGAAATGAAGGAGCTTTTTCCATATGCGCTGGAGGCAATCGAGAACACACAGAAGATCGCGGAACGCTGTCATGTGGAGATTGAATTTGGTGTGACAAAATTGCCAAAATTCGATGTGCCGGATGGCTATACCTCATGGGAATATCTGAATAAATTGTGTTACGAAGGTCTGGATGAACGCTATTCTCCGGAACGGGTGCAGGAATTAAAACCGCGTCTGGAATATGAACTTTCTGTCATTCAGAAGATGGGATATGTGGATTATTTCCTGATTGTCTGGGATTTCATTCATTTTGCCAGAGAAAATGACATTATGGTCGGACCGGGACGAGGCAGTGCTGCGGGAAGTCTGGTTTCCTATACTCTTGGTATTACAAAGCTGGATCCGATCCGTTACAGTTTGCTGTTTGAGCGATTCCTGAATCCGGAACGAGTATCTATGCCGGATATTGACGTGGATTTCTGCTACGAGCGTCGTCAGGAAGTCATTGACTATGTTGTTCGCAAATACGGAAAAGATCGTGTGGTGCAGATCGTAACTTTTGGTACCATGGCGGCAAAAGGTGTTATCCGTGACGTAGGACGAGTTATGGATCTTCCGTATGCCATGTGCGACAGCATTGCAAAAATGATCCCGAATGAGCTTGGAATCACCATAAGCAAAGCACTCAAAATGAACCCGGAATTACGTGGATTGTATGAATCTGATCCGCAGGTGACAAAACTCATCGACATGTCACTGCGTCTGGAGGGACTGCCGCGGCATACCTCCATGCATGCTGCCGGTGTCGTGATCAGTCAGAAATCCGTAGATGAATATGTGCCGTTATCCAGAGGTTCTGACGGTTCTGTGACCACGCAGTTTACCATGACAACACTGGAAGAACTCGGCCTGTTAAAAATGGACTTTCTGGGACTTCGAACACTGACCGTTATTCAGGATGCAGTGAAAAATATAGCGCGATCCACTGGCAAAGAACTGGATATGGATCACATTGACTACAACGATCCGGATGTGCTGGCTTCTATTGGAAGCGGTCATACCGAAGGCGTGTTCCAGTTGGAGAGTCCGGGAATGAAAAACTTCATGAAGGAACTAAAACCAAAGAGTCTGGAAGATATTATTGCGGGAATTTCCCTGTATCGTCCGGGCCCGATGGATTTTATCCCGGCATATATCCGTGGTAAAAATAATCCGAATTCTATTATGTATGACTGTCCGCAGTTGGAGCCAATCCTTGCGCCGACTTATGGCTGTATCGTATATCAGGAGCAGGTTATGCAGATCGTGCGTGATCTTGCAGGTTATACCCTTGGACGAAGTGATCTGGTGCGTCGTGCCATGTCCAAGAAAAAGGGTGATGTTATGGCGCGAGAACGTCAGAACTTTGTTTATGGAAATGAAGAAGAGGGGGTTCCGGGTTGCATCTCCAACGGGATTTCCGAACAGACGGCAAATAAAATTTTTGACGAAATGACGGATTTTGCAAAATATGCTTTTAATAAATCCCATGCGGCAGCATATGCGGTAGTTTCTTATCAGACTGCGTATCTGAAATATTACTATCCGGTAGAATTTATGGCAGCTTTGATGACTTCCGTGATTGATAATTCCACAAAAGTGGCTGAATATATTCAGGTGTGCCGTTACATGGGAATTGCTGTACTGCCGCCAAATGTCAATGACGGATATGCGGGATTTTCCGTATCCGGAAAAGATATCCGCTACGGATTATCGGCCATCAAGAGCATTGGCCGTTCTGTGATTGACGGATTGGTGCAGGAGCGCGAGGAGAATGGAAAGTTTAAATCTCTGAAAGATTTTATTGAACGAATGACTGGCAGGGAATTAAACCGCAGAGCCGTGGAAAATTTTATCAAGGGCGGTGCTTTTGATGGACTTGGTGGTACACGAAAACAGTTTATGCAGGTGTATGGCAGCATCATGGATCAGATAGCAAATGACCGGAAGACAACCATGGCAGGACAGATGTCACTGTTTGATATGGTTGCGCCGGAAGAAAAGAAGCAGTTTGAAATCCGTTTGCCAAACTGTGGTGAGTTTACGAAGGAAGAACTGCTTGCTATGGAAAAAGAAGTGCTTGGTATCTATGTCAGTGGTCATCCGTTGCAGGAATACGAGGCAAAATGGCGCAAAAACATTACGAAGACTACCGGTGATTTTGCATTGGATGAGGAACTTGGTGTTGCCCGCGGAATCAACGATGGAGAAAATGCCATGATCGGAGGTATGATCACGGCAAAAAACATCAAATATACAAAACAGAATAAGACAATGGCATTTCTGACAGTGGAGGATCTGTACGGAAGTGTGGAGGTAATTGTTTTTCCACGACAGTATGAGCGTTATCAGGCATTGATGCAGGAGGATTCCAAGGTGTTTATTCTGGGACATGCTTCTGTGGAAGAAGAACGTAATGGCAAACTGATCTGTGACAAAATCTATTCTTTTGACGATGCAAGACGGGAATTATGGATTCAGTTTCCGGATAAAGAGACTTTTGAAAAGCAGGAAAACGAAACTCTGGCACTGTTATCTGCTTCAGATGGACAGGATCAGGTCGTTATTTACCTTGCAAAAGAGCGTGCAATGAAGCGGCTTGAAAAAAATATGAGCGTATTTGCCAACAATGAGCTTATAAATGAACTAAACAAAAAAGTTGGTGAAAAAAATATCAAAGTTTTGGAAAAGTCCATTGAAAAAATGTAAAAAAAAGTTTAGAATAGTAACAACATGAGGAAAAAATGAAATGATACAGGTATAGGAGGTTTTGTCATGGCTAAGGAAATACAGACAATTGGTGTGTTAACAAGTGGTGGAGATGCACCTGGCATGAATGCGGCTATCCGTGCGGTAGTGCGTCAGGCAATCTCAAAAGGGAAAAAAGTTAAGGGTATAAGACGTGGTTATACAGGTTTGCTTGCAGAGGACATTGTCGATATGGAAGCAAAAGATGTATCAGATATCATTCAGCGTGGTGGTACAATACTTCAGACTGCAAGATGTCCGGAGTTCCGTACCGAAGAAGGACAGAAACTTGGTGCAGAGATGTGCAGAAAGCATGGAATCGAAGGTATCATCGTAATCGGTGGTGACGGATCTTTCCGTGGAGCACAGAAACTGGCAGCGCAGGGAATCAATACTATCGGTATTCCGGGAACCATCGATCTTGATATTTCCTGTACTGATTACACCATTGGTTTTGATACTGCGGTAAATACTGCAATGGAAGCCATCGACAAAATCCGTGATACCGCATCATCTCATGAGCGCTGCAGTATCATTGAGGTAATGGGACGTGATGCCGGATATATTGCACTCTGGTGTGGATTGGCGAACGGTGCTGAGCAGGTACTGATCCCGGAGAAATATGATTACGATGAGCAGAAGATTGTTAACAATATCATTGCAAACCGCAAACGTGGCAAGAGACATTACATCATCATCAATGCAGAAGGAATCGGACATTCTACTTCTTTGGCAAGACGTATTGAAGCAGCTACCGGAATGGAGACCAGAGCAACTATCCTTGGTCACATGCAGCGTGGTGGAAGCCCGACATGTAAGGATCGTGTATATGCATCTACTATGGGCGCGTATGCAGTAGATCTTCTCTGCGCAGGCAAGAGCAACCGTGTCGTTGCATACAAAGATGGTAAATTCGTAGATTTTGATGTGGACGAAGCGCTGGCTATGGAGAAAAAGATTTCTGATTATCAGTTTGAGGTAGGTAAAAATCTTTCCATCTAACTCCATCTAATTAATTGTAGAGAAACCTGTGAAGGAGTATTTTACGAATCTATGCAGAAACTGCAAATAGAATAAAAATAAGAAAAAGCAGTTTACATCGTTGAGATGTAAATTGCTTTTTTTATGGAAAACGATAAAAAAGATATGAGCATAAAATTGGGGCGTCAGCTTCACGATATGCAAATATTGGGTAGGATTGTGGGAGTACGAAGTACGGAACAATTCGTATGGCATCTTTTGCCCCCCAACATTAATTTTATCTTAACAGTATAGGACAGCACACTTTCTTGCTTTATAGGAAAGTTCTGATATAATAGAAAAAGCGGATTGCGAATGTCCGCTTTACTGATATGTTTTCAAAAATTGCGATGAATTTAGAAAAGGAAAAATATATGATTACAAGTACATCAAATGCACAGGTCAAGGCACTGAGCAAATTAATAAAAAATGCCCGGGCTCGCAGACAGCAGCAGGTATATATTGTAGAAGGCATCCGGATGTTTCGTGAGACACCGGAGGAGCGGATTGAAAAAATCTATGCTTCCGAATCTTTTGCAAAAGAACATGAGGTATTATTGGAGGGTAAAGACTGGGAAATGCTGTCAGATGCTGTGTTTGCAAGTGTTTCTGATACAAAGACACCTCAGGGGGTGTTATGTCTGGTGAAAATGAGTGAGAATCGTCTGGAAGACATGCTTCAGCAGAAAAACGGACTTTGGCTGATTCTGGAAAATGTGCAGGATCCGGGGAATTTGGGAACGATGTTTCGAACCGGAGAAGGTGCAGGAATTGCCGGTGTGATCATGGATCGTTCAACAGTGGATATTTACAATCCGAAAACAATCCGTTCCACTATGGGAAGTATTTTCCGTGTGCCGTTTTTTGTCACAGAGGATCTGCATGAGACGATCCGACAGCTGCAGAACGCACAGATCAGTGTATATGCAGCGCATCTGGAAGGAAGTGTCTGCTATGATACTCCGGATTATACAAAGGGAACCGCTTTCCTGATCGGAAATGAAGGGAACGGACTGACGAAAGAGACAGCAGCACTTGCTGATACTTACATCCGTATTCCGATGGGTGGTCAGTTAGAATCCCTGAATGCAGCGATGGCAGCAGGAATTCTGATGTATGAAGCAAACAGACAGAGGAGAGTGTAAGATGTTTCGATTATGGGCAAAAGAATTTAAAAGTAACCGTATGTTGCGGGACACGACAATCTGTGATGACAGCGCAGAAACCCGCACACATAAAGTGTTTCATGCACTGGATGAAGTGTGTTACGAATTTGATTTAAGCAAACCGATCTGGCTTGATAGTACAATTGAAGAATTCAGACGGCATGCAAAAGCAAGATTTTATCAGGATAATTTTATAGATCAGATCGATTTTGATTTTCTGGAAATCCAGGTGATCGAGGAGGATTAAAAATGACAGATGGCACAACGCGCAGAAAAGAATTAATGAAACTACTTCAAAATGAAATGCGACCATTGTCTGGAACAGAGCTGGCAAGACATTTTGGGGTGAGCCGTCAGGTGATCGTACAGGATATTGCACTGTTGCGGGCAACCGACCGGAATATTTTAAGTACGAACAAGGGTTATGTGTTATATCATCCGGAGCAGGAGGAAGAACGCAGCAGAAGAATCCTTGCGTCTCATCATGACAAAGAGCGGATGCAGGAGGAACTGTATCTGATCGTAGATAACGGCGGCTGTGTTTGTGATGTGGTGGTAGAACATGAAATCTATGGACAGCTTTCTGCAGACCTGATCCTGAAAAATCGCCGGGATGTGAACGAGTTTGTTAAAAAAATGGGGGAGATTTCCGACCAGCCGTTAAATGTGCTTACCGGAGGCATTCATTTCCATACGGTGGAGGCGGAATCAGAAGAAATCCTGGATTGTATAGAGGAACAATTGCGGGAACGCGGATTTTAATTAGGTTTATCTCAGAGTTTTTAATATATTATAAAGAAACGCGGAAAAAGACAAAATCTGTGCAAATTTATGCTATAATATAATAAACGTAACGAGCTAAAATTCTTGCGGGATTGGCGCGTGACAACATTTTTTCGTGGCAAAATCACGATGAACAGAGAAGTATGATTCACAGGAGGTGAGGCGAGAACTATGGCAGAGGAAGTAACAGAACGAGGGGCAATCGTCTACGACTGGCAGAACCTTATGTTTTTATATAATGCAGCAATCAAGGAAGTACGTACAAAACTGGATATTATGAACGATGAGTTTCAGTTTATCCATCAGTACAATCCGATTGAATATATTAAATCAAGAATCAAAACCCCGGATAGCATCGCAAAAAAGTTGCGGAGACACGGGTTTGAGAATACCATGGAAAATATGGTGGAGCATATCAACGATATTGCAGGTGTGCGTATTGTATGCTCTTTTACATCTGATATTTATCGCCTGGCAGACATGATCGGAAAACAGAAAGAGTTTACGATTCTTTACATTAAGGATTACATGAAGCATCCGAAGGAGAGTGGATATCGCAGTTATCATATGCTGATTACTGTTCCGATTCAGACGACCAAAGGTATTTGTCCCACAAAGGTAGAGATTCAGATCCGGACCATTGCCATGGATTTCTGGGCAAGTCTGGAACACAAGATTTATTACAAATTTGAGGGAAATGCGCCGCAGTATATCAGTCAGGAACTGCGGGACTGTGCCGCTATCATATCCAAGCTGGATGCAAAAATGCTGTCTCTGAATGAGGCGATCATTGCAGAGAAGGAGCGGCAGCAGAGAGAGGAAGAACAGATAAAAATATCTTAATAAAAATGCCGTCAGAACGATATATAGGATCGCTGTGACGGTATTGTTTTGTACAAACCTCTGTTGCGTCACATTTCACTCCATGTTATACTAAAGAATAATGTTTAAAAGTAAATAGGAAAGCATACAGGAGGACATCAATGAGTTCAATTAAAGATATCAACCTTGCTCCATCCGGAGCACATAAAATCGACTGGGTACGCAAAAACTGCCCGCTGCTTCGCAGTCTGGAGGATGATTTTTCCCAAGAAAAACCTTTTGAGGGCATCCGAATCGCCCTTTCCATTCATCTGGAAGCAAAGACAGCATACCTTTGTAAAGTGCTGGCAGCAGGTGGTGCCGAGATGTACATTACCGGAAGTAACCCGCTTTCCACACAGGATGATGTGGCAGCAGCACTGGTAGCTGACGGATTAAACGTATTTGCATGGTATGACTGCACACCGGAAGAATATGATCAGCATATCACAAATGTTCTGGAGAACAACTGTAACATCATTATCGATGACGGTGGTGATCTGGTTCACATGCTTCATACAAAAATGCAGGACAAATTGCAGTATGTTATCGGTGGATGCGAGGAGACCACAACCGGTATTATCCGTCTGATCGCCATGGCAAAAAATAACGAACTGAAATTCCCGATGGTTCTGGTAAACAACGCAGACTGTAAGCATCTGTTTGACAACCGTTACGGAACCGGCCAGTCTGTATTTGACGGCATCAACCGTACCACAAACCTGATCGTAGCCGGAAAATATGTCGTTGTTGCAGGTTACGGCTGGTGTGGAAAAGGTGTGGCAATGCGCGCAAAAGGACTTGGCGCAAAAGTCATCGTTACCGAGGTAGATCCGATCAAAGCAATCGAGGCAGTTATGGATGGATTTGATGTCATGCCGATGAACGAAGCGGCAAAGATCGGTGATTTCTTCATTACGGTAACCGGCTGTGCAGGTGTTATCCGCGAGCAGGATTTCAAAGTGATGAAAAATGGTGCGATTTTATGTAATGCAGGACATTTTGATGTGGAAATCGATATGAAACGTCTCCGTGAGATTGCACTGGATACCATTGATCAGCGCAAAAATATCGTTGGATATCAGATTACAGAAGATAAATGGATCTACGTTCTGGCAGAAGGTCGTCTGGTCAATCTGGCAGCAGGTGACGGACATCCGGCAGAGATCATGGATATGAGTTTTGCAATTCAGGCACTGAGTGCAAAATATCTGGTTGAGAATGCCAAGAACCTGAATGAAAAACTGATCAACGTTCCGCGTGATGTAGATCTGGAGGTTGCCAACAGAAAACTTCGTTTCCTTGGCAAGTCCATCGATACCCTGACACCGGAGCAGGAGAAATATCTGAATTCTTCCAATATTGATCTGTAAGGAAATGAGCAAAAAAGGACGTATAATATGAAGAAAAGAGTTGTAACCGTATTCCTGACTTGTCTGTTGGCAGCTTCCATGCTGCTTGGCGGCTGTACCAGCAAATCAGAGAAGAAAGCGCTGGAATACAAAGAACTTGGAATCAAACAATTACAGCAGGAAGATTATGACAGCGCAGTGGACAGTTTTCAGAAAGCACTGGATCAGTCTCTGGGCAAGATTACGGCAAATGAACTGGATGTCTGCTATTACAAAGCACTGGCGCAGTACAAATCCGGTGATGCAAAAGCTGCACTGGAAAGTTATAGTGCATTGATTGATTACGATGCAAAGAACTGGGAAGTTTATTATCTGAGAGGCAGCGTTTATTTATCCGAGGGCGATAAAGACAAGTCTCTGAAAGATTATGAGGAAGCAGTGGAGCTGAACGATTCTGATCTGGGACTGTACGGACACATCTGTGAAAACCTGAAAAATGCCGGTGAAGATGAGGAAGCAGAGAAGTATCTGGAACAGGGACTTGCGCTGCAGCCATCCAGCGGTACGGATTACGAAAATGTCGGTTATCTGTATACCATAAAAGGAGATACGGAAAATGCAGTTAAAGCATATCAGCAGGCAGTAGAAAAAGGCACAGACAGCGCGTCTTTGAAGCTTGGTGAGTTGTATTTTTCAGAAGGAAACACAGACGAGGCAAAGAAAGCGTTTGAGGCATATATGGAGAAACATCCTAATGATGCAGATGCACTGACACATCTGGCAGACATTGCTGCGGAGTCCGGGGACACTGCGGATGCAGCCACTTATTATGAAAAAGCAATCGATGTGGCAGATAAGTCTGAACAACAGGGACTTCGGAAAAATCTGGTGGCTTTTTATGAGAATGCAGGCGATTTTGCCAATGCTTTAAAAGAAGCCAAAAGTTATGTGGCAGACTATCCGAAGGATACTGCAATGCAGAAGGAATATGAATTTTTACAGACACGTGTGGAAAATAATGCGGGTGATGCGATTGAGGGGACGGTAGATGAGCAGTGATTCTGAAAAGAATATGTCAGCTTACGCTGACCAGAATCACGCATCAAGTTTCACGTGCGTTCGACTTGAATGGCGGAGAAATCAGACTTATATTAATGGTGAGATGCAATCTCCCATATGAATATGGAAGGAAACGGACAGTAAGTGGGAACAATATATGAAAATGAAGCACCGGTGGAGCGTGTCATTCTGGTAGCCATCAGTGAGCGTGATGGAGACGATACCGTAGCTTCTTTAGGAGAGCTGGCAGAGCTTGCAGCGACCGCAGGTGCCGTGGTAGTCGGAACAGTGATCCAGAATCTGGAACATATGAATCCGGGCACTTATGTGGGAAGCGGAAAATTAGAAGAAATCCGCGATATGATCTGGGAAAAAGAGGCAACCGGAATTATTTGTGATGATGAGCTTTCACCGATTCAGATGAAAAACATGGAACAGGTGCTGGACAGCAAGGTCATGGATCGTACGTTGCTGATTCTGGATATTTTTGCGGCAAGGGCAAGAACCAGTGAAGGCAAGATACAGGTAGAACTGGCGCAGTTAAAATACCGGGCGAGCCGTCTGGCAGGCTTTGGCCGTTCCATGTCCCGTCTGGGTGGTGGAATTGGAACGAGAGGACCGGGGGAGAAAAAACTGGAGATTGACCGTCGACTCATCGGACACAGAACCGCGCAGTTAAACCGGGAATTAAAAGAAGTGGTACGGCATCGTGAACTGACCAGAAGTCAGCGTATGAAAAGCCATACGAAGGTTGCGGCAATCGTGGGCTATACCAATGCAGGAAAATCCACGTTGTTAAATACATTGACGAATGCGGGCGTTTTAGAGGAAGATCAGCTTTTTGCGACGCTGGATCCGACCACCCGTGTGCTGGAACTGGAGAATCACCAGAATCTGATGCTGACAGATACCGTTGGATTTATCCGAAAACTGCCGCATCATCTGGTAGATGCTTTTAAGAGTACACTGGAAGAAGCAAAATATGCAGATTTTATCGTGCATGTGGTAGATGCTTCGAATCCTCAGTGGGATACACAGATGCATGTAGTTTATTCCACACTGCAGGATCTGGGTGTAACGGATAAGAAGATCATTACTCTATTTAATAAATGTGACCGTGTGACCGGGGATGAGGTTTTACAGGATTTCCGTGCAGACAAGACATTGCGGATTTCTGCAAAAACCGGTCAGGGACTGGATACTTTAAAGGAAGTATTTGAGGATTTACTGAGAGATGGGAAGGTACTATTGAAGCATACATTTCCGTATGAAAAGGCAGGAGAAATCCAGAAAATCCGAAAATATGGAGAATTGTTGAAAGAAGAATATACACCGGATGGTATTTATGTGGAAGCATATGTACCACCAGAGTTATAACAATGCAAGATAAAACACCGTTCACACGATGCAGCCACAAAATTATTGTGAAAAAAATTATTGTGAGAACGAATAACAGCGGAAAGGAAGACTGTCGGAGATGAAACTTTTAATTAAAAATGGAACAGTAATCAATCCGGGAGACAAGAAAATCACAAAGGCAGATGTGCTGGTGACAGATGGCGTGATCAGCAAGGTTGCATCTGGTTTGAAGGATGCAGCAGATGAGACATACGATGCAAAAGGGTGCTATGTCATGCCGGGATTTATTGATCTGCACGTCCATCTGCGTGATCCGGGACTGGAGTACAAAGAGGATATTCAGACCGGAGGTGCGGCCGCACTGCATGGAGGATTTACGACCATCGTGGCAATGCCAAATACAAAACCGGTGGCAGATAAACCGGATGTGATCAATTATGTGAAAAACAAAGCCGCGGCAGTGACAAAAGTACATGTGCTACAGGCTGGTGCGGTGACAAAGGGGCAGAAAGGCGAGGAACTTTCCGATATCCGTGGAATGGCAGCAGCAGGAAGCCCTGCCATCAGCGAAGACGGAAAATCTGTTATGAATGCACAGCTTTACCGGGAAGGTATGAAGATCGCGGCAGAAGAAGGACTGGCAGTATTAGCACACTGTGAAGATATTAACATGGTACACGGTGGTGTGTTGAATGCAGATGCTAAATCAAAAGAGCTTGGTTTTGCAGGCATTACAAACTCGGTAGAAGATGTTATCGTGGCAAGAGATATCCTGCTGGCAAAAGAAACTGGTGTGCGCCTGCATCTGTGTCATTGCTCCACAAAAGACAGTGTGCGCATGGTAGAACTGGCAAAAGAAGAAGGACTTCCGGTAACCGCAGAAGTCTGCCCGCATCATTTCTGTATGACTTCTGATGATATTACAGAGGATGATGCAAATTATAAAATGAACCCGCCACTTCGTACCAAAGAGGACGTGGAGGCATTAAAGAAAGGTCTTGCAGATGACATCATGGATGTGATTGCTACCGATCATGCACCGCATGCAGCCAGAGAAAAAGAGCAGGGCATTCAGAAAGCTCCGTTTGGAATCGTTGGTCTGGAGACAGCAGCAGCCCTCACTTATACAGAACTGGTAAAACCGGGCATTTTGACTCCAATGCAGATGGCAGAGAAGATGAGTTACAATCCGGCAAAAGTACTTGGTCTGGAAAAAGGCACTGTGGCAGAAGGAAGCCATGCGGATCTGACGATTTTTGATCCAGAGTGCGAGTGGGTGATTGACCCGGCAGAGTTTTTATCCAAGGGTAAAAACACACCGTTTGGCGGTAAGAAAGTAACCGGAAAAGTAAAGGCGACCATCGTGGACGGTGAGATTGCATATCTGGAGAAATAGTGCGGATTTGCAGAAAAAAGTAAGTCACAAAATAGCTGATATTTCCAAAAGCGAAAAGTGCAGTTTAAGCATATTAGTTGCAAAATAGTTATTTGACTATGAGTACGTGGATTGCGAATATCAGTTTTATAGAATAATTTCATAAAGAGGAGAACGAGACACAATGATCAACAAGTTAGTAGAAAAAATCAAAAAAACAGGTGCACCGATCGTAGTCGGCTTAGATCCGATGCTTTCTTATGTTCCGGAGCATATTCAGAAAAAGTCTTTTGCTGAGTATGGTGAGACACTGGAAGGCGCAGCAGATGCCATCTGGCAGTACAACAAACAGATTATCGACAGTACCTACGATCTGATTCCGGCAGTGAAACCGCAGATCGCCATGTATGAGCAGTTTGGTGTGGAAGGTCTGAAAGCTTTCCAGAAAACCGTTGATTATTGTCATGAGAAAGATCTGGTTGTCATCGGCGATGTAAAACGTGGTGATATTGGTTCCACATCCGCAGCATATGCAACCGGACATCTTGGAAAAGTGCAGGTGGGAAGCAAGACATACAGCACTTTTAATGAGGATTTCGCAACTGTAAACCCATACCTTGGAACAGACGGTATCAAACCGTTTGCTGATGTCTGCAAAGAGGAGAAAAAAGGTCTGTTTATCCTTGTAAAAACATCCAATCCGTCCAGTGGTGAGTTCCAGGATCGTCTGATCGATGGAAAACCGTTATATGAGCATGTAGCTGAAAAAGTTGCTGCATGGGGTGAGGACGTTATGGGCGATGAGTACAGCTACATCGGAGCTGTTGTAGGTGCTACTTATCCGGAAGTTGGTAAAGTATTACGTCAGGTAATGCCAAAGAGTTTTATTCTGGTACCGGGTTACGGCGCACAGGGTGGAAAAGGCAAAGATCTGACTCATTATTTCAATAAAGACGGTCTGGGAGCAATCGTAAACTCTTCCAGAGGTATCATTGCAGCTTACAAACAGGAAAAATACGCACAGTTTGGAGCAGAAAACTTCGCAGATGCTTCCCGTCAGGCAGTCATCGACATGATTGAAGATATTGCTTCCGCATTGAAATAAGGAGAACAACATGGCAGAGAAATTTAAAGAGCAGGCAATTGTGATCAGTCAGGAGCAGATGGCACCGGAGATCTACAGCCTGTGGATAAAGACAGATAAAATCGCGCAGTATGCCAAGGCAGGACAGTTTATTTCCATTTACTGTGATGACGGAAGCAGATTACTTCCACGTCCGATCAGTATCTGTGAAATCGACAAAGAGGATTCTGCACTGCATCTGGTATATCGTATTGCAGGAAAAGGAACAGCAGAATTTTCCGAAAAACAGACCGGAGATCATCTTTCAGTAATGGGACCGCTTGGGAATGGTTTCCCGTTAAAAGGAAAAAAGGCATTTCTGATTGGTGGTGGAATCGGTATTCCGCCAATGTTGGAGCTTGCAAAACAGTTAAATTGTGAAAAACAGATCGTCCTTGGATATCGCAACTGCGACATGTTCCTTCTGGACGAGTTCAAAAAGCAAGGCGAAGTTTACATTGCCACAGAAGACGGTAGTGTTGGGACAAAAGGAAACGTGCTGGATGCCATCCGTGAAAATGCATTGGATGCAGAAGTTATCTATGCATGTGGTCCGACTCCGATGCTTCGCGCGCTGAAAAATTATGCTGCTGAAAACAATATCGAGTGCTGGATCTCCATGGAGGAGAAAATGGCCTGCGGTATCGGCGCATGTCTGGCCTGCGTATGCAAATCCAAAGAAGTAGATGGACATACAAATGTACATAACAAACGTGTCTGCAAAGAGGGCCCGGTATTTTTGGCAGAGGAGGTAGAGCTGTAATGAACACAAAAGTAACAATTGCAGGAGTCACATTTGACAATCCGGTTATGGTTGCCTCTGGTACTTTCGGTTCCGGTGAGGAATTTTCTGAATTTGTAGATCTGAACCGTCTGGGCGCGGTAGTTACCAAAGGTGTAGCAAACATTCCGTGGCCGGGAAACCCGACACCGCGTATCGCAGAAGTATACGGCGGCATGCTCAATGCCATTGGTCTGCAGAACCCGGGTATCGATGTGTTTGTGTCAAGAGACATTCCGTTTTTGAAAAAATATGATACAAAGATTATCGTAAATGTGTGTGGAAAATCTACAGAAGATTACTGTGAAGTTGTAGAGCGTCTGGCAGATCAGCCAGTAGATATGCTGGAGATCAACATTTCCTGCCCGAATGTCAAAGAAGGCGGAATCGCATTTGGTCAGGATCCGAAGGCTGTTGAGGCGATCACCCGTGAAGTGAAGAAGCATGCAAAACAGCCGGTGATCATGAAACTGAGCCCGAATGTTACAGATATTACCGTGATGGCAAAAGCCGCAGAGGCAGGCGGTGCAGATGCACTGTCCCTGATCAATACGCTCACGGGTATGAAAATTGATGTAAATAAACGTACTTTTGCAATTGCAAATAAAACCGGTGGATTGTCCGGTCCGGCGGTACATCCGATCGCAGTCCGCATGGTATATCAGGTGGCAAATGCCGTAAAACTTCCGATTATCGGAATGGGTGGTATCCAGAATACAGAGGATGCGTTAGAGCTGATGCTTGCTGGCGCAACGGCAGTCAGTGTTGGAACAGCAAATTTTGCAAATCCGATGGTTACTATGGAGATTGTGGATGGCATTGAGCAGTACATGCAGATGCATGGTATTGTGGATATCAATGAACTGATCGGTGCCGTAAAATAAATTCTTGTTTGTCGTTTAAGGAACAAATAAAAACTAACTCCAACGAGGAT
>URDN01000051.1 GCA_900546495.1 uncultured Lachnospiraceae bacterium
CCCCTGTTTTCGCCGTGAGAGGGCGACGTCTTAACCGCTTGACCAACGAACCACATTTATTTACTTTTTGAAAAATCTTAAACAGTTCGTAGGGGAATCGAACCCCTGTTTTCGCCGTGAGAGGGCGACGTCTTAACCGCTTGACCAACGAACCACAACAACCAGTATTATACAGAAACTATTGTTTGCTGTCAACACTTTTTTGAATTTTCCTGTTTTTTTATATAATTCTGTCAAATATACACAATTATACATCAACATCACATAGATTCATTCTATTTCCGGCTGTAAAATCACAAAATATGATTCCACAACCAGAAAACAAATGATATCTATTTATCAGACAATACTATTCTGAATAAAAATTAAGCTAATTTAGCTTTTGCAGCTTCTACTAATGCAGCAAATCCTTCTGCATCGTTTACAGCCATCTCAGCCAGCATTTTTCTGTTGATCTCGATGTCAGCCAGTTTTAAGCCGTACATAAATTTGCTGTAAGATAAACCATTCAGTCTAGCTGCAGCATTGATACGTGCGATCCAGAGCTGTCTGAACTGTCTCTTTTTCTGTTTTCTTCCTGCATAAGCGCTTGTAAGAGCACGCATTACAGACTGTTTTGCAACTCTGTACTGTTTGGATCTTGCTCCTCTGTAACCTTTAGCCAGTTTTAATGTTCTATTATGTCTTTTTTTTGCGTTTAATCCGCCTTTTACTCTTGCCATTTACGTCATCCTCCTAATCTTCTATCTTACAGATACGGTAAGATTTTCTTCATGTTCTTAACATTAGTAGCATCTGTGATAGTTGCTTTTCTAAGATTTCTTTTTCTCTTAGCGCTTTTCTTTGTTAAGATGTGACTCTTATAAGCTTTATTTCTTTTTAACTGTCCTGTTCCTGTTTTTTTGAAACGTTTTGCTGCTGCTCTGCTGGTTTTCATTTTTGGCATAATGAAATTCCTCCTTGATAAATAGTCTAATTAACGTTTTTCGGCCAGCACCATTGTCATGCTGCGGCCTTCCATCTTCGGTGCCTTCTCCACTGTCGCTATTTCAGAAAGCGCCTCAGCGAAATCATCTAAGATGTGTTTGCTGTTCTGAACATGAGCCATCTCACGTCCACGAAAACGCAGGGATACTTTCACCTTATCACCTTTTGTGATAAACTTTCTGGCTGCGTTTATTTTGGTGTTTAAATCATTGGATTCAATATTCGGTGACAAACGCACTTCCTTGATCTCCACAGTTTTCTGCTTTTTGCGAGCTTCTTTCTCTTTGCGCGCCATTTCATAACGGTATTTTCCGTAATCAATAATCTTACAAACAGGCGGTTTAGCAGTCGGAGCAATTTTTACTAAATCAAGCTCTGCTTCCTGCGCCAGTTTGAACGCTTCTCTTGCAGACATGATACCAAGCTGAGTACCATCTGCACCAATCACACGAACTTCTCTGTCTCTGATCTGTTCATTAATCATTAAATCGCTAATGGTTTTGCACCTCCATAAAAAAAGTGGATAGGCAGACTATCCACAATCAAATCAAATGTATTTGAAATAATAACCACCGGTCGCTCATTTGCGCCGAGGTGAGAGTGGATACTCTACTTTGTCTTCAACAACTCTGATACTATATCACACATTTTTTTCATCGTCAACTGGTTTTTCAATATTTTTTCATCTGATTCGCAGAAATAATTACAGTTCACACGCGTCATTCGCAAAACGTCCTTTCAGGACTTCTCCGTAGCTGTGCTACTACTTTTGCTCATAAAAAGGCTCTCACTTCATCATTATGTAGCCAGATATCTCCTCATGCAAGCATGATCAATATTCGAATACATATGATGAGTGGACTGTAACCAGAAATATGTTTCTGTATTCCTTCTTGCATAGATTTCGCTTTTTTATTATACTACTTTTAAAATATTTTTCCACCTATATCTTCGGATAGCAAAAAAGATTAGGGTGTTTTAACACCTTAATCTATATTATTTAATCTATATTATAAAGAAAGGACATATTTCCTATGAATAAAGCAATTGATTTACACGTACACTCTACTGCTTCCGACGGCACCTTCACTCCGACGGAACTTGTGGCAGAAGCAAAAAGATGCGGGCTTGCCGCGTTCGCCCTGACCGATCATGATACCGTGGATGGCGTTTCCGAAGCACTTGCTGCTGGTAAAGCTTCTGCTCTTGAAGTCATTCCAGGTGTGGAACTCTCCACAGAATATAACGGAACAGAAATTCATGTTGTGGGACTTTTTATTGATCCAGCAAATGTCAAACTTCAGGCAGAGCTTGCGAAATTCCGTGATAACCGCGACAACCGCAATCTGAAAATGGTGAAAAAACTTCAGGACGAAGGATTCCGTATCACTGCAGAAGAACTGTATCGTCTGAATCCGGAAACTGTTGTAGCACGTCCCCATATTGCGCGATATCTGGTGGACTCCGGACAGGTAAAAGATATGAAAACCGTTTTTGATAAATATATCGGCGATGGCTGTAAATGCTATGTGGACCGTTATAAGATCACTCCAATGCAGGCAGTAGCTCTGATCCATCAGGCAGGCGGACTTGCAATCCTTGCGCATCCATGCCTTTATAAAATGAAACGTGTGGAGCTGACTGCCATGATCGAAGAACTTGTAGCGGCAGGTTTAAACGGAATTGAGGCAATATATTCCTGCAATCAGGGTTCCGATGAAAAGGATTTCCGCAGTATGGCAGAAAAATATCATCTGCTGCTCTCCGGTGGCTCCGATTTTCATGGTACAAATAAACCGTATATTCATCTTGGTACCGGAAAAGGGAATATGACGGTACCATATGAATTCCTCGAAGCCATGAAGACTACGATATACTGATCAGAACCTTTTTTCATCACCGGACCCGAAAAAACACACAATTACCAGAATGTTTTCCTAAGACGTCACAATATTGCGCAGCCATACTCCTTTTTTAACAAGCACAAATCCAATAATGCATTTAATAAAATCTGCTACCTGCACAATGGCATAAATTCCAAGTACCGGCAATGCAGTAAAGCGACTGAGCACAAATGCCAGTGACACGCTCACTATCCAGATAAATACACTGTCAAACAAGAATGTAATAATTGTCCTTCCGCCGGATCGCAATGTAAAGTATGCCGCATGCAAAAATGCATTTTGCGGCATAAACACCGCTGTCAGCATAATAAAATATTTTGCCAGTTCTTTTGCTTCCGCATTGGTATTGTACAGATTCGGAAATAACGGTGCCAACGCAAGCATCGCCAGTGCTACAATTGTGCAACAGAATACAGAAAAAGCAATCATCTTGTTATCCGTATCCCGTGCTTCTTTCATCTTTCCAGCACCAAGCAACTGTCCAACTACAATAGCCACTGAATCTCCCAATGCAATAAATACAATATTAAATACATTGTTAACTGTGTTTGAAATATTCAGTCCGGCTACGACATTTAATCCTCGCACGGAGTAGCATTGTGTCAGCATCGCCATTCCGGCCGCCCACAACGTCTCGTTCAAAAGCAGCGGTGTTCCCTGGATCAAAATACGTTTGATCATTGCTCCCGGAATCCGCATAGTACGATATAATCCACTGGCAAATACGTGTTTTGCCCGATGCCTGTGCGTCCATCCAATTACAATCAGTGCTTCCACATAGCGGGAAATTACAGTCGCCAATGCCGCACCGCGTACTCCCATTTCCGGGAAGAATAACATTCCATAAATCAACATAAAGTTAAAAAACAGATTGACAAGCACCGCCACAACGCCCGCTTTCATCGGAAGCATTGTCTCACCACATTCGCGCAGGGTACTTGCATACACCTGCACCATCATAAATGCCGGCAATCCCCACACAATAATTTCCAGATATTCTTTTCCATAACGCAGCGTATCTGCAATCTGTGCTGCAGTACCATCGCCTTTCAGATACATGTGAATCAGAGCATCACCCCTGGCCAGCAGTAAAATAATTGTTGCCGCTGTTATAATAATTACCATCCACAGCTTATAACGCATGGTATTGCGAACGCCTTCCTGATCTCCTTTTCCAAAATACTGTGCCGTAAAAATTCCGGCTCCGGAAACGCCGCCGAAAATGCACAGATTATACACAAAAATCAACTGGTTTACAATTGCAGCCCCGGACATTGGCTCTGTACCAATCCGCCCAATCATAATATTATCCAACAAACTCACAAAATTTGTGATGCCGTTCTGGATCATGATTGGGATTGCAATTGACAATACCATCAGATAAAATCGTTTGTCTCCGACAAACTTTCTCCAAAATCCTTTCTTTTCTGTCATCTCCATTTATATAATCCCCTTGTTCATAATTCCTATTTTCATATAATTATCTATCGACTATAACAGCCACCGACGCAAAAATCGATGGTATCTGTCACTTAATTTTTCATTTACTCCTGCATAGCTCAATGCACACCATTCTCTCCTTATATCAAGAACAATATTATCATGCATAACCTTCACTACTCATCGTTCACGTTACACACATTATCTCGTTTGCATTCATTATATTACACTACTCTTTACTCTTCCGATGTGATTTTATCCGAAGTATACGGAAAATCCATTTTCAGATCACGGAAATAGTACTCCCGGTCTCTCTCTCCAATCTCTCTGGCTACGCGACATGGATTACCAACCGCGATCACATTTGCCGGAATATCCCTGGTCACCACACTGCCCGCACCAACTACCGCATTATCACCGATGGTAACGCCCGGAAGAACTACCACATTGCTTCCAATCCAGACATTTCTGCCAATATGAATCGGCAGGGAATAATGTGCCGCCATCTCACGATACTCCGGATCTGCAGGATGTCCTGTGGTACAAAGTGTTACATTTGGCCCGATCATTGTTTTATCACCGATATAAATATCCCCGTCATCCACTACACTCAGATTAAAATTAGCATAAAATGCGCCTTCCAGATACAGATGACAGCCATAAGACATATGCACACCATCTTCAATAAATACACCATCTCCACACTTGCCAAGAAGCCCTTTTAACAACTCCAGTCGTTTTTCCCGCTCATTTGGGCGCGTATGATTATAATCAAACATCACCTCTTTGCAATGTCTGCGCAGTGCATCCAGCTCTTGTTCCTGCGCAATATCTACCGGATCCTTATGTCCATGCTCATAAAAAAGCATCCCATTTGCAATTCTTTCTTTTAAATACATTTTTTACTTCCTCCTATAAAAACCAATTACAATAACTTATCGGAAATTGCTTGTCAACTTTCGATAAAAGGCACTGTTTTTGTGCCGCAAATCGATTATGAAGTTCGCGCAGCGGTTCTTATCATATTGTTTTTACCACATAAACAACAATTCACACTTACCCACCGCTTAGTGCTCTACGCACTTGAAGCGGGGGAATGTTTATTCTGCGTTCAAGCTAATCCTTCAGACTTAAAAATGCCCCCAGATTACCTCTCTTTCCGTGACTCGCACGATGTGAAAACAATAACTCCGGATTACAGCAGGTACACACATCTGCCACTGCCAGATGTTCCGGTTTCACGCCTGCTTCCCGCAGCACAATTTCATTTGCTTTCCAGAGATCCAACTGATATTTTCCATTTCCTTTATTAATCAGAATTTCTGACTCATGTCCGGAAAACGCATTCTCAAACTGAGCGGCTACATCCTCACTGACTTCATAACAATCCTGACAGATGGATGGTCCAATGGCACAATATACATCTGCTGCTGCGGTGCCATATTCTCTGTTCATTGCTTCCAGCGTACATTTCCCCATCCGTGCGACGGTTCCGCGCCATCCGGAATGACTCAATCCGATGGCATGATGCACAGGATCTACAAAATATAACGGTACACAATCCGCATAAAAAGTCGCCAATGTAATTCCAGATATATTTGTAATCAATCCATCAACATCTGTATAATCTTTCGGACGGATAATGCCAGTTCCCGCATCTTCTTCTGTCACTACACGAACATTTGTCGTATGTGTCTGGTCTGAACAGACAATCTGTTCATAAGAAACACCCATTGCTTCTGCAATACGCCGATAGTTTTCTTCCACAGATTCTTTCACATCCCCACGTGTAAAACTGAGATTCAGCGTTGAAAACATCCCTTCACTCACACCGCCGTAACGGGTCGTAAAGCAATGACGCACGATTCCGGTCTGATCCAGCAGCGGATAATGAAATAATGGCAGTTCACCACCATTTTTCAGTTGATGAACCAGCAGTTCCGGGGTCTGCATACCACCTGCTTTTCTTTTTATAAACATATTTTTCTTTTCCACATATACATCCTTTCTTTCATCATCCCCATATTACCCAGTCTGATATTCCTGTAAAACACCCTATGATATCCAGAAAATTCCCTCATTCTATCAACGAAACAAACCACAATAATCAAAGGCATTTTCCATCAGATTAATGCTGTCCTGCGATACCTCTGCTACGTCAAACCGACAGGGATGCTCCATCGAATATCCATAACGCTTCAGATAAAAAACTGCCGCATTGGAAATTCGCTGCCGTTTGCGCCAGTCCACTGCTTCACGCGGCACGCCATACTGTTCATTACTTCGGTATTTTACTTCCACAAAAATGAGATATCCTTCCTTTTTTGCAATCAGATCAATTTCACCAAATTTGCAGCGAAAATTCTGTTCCACAATGTAAAACCCCTGCTGTCGCATCCAGTCTGCCACACGCTGTTCCTGCCCCCTGCCAAGTTCATGTGTATTCATATTTGCCTCTTTCCACTCTCTCCAGCTTCCGGCAATTACATTAGGTGAAAAACTTCTCCTATTTTCTAAGAGGAAACAACAAACGATTGTACCCCATTAAGATATAATTGTTACTACTCAGTATTTATAGAAATGGGAGTCATCTCCACCGTGACAAAATTCAGATAAAGTTATGTATAAAACTCTGTCTGTGAATCGGCGATGCACCATATTGTTTCAATGCCGCAATATGTGCTGCAGATCCATAGCCTTTGTTCGATGCAAAACCATACTCAGGCATCACTTTGTCATACTCCACCATCAAACGGTCTCTGGTCACTTTTGCAATAATACTTGCCGCACCGATGGAGATACTTTTTGCATCACCTTTAACGATCGGAACCTGATAAATATCTACCTCCGGAATCGTCACCGCATCATTCAAAAGAAGATTCGGCTGCGGGTCTAATTTACTGATTGCTTCCCGCATTGCTTCGTAGGTAGCCTGCAAAATATTGATTTCATCAATTCGCGCCGGAGATGCCATACCGATACCGGTGGCAACTGCCTGCTCCATGATCACGTCATAGAGTTCTTCTCTCTTTTTCTCACTAAGTTTCTTGGAATCATTGATATATAAAATATTGCAGTCCTTTGGCAAAATCACTGCACCGGCTACCACCGGACCTGCCAATGGACCACGTCCAACTTCATCAATACCACAGATAAACGCATAGTCCGCATATTTGCGTTCATAGATTTTCAGCGCATCGATACGAAGCAACTCTTTTTCATATTTTTCCAGACGTTTCTGGGCCTGAGTTACAACCGTTTTTACGCCTGTCCGTTCATCTGTGCTGTATTTTTCAATAAACTGCTGTAGTTGGGTTTCTGATGTTGCTTTTAATTCTGCTTTGATCTCACCGATTTTTCTGACTTCCATCTTAGTTCGCCTCCGGCAATTCCAGTGTAATGCGTCCCAGACGTCCGGATCTGAAATCATCGATTACAAGCGCTGCAGCTTTGCTGTAATCAATCTCATTTCCACGCTGCACGCAACCACGTTTTACTGCAATTGCTTCCAGAATTTCCACCGGACGCTCCACATCTTCTTCCACCTCATAACGGGCAGCCAGTGTACCTGCATAATTTTCTTTCAGATAAGAAATCAGTTCCAGAGAAAGCTCATCAATGTTCAAAATCTCATCTTTAATAGAACCGATCAGTGCCAGACGAAGCCCTACCATCTGATCATCAAATTTCGGCCATAAAATTCCCGGTGTATCCAGAAGCTCCACATCTTTGTTCAGACGGATCCACTGTTTTCCTTTTGTCACTCCCGGTTTGTTTCCGGTCTTTGCACATGCTTTTCCGGCAAAGGTATTAATAAACGTAGATTTTCCCACGTTCGGGATTCCCACAACCATGGCACGCACCGGACGATTTTTGATACCTCGGCGACGGTCACGCTCGATTTTTTCCTTACATGCTTCCAGAATGACATTCTGAATCTCTTTCATGCTGTTTCTGCGTCGTGCATCCAGCTTTACTACATAAAAGCCTTTTGCTTTAAAATAAGAAGCCCATGCTTCATTTTTTCGCTCATCTGACAGATCTGACTTATTTAACAAAATCAGACGCGCTTTATTTTTCCCAAGATCATCAATATCCGGATTTCGACTGCTCAGTGGAATTCTTGCATCCACCAGTTCGATCACCAGATCGATCAGTTTAATATCTTCCTGCATCTGACGTTTTGCCTTCGTCATATGTCCCGGGTACCACTGAAAATTCATATTTTTTCTCCTTTTACTTCCACTAAAAACTACTAATTAATTTTTCCCATTTTATTAAAAGGTCTCGCCACAAACCAGGCTTTTCCTTTGATATATTTCTTTTTAATGTTTCCAATATTAGCATAACGACTGTCTTCACTGCTGTTTCGGTTGTCTCCAAGCACAAAATATTCATCGTTGCCAACAGTGATCTCATCCTCCGCCAGACCAGCATTTTTGATAGTTTCCGTATCTTCCACATCGTACAGTTCACCATTGACATAAAGCAGACCATTTTTAATCTGTACTTTATCGCCAGGAACTCCGATCACTCGTTTAATATAGTAGTGACTCTTCTCGTTTCCGTTTGGCAAAAAAACGACCACATCTCCTGCTTTTGGTTCTTTTATATTGTATACAAAACGATTAACCAGTACAACGCTGCCATCGCTTAATGTTTTTTCCATGGAATTTCCCACTACATTGACTCTCATACCGGCACAATAAACCAGTACAAAGGCGATCAGCAGAACAATAAAAATCTCTACGATCCACAACAGGATTCCTTTTGCCGTCGACACTTTCATTTTTCTGCGTTTTCTTCGGAAATTCAATCCTCCTGTTCGAAATACTGCCATATCATTTCCTCCTATCAAAACGTGTGCTTCTATTGTAACAGAAAAAATCGCTTTCAAACACCCTATAAATAATGAGAAGCACATAAATTTTACCTTATATATAACTTCTCATATTTTCCTTATATATCATTTTTACCCAATGCTATAAATCAGAAAATATATAGCACATTTAAAAATTCACCGTAATTTCCTATGTAACGAAAAAATCCCCTGAAAGATGCAAGGCATCATTCAGAGGATTATCATCATTCAGCATTCTAAAGCAAATTATTTTACTAACTCTTTAACTTTAGCTTTCTTACCTACACGATCTCTTAAGTAGTAAAGTTTTGCACGTCTTACTTTACCGTAACGAACAACTTCAACTTTCTCTACGTTTGGAGAGTGTAATGGCCAAGTTTTCTCTACGCCAACACCGTTTGAGAATTTACGAACTGTAAATGTCTCACGGTTGCTTCCGCCCTGTTTCTTTAATACAGTACCCTCGAAAACCTGAATTCTTTCGCGGTTACCCTCTTTGATTTTTGCAGATACACGAACTGTATCTCCTACGGAAAACTCCGGTACTTCAGCTTTCAACTGCTCAGCTTCGATGCTTTTGATAATTTCATTTGCGTTCATTTTTGTGACCTCCTGTTATTTGGATGTTCTTAATACGTTACGTAACAGAGGACCATCTCTTCTTTAATTCACAACGTATGATAGTTTACCATACTTATTTATAAAAAGCAACATAAATCGTTGCATTTCTATTGTATTTTTCATAGTCCATACATGAAAGTATTCTCAGTAACTTTTTTAACAAGAACCGTTCGCTTTTCTTTCATTTTTTTGCTCTTTCAGTAAGAACTATTTTTCCTTCAGTTCTTTTAAAATCTGCTTCACATCCGTTCTGGAAAGTTCTGCATCTTCCAAAAGTTCCGGCCGGTTGCGCAGTGTACGCAGCACCGACTGTTCATGTCTCCACGCTTCCACCTTTTTATGATCGCCGGAAAGCAGCACCTCCGGCACTTCCTTCCCATTCCAGCTCGCCGGACGGCTATACTGCGGATATTCCAACAGACCACCTTCTAATGACTCCGTAGAGCCGGATTCTTCATTGGTCAGTACGCCCGGAACCATACGGGAAATAGCATCTACCATTACCATGGCAGGAAGTTCCCCGCCGGTCAGCACATAATCACCGATAGACACATAATCCGTCACGATTTCTTCCAGTACACGCTCATCTACGCCTTCATAATGTCCGCACAAAAAGATCAGGTCCTCTTCTCTAGCATATTCTTTTGCCATGCCCTGCTCGAACACCCGTCCCTGCGGAGTCAGATAGATGCAACGCGGCTGATAGCCTACCTGATCCACAATGCTTTCCCAGGCATCATAAATCGGCTGTGCCTGCATCACCATACCTGCACCGCCGCCATACGGATAATCATCTACCTTTTTATGACGATCCTTTGTAAAATCTCGGATATTAATTGTATTTATTTCAATCAGATTCTGCTCAATGGCATTTCCGATAATACTCGTATTCAATCCCTGCATCACCATGTCAGGAAATAATGTCAAAATATGAAATCTCATCGGTTAATCCCTCAGTCCAGGCATCAGATAAACGGTCATTACCATCTGTTCCATATCAATGTCACGGACGCAGTCTTTGATGGCTGGAAGTAATAACTGCGGTGTGCCTTCCTGTTCTACCACATAAACATCATTTGCTCCGGTCTGAAGCACATCTGTCAGTTTACCGAGTTCCTCACCCTCTGTGGAAACCACACGCATACCGATCATATCTGCGATAAAGTATTCACCTTTCTGCAGTTTCACTGCATTTTCCCGTGTCACATACAGACTTTTTCCGCGAAAACGCTCCACTTCATTGATATTCTGAAACTCCTTGAACTTCAGAATTACCATCTGTTTAAAAAATTTCACCTGGCAGATATGAAGTGTCATCCGTTCTTTTCCGGTGTCTAAAATGACCTCTTTCAGTTTTTTAAAACGTTTTACATCATCCGTAGTAGGAAATACTTTGACCTCCCCGGCGATTCCATGTGTGCTTGAAATCACACCTACCTGCAAAAATTCTTCCATGTTCTCCCTTTCAAAAAAGGGACATAGCTTAACACCATGTCCCTTGTCGCCTTTTTACTGTACGATCTCTACGATAACTTTTTTGTCCTCGCGAGATGCGGCAGCTTTCACAACAGAACGGATTGCTTTCGCAATTCTTCCCTGCTTACCGATCACTTTTCCCATGTCGGCCTGTGCAACATGCAGTTCCAGAACGGTTGCCCGGTCTTTCTCCGTCTCAGTCACAGTAACTTCCTCAGGATTGTCGACTAGTGATTTTGCAATTACTTCTACTAATTCTTTCATCACGTTTCCCTCACTAATCTATTATTTCTCGATACCAGCTGTTTTTAAAATTTTCTCAACTGTCTGTGTAGGCTGTGCTCCGTTTGCTAACCATTTTTTAGCTGCTTCCTCGTCTACGCGGATCTCAGACGGCTCTTTAGTCGGATCATAATATCCGATTTCCTCGATGAATCTACCATCTCTCGGGCTTCTGGAATCTGCTACTACGATTCTATAGAAAGGAGCTTTTTTCTGTCCCATTCTTCTTAATCTAATTTTAACTGCCATGTTGTTTCACCTCCTCAAATTTCTACTTTACTGCGCATACGCGCTATATGGTTAAAAAGGAAACTTGAAATTTCCAAATTTACCGCCACGTTTACCTTTGCCCATCATGTTAGGCATCTGTTTCATCATTTTGCGAGCCTGCTCAAACTGTTTTACCAGCCGGTTGACTTCGCTGATATCCACACCGGCGCCAACCGCAATACGGCGTTTTCTGCTTGGATTGATCAGGTTTGGATCACCACGCTCCGCCGGAGTCATAGAATAGATAATCGCTTCGATTCGCGCCATCTTCTTCTCATCCATCGCATCTTCAATCTGTTTTAACTGTGCGCCGCCCATGCCCGGCATCATGCTCAGAACATTTGCGAAACCGCCCATCTTCTTCATCTGGCTCATGGAGTCCAGATAATCGTTAAATGTGAACTCTGCTTTTCGGAAACGTTTTTCCATATCAGCAGCTTTCTCATCGTCGATCTCCGCCTGTGCTTTCTCAATCAGAGTGAGCACATCTCCCATACCAAGAATTCTGGAAGCCATTCGATCCGGGTAAAACTGCTCCAGATCTGAAAGTTTCTCACCCATACCTGCATACAGGATCGGTTTTCCGGTTACGGCACGAATAGAAAGTGCTGCACCGCCTCGGGTATCACCATCCAATTTTGTCAGGATCACACCGTCGATTCCGATTTTCTCATCAAAGGTGCTTGCCACATTGACTGCATCCTGACCGGTCATGGCATCTACTACCAAAATGGTCTGTGCTACATCCACATTTTCTTTGATTTCAATCAGCTCGTCCATCATATCTTCATCCACATGAAGCCGACCGGCTGTATCAAGGATGATGATGTTGTTTCCGTTCTTTGCCGCATGCTCTACCGCTGCTTTTGCAATGTTGACCGGCTTGTGTCCGTCACCCATGGTAAATACTTCCACGCCCTGTTTTTCACCGTTGACCTGTAACTGCTGGATTGCAGCCGGCCGATAGACATCACAGGCAACCAGAAGTGGTTTCTTTCCTTTGAGTTTGAACTTTCCTGCAAGTTTTGCAGTTGTCGTTGTTTTACCGGCACCCTGAAGACCAACCATCATAATAATCGTTGTCGCCTGTCCCGGACGAAGTTTGATCTCCGTTGTCTCTGAACCCATCAGGTTAACCATTTCCTCATTAACGATTTTGATTACCATCTGTCCCGGATTCAGACCGTTCATTACATCTGCACCGATCGCACGTTCCTGTACAGATTTCACAAACTGCTTTACTACTTTAAAGTTTACATCAGCTTCCAGTAAAGCCATCTTAACTTCCTTCAGCGCTGCCTTAACATCTGCTTCTGTCAGGCGACCTTTGCTTCGCAGGTTCTTAAATACGTTTTGCAGTTTTTCGGATAAGCTGTCAAATGCCATACTTATAATTCCTCCAAAATCCGTCCGGAGATTTGATTAATCTCCTCCATCGTCTGTGCAATACAGTCCTCTTTATAATGAAGCGAAAGATCACGAATCTTGGAAATATCTTCTTTTGTCTTCCAGAACCGCTCTACCAGATGAAGCTTTTCTTCATAACCGGCAAGGATCTTATCACATCTTTTTACCAGATCATGTACACCCTGACGACTGATTCCAAGCTCCTCAGCGATTTCGCTTAAGGACATATCGTTCAGCACAACATCTTCATATACATGTTTCTGATGCTCCGTGAGCAATTCTCCATAAAAATCATACAAAAAGACCTGACGTCCAATTTTCTCCATGTCAATCACCTTTGCTAGATTATCACACTTGTTTTACTCTGTCAAGTATTTTTTCTTTACACTTATACGTTTTTTCTTTTTTCCGCTTCTTTCTATAGGAAAACTGAAAAAAAACAATTTTTTTCTTGACTTTAGCATGGTAAATTGTTAACATGGTAGCATGTTCAAACAAAGAATTACCAGAGGAGAGAGAAAAAAGATGAAAAAGAAATTATTAGCACTCGTTCTTGCTGCAGGTATGGCAGCTTCCATGGCTGCATGCGGAAATACAAACAGCAGCGGATCTGCTTCCGTAGATAACAAAGATGCTTCTGCCACAGCGGAAAACCCAGACAGTGATCTGGCTTATGTCAAAGACAAAGGTACTTTAGTAGTAGGTATCACAGACTTTGAGCCAATGGATTACCAGGATGAAAACGGCAACTGGATTGGATTTGATGCTGATCTCGCATCTGCTTTTGCAGAAAGCCTTGGTGTTGATGTTGAATTTGTAGAAATTGACTGGGATAACAAGATCCTTGAGTTAGACGGTAAAACAATCGACTGTGTATGGAACGGCATGACATTAACGGATGAAGTAACAAGCTCTATGTCCTGCACAAACGCTTACTGCAACAATGCGCAGGTAGTCGTTGTTCCTTCCAGTGAGGCAGATAAATATCAGGATACAGACAGTTTAAAAGATCTGACATTTGCAGTTGAGTCCGGAAGTGCCGGTGAAGCGCAGGCAAATGAACTTGGTTTAAACTACACAGCTGTTACTGCTCAGTCTGATGCATTAATGGAAGTTGCCGCAGGAACTTCTGATGCTGCTATCATTGATTCCCTGATGGCAGGTGCAATGGTTGGCGAAGGCACAGGTTACGCAAACCTGACATACACCATCGGCTTAAATGATGAGGAATACGGTGTTGGTTTCAGAAAAGGTTCTGACCTGACAGAAGAATTAAATAACTTTTTCAAATCCAGCTATGCTGATGGTTCCATGGAGCAGATTGCCGAGAAATACGGTGTACAGGCTGCAGTTGTTGAGCAGAAATAATCCTGCTATAGCCCAGCGGATATTTGCAATTGGCTTATGCTACTTGCTCATTAACCCAATAGCCACTTCGTAGCTTTATTTGGCTAAATACTTGTTTTGTTGAGAAATATTTGTTTGTTGAGATTTGTAAAAATAAATAGTGATTTTTAATTTAAGACAGAGAGCGGAGTTTCCGCTCTTTGTTGCGCATAAAAATATACAGTTCACACGCTTCTCATTCAGGCATGAACATTACCTGAATACACATAATGCAGGAACTGTAATAAAAATACTTAGAGAAAGCAGGAACTATCATGGATTTTTCACAGCAGCTGCCGATCGTCATTCATTCCTTAAACGTCGGCTTTTTACAGACATTAAAACTTTTTGCAATCACTCTGGTTGGCGCATGTCCGCTTGGTCTTGCAATCTGTTTCGGTTCCATGTCCCGCATCAAACCGGTCAGTGCTTTTTTTAAACTTCTGATCTGGGTTGTCCGCGGTACCCCACTGATGATCCAATTACTGATCATCTACTTTTTCCCGGGACTGGTATTACATAACCCGATCTGGGGTGGCGGCGAAACCGGCCGTTTCCTTGCAGCATCCGTATCCTTCATTTTAAACTACGCCTGCTACTTTTCTGAAATCTACCGTGGTGGAATTCAGAGCGTACCGGTCGGACAGGAAGAAGCCGGACTGGTTCTGGGCATGACAAAATCCCAGATTTTCTTCCGGGTAAAATTATTACAGATGGTAAAAAGAATCATCCCGCCAATGTCAAACGAAATACTGACACTGGTAAAAGATACTTCTCTTGCACGTATCATTGCATTACAGGAGATCATCTGGGCAGGACAGGCCTTTATGAAAGGATCTCAGGGTATTTCCGGACAGATCTGGCCGCTGTTCTTTACCGCTATCTACTATCTCATTTTCAACGGTATTTTGACGGTAGTGCTCGGAAAATTAGAAAAGAAACTGGATTATTTCAGATAAAAGGAGAAACTGATCATGAAAATTTTAGAAGCAGAACATATATGCAAATCCTTTGGGCAGACCGAAGTACTGAAAGATATCAGCTTTTCTCTGGAAGAAAGCCAGGTACTTTCCATTATCGGTTCTTCCGGAAGTGGAAAAACCACGCTCCTGCGCTGTCTGAACTTTTTAGAACGCCCGGACAAAGGCATTATCCGCGTCAAAGACAAAACCGTCTTTGATGCAGCAAACCCGACAACCATGCAGGATGCGGAAATCCGCAAAAACCGTCTGCATTTTGGACTCGTTTTTCAGTCATTTAATCTCTTTCCTCAATATACAGCGCTGAAAAACGTTATGCTGGCAAAGGAATTGCTTGCAAAAGAACGTCCGGATTACAAAGCACACAAAAAAGAAATCCATGACGAAATCGAAGCACAGGCAGTCGGTCTGTTAAAACAGATGGGACTTTCCAAACGGATCAATAACTATCCGCATCAGCTGTCCGGTGGACAGTGTCAACGTGTGGCCATTGCCCGTGCACTGGCGATGCAGCCGGATATTCTATGCTTTGATGAGCCGACTTCTGCGCTCGATCCGGAGTTAACCGGAGAAGTATTGAAGGTTATCAAAGAACTGGCAGAAACCAAGACAACCATGGTCATTGTAACACATGAGATGGCATTTGCCCGGGATGTGGCAGATCAGGTTATTTTCATGGATGATGGTTATATACTGGAGCAGGGTGATCCTTATCAGGTATTTGAACATCCGAAGGAAGAAAGAACACGACAGTTCCTCTCCCGCTTCCACGAAAGCGATTAATTCTTGTTTGTCGTTTAAGGAACAAGATGAAAAAACTCCAATGCCGGCACGAC
>URDN01000052.1 GCA_900546495.1 uncultured Lachnospiraceae bacterium
AAAGAATTTCCCGGTACAGATCAGTGCATTGAAAGAGCGGATTGCCGGGATGCAGATAGATTCCCAGGTAGTAAAAAGCGTGGATTTACAGGATAATGACACGTTTGCCATGACAGTAGGAAATGTCCTTTATGAAGATAAGAAAGAAGCAGGCGAGGCATTGATCGCTGCCTGTGCAGGACTAAAAACCGTTAGCACCGGTGGAAAGGTCGGGGAATATCATGGGTTTACGTTATCTGCTTCCTACAATATGTTCTCCAATGCATTTGAACTGACGGTCAAAGGGAAATGTTCTTATAAGCTGGAAATCGGAAAAGACCCGGTAGGAAATATGCAGCGTATCCATAACACCCTTTCTTCCATTGACAGGAAGCTGACGGAAAGCGAGCAGAAATTGGAAACCGTACAACAGCAGCTTGCGACAGCACAGGAAGAGGTAAAGAAACCATTCCCGAAAGAAGCAGAGCTGAATGAAAAGATGGAACGGTTATCTGAGTTAAATGCGTTGCTGAACATGGATGAAAAGGGCAATGAGACGATTATGGCAGATGAGGATATTGGCAGAGAAGGAAGTAGCACAGATAGCAGGGATGCTGTAGAAGAAAAAGAACTTCCGGAAACAGCAGACAGAATCCATAAGCCATCTATTCTGGAACGCTTAAAGCAGGAAAAAGCACAGCAAAACGCACCACAGCAGCCGACTGTGCAGAAATCAGCAAAGAAGAAACACGAACAGGAGTTATAAAAAGTTTCCCGTCAGGATATTTTCTGGCGGGAGAAATCCAAAAGGAGGATTTGTTTTATGGCAAATAATATAGAGAAACAGTTAAAGGAAATATCGGAACGGCTGGAACAGGGCGTAAAGGAGATTTTTACTTCGGAACGGTATACGGAATATCTGAATACCATGTCCAAGTTCCATAATTACAGTTTTAATAACACCCTTCTGATCACCATGCAGAAACCGGAGGCTACTCTGGTGGCAGGGTATCAGGCGTGGCAGAAGAAGTTTAACCGCCATGTAAAACGTGGGGAAAAAGGAATCCAGATCATCGCACCGGCACCCATCCGTGAGAAACAGGAGATTGAAAAGATTGACCCTGTAACAAAAGAGCCGGTGATCGGGGATGACGGTCAGCCGGAAACAGAGATCGTGGAGATGGTCATTCCAAGGTTCCGTGTGACAACGGTATTTGATGTCAGCCAGACAGAGGGAGAGCCGATTGCAGAGCTGGAAGTATCGGAACTTACCGGGAGTGTACAGTTTTATGACACATTTATGGAAGCATTGCAGAACATTTCTCCTGTGCCAATCCGCATGATGGAAATAGAAGGGGAAGCAAAAGGCTATTATCATCAGACAGAAAAGTATATTGCAATTCAGGAAGATATGAGTAATCTTCAGACCATGAAAACCGGAGTACACGAAGTAAGCCATGCATTGCTGCATGACCGGGAGGTAATGGATGCGGAAGGAATTTTAAAAGACCGGACAACAAAAGAAGTAGAAGCAGAAAGTATTGCCTATATTGTCTGCAATCACTTTGGTTTGGATACTTCAGAATACTCTTTTACCTATATTGCCAGCTGGTGTGAGAGCAAGGATATGAAAGCACTCCGGGCATCTATGGATACCATCCGGAAAACGTCTGCAGAAGTCATTGAGAATATCGAGACACAGATGCACGAACTGGAAATGGAAAGACCGGTGCGGGATACCTTCCATAAGGAAGATTTGATCCTGCATCTTTCAGGCAGCATGGGTTCCGAGTTTACTTATGACCTGATCGAAAACATGAGCAGGGAACAGTTAGAGCAGAATGTGGGGGAATACGTCCGCCTTCTGGAAAGTGGTGAGATAGAGGAGAATGAGAAACCACTGGAAAGTTTTCTGGAGGAAAAAGGTGCTGCCGTCACACCACTCTATGACAGCAGTGGACACGGAGAGAATTATCCGATTGATTTTTATGATGTGGAATATGATGCTGACACAGGCGTTACTTATTTTTCTGACCTTTCTCCGAAAGAGCAGGCAGAGATGTTGGTGCATAAAGCAGAGTTTCCAAGAAATATTTTTTCAGAAGAAGAAAAGGCATTTGTAAATGAATATGCAGAAACTTTCCCCGGACGGGTGGAAAGACTGAATGACCTGGTATGGGACATGAGGGAATCTTACGATGAAGCCGGTTCAAAGCTAGTGTATGAAGTAATCCAGGCAGCAAGGGCAAACTTCCCAGTGAAAGAACCGGAGATTGTAGAAGAAACAGCCATGCAGTATGCTCACCGTCTGATTGAAACGGCAGAAGCTGCAAATACAGGAAATTTCACAGATTCCCAGAGAAATCTTATTGTGAATTTTGCATATAAGATGGATGACAAAGACGAAGTGCTTGGACTGGTGAACCGTATGATGACCGCAATCCGCAGACCGGGAAGTGAATATACGAGAAGCCTTATGAATGAAACACAGGCACAGATTGACAATTTCCCGGATGGCATGATCGGTTTTACGGAAATGCACGAGGCAGGAATTCAGTTAGACCATATGCTCCCGCTTACGAAAGACCGGGCATATGAACTGTACCGTGGAGGGGCAGAAATTTATATCTTACACGGAAATCCAGAGAATCCACAACGGGCAGAACAGATGCTTGTGGAGACGGAAAGTGAGATCCTTGGATATGACGGTATCTTTGGAATCACAGAAACAGAATGGGAAGTGCAGAAAGAGAGAGAAATATCTGCTACAAAACAGGAAGCACTGGTACAGCAGAGTGCAGAAAAGATTGATGAGACACTTCTTCTGCATGGAGAAAGCGGAAGGTTTGCCATTTATCAGATGGATACCGGAGATGAGCATACTTATCAGTTTATGGGAATGGAATCCGCAAAGAGTCTGGGCTATACCATTGACGGAAAGGATTACAGGATGGTTTATGCAGCACCGTGGATGCCAACGATCACGTTAGACAATATATTTGAACGCTTTAACATTGACCGACCGGAAGATTTCCGTGGCCATTCTTTATCGGTAAGTGATGTGATCGTGATAAACAGGGGTGCAGAGATCACAGCCTATTATGTAGATTCTTTTGGATTTCAGGAACTTCCGGAGTTTGTCCAGCAGAGAATGAACATGCTGGAACATAATTCCGTCAGGGCATATCCGCCAGTTTATAAAGGAACATTGGAACAGGCAATGGGAGAACGGGATGTGGATGCTTATCTGGATTCCAGAAAGTTAAACCTGGACTGTAAGAAAGCAATCGAAGAAGCCATCCGGGAGAATTTTGACGGGCTGCACTTAAAGCAGGATGCGGCAAAAGAAGTCGTGGAACGCTTCGGGGAAGAACGTATGAATTTTGTTATGGCAAATACCATCCGTGAACTTTCCCATGATGGAAGATTTTCCAGACAGAACAAAGACTGGGCGGAGCATATCGAAGTCCCGGAAAATATCAGCCGGGGCAGAAATCTGAACCTGGATTATGTGATCGAAAGCCACCCGGCAGTTTTAGATGGGTTTATCGACATGGCAAGAGCTGAGATCCGGATGCAGAGGATAGAACAGGCGATAGGAGAAAACGAAGTGACGATCACGGCAGAGACAAGAGGGTATGAAGCAGAAGGACATAACGGGACATGGCATACGGTTGATGAAAAGGAATATGCCGGGGAGAAGTTTTTCTTAATGGAACATGATGAATTTGGCTCCGATGTGGCAGGCATTATCGTAGCGGAAAATGGACAGCTTGTAGCGGAGGACTTGTGGAATGGGTTTGATGCAGGAGCGTTAGAAGCTGTATCAGAATATTTGCAGGAAAATGGAACAACACTCTATGATTTGTCGGAATTCCCGAAAGATTCTGCTGTAACCCTGCGGAGTGGACAGACACTTACAATCGAAGAAATACAGGCAGTACAGAAAGATACCTGGGAAGAAACGATGGAAGGAAAAAATGAATCTGGAACGGATGTCCGGTTTAATTTCCATGCAGTCAGTGAGGTGCAGCTTCCGGAAAGAATAAAATTAAAGATGCCAGAGATCCATTACATTGATAATTTTTATGTGATGGAAGATGTAAATGCAGAGGGTGTAGTAAAAGTAAACCGGTATGAATCACTGGATGAAGCGATGCAGGAATATTTACGCCTGCCAAATCATCAGGAAAAAGTGCTTGGTATCCAGAATACGGAAACAATGCAGGAAAGCATGGATTTTATCCGATGTGAAAACGGAATAGATCAGCTGACCCATGCATATGAACAGATCGGAGGGTGGCTGAATCCGGAAATATATGAAGCGGTAAATAAAATGGAAAATATGCTGGACTGGAATGAGGTACAGATTGCATATCAGATTGGAAAACAATACTTTACAATCCAGACTGCTGAAGATGGCTATGATTATACATTTTACAATGAAGATTATCAGGAGGATGATGGAGGAATCTATGACAATCCGACAATTTATGTAGATGAAGCTGCCAGTGATATTTTGGAAGATAAAGGGTACTCATTGGAAGACGCAAAAGTAGTGGATTATGAAGAACTGATGGCAGATGTGGAAGAAGTTCAGGAAGAACAGATGCAGCGGATACAATTAGAAAAAAACTGCCCAGCAAGTATTTTTGAAGGATTTCGCAGGGAAGAAGCAATGCAAACCTATGAAGGAATCGCAATGCAGTTTATCAGGAGTAAAGGGTATCTGACCATACAGGCAACAGAAGAAGGATATTCGTTTATTTTTTATGACTCTGATCTGCATGAAATCCAGAGTGGTGATTACGATAATCCAGACGCATCCATTCAGGAAGCTGCTTATGAAATCCTTAAAAGTGAAAGAATGGATGACCTGGAATGTGTCAAAGTGGATTATAAAGAATTTGAAGAAATGACGATCCAGCACTCTAAGGATTTATTGCAGGAGGGGGAACTTCGTGCGACTTCTGAGATTGGAAGAAATGAACTGGCATTAAATAGCCTGAGCAGGGCAGAAGTTGAAAGAGGTGTCCTGTATCATGCACAGGCAGTATTAGAAGATATGGGAATGGAACAGGAGGTAGAGCTGCTTGCTGCAAGAGTGTATGGTTCCAGAAGCAGACAAGACCTCTACCGGGAAGATTCTGACCTTGATGTGGTTCTTTCCTATAAAGGTGATATTCGAGAAGATAGCTTTTTCAATGCCTTAAATGAATCTGGTATAGCGATGGCAGGAATTAAGGTGGATATTAACCCGATTGCAGAGGAGCGAATCACTCTGGCAGAGTATATAAAAGAATCCGAAAAATATCTTGACCAGCAGGAGATTAAAAAGCTCGCTGTGGACCTGGATAATTTTAGCTATGACGTTGATACCTATGAGTATAACGATACAGTTGAAAATAGAGAAGAACAGGTGGAAAAACTCACGGAGGATATTTTGAATAAGAAAACAGAAACTATCAAGGACTGGCTGCTTGAGGTATCCGAGGAATCCGATATAGACAGCGATGTTATAACTGCCCGTTCTTTACTTTCCCGTCTGGAAGATACAGAGCGATTTTCTATTTTTGACAAACAGCCGGAGCAGGAACAGCCAGAAGCCACGATCAGTTTTTATGTCGCAGAGTGCATGGAGTTTCCGGTCATGGGAGAGTACCATAACAACCTCACTTTAGAAGAAGCCATTAAAATATATGAGAGTATCCCAGCAGAGAGACTGCATGGGATTAAAGGAATCGGATTTGATCTGCAAGATGGTGATGAAAATTATTCCGGAGAATATGAGTTGATGAGTGCAGACCGGATACGGCGTGATCTGATAGATATGATTCCACACTATAAAGAAAGCCCTCTGGTGCAGAAAGCAATCGCAGACATGGAAAAGTATCTGGATGAAAAGCATGGAAGGGTAAAGGAAACGGAACATACGACAGAAACAGTAATAGGAAGTGGACAGAAACCTTCTGCGGTTGCGGCAGACAGAAGGGCAGAGCAGGAACCGGTATCTGTAAATCGGAGCCAGCCACAAAAGGCAGAACCTGCAAGCAGAGCAAAAGGTGAAGTGAAGAAATCTGTGCTGCAGTCTTTAAAAGATTTTCAGGCAAGGGCAAAAGCACAGGAGCAGAATAAGACAACGGAGAAATCCAAGACACATAAGAAGGGAGAAGTGGAATTATGATGGATTTGGCGATGAACTTTGATGCGGATGAATGTTTAGTAACAGCAATGTTTGATAAAGGAAACAGAAATGACACGATGGAGGCAATCGATCATATCATTCCTTTTCTGAAAGGCGATGCAGATATGATCGGGCTTGTCTGCAATACCATAAGAAAACTGTTCTGTATGAGCGATGAAGGATATGAAGTTTTTCTTATGGATCTGGAAGAATATAAAATGGAACTGGAAGAGGAGGACGAAGAATGAGTACAAGTCAGTGTGCAGTATATCAGGTAAAAGATACCCCAGAGTACCGGGATGTGCGTTTCCGTTCTTACGAGAAACTGAAAAGCGAAGGAAGAACAGTCCAGATAGAAAACTATCAGCAGGTGTACATTGGAAGAATCCAGCCGGGGGAAACTCCGGCTGATATTAAACTCCGTTTACAGAAGCAACGACCGAAGAACTTCAAAGGTCATTCCATCGGTTGCAGCGATGTGATCGTCATTACCGATGATGGAAAAACCACAGCTTACTATGTCAACAAAGATGGTTTTATCATCATTCCGGAATTTCTCACAATCAAAAGTTCTTCCGATACCAGACTTTCCATTGATACGACCGGGTACGAAATCGAAGGAAAGAAAGGGACATGGCTTGCACAGGATTATATCCTGATGAACGAAAAGAAATGGTTTCTGATGGAACATGAGGAGTATGGGACAAGAGCAGCCTATGTGATTCTCAGTGAAGAAGGTACCGTAGTTATGAATGACTGTTACAACGGCTTTGATGAAGAAGCCAGACGGAACATCCAGAATTTCATGCAGCAACAGGCAGAGCAGGCACAGCAAAAACAACAGGAAATGCAGGCACAAGCCCAGACCGGACAGACACAATCTGGAGAAACACAAAAGAAGAAACCAGAGCTGGCAAACTGGCAGAAGGTTATGGATAATGGAGAATATCTTCGCAGTGCAGAGATGGCAGAAGAAGCCAACTATAATATGATTGACGGACTGATGAATAACACTCCAAAGAAAAAGGATAAGAACGCTCCACGGAGATCGGTACTTAAACGGCTCCGAAATCATCAGAAGAAGATAGCCAGTCAAGGGAAAGGACAGCCACAGCAACAGAAGGCGATGGAAGAAGAGATGGAAAGGAAGAAGAAGTAAAAAAGTCTTGCCGGAATTTTTGAGGGCAATATATAAAAAATGGTTGATTTTTTCTCTCAAATATCATATCATAACACTAACAGGACTCCCCGCACCTCTCACGCAAGTGATGTGTCCCATGGGGAGACATTTTTATTTTTGGAGAAATAATGGTGAATACAAGTGAAACTAAAAATGAAAAGTTGCAAAATAATGAAGCAACTGTACAGGTAATGAAACAACCGAAAACCTTTGCTCAACAAGTCGAAATTATTAAAGAAAAGGGTTTTATTATAGATAATGATACAGAATGTATCGGATTTTTAAAACAGGCGAATTATTATAGATTATCTGCTTATTTCCTTCCGTTTAGAAAAAAGGATGGGACGTATTTTTCAAATATAAACTTTCACAGAATTCAAAGAATCTATGAATTTGACAGTAGATTGCGTGGTGTATTATTTAATTATATAGAAAAAGTTGAATTATATTTAAGAACGCAATTAGCCTATTACAGTGGACATGTTCATGGGGCTTTAGGATATATGGATGGGGCTATTTACAATGACAGGCACAATCATGAAAAGTTCGTGAAACTGTTAAATGTATGTATAGAGGAAAATAAAAGTACATCAGTAGTTCAGCACCATAAAGAAAAGTATGGCGGAAATTTTCCTATATGGGTTATTGTTGAATTTTTTTCAATGGGAATGTTGTCCTACTTTTATGCGGATTTGCAGTCTGGTGACCAGAAATATTTAGCAAAAGAATTATATGGTACATCAGTGGCCTGTTTAAAAAGCTGGTTACGTTGCATCACTGATTTAAGAAACCGTTGTGCACATTATTCAAGGCTGTATTATTGGTCATTTCCCGCATTACCCAAAATGCCAAGGGAATTAGAAATGTCACCAAACAGAAAATTGTTTTCACAAATACTTGTATTAAAATTATTATATCCAAATAAAAAAGAATGGATCATCAAAGTCTTGATAGAATTAAAAGCTATTGTAGAAGAATATGAGAATGATATATCATTGAGACATATAGGGTTTCCAGAAGATTGGTATGAGCAGTTAGAAAAATAGAGATATATTTTTAGGGACAGAGGAACAATCTGTCCCTTTTAATGTGTCTCTATAAATTTGGCTCTTTTCTATCATGTAGTTGCTCGTAATTCTTCTTAAGAATCATATCAATATTAGCAGACACAGTGCGAAGTTCCCGTTCATAATCCCGGTGATTAAAAAAATCTTCACGCTGTCTATTCCTCAATTCAACAAGCCGGTCCTTTTCAGCATATAGAGCTTTCATGGAAGGCAATTTATTCCCGCCAGATTTTTCTTTGAGTGTTCGGAGAGCTGTGTCATACAGGGAAAGTTCTGCCTGGTGTTCTTCATAAAATTTCTCCTTGTTTCGGCTTTTGCGATAATCTGCGTACACATTTTTATATGCCAGATATTGTCCGGTAAAATGAATCTGCTCATTCATATCTTTAAGTTGCTGTTCAGTATCTTTTAAAGATTTTCTGGAAGCACTGGTCTGGTCTGATGCTTGATCGAGTGTTGCATGGAAATCATCAAGAGAATCATAGCCATGTTCCTGTATGTAGGCAACAGTCTGAGCCATCTGCTTTAAATTGGTGAGCTTTACTTTTTGAGCATAGGCTTCGCTCTGCTGTGCTTTAATACAGGTTTGCAGATCTATGACAAGCCGGAGATCTGATTTTATGAAAATGAATGGTGCAGGGATAGCAGAAGTATCGGAGAAAGGAACAGTTGGCGAATCTGTGGAAGTATTCGGAGTTTGCTGTTCCAGAATTTCTTCTTTCTGTTCTTTATGGGATTTTGTGTTTTCCTCAAATGTTTTCAAGAGAAAATCTTCTGTGTATCTGGTTCCAAGATTTCTTCCAGTGATATATTTTTTTCTGCCAGGGTGAAGATAGCTGTACCGGTTTCGACTGATTTTGAAGATAATGTGATATTTTTCATCAAGGATTTTTGAAAATTCTTCTGGTGATCGGGCGGTACTTGCAGCATCATCAATAGCGTCACGAAGAAATTGTTTCTCTGTCTGGTAACGAGTTCCCTTTGGAGTGATTCCATCTTCTTTCATTTTCTGATTTAACTTATCGAGTTTTTCCTGTCCCCGGCGTTGTGCCCAATATTCTTTTTCTGTGATTTTTCTTTCAGCAGGAGTGAGCAGATCAACCTGATGTAGTCCTTCTTTTTTACACATATCCATAACTTCCTGTTTTAAATGGATAAGGTATGCTGTGCTTAGATGGTGCTTGTATCCGGCTTTTGCTTCACAGTCAAATTCCATATAGGGTTCTTGTGGTATGTCATATTTACGGAGACTGTTGATTACGATGTGTACATGGATATTTCCACTTTCGTTATGACCATCGGTATGAGTGCAGACTAAAGCCTGATGACCAGGAAAGTTTTTCTTTGCAAAAGTCAATCCGAGTTGCTGGGCACGTTCACCGGTCAATCCACATTCATCTCTGTCTTTCGGGTCGAAGCTAATGATATAGTGATGGGATTTTATCTCATTGAAGTTTTTGTTCTTGTGGTAGTAGCTGTTCAGTTCCTGACATTCCGATGCAAAAGTGAATGGATCACAGTTCAGACCGTCCAGATAACATTCTTCTCTCAATATCATATGCCCTTCTTCATCAAGAATCGGTTTTCGGGTATACTCGTTGTGTTGGAAGATAAGATACCGTTCCGATTCTCCATAGTCACACTAACAGAAGCGTTGTTCCTATATACTTTTAACCATTGCTTTTTGAAGCAACCCCGATTTACTACTCCGATATGTAAATGGATTACGCCGACTATGCTTTTTGCACTCAGCTGGCTTTTGACTTGGTTTTCAGAACTTGGTGCATATAAAACAATATTTCTTATTGCTTGTATTTTTATTGTTTTGAAATTATGTTATAAAGACTCTATTTATCAAATGCTCACAGCGATGGAAATATGGTTTATGTCAGTTTGTCTATTTCCAGAAGCTATGGGTATGGCTGTTGCAACTTGGATATATGGCGATGGTATGATTATTTTAGTAGAAGGTCAAAAGATTTTGCGTTGGGAAGTTTACATTGTAATATTCCTTATTCGCTTAACGGCAGCTTTTGTGTCATATCAACTTGTTAAAAACATTAGATATAAAATTCAGTTAAAAGACTGTTTTACATTAACATTTACTTTCCTAATCGGATTTTCGATTTATATATTAGTAAACTATAATTACTTAAACTTGAGTAGAGTTGTAGACATTGCTATATCTGTAAGTGGAATTGTATTATCATTAACATTCTATATTACTTTTATATATGCGAAAAACACGCTCTATCTCCGTGAGCAAGAACAGAAAGACAAAATGCAGATTGCACAGCTTCAACAGCAGTTTGCCTACTATCAGGAAAGACTCAAAGACGAGGAGAAGGTACGCTTCGTTTACCACGATATGAAAAATCATCTGCTTGTTTTGCAACGGCAGATCAATTCTCCCGAAACGGCAGAAATGGTTGAAAAATTGCAATCGCAGGTGGCAATGTATGAGGACTATGAGCATAGAAAGATTAAGAGGAATGGAAAATTGATATGCGAATATACGATACGCATCACAGGAAACCAAGACATTCTGGTGCTTTCGCCCCAAATCATAGGAAGGCTGATTGAGAAAATTCGATGTTCAGATACGAAAGAATTGATAATCCCTGCGGATGAATTACTTCCGCAGGGGTATGCAGAATATCTGGAGCGTGTGATGCAGACCAACAACATAGAAAAGAATATTGGCAGACAAGATGCGTATGACTTAACAGCGAAGCAGATAGGAATGTTGAAGGTTAAACGGCAGCAATGCTTCGATAAAGCAAAAGCAGAAACAACGGAAAATGCCACACAGTTTAATCTCGAAACAAATGAAAGCTTCTTTTTACTGACAAAACAATCAGACAGTCGTTTTGTTTGTGACTATGAAAATGGAGAGAAAATTGTGGTTTCGTTAGATCACTTCTCAATATGGTGGCAGACATTTATCAATAAACGTACAGTTGAGATCCTGATAAAGTCATTAAAAGTGAGTCAGGAAGTTGAAGATCTGTTAGTGTATCCGATTGTTTATAATGCAAGGCATAGTATTGAATTATCTCTGAAAATTGTTATTAAGATGTTGTGGGAACTGGAGAGAAAAAAGAAGATAAGTCACTTAGTTGAATTTATAGTAGAAAGAAAAAAGAAACTTCACACACATAATATTGAAGAACTATATAAAATGGCATGTGAAAATAAAAATATAGATAGAAGGATTCCTGCATATTTTGAAAACATAGAAGATATGATTCAGTTTTATTATTTTGATGAAGAGGGAGATGCTTTTAAATATGAATTAAATAAAGATGATCAACCGCATATGATAAAAAATAAAATTTCTCATATAAGTATCGAATTATTAGAAACTGAATTTAAAGCAGTAATGGAAAAATTTGATGACTTGATTTATTTTTTAGGAAGCTGTGTTGATGAATATTCGTTAGGGACATTTACAAAAAGTTTATCAAGAACTGATATAGGGGAAATTTCAAAAAAACTTCCGTTTTACGAAGAGTGGAGAACAGAAAAATTTAAAGAGGTCAAAGATCAAATTAAGCAGGAATACCAACTTGGAAGTAAAGAATTAACGGATGCCTTAAATTTAATTAAGAAACATAGATTGTTTTCAAGCAATATTGGTTGCGAAAGAATGTTTGGAACAATTACAGAAGATGAGTTGAAAGAATATGCTTCATTAGTTAAATATTATTGGGAAAAAGATAAATCGAAAGAAAAGGTTGTTATTGCGTGGGATGACTTAGCCGAAATACAACAAAATGCAAAGATATTGAAAAATTATTTATCTAAAATTTCAATAGAAACATTAAATACTTTGTTATGCTTTTATGAAATAGGAAATAGTAATTTAACAGTTGAAAAGCTGGAAAATACTTATAAGTATATAGTTGATAGTGAATTTGATGAAATGTATATTATACGGAAATTGAAACAGAAAAATGCATGGGAAGAACCTTGATAGAAATATCAAGGAACTGGTACAGAGGTTGAAAAACAAATCCTTTAAGCCACTTCCGTCACTGAGGGTATATATACCTAAAGGAAATGGAAAGAAACGACCATTTTATTCGTGTTCATGCGACGGGAATTAAGCCAGAATCTAAAATGGGAGAATTTGTAAGAGAAGGCTCTTTCACATTACAATCCGAAGAAGAGATTATGATAGAGCAAAAGAGGTTCCTGCAGCAATTAAAAGAAATGGACAGCTACTATGTAAATGAACATATTATAAATCTGCTTTTGGAAGTAAGAGGAAATTTACGGACGGACAAGGAGAAAATGCTGTCAGATATTAATCGCTTTTTGAATTTACCAGCAAATGAAAAACTCCTGTTTGTGATCGGCAGGCGGTTTAACATTTTTTTCATGTTGGATGATTTGAACAATCAAGAATTACATAAAAAAGCAGAAGGAGCTTTACAGAAAATCTTAAATAAAAATCCAGAAGTAGACTTTACGGTACTTTGCAATTATATACGGCAGTCACAAATTTAGAATTAGAAATAACAAAAACGGGTATAGCAAATATATTTATCTATACTCGTTTTTGCAAGTAGAAAACTTTATACTAATTTGAACAGCATGGACTTTTTACATCCAGTCCGTCAAGATAGTTTTTTCCCCATTGGCATAGAGCATCCAGAATGGGGATAACGCTTTTACCAAAGGGTGTAAGAGAATAAATTGTCTTTGGCGGTTTTTCGGGAATAACCTCTCGATGAATCATTCCGCAATCCTCCAAATCATGGAGCTGGCTGGAAAGCATTTTTGGGGTGGCGTTTGGTATTAAGCGTTGCAGTTCCATGTAATGCAAAGGTTGATCAATCAGATGCCAGAGAATGAGAGGCTTGTATTTACCGCCGATCAGTGACAGGGAGGCTTCTACCGGACAATTAAAATGTATTTGTTTATCTTTCATTATGAGTTCTCCTTTGACAAGGGCGCTATCTTTTTTGATAGTGCCTATCAAAAAAGTGCATTCTTGTGGTTTTTCTTTTTGGTGTTACAATAAGTTTATAGTTGGTTGACACATTTATATTACAACAGAAAGGATTGAAATACTATGGATTTTATCAATATTGCAAAGAGCCGCAGCTCTGTGCGTGATTACAACAACAAAAAAGTAGAGCCTGAAAAACTGGAAAAAATTCTGGAGGCTGCTCATGTGGCTCCGACAGCCGCGAATCTCCAGCCCGTTCATTTGATCGTTGTCCAAAGCGAGGAAGGTCTTGCTAAAATTGGTAAGGCCGCAAATATTTATGGAGCATCTTTGGCGATTATTGTCTGCGCTGACCATGACAAAGCATGGGTACGTCCGTTTGATGGAAAGCAGACTGGTGACATTGATGCTTCGATCCTGACAGACCATATGATGTTGCAAGCGACAGAACTGGGACTTGGCACAGTTTGGGTTTGCTACTTCAAGCCGGACGTACTTCGGAAGGAATTTACGCTTCCTGATAATCTGGAACCAATCAATATTCTGGTTATCGGCTATTCGGATGAAGAGCCTGCCGACAGGAACCGTTTTGAAGCACAGCGTATTGCGATGAGTGAACTGGTTTCATATGAAAACCTGTAAAAAAATATTTGGCGCAGCCCCATTATAGTTTACGGGGCTGCGTTTTATCGTTCTGAAATATGAGCATAGGTTTCTTCCAGTATCCATTGGATATGTTCATCCTGCAGGGAATAAAATACCCGTTTTCTTGCTTTGCGGGAACGGACTAATTTTGTAATCCGGAGTGCATGGAGTTGATGAGATATGGCAGAATTAGTAAGGGATAGTGTTTTTGCAAGGTCATTGACACATTGTTCGCCCTGCATTAATTGCCAGAGGATTTTCATACGTGTGAAATCGCCCATAGCCTTATGTAGTTCACTCAGTTTCTCCAATTCAAAGGCGTTTGGAACGTCAAAAGTAATATTTTGTGGTTGGCTCATAATATATCTCCAATCTGTGAAAAGCTGTTTGACAGATAAAATTTAGGTGAGTATCATAGTTTAAGGAAGGAGTTGATTGATATGCCGCATTATAATCTGCCTCATAATCATGGGCAGAATATCGAACGAGTTTTAGATAATATGCCTTCGGCAGAGGGCTTTCAGGATATATCTTTTTTGTTTCAGCAGCTTGGCGATTCAACACGTTTAAGGATTTTGTGGCTCTTGTGCCATTGCGAGGAATGTGTATGCAACATAGCGGCGGCTGTTGACATGAGCGCTCCGGCTGTGTCCCATCATCTGCGTATTTTAAAGAAAAGTGGAATTATTATTAGCCGCAGAGAAGGAAAAGAGGTATATTACACCCTTTCAGATACCCCGCAGGCAAAATTATTACATCGTTCTGTTGATGCGTTATTTGAAATATCCTGTCCGACAAATCAATAATCTAATTCCTTATCCAACGGAAGTTTGAGGAAATGCGCCGCTTTTACTTCAAAATGCGGCGCATTTCTAAACCAGTTAAGACAGCGTGGATGCGTCTAACCGTTTTACTTTCATGGCACGAATTGCGTTTAAAATAGCAATAACAGAAACACCAACATCAGCGAACACAGCCGCCCACATATTTGCATATCCCAAAGCCCCTAAAATCAGTACCAGGAATTTTACACCTAAAGCAAATACGATATTTTGGTTTGCGATGCGGATGGTCTTTCTAGCAATTCGTATTACAGAGGCAATTTTGGAGGGCTCGTCTGTCATTAAAACAATATCAGCCGCTTCAATCGCCGCATCAGAACCCAAACCGCCCATTGCAATTCCTACATCTGCCCGTGCCAGCACAGGAGCATCGTTGATTCCGTCTCCGACAAATACCAGTTTTCCTTTTTCGCTTTTTTGTTTCAACAGTTCCTCTACCCGTTCAACTTTATCCGCAGGAAGAAGTTCCGTATATGCCTGATCCAGACCGAGACGGGCAGAAACTTTCTGACCTACGGCATCTGCGTCTCCGGTAAGCATAATAGTTTTGCGTACACCGGAAGATTTCAAATCCTTGATTGCCGCTGGAGCATCTGTTTTGATTTCATCCTTAATGACAATACATCATTAATACAGCTATTCAGGCAGCTTCGGAACCAAACCAGTTAAGTATCTGTGTAAATAAGGTAAATTATACGCATGATATGATTCAAAGAACCGGAAAATTTACTGTATCAGTCTTA
>URDN01000053.1 GCA_900546495.1 uncultured Lachnospiraceae bacterium
CAGATTGAAGCCGCAACCATTATACCTGCTGCAAACCCTGCAAGTGCACGTTGCACGGATTTATTAAGTGTTTGTCTCATAAAAAACACACATGCTGATCCTATCGTTGTTCCAACAAACGGAATCAGTATACCTTCAAAAATATTTATTCGCATTATATTTTCCTTCCATATATGCTCGAAAAAATTCATTGGCAAAAATAATTATCTTCAGCGGTATAGTATTAGTTCTATAGCTTATTGATTATATTGCCTAATACCTAATATATGTTATTCTATAATCTTTCATACTTTCATCATGTTAGTTTTAGCTAACTATCTAGTATAAAGAAAACCGTGTAAAAAGCAAACTGTAATTTTACACGGTTTTCTTATGCTTAAATATATCACTTACGTAATCATATAACAATATATTTCTTTCAACAATTTACAAAACTGGGCGGTGGAATTTACTCTTTCACACAATAATGTTATGGTTGTATCTCCTTCTGACAGCAGTACTGTAAAAATATCATATCTTCCACGATATACTAACGGAAGCTTTTTACAAACATGACTCTTTTTACGTCACATTTATAATTTGTTATATATCAATTGATTTTTCAAGTAATATATGCTTACGTAAAATTCATCTCACGCCTTCCCTCTTCTAACTATACCGATCCGATCTTCCAAAGGTGTAAATAAGGTGTAAATTCTACATTTCCATCCAAGAAACCCAATAAAATCAAGGCTTTTGCTCCGTCCCTTAAACACTGCCGTGGCAGATGAAAAGTATTTTTATCATTGTTGCATAACCTCGCATTTCTTGGTTTTTCGGGCTTTGTAAGCCTTTGTAAATTTTAACTTTCTGGCATAACCTGGTTTATTTTCGCATAATATAGCTTATCGGAAGTTGCTTGCCAACTTTCGATAAAAGGCACTGTTTTTGTGCCGCAAATCAATTATGAGGTTCGCACAGCGGTTCTCATAATATCGTCCGCAAAAGGTGCAAAAAATGGGGTACAAATCACTATGGATCCAGGTATTTTTTCATGCAGGCATGATCAATATTTGAATACATATGATGAGTGAACTGTACTTCAAAAACCGTTCCTCCGGACGGATTGGATCTGACGGTAATACTGCCATCATGCACCCGCACGATTTCTCGGACCAGGGCAAGTCCAAGCCCCACACCGCCTAGTTCCCGGCTTCTGGATTTATCTACTCGAAAGAATGGTTCAAACACGCGTTCCTTAAATTCTTCCGGGATTCCGCTTCCTGTATCCTCCACGGACAGACGAACCTGGTTTTCCTCCTGATCTGCAGTTACTGTAACCTGACCACCGAAATGATTATATTTTATGGCATTCTCCACAAGATTATATACCATCCTGTAAATAAGGATATCACTTCCACGCAGGGTTATATCTTTACATTTTTCAATTAATTTTATACTTTTTTCCTGTGCGAGAGGTTCCAAATCCGCCAATACCTCATCCACAAGAGCATCAACTGCAATTATTTCATCCCGCCCCACAGTCTGAAGTTCACTCATATCAAGAAGCGTCTTTACCATTTTATTGAGTCTGTCGTTCTGTTCGGTAACCATTTTTATTGTTTGCAAAGTGTCTGCATCAATCCCCGGATGCTGGGTGGAATTATATAAATCAAGCTGTACCTGCATCAGTGCTAATGGTGTTCTGAGTTCATGTGCTGCATTTGCAGTAAATTGCCTCTGTATCTCAAATGCATCCGAGAGACGCATAAGCATCTTGTTGTATGAAATGCTAAGCTGATTGAGTTCTTTTACTTTGTTTTCTTCTATCCGGAAATCTGCCAGATTCTGTGCCTCTACCTCCTCGATTTTATCAGAAAACTCCCGGATTGGTCTGAGTGCATGCCCACTGATAAAATAGGTGACTACCCCACCCATAAGCGCCAGTACGGCTGAGATTATAAAACTGTTTCTTTTATAGTCAGCCTTATTATTGTACACCTGCAAAGAAAAGTCATTTACAAACTCATCCCACTTATCCTCAGGAATGCTGATATATATTTCATCCTCATTATCATCTTCCCGGGCATCAACAGTCTCTTGCAGGGAATCGATATAATGCACACCATTTTTATAGACAAACATTGTCAGGCAGCCACATATAATAGCAATATATAGTGTAATGATACAGGTCAGTCTCCACTGCAGTGACATTTTTTTCATCCTTCGAACTCCTCTCGTATTTTATAGCCCTCACCCACCTTGTTCAAAATCGGGTCATATTCCAGCACAGCCTTAAGTTTTCTTCTAAGAGAAGACATATGCACCCGGATGGATCCACTAAAACTGTCCGCGGTTGCATCCCAGACATGCTCGATCAGTTCCTCCTGACTTACCGGTCTGCCCAGATTCAGAAGCAAATATTCCAAAATACCACTTTCTTTTCTTGTCAGAGAGATCCGTTGTCCTTTTGCATATGCCTCACGTTTTACCGTGTCGAACCTTATCTCGCCACTTTCCAGACATACATTCTTCTGCACAAATTTTCTTCTTGTCAGACTTCTGATACGTGCCTCAAGTTCCTGCAGATGAAACGGTTTTTCCATATAATCATTCGCCCCTGCATCCAGTCCTTCTACTTTATCCGCGATCTGTCCTCTTGCCGATAATATGAGAACCTTTGTCTCCTCATTTCTCTGTCTGAGTTCCTTTAGAATCTCCATCCCATCCATCCCGGGCAGATTCAGATCCAGAACGATCAGATCATAATTCTCTGCCAGAATACATTCAAAAGCCTCTTCCCCATCATAACATGTATCCACTTCATATCCGGCAGCATACAGGCTTTTTGCAACTGTGTCACATATTTGTTTTTCATCTTCAACTATTAATAATCTCAAAATGTTTTCACCTGTTTCTTAACAAAAATTTTACAACAGCTATTGTATAATATCAAAGTCAGCTGGTCAACAAATACAACAAACAAAGGAGCAACAATATCTTGAAATGTAAAAAAATAGGTCAAATGTTTGTGCTCATCGCAGGTATCACTATGGTGAGCTATGGTGCGATCCGGGGGGAAGCAGCTACTGTGCTTGCTAAAGCAATAAAATTATGTCTGGAGTGTGTCGGAATTGGATAAGAAAAAGAAATCACGATCAAAAAAAATAGCCGGAATTCGTGGATGGATACAGGCAGTTGCCACGCTGTTTACCAATATCCACATTCCAAATTTATTTAAGGGCAAAATTTATCAGGGGAATGCAAAAGCAGTATGTGTGCCTGGATTAAACTGTTATTCCTGTCCCGCTGCAACGGGAGCATGTCCGATCGGTGCCTTTCAGGCGGTCATCGGATCATCCAGATTTAAATTTTCATACTACATCACCGGCTTTTTTATTTTACTCGGTGTGACACTTGGAAGATTTATCTGTGGTTTTTTGTGTCCCTTTGGATGGTTTCAGGATCTGCTTCATAAAATTCCCGGGAAAAAGTTTTCAACAGCCCGATTGAAGCCACTCAGATACCTGAAATACATAATCCTCATTGTTTTCGTTATCCTTCTGCCGATGCTTATAACGAACTCAATCGGAATGGGAGACCCGTTCTTCTGTAAATATATTTGTCCGCAAGGTGTTCTGGAAGGGGCTATCCCACTTTCACTTGGAAACGTTGCGATACGATCTGCACTGGGAACTCTTTTTTCCTTTAAATGCCTTATTTTAATTACGGTTGTTGTGTTAAGTATTTTGTTTTACAGACCTTTCTGTAAATGGATCTGTCCTCTTGGCGCAATCTACTCATTGTTTAATAAGATAAGCTTTCTTACGATCAAAGTTGAAAACAGCAAATGTGTCGGATGTAATCAATGTGTAACCGCATGTAAAATGGATGTAGATGTATGTAAGACGCCTAATCACCCGGAATGCATACGATGCGGAGCCTGTATAAAGGCTTGTCCGAAAGATGCCATCCACTATCAGTTTATGGGAAAAAACTGTCAGAAAAAGAAGCGCAACAGCCAGTAACAGACAACCGGTAACTAAGTGTAGAGTGCAGTAATTCTGAGAAGAATATGTCAGCTTTCGCTGAACAGAATCACGCACCAAGTCTCACGTGCGTTCGACTTGAATCTTTGCAGAATCACTACACATCATATCATTACGAAAAGGAGCAATTACTCATGAAAACAAAAAGATCTTTATTATTTATTTTTACACTCTGCGTAGCATTATTGCTTACTGCATGTAACGGAAAACAACCAGCAAACACGGAAAAACCGCAGGATACCCAGACAGAATCCAGCGCAGCCTCTTCTGATGATTCCAGTTCTGAAATGGATGATTTATATCAGCAGGAAAACCAGCTCTTTGCAGATCATAAAGACGTATGGGACAAGGCATTTGGCATGATGAATAAAAGTACTGCTGACCCGAGCGGAAATTATGCCGATTATCTGGCAGACACTGTTGAATCAAACAAGGACTCCTTCACAGAGGATGAGTTGAAAACACTTAATGATGATATTGAAACGATCAGAAAGATTGAAGAAAAAATCACTGCAATCGAAAAGAAAAATGCTGCATCCGACAGCAACAGCCAGAAGAATAATTCCGACGATGTAACTCCTTTCAAAGATTTTTCCGCGAAGGATTTCGATGGCAATTCTGTTGATGAGAGCCTTTTTTCTCAAAATGCAGTAACTGTCGTTAATTTCTGGTTTACTGGATGCAAACCTTGTGTTGCTGAATTATCTAAGCTTAACGAGTTAAACGATGCCATCAAAGCATCTGGTGGTGAAGTAGTCGGAATCAACACAGAAACCTTCGATGGAAATGAAACCGCTATAAAAGAAGCTGCAGATATCCTGAAAAGCCAGGGTGCCAAATATCGCAATCTTTCCGTTGATTCTACTTCCGATGCAGGTAAATATGCCTCCAACATTATGGCATTTCCTACAACAATCCTGGTCGACAGAAATGGCAATATTGTAGGCGATCCTATGCTTGGTGGAATTGATAATCAGGAAAACTATGATACTTTGATGAAACAGATTCAGTCTGTCATTGATGCAGACAGCGCGAATAAATAATTCTATTCGCAAAAGTGCAGGGAATATATAGCTTTGCCAGTCCTGTCAAAAAACTTGCAAAGCTATATATTCCCTGCACTTTTTGTTATTTTCCCTGCCTGCGCTTTTCATTTTGATTTGAAAAATTCCATTCATTTTTGTACACAATTTCGAAGCAGCAATTCTTTCTCCAAGCTGGAAATTTACAAAATATGAATTTTTTCACCTTGCATCATCGTAAAAGAATTTTATCGATAGACTTTTCTGCACAGTCTCTTATTTACAGATTTTTCTTCATAATCTCGTAACTTATAATTTCCTGCTCCAGCTTGCAATCATGTTCCAGCATATATTGCATGATTTCCGCATAAAATCCCTGTTGCAGAAGATTTCGTGCTTTCACTTTGTCCGGCTCACTCAATTCTCTGCCATATCCGCTGTATGTTTCCAATTCCGAAACTCCCATATGCAAAGGCACAAAATCTATCCCGGTTCCTTTTCGCAAATGTTTCAGAATATAAAATCCATCCGGATCAAGATCTCCAAAATGAAACCACTGTTTCTCTGGATTTTCTTTATACACCCGTTTTAAGAACGCCTGCTTTACACTGTTATGGTATCCTGCCAGGAAAAGATACGCACAATTTTCATCTTTCAAACGATGAAAAGAGGTAAGATTTTCCACTGTGACTACCTTATCTGCCTTTACTCGAATAGCCTCCATCTTTTGTATCAGTTCTGAAGATAGCGCGATCGGTGCATCTTCGATCCGGATACGTTGTCCATCCTTCAGTTGGATTTCTATCTTTCCCTTCAGATAAATATATGACGGATTGGCATAAATCTGAAACTCTTGCAAAATGACTTTTTTCTGCTCTCTGTCGTCATCAATGCCTTCCAGTAATTCTGAAAAATCCAGATATGTGGAAAGTACTTTACATACTTTCGCTCTGTATTGCTTTTCAAACTTCTTACTGTCTTCCAATATCATCATAGACAGTTCCCGTTCCAGAACTTCTTCTTTATTTGCGCAGATAAATTCTAAAATTCTCAGTAGTTTGTCGCATACTTCCACCTCATAATCTGGCTTTTTTCCAGTCTTAACCTTACCAAGCTGATCCCTGCAGAACATATAAATAACTATATAATCTGCAAGTCCCTTCTGCATCCATCTCTCAAAAAAAGCAATCTGTTCCTGAACAATATCCTTCCTCTGTTTTCTGCCCAACAGTTCATAATACGCATCCAGCTTTTCCTTGCAGGCAACCACCTTTGTGATCACCCCATTTTTTCTATCTATGTGGACCAGTCCCTGCTCCTCCAAAACCTGCATCTCGGTTTCAAAATCTTTCACCTGCGCCACACTTGCATAGTCAGAAACATAATCTTTCCATACCTTCTCCGGTTTTACCGCAAAATTCTGTGAAACAGCATTCGTTCCTTCATATGTTTTGCTGTTTTCATATTTGTCCAGCAGAGCATGCAGCAACTTGCTCTGATTAATCGTTAAATTCATCCAGTTTCACTAATCCTTCTACTGCATTCGTATAGCGGCCGGTAATGATCAGACTGACCGTAGACTGAATATACTGACCGATACTTCCTATTTTCTCCGGTGGTGCCGCATAAATGACCTGAAATCCGTTTTCCTCCAGATATTTTACCATCTGCTCAATTCGCTCTCGCGACAGCGCAGAAAATGCCTCGTCGATAAATGCCAGACGCGCACAGCAGCTTCGCTGCGGATAACACTGCAACAGGCTTGCTGCCAGAATAATAAAATACGGTGTCTGTTTTTCACCGTTTGATGCAGAACCCTGTTTTTTCGAAAGATCAGCTGTGATTTTCTCCTCACCTTGGCGGCTTGTGATCTCCATATCATAGGTAAAATACTTCCGATAATCCGTATATTCTTCCTCATCCTCCTCATTTAAGATCATATCCATAAATTCACGAATGTCCCGCTCCATCTCTTCATCTTCCCGATTGACATTCATATACAATTCCGGAGAATTCATATAATTCTCAAGCTTTTTACAGATTCTGAAAAACAGCATCCGCTCTGGTTTTTCCTGCATCTTAAATTTATAAGTATCCTGTCCGAACGGAATCTGCTTCAGCTCACGGTTAATCGCATCAATCTCGCGTTTTGCCTCACCAATAGTCTCATTCATTTCTGCGACAAAGTCATTCATAAATGCACTTTCCAGTTTCTGTGACTGATCCAGCAGCTTCCTGTGTACTTCTTCAATTTTTACATTTGCAATCTCACGGTATTCTTTCCGATAAAACGGAATGTACGCCGGACCGCGCTGGTTCATATCCTTTCCTGCGATTTTACAATATTCAATCTGTTCATTTTCCAGATTTTTGACACAATCGTCCAGACCGGATCTCAGTTTTTTCAACGACATCTCAGAAATCACCCGGACATCATCCTGCTTTGCAGAAAGTTTTTCATATTCTTCTAACATTGCCCGTTCCAGTTCAAGATACTTTATCCGAATTTCTTCATATAGTTTTTCACAGGTATGAATCTCTCCTGAGATATTTTTCTGACGCTGTTCGTAACCTTTCTGCTCGCTCTGGCATTCCCCGATTTTGGTATAAAGGCGTTTTTGCTGCATCTCTACTTCCTGATAAGCCTTTTTCGCATCAATCTGCTCCTTCAAAATAGCAGCAAATTCCGGACTTTCCTGAATCTGTTGGATTGTATCTTCATATTTACGCTTCTCAGTCTGATTTTGTGCCAACAGTTCCGGCGCTTCCACATGGTAATTATCTATTTCCAGATTTATGCCACGCAATGAACTGATTTTTTCTTTCGTCTGCTTCACTTCGTCCATCACCTGATCATAGGCTTCCTGCACGATCTGTTTTTGTTCACGCACAGCCTGTTTCTGCACTTCAATAGCATCCTGTCCCAGACAGATCTGTGTTTTTTTCATATTCATGCAGGAAACCGCATAACTCTTTGCCAGCATTCCGTCCTTCATCAGACCGCCTTTTGGATATTCATGCAATTCGTTCAGACTGTCGCACAGATGAATCCCGTTCAGCAGATAGTTGGCATATCTTCTGGCATCAACATTTGGAATCACTAACTGTTCCGCAGCCGATCCTTTTACTACCTCAGAATCCGGCAGCTTATCTGTAATGACAACCGTTGCCGCATGCAGCTTCTTTTCCTGTAAAACCCGCATTGCTTCCATACAATATTTTCCATCTACGATCAGATAGAAACGTTTTCGTCCCAGAAAAGTCTCAATTGCCTGACGCCATGAAGTATCTTTCAGATCCTGAACCAGTTCCGCAAACATTCGCACTTCGGCAGTAATTCCCTTTTTTGCAAATGCATCTTTGATCACCTGTTTTGCCTTAACCACTTCTTCCGGGAAAATAACCTGATTTGCTTCCAGCTGTTTCAACTGTTTTTCCAGATGCATAAGTTCCTCATGCCGTATTCCTTTTTCATCCTCTAAATGTACCTTCTGACTTCCAAGCAGGTTCTGCTGCTTATCTACCACATCCAGTAAGCGAAGCAGTTCCTTACGTTTCTGATCCGCTGAAACTCCTGCTTCCCCAAGATGCAATAAGACCGGTCTGCTGCCAGCATCCAGTTTTTCCGGTAACCATGCAATTTCTGAGGAAAGTGCCTTCTGAATCCGCAGCAATTTGGCAGTCTGTTCTTCTTCCTTTTCAATTTTAAACGCAATCTGCTGAACCTGACTTTTCAGATTTTCTATGGATTTTTGCATTCCCTGGTAAGCATCATTGGACTCAGCGATCTGTAACCGCTCTCTTGCCGCTTCCAGTAGCTTCTGCAGATCCTCCTGTCTTTGCTGCAACTCCTTTTTCTTCTGCTCTAATTCCGCAACACGGAGTTCAATCTCTTCTTTTTCCTTCTGTTTTACCTGAACTTCCTGATAACGAAGCATCATTTCCCGGATGTTGAGATTTCGCTTCTTCGTTTCATACTTCTGGCTTTTGTTTTCAATCTCTACCAGCTTATTTTTGCTGTCACGCAGATCCTCATACATTTTCCGGATATGATCGAACTGCTCCCGCTGTTCCCGAAGTTCCTTCAAAGAATCTACATTTCCCGGTTCCAGTACACATTCCGCAATAAACTGATCAATATTATTCTGTGGATCAAATGCCATCATTTTAATCAGTTTGGAACGGTATTTGCTCACCTCACAGCGTAAGCCTAATGCACGTACAATCTGCTCTGTTCCGCGCTCTCTGCCCATGAATTCTGCAGATTTCATGCGGACACCTTTTACTTCCAACAGATTTTTCGGTGTTACATACATGTTTTTTCCATCGATCTCACAGAAATTCAGATCCTCGATCTGCGCATTTCTGCAGACAAACCAGCTGCTGCCGGGTGCGGAAACTTCATCCGGAGATTCTATGCACACACCGATCACCAGATGTTCCTGCTCTGCCGGTGACCAGAATTCCATTGCAATATAACTGACGACCTGTCCCTGACGGAGATACCGCGTTGCACCATTACTTTTCGTATCCCCCCGCACATAGCCTTTTACCGTTCTGTCCTTATCCTTTGCCGCTTTGTTAAACTGTGTATTTCCGGTGAGCACATACGTCATAGCATCCAAAACCGTTGATTTACCACTTCCATTAACACCGGTAAACAGGGTGGAACCTTCCAGTTCGATGCACACATGCTGAAAACGGGACCACTGCACTAGTAATAATTTCGTTGCTGTTTTTCTATTCTGCATCATCCGCATCTTCCTCCGTTTCGGTATTTTCTTTTTCCATCATTCTCTTTTCCGTCACTTCCACAAACTTTTTAAATTCTTCCGTATCCAGCGCAAACTGCAAAGAAGCGTACAGACGGATGAGACATTCTGGTTCCCCGACCTTTCCTTTCACTTCGATCAGATTGTAACGGGAAAATAATTTCAGGATATTTGCCATCAATGTTTTGTCAAACGGTTCCTTGAGTCCGTATTTTTCCAATGTAAATCCAAGGTCTGTGATGGAAACTGTAATTGTCTGTGCCAGGCTTCCACTGCGCAGGCGGTCCACATACAATGTCCACAGACAGCACAACACCAGACTCTCCGCTTTTTTCAACGCCAGACGATTGCCCTGCAGTTTTCCATTTTCACCAAACTCCGCACTGTTTCGAAGCATGACCACACCATTTTCCCGGTCAAGTACAATATCAAATCCGATAAAGGAAAAATACTGTTCAAATACTTCCTGTCGTTTCGCTACAAAATAATACATTTTTTTATAATCTTCGTCCTTATCCCGCACAAGAAATGTCTGTTTCAGGAGTCTTCTACAGCTTTTCTGAAATAAGTGTTTCTCCGAAGAAGTAAAATCTTCCCATATTGTCTCTATACTCATTATACATCCTCCTTCGTTATCTTAAACCGGCGCAAGCGCATGTTATTTGCTTCATAAAAACCACCCTGCACCTCAACTCCAAATCCATTTTCTTTCGCATAAGTGATTGCAGAAATATTGGCAAGAATGTCTTCTTTTCGCTGTGCTTCCATCGCAGCCTGTATTGCTTCCTCTGTCATTTCTTCGATTTCTGTCACAACCGGCTCTTTGATGGATTGCATCTGACGCGGGAAGCGCACAGAACCCTCATCCAGAAATTCGTGACAATTTAACCGGAACAGATCTTCCATCTCCTCCGGCAGCGTATCTTTCATCGAAAGTTCTGTCATTTCTTCCATCAGATACCGCATCGTCCGCTCCACATTTCCACGGACATCGTTCTCACGGTTTCGCAGGAAACGTGCCCTGCCGATCGCAATCTGCAAATAAATATTAATCTTATGCTTGATATCATGCATGATCTGATCATAATCTTCATCCAGAAAACGCTTAGTTGCCTGAATCATATCCAGCACCAGATTTTCTGCCTGCATATGATCCAGATTTTCTTCTTCCATGCAATCCTGTACCATACGCTCAAATACCGGTTCATCCGCAATCATCCCATCTAATTTTGTTTTTATAAAAATTCGATAAATATGGATATTCTGCTGTTTCGTCAGTCTGGAATACTCACGGATAAAATTTCCGTCACAATATTCCAGAATATTTTCGGTCAGGCTCTCCAGCGACTGTTCCTGCACCATTTTTTCAATAATTTTCCGAATGAATGTAGAAAGTTTTTTCAACGCTTTGGACAGATCCCTTGCATTTTTATTTATATTTTTTATGCCATTTACATATGGATTTTCTTTCCATTGATCCGGATTATTTAACGTATTATATATGTTGTAAATATAACTGGAAAATTCCTCCTGCTCCGGTTTTTCCAGCTGATTTAAAAACTCTGCCAGCGCAATTCCGTTTTCTGTCATTACGATCTGCTTTTCATAAGTCGCATCATCGATTTCTTCATACAGCCATCCAATCTCTTTTGAAATAAATTTGCGGATCACAGCTGCTGCCATATCATTTGCAGTCTTATCTCCAGTGTACTCCTCCTCTGATAATTCCACATGATGCTCCAGAAAATAAATTGCAAGCGTATCCCTGATTCTGTTTCGCGGAATACGATAACTGATTTCTCTTTCATATTCTTTATAAATCAGCTGCATGCAGTCGGCATAAATTCTCTGATTACTGCCACTTGCCAGATTATTGAAAAATCCTGCCGGAATTACATTAAAAACTTGAAACATGAAAAAAGATACCTCCCTGCTAATTTCTTTATTTACACTTTCTGCTTTCTTTTTTCTCAAACATCTTTCGTTTTATTGTACAACATTTTTCTGCATATTTCCTGCCATATTTTCAAAAACAAAGAGCAAATATTCTGCATTAGCTGAAACAAAAAATCTTCTGCTCATTTTTCTCCAATAAAAAACAGGTCAGATATCTGAGTCATTCTCAGAATCTCCAACCCATTTTTTTATCTTTCATTCATTAAAAATATTACCGCCAGATTCCCCGCCGTTTTCGAATTATATAATACATACTGTTTTCCATCGCCATAACTTTTTCCAACGGAATACTCTTAAACACTAGCATTTTCATCTTGAACTTAATCCAGAAGAAGGAATAAACCGCCAATACCGCAAATGTAATTCCAGTTACCAGCCAGATCATGTTGCGCTCCACCAAATCTGTGGAAATAGTAAAGCGGATTGCGAATATCCGCTTTACTCTGCGCATTTCTCGAAACATGTTTTTTCTCCGTTAATATCCTGATTTTCTTAATTCATCCATCATCGCTGCTCTGCGTTTATATTTTATATGCCATTCTTCGGCAATCTGATTTGCAATTACTTTCCCATTTTTACATGAAGCACATTGCATGGCGCGCCTCCGGGATTGGCTTCAAAAAGCATATTTCCCTGATCACTTGTTCCATTATTCGTAAAATCGACCAGTAATTCTCCTAAAGCAATTACATCATATATTTTTACACCTCCGATACATCTGTTCCTTCCAAAGTGTACATTTCATATTTCACATTCCCCTGTTGATGAATATCAGTGCCTAGGTTGTAAACACAATTGGATATTATATATTCTCCGTCATTTACAAAAACTTCAATTAGATTCGGATCCACATATACATCTATCTGGAATCCGTCTTTTAAATCAGGAGTGGAAAATTCTGTTTGCATTTCCCATGAAGTATCTACCAGCCTACCTCTGTCCGTATGGATCTTGTTTCCTTTTCTTGTAATTTGATATCCTCCAATATCAACAGTCTCCCCATCCTCTAATGAAAATGATACTCTGTATCCATTTTCATCCGCTTCATCCGGGCTGTTAATCTTTTTGGAAAAAGCATTTCTTATATTAGGATGTACACGAAAATAAATATGATCATTTTTCACCTCAATAACCCTTGGAATGCATTGCATCCCGCTCCATTGTCCGTCAACCGGCTTTGGCATACGTAACCATGCTAGCAGGACTCTTCTGCCCGCTTCATCCACAGTAGTCTGAGGCGCATAAAGATCCAGTCCATAATCCAAATATTGATATGTATCTGGCATCTCCATATGGCATGTTTCTTTCTGAAACATGACTTTCATACAGATTGACTGGTCAGAATAAGATTTCCCGCCTTTATTAAAATCCATCGGGGAAAAAATTAAAATCTGTTCTCCATCTGTTTGAAAATAATCAGGGCACTCCCACATCCAGCCGAAACCGTTATCTTTTGTGACAAAATTCATGTATGTCCAATTTTTCTTGTCCGTACTTTTAAAAAACAATAGCTTTCCCTGCTTATTATTAATCGTACTTCCAAGAACCATATACCATCCGTCATCTTCTTTCCAGACTTTGGGATCTCTTGTATGCCGTGCATCTCCGATCTCACTGTTATTAAAAACCGGAATAATAGTTTTTTTATCTTTTATGTTATCAAAATGATATCCATCTTCTGATGTGATCAGCATTTGTGCCGAAACAAACTGTTCGTCTAAAAACAAATTAATATCTTCAGGATTTTCCACTAAATACCTTACACCAGTATAATATAAATATAATTTACCCTCATCTTCAACGGCACTCCCTGAAAAGCAGCCATCTCTATCATCCGTTTTACTGGGAAATACTGCAATTCCCTGATACTCCCAGTTTACCAGATCATCGCTCACCACATGAGCCCAATGCATCCTTCCCCATCTAGCTTCATATGGAAAACACTGATAAAATAAATGATATTTACCCTTATAGTAGATGAAACCATTTGGATCATTCATCCAGTGCCTGTTCGCTTTTACATGTATTTTCTGCATACTCTTTCTTCCTCCGGAAATTATATACTTTATTGTTTCAATAACAGCATTTAATAAAAAAACTGGCATCAAACTCTCTGTCAATCTTTTTACAATTATCTTTTACCATTGTTTAAGTATTATGTTGTCCCATATTTTAATCTCCCAAAGCAGGTGTCGGTCTGAAAACATTTACGGTTCTATCTAAAATCACTTGTTCTGTGCCCGGCAGGAAAAAGCACCATTGAACCAGACTGGAAGTGACCGCATGAAATACATTCCACTGTTGTTATACTCGTTTCGCTGGAATATTGAAACGAGCTACTATGAACAGAAAACATTCTGGTCTTTTTGTAGTTATATGGTGCGAAGCTGCAAAGGAATTGAAATGCGGATCAATCTGATCAACATTAGTTATTGTGCCATGAAGATTCTGCCCTATCAAAACGAACATTTTTCTGAGTACCGCGCAAAAAGCGTACAGGCGTTTCGTTTTGAATTGAGTCAGGACATTCGCAATCAGATATTTTTTGCCACTTTCGTAAAAAATATAAGAAAAACCCTTGTAAACACTGGGTTTGCAAGGGTTTTGGTAATCTCTTTGAAATTGTGAAAACTATCTCTTTGAGAACTGCGGTGCACGACGAGCAGATTTGAGACCGTATTGCGCGAGTTTTTGAGCTGTTTTCCCTTGATACTCCGGGCTTTTCCGGCTTTCTGCCTCTCAGTTATCCGGTGTGCGGACCATAAAAAACGGTCTTTTTTCATTCAGCAATAGCCTGCTGAAACGCACCATTTACTACCCCAAACAGCTCCTCTGGTTTATTGTACTTCACTT
>URDN01000054.1 GCA_900546495.1 uncultured Lachnospiraceae bacterium
AACTGAGATAAACGCTCCGCGAAGATGTGCAGTGATTCTGAGAAGAATATGTCAGTTTTCGATGACCAGAATCACGCACCAAGTCTCACGAGCGTTCGACTTGAATTTTAGAAGAATAGGAGCAGGAAAAGTTCCTTTTTTGGCAACTTTTGGGTGAACAGTTGTTTTTTCTCATGGTGTATGTTACTATTTGTAGTACTGATGAAAATTATGTATGAGAGTTAAGAGAGAAAAAACGGAGGAATGAAAATTTGAGTAAAGTAGCGATTGTGACAGACAGTAACAGTGGAATTACTCAGGCACAGGCAAAAGAACTTGGAATCCGCGTCATGCCGATGCCGTTTTATATTAATGAAGAAATGCTTCTGGAAGATATTGATCTGACCCAGAAACAGTTTTATGAGAGATTGACAGAAGGTGCAGATATTCATACATCCACCCCTGTTTTGACAAATTTTACCGATCTTTGGGATGAACTTTTAAAGGACTATGATGAGATTATTCACATTCCGATGTCCAGCGGTCTTTCCAGCACCTGTGCGACAGCATCTATGCTGGCTCAGGATTATGATGGAAAGGTTTTCGTAGTAGACAATCAGCGTATTTCCGTAACACAGCGCCAGTCAGTCATGGATGCTATGGAGCTTGCAGCAGCAGGAAAATCCGGTCAGGAGATTTACGACAAACTGATGGAGAATAAGATGGAGTCCAGTATTTACATTATGCTGGATACCTTATATTATCTGAAAAAAGGCGGTCGTATCACACCGGCGGCAGCAGCACTTGGTACTTTGCTGAAACTGAAACCGGTTTTGCAGATTCAGGGTGAGAAGCTGGATGCCTTCGCAAAAGCAAGAACTGTAAAACAGGCGAAAAATATCATGATCAAGCAGATCAAAGATGACTGCGAGCATCGTTTTGGTTCCGCAGATGGTACTGGTGTGCATATTTCCATGGCATATACCCATGATCTGGAAGCAGCAGAGGAGTTTAAAAAGGAAGTGCAGGAAGCATTTCCAAATCATGAGATCGTGTTGAATCCATTATCCTTAAGTATTGCATGTCACATCGGACCGGGTGCTCTGGCAGTGACAGCGACAAAAGCAATTGAGGTGGACGCATAATGGTAGATTACGAGAAATTGAAGCAGGCTCGAAACATGGGCTTTATTAAACATATCGGGGTTGAGACAGTAGAACTCCGGGAAGGATATGCAAAAGGTGAGATTGTTCTGGATGAGAGTCATGCAAATCCGATTGGTTCTACACATGGCGGTGTACTTTTTACACTGGTAGATACTGTTGGTGGTGCGGCAGCTACAAGCCGTGGCAGATATGTGACGACGGTATCCGGTAATATCAACTATCTGCGTCCGGCAATGAACTGCAAAAAACTGATCGGAGAATCACGCGAGATCAAGATCGGTAAAAAAATGTGTGTGTATGATGTTATGATCACGGATGAGAATGATCGTGAGATCGCAAAAGCCACTATGACATATTTTTATCTGGACAAGATCAATGCAGAGGATTTTGTGAAATAAGAACCGTATCAATCAGATAAAATAATGAATAAATATTAGTTTTACTTATAAATTGGTGTTATATATTAGAAAAAAGATTTTACATCTTGTATATTATCGTGTATAATTATAAAGTAAAACGGAAAATAAAAAAGACAGGTTTTACACCTGTCTTTTATAATGCCGAAGGAGGAATCTGTAATTATGGTAAAAGCTGTAGTAGGAGCAAACTGGGGTGATGAAGGAAAAGGTAAAATCACCGACATGTTGGCAAAAGAGGCAGATATTATTGTTCGTTTCCAGGGTGGCGCAAATGCAGGCCATACCATCGTGAACAATTATGGTAAATTTGCACTTCACACACTTCCGTCAGGATGTTTTTATGGACATACAACAAGCATTATCGGTAACGGTGTAGCGTTAAATATTCCGGTACTGTTCAAAGAGATCCAGGACATTGTAGCAAAAGGTGTGCCAATGCCAAAAATTCTTGTATCTGACCGTGCACAGATGGTTATGCCATATCATGTGTTATTTGATCAGTATGAGGAGGAGCGTCTGGGTGGTAAATCATTCGGTTCCACAAAATCCGGTATTGCACCATTCTACTCAGATAAATATGCAAAAATCGGTTTTCAGGTAAGTGAGTTATTCGACGAGGAGCTTTTAAAAGAGAAAGTTGTTCGTGTCTGCGAGACAAAGAACGTTACATTAGAGCATCTGTATCACAAACCACTGCTTGATCCGGATGAGTTATTAGAGACTCTGCACCAGTACAAAGAGATGGTAGAGCCGTATGTATGTGATGTATCTACTTATCTGTGGAATGCAATTAAAGAAGGCAAAGAGATTCTGTTAGAGGGTCAGCTTGGTACATTAAAAGATCCGGATCACGGAATTTATCCGATGGTTACATCTTCTTCCACACTGGCAGCATATGGCGCAATCGGCGCAGGTATCCCGCCATACGAGATCAAGAAGATCATCACAGTCTGCAAAGCATACTCAAGTGCAGTAGGCGCAGGTGCATTTGTCAGCGAGATCTTTGGCGATGAGGCTGATGAGCTGAGAAGACGCGGTGGCGACGGCGGTGAGTTCGGCGCTACAACAGGCAGACCGAGACGTATGGGATGGTTTGACTGTGTGGCAAGTAAATACGGATGCCGTCTGCAGGGTGCGACAGATGTAGCATTTACAGTACTGGATGTACTTGGATATCTGGATGAGATTCCGGTATGTGTAGGTTACGAGATCGATGGCGAGGTAACCACTGAGTTCCCGACCACTGCAAAACTGGAGAAAGCAAAACCGGTATTAAAGACATTGCCGGGATGGAAATGCGATATCCGCGGAATCAAAAAATATGAAGATCTTCCGGAGAACTGCCGTAAATACGTAGAGTTTATTGAGGAACAGATTGGATTCCCAATCACTATGGTTTCTAATGGACCGGGCAGAGAAGATATTATTTACAGATAAACATAATGTAAAGATGAGAGGGAGCAGCTGAGAAATCAGCTGCTCCTTTTTACAATATTACGGGAATTTCTGCATGATTGTAAACCCTATTTTTACCATAGGAATAAAACACAAGAAAAAGACGGTTGCTTTGTGTAATATTATGAAAAAAAGTAAAAATGTGTTGTAAAAAATGTAAAAAACGTTCATAAAACATAAAAATACACTTTAAAAATTAGTAAATGTGCAGTATAATATATACATTACCTGTAATAATTAATATACTTATTAGAAGCAGGGGATATATATTATTTTTAGAGGGGGATATGAAGTGGAAAAAGAAATTATTGCTATGTTGCTTGCTGGTGGACAGGGCTCGCGATTATATGCACTGACACAGAAACTGGCAAAACCGGCAGTTCCGTTTGGTGGAAAATATCGTATTATTGATTTCCCGTTATCCAATTGTGTCAATTCAGGTATCGACACGGTAGGTATCCTGACACAGTATCAGCCGCTTGTGCTGAATGAGTATATAGGAAATGGACAGCCATGGGATTTGGACCGTTTGAATGGAGGTGTTCATGTTCTCCCGCCATATCAGAAAGCATCTGGCTCTGACTGGTACAAAGGAACAGCGAATGCGATTTGCCAGAATATCTCGTTTATTGAGCGGTATGATCCAAAATACGTGATCATCCTTTCCGGGGACCAGATCTGCAAGCAGGATTATAACGATTTCCTTGAATTTCATAAGAAAAAAGGCGCTGAGTTCAGTGTGGCAGTTATGGAAGTGCCTTGGGAAGAAGCATCCAGATTTGGTCTGATGGTTACAGATGAGAATGACAAGATCACAGAGTTTCAGGAGAAACCGGTGAATCCGAAATCAAATCTGGCATCCATGGGTATCTATATTTTTAATTGGGATATATTACGCAAGTATCTGCTCGAGGATGAGGCTGATCCGGAATCCGAAAATGATTTTGGTAATAATATTATTCCGAATTTACTTCAGGATGGCAGAGATATGTATGCATATCGTTTCAATGGCTACTGGAAGGATGTAGGAACTATTTCTTCTTTGTGGGAAGCCAATATGGAGGTTCTGGATCCGCAGCACAGTGGTATCGATCTGTTTGAGGATGACTGGAAGATCTACAGCCGAAACAGTGGTATGACCGGTCACAAGATTGGCATGCATGCACAGATTGAAAATTCTATGATCACAGACGGATGCCGGATCGACGGTGATGTGGAGCATTCCGTATTGTTTGCCGGCGTTAAAGTTGCAACGGGTGCAGTGGTAAAAGATGCTGTTGTTATGGGTGGAACTGTGATCAAATCCGGAGCAGTAGTAGAACATTGTATCATTGGCGAAAATGCAGTCATTGGTGAAAATGCGAAGGTTGGTGTCGTAAAAGAAGGCGAAGAAAAAGGTGTTGCAACCATTGGACCGGGTGTATATGTGGGCGATGGAGCAACCGTTGGTTCCAATGCTATGGTACGAGAAAATGTAAAGGATGGTGAAGAAGAATGGTAAAGTCTAATACAAGCGCGCTGGGAATTATTTTCCCGAATTACTATGATTCTCTTGTCCCGGAAATGGTCAGCGAGCGACTGATGGGATCCGTTCCTTTTGCAAGCCGTTACCGTATGATTGATTTTGTGCTGTCCAGCATGGTAAACAGCGGAATCAACAACGTATCCGTACTGGTTCGTGAGAAATACCATTCTCTGATGGATCACCTTGGTTCCGGTCGTGAGTGGGATCTGGTTCGTAAAAACGGAGGCCTGACAATCTGGCCACCATACGCAGAGAAAGGAATGCATCTGTATGATGGACGTATCGAGGCGCTGAATCATACACTTTATTATCTGGAAAAACAGAAAGAGAAATATGTCATTATTGCAGATACGAATATCGCTGTTAACTTTGATTTCAAAGATTTTATTAATGAGCACAAAAAGAGCGGTGCAGATGTGTCTGTTGCCTATACCGTGCAGGAAATTCCGGAAGGACTGGTGAATGCACAGAATTCCAGAAAGGATATGTTCTATACTTTTAAACTGGAAGATGGCCGTGTAAAGAATTGGTATATTAATCGCAAGGAAGATGGCCTGCAGAATCTTAGCATGAATATTTACTGTTTTGACAGAGAATATCTGATCAATCTGGTAAATGAGGCTTATGTGCATGGACAGACTTATCTGGAGCGCGATGTGTTATCCAATGAAGTAGACGCGATTCATATCCATGGCTATAAATATGAAGGTTATTATGCACGAATCTGTGACAGAAAGAGCTTTTTCGAGGAGAACATGAAGCTTCTGAAGGATGAAAATCTGGAAGGACTGTTTGCGGGGGGACAGATTTATACAAAATTACGCGATGACAACCCGACAAGATATATTGCAGGTGCAAACGTAAAAAATACGATGGCAGCAGATGGATGTGTCATTGAGGGAACAGTTGAAAACTGTATTTTATTCCGTGGCGTTAAGATTGGCAAAGGTGCAGTGGTGAAAAACTGTGTGCTGATGCAGGATACCGTTGTGGGGGAGAACGTAAAAGCAGAATATGTGATTACAGATAAAGATGCTGTAGTTACTGCCGGAAAAGAAATTAAAGGAGCAGATACGTTTCCGTTATATATTGCAAAATATCAGAAGGTATAAAGTGAAAACAACAGCAGATACTTTGACTGCAGTAGATACGAAGCTGTGTGGTGAGAAATTACCACACAGCTTATTTTTGTAAAAATTTGCAGGTAATAGGTAATGAACGGTTTTGCTGCTTTTGTTCGGTATTGCCTGTTGCAGCGTGAAAAAAATTTGACAAAGTGCCGGGGAAATGCGCTATAATAGAAAAGCATGTTTGAAAAGAAAAACAAAGGAAAATGATAGAACGGAGCAGTATTATTTATGGAACGAAATCTTACAACGGGAAGTGTGTTAAAAAATATATTATATTTTTCACTTCCGTATCTGTTATCTTATTTTTTACAGACATTATATGGTATGGCAGATCTGTTCATTATTGGACAGTTTGACGGAGTAGCAAGTACGACGGCAGTATCTGTCGGCAGTCAGGTGATGCATATGATCACCGTTATGCTGGTGGGACTGGCAATGGGAACGACGGTTACCATCGGGCAGGCGGTCGGTGCCAACAACCGGGAAAAAGCATCCAAAACGGTTGGAAACACCGTCGTGTTATTTATGGTACTTTCGGTTGTACTGATGGCAGTGTTGCTGCTTTTGGTTCATCCGATCGTAGCGATCATGTCGACACCGGAAGAAGCCGTGGCAGGAACCGTATCTTATCTGACCATCTGTTTTATCGGAATTCCGTGTATTACAGCATATAACATTATCAGTTCGATTTTCCGCGGACTGGGAGATCCCAAGAGCCCGATGTATTTTATTGCGATCGCCTGCGTGGCAAATATCGGTCTGGATTATCTGTTTATGGGAACCTTTCGCATGGGACCTGCAGGTGCAGCACTGGGAACGATTCTGGCGCAGGCATTAAGCGTTGTGATCGCGTTGCTCATGACCCTGAAACGAAAAATGATCACGGTGACAAAGACGGATTTTCTCCCACAGAAAGAATCCATGGGGCAGATTGCCCGGATCGGCATTCCAATTGCTTTGCAGGATGGACTGATTCAGGTTGCATTTATCGTTATTACGATTATCGCTAATCGTCGTGGCCTGAGTGATGCGGCAGCGGTTGGAATTGTGGAAAAGATCATCAGCTTCTTATTCCTGGTACCGTCGTCTATGTTATCCACGGTTTCTGCACTGGGGGCTCAGAATATCGGTGCAGGAAAACCGGAGCGGGCGATTCAGACATTGCGCTATGCAATATTTATTACGGTAGGATTTGGTGTGATCATATCTGCGACCATTCAGTTTGCAGCAGCACCGGTGGTGGGACTGTTCACCACAGACGCAGCAGTAGTTGTACTTGGTACACAGTATATCCGAGGTTATATCTGGGACTGCATTTTTGCAGGTATCCATTTCAGTTTTAGTGGATACTTCTGTGCCTGCGGCAGATCAGAGCTGTCCTTTGTTCACAATATCACGGCAATTGTGCTGGTACGTGTGCCGGGGGTTTATCTGACTTCTAAAATGTTTCCGGATACACTGTTCCCTATGGGACTGGCGACCGCAGTGGGATCATTGACATCTGTAGTAATCTGTCTGATTGCATTTTCTTATTTACGCCGCAGACAGTAACAATATATGATGAATTTATGGTATAAATATGTGCTACTACTTGATTTTTATCAGTAAAAAATACTATAATACTAGGATAACATAGGTTTATAGCAAAATGTTTGCTTTGTTATAATCCGAAGGATTCTTAAATAGTATGATAAAAGGAGACGTAGCCTTTGAATAAAAAAGCAATAATCGCAATGAGCGGCGGCGTTGATTCCAGCGTGGCCGCTTTTTTGATGAAAGAAAAAGGATATGAGTGCATCGGCGCTACCATGAAGCTGTTTCAGAATGAGGATGTGGTTGTATGCAGAGAGCATACCTGCTGTTCTTTAGACGATGTGGAAGATGCCAGAAGTGTAGCCCGTGCACTTGAGATGCCATATTATGTGTTTAACTTTTCTGACCGTTTCAAAGAAGAAGTTATGGAAAAATTCGTATGTTCCTATGAAAACGGATGTACGCCGAATCCATGCATCGACTGCAACCGTTATCTGAAGTTTGAAAAATTATTTCAGCGTGCAAAAGAGCTGTCCTATGATTATGTGGTGACCGGTCATTATGCACAGATCGAATATAATGAGGAAACCGGACGTTATTTATTGAAAAAATCCGTAGATCTGAGCAAGGATCAGAGCTATGTTCTGTATTCTCTGACACAGGATCAGCTGGCGCATGTGCAGTTCCCGTTGGGTGGCATGCACAAGACAGATGCCAGAGAGATTGCGGAGACACAGGGATTCATTAATGCCAGAAAGCATGACAGTCAGGATATCTGTTTTGTTGTAAACGGAAAATATTCGGATTTTATTGAGCAGTATCGTGAAAAGACGTATCCGGAGGGAGATTTTGTAGATCTGGAAGGCAATGTGTTAGGACGCCACAAAGGAATCATCCGTTATACCATTGGACAGCGAAGGGGACTTGGTCTGTCTTTAAAAGAGTCCATGTATGTTGTTGCAGTTGATCCAGAGAAAAATCGGGTCATCTTGGGAAGAAATGATGATCTGTTTTCCAGAGAATTTGTGGCAAATGATGTGAATCTGATTGCTGTGGATCATATCGAAGGGGAAATGCGCGTGAAAGCAAAGGTTCGTTATCGACATGAGGAGCAGTGGGCGACGGTAACGCAGCCGGAACCGGACAAGATCCGCGTCGTATTTGATGAGCCGCAGCGTGCGATTACCTGTGGTCAGGCAGTTGTTTTATATGACGGAGATGTGGTTGTCGGTGGAGCAACAATTATTGAGACGGAGATTGCAAAACGCTATAGCTAGAAGACGTTGATAGGTAGTTGGAAAATATTGATAAGTGAACATTTTGATATTTTGGTACTGGATGTTGAAGAAGAAAATCCGGTAAAAATCCAACTATTAAAGTAAGAAAATGCATGAAGTAAAAAGGGTTATAAAAGGGGAAGTAAGGCAATGAATGCAGCACAGAAATTAATCAGGGAACATAATTTAACCAGAGAAGAATTTGTGGAACTGATCAAAATGGCAGATGATCCGCAGGTGGATGCGCTGTTGGCAGCAGAAGCTGTCCGCATCCGAAAAGAGGTCTATGGCACTGATGTGTATACAAGAGGTCTGATCGAGTTTACGAATTACTGTAAAAATGACTGTTATTACTGTGGAATCCGCAGAAGCAATCAGAATGCAAAACGGTATCGACTGACAGAGGATGAGATTTTAGCCTGTTGTGAGAATGGATACGAGTTAGGTTTTCGTACTTTTGTTCTGCAGGGCGGTGAAGATCCGTATTATAACGATGACCGTATGGTGGATATTGTGAAAAAGATTCGTGCCGGTTATCCGGACTGTGCGATTACATTATCCATTGGTGAAAAATCCTATGAAAGTTATAAACGATTCAGGGAAGCAGGTGCAGATCGTTATCTGCTTCGGCATGAGACAGCAAACGATGCACATTACCGAAAACTGCATCCGGAGGAGATGAGTCTGGCAGTGCGCAAGCAGTGTCTGTATGACTTAAAAGAACTTGGCTATCAGGTTGGCGCAGGATTTATGGTAGGTTCGCCGGAACAGACCGCAGAGACGCTTGCGGATGATCTGGTATTTTTAAAAGAACTGGAACCGCAGATGGTCGGTATCGGTCCGTTTATTCCGCATCATGATACTATGTTTGCAGAGGAGCCGTCCGGAAGTGTTCCGCTGACGTTATTTTTACTGTCAGTGATTCGTATCATGCTGCCGCATGTACTGCTTCCGGCAACTACGGCGCTTGGAACCGCAGATCCGCTTGGCAGGGAAAAAGGATTGCAGCATGGCGCTAACGTCGTAATGCCAAACCTGTCACCGGTGAAGAACCGCAAGCAGTATGATCTGTATGATAATAAGATCTGTACCGGAGAAGAAGCGGCAGAATGTCGTGGATGTTTGGGCCGCAGAGTGGAAAGTGTCGGATATGAACTGGTCAGAGACCGTGGGGATTTCCGGTAACAGATTTATAAAAATGATTGTCTGGAATGGATATAGGAATGATGGAAACGTGAAAATGAGTTCCGAGAAAAAGATGATATAAAAATCAGAAAGCTATTTCTAATCCGAGAATATAGAAAATAAATTGATTGAGAAAGAAAAAGGTGAACAGTATGTCAGATATGAGCAGAAATATGGAAGGAAGAGAAGCGAAAGAAATTCTGGATTCCATCCTTGCCGATTATGAGCTGGATCGTACCATTGATAAAATGGAAGATTTTTATGATCAGCCAAATAAAGAAGTTATTATTGATATTATTGAAAAATTAATGAAAATTATTTATCCGGGTTATTACAGAGACCGTGCATACAAAAGCTATCATGCAAACCATCATTTATCAACTTTGATCGAGGATGTGTTGTATCGTCTCAGCCGGCAGATTGCAAAAGTTTCCAAGTTCTGTCCAAAGCTGGATGGAAAATGCCGGGAGCAGATTGAAAAAGAAAGTTACGAGATTACCGTAGATTTCCTGCGTCAGATTCCGAAGATCCGTGAATATCTGGAAGGGGATCTGCAGGCAGCCTTAGAGGGAGATCCGGCAGCAAACAGCTACGGTGAGATCATTCTGGCTTATCCGGGATTATTTGCCATTACCATCAACCGTCTGGCACATGAGCTGTTTATCCGTTCTGTGCCGTTGATTCCGCGTATTATGACAGAGTATGCACACAGTATAACCGGAATTGATATTCATCCGGGTGCAACGATCGGAAAACATTTCTTTATCGATCATGGTACCGGTATTGTAGTTGGTGAGACAACGATTATTGGTGACAATGTAAAAATTTATCAGGGTGTTACCCTTGGCGCGCTGTCTACCAGAGGTGGTCAGAAGCTGAAAAATGCAAAACGTCATCCTACCATTGAGGATAATGTGACGATTTATTCCGGGGCTTCCATTCTTGGCGGTGAGACGGTTATTGGAAGAGATTCTGTCATTGGTGGTAATGCGTTTATTACGAAATCTATTCCGGCGGGAACGACTGTCAGCATTAAAGGACAGGAATTGCAGTTCAAGCAGGGTGGAAAGACGACCATGGAGATCAGTAATTTAGATCAGGATGAGAACTGGGTTTATATTATATAAAACGTTTTCGGGTAATTGTGTGGTTTTGGTATTTAGGTAGTGAAGGCGCCAGTCATCAATCTTACCTCTGCAGCTAACAATCGCTTGCCGAGGAAAGATTGCCTGCCTGGCACCATATATGTTTTGCTAACCATAAATTCACGTTACAATACAAAACTACGTAAATAACTAAGGTTGTTTTTTATTGTAACGGTAAATGTGTGTGATGTCACGAAGTGCTGTGTGGCGCAAAAATTTACAAATATCTCTGTGTGAATTGAGAACTTCTGTATTTTTTCTCAAGGAGCGATTGTTAGCGGCTGAGACAAAATACAGAAGTTCGCTCTAATACCTAAAAAGTAAATTTTAAGCCACACAAATATAAAATAAAAAACAGGAGGAACCCAACAATGAGTTTAATTGATACACAGTTTCGTGTAGACGAGAGTAAATGTGTGGGCTGTGGTTTGTGTCAGCTTGCCTGTCCGTCTATGCTGATTGAAATGAATGAACATAAAAAACCAGGCCTGAAACCGGTAAAAAGTATGGATTGGTACGGTTGCTGGGGATGTCAGCATTGTCTGACTGTCTGTCCGAACGGCGCAATCAGTGTACTTGGTAAAAAGCCGGAAGATAGTCTTCCTTTACCGAGTGATGCGATCGCTACGGATCTGGAGCGTCTGGTCTGCAGCCGCCGTTCCTGCCGTCACTACAAAGACGAAAATGTGGATCCGGAACTTTTGAATGAGCTGCTTGCAGCATTGGAGGCAACTCCGACTGGCGGAAATAAGCAGAAAATGGAGTTTACCGTTATTGATGACCGTGCAGAATTGGACAAACTGCGTAAGATGATTTGTGAAGGAGTAGAAGATCTGAAAAAACAGGGAATCTATCCGTATTCCTGGGATGAGGAATCCTACGCAATTATGGAATCCCGAGGACCGCAGGCCATGAACGGAGATATTTATTTCTGCTCTGCACCACATGTCATTATTCCACATATGCCGAAAAAGTTTGGTTCCGCAGCAGTGGAAGTGGGAATTACACTGGCTTATTTTGAACTGTTATGCGAGTCAAAAGGACTTGGCTGCGTGTACCTTGGTTTTCCAATGAATGTTATGAAACTGATGCCGGATGTATGGGCAAAACTTGGTATTCCGGAAGATCACTTCGTGGCAACGGCCATGGGATTCGGTTATCCGAAGTTTGACTATGCACGCGGGGCACAGAAGAGCGGAAAGCAGGAAATTCACCGCTTGAAATTCTAGCAGAAACAAGAGTTTTGCTGTTTCCATAAATAGTGAGATGGTGAGTTGAACTGCTTAGCATATAGCAAAATGCAATAAGAAAAGAACGATACAGAGGAACAATATCAAAAAGCAAATGATATTGTTCCTCTTTTTATTGACATTATTCCTGAAAATAAGGATACTAAAAGAACAAAAGCACATGGGAGGAACAGTTTTTGCATTTCTACATTACAGGAGATACACACAAAAAATTTGACCGGGTGGAAGAATTCTGCCTGGAGTATCACACTACGACAGACGATGTTATGATTATCCTTGGGGACTCTGGTATTAATTACTGGCTGAGTCCGAAAGATGAAAAACTAAAAGAACGTGTTGCCAGAATACCGATTACCTGTTTCTGTATACACGGCAATCATGAAGGCCGGCCATGGGAATCTCCGGCGGATTACAAACTGGTGCCATGGCATGGCGGTCTTGTATACAAAGAAGAAAAATATCCGAATATTTTGTTTGCAAAAGACGGGGAGATTTATGATTTTAACGGAAAATCTGTGATGCCGATCGGTGGCGCCGGTACGGTAAACAAGGATTATCGCATCAGTCATGGACTTCAGTGGTTTGCATCGGAACAGCCGGACGATACGATTAAGCAGTTTGTGGAGCAACAGCTGGGAAAAGCTGGGTGGAAAATGGACATCATTTTGTCACATACTGTTCCAATTAAGGCTGAGCCAACCTGGGCGTTCAAGCCGCGAAAGGAACCGATTACTGTGGATAAAGGGACAGAAGAGTGGCTGCAGACGGTTTATGATCGTTTGGATTTTTCAGAGTGGTATGCAGGACATTATCATGTGGAGACAGAATCCATGGGGATTCGAATTATGTTTGAGGATTTTGATGAGATATAGCTGGATAATTAATAAGGAGAATAAAAAGTAAACCAATGGGTTAATGATTAGAAGAGAAAACTGGAGTATACTTGTCTTACAAATAGAATTTGCAATATACAGCACACCGAGGAATGAAAGAAATTATACGTCTTTTTTAGGCGTAAAATTCGTGGAAGTTAAGAAAGGATTGGATTTGTAACTTGCTAAAGAAAGATTCTGCGATTACATATCCAGGCTATTTACAAAAAGGTACGATGCGGTAGAACAGACACTAGGTGAGAAAAGAGGGTAGAGAAAAATGAAATATTATATCAGTGATCTGCATTTGTTTCATGAAAATGCGATCCATTTTGACCAGCGTCCCTTTGAGTCGGTGCAGCAGATGCATGATACGATTTTGAAAAACTGGAATGACCGGGTGATGAATGGCGATTATGTGTATATTTTGGGCGATGTGAGCATGCGGGGCAAAAACGAAGACCTGATTGCATTTGTTGCACGCCTGAAGGGCAGAAAGGTGCTGATCAGGGGAAATCATGATGATGTATCGGATTATCGTTATCAACAGCTGTTTGCAGAAATTTGTGATTATAAAGAGATTCATGATTCTGTTGGAAAAGAAAAGTTTGGCTTGGTGTTATCTCATTATCCGATTTTTTCATGGAAAAATATGGGGCGTGGAAAAATTTTATTATATGGACATACACATGTGAGTGCAGAAGATCAATTTTATCAGCAGTGTTTAAAACAGATGAAAGAGAATGACTGCCGTCATGTATATGATAAAGATTTGAGAGCATTCAACGTGGGATGTATGCTGTCTTATATGGATTATACACCACGAACCCTGGAGGAAATCATGACAGGCGCAGAAAAGTAGAGTTGGTAGGTACTTTTTTATGAGGAGAAATATATTATGTCAAACAAAACAATAAAACCTAAACAGGAAAAAATGATAGAACAGGTTATAGCGACTATGGCTGTAGAAAACATGATGTTATCACGCGATTGCTACAAAAATTTATGGGCTATGGCATCTGGTGAAAAGACTCGTGAACAGATTACTCATGAGATTACCGAGAAATACAAAAAGAAGGTGTTAGAAACGGGATGAGGCTTGGTGTTATCCCATTATCCGATTTTTCTGGAATATGAGACTGAGCAGAGTAGTAGCAATTCTGCTCAGTCTTTTGAACGCAGAATAAGCATTCCCCCGCTTCAAGTGCGTAGAGCACTAAGCGGT
>URDN01000055.1 GCA_900546495.1 uncultured Lachnospiraceae bacterium
GGAGCTTTTAACTCCCACTGACATAAGCATCCCCCTTACCCACCGCTTAGTGCTCCACGCACTTGAAGCGGGGGAATGCTTATTCTGCGTTCAAAAAACTCCCAATTTCGAAAAATCGGGAGTTTTTAATATCATTCTTATATTATACCAATTATTTTTTCAACGGATATTTCTCTGTCAGCGCATCAACGATCGCACGTGCTTTTGCAACGCCTTCTTCGCCTTCTTTAATAACGATGGAGATTGCCTCAGCGATTTGATCCATATCCTCTGTGTTCATGCCTCTGGATGTAACGGACGGTGTTCCAAGACGGATACCACTTGTTACAAACGGGGATTTCGGATCGTTCGGGATAGTGTTCTTGTTTGCTGTGATATGAGCCTCATCCAGAAGTTTCTCGATGGCTTTTCCTGTCAGGTCAAACGGTGTCAGGTCAACCAGCATCAGGTGATTGTCTGTACCGCCGGATACGATCTTGATACCGCGGTTCATCAGTCCTTTGCAAAGTGCCTGTGCGTTATCTACGATACCCTGCTGATAGGTCTTGAAGCTATCCTGAAGTGCCTCTTTGAAGCAAACAGCTTTGGCTGCGATGACATGCATCAGCGGTCCACCCTGGATTCCCGGGAATACTGCTTTATTGAAGTTGAAGTTATTTTTCTCCATGGACTCTTTGGAAACAAGGATCATACCGCCTCTTGGTCCACGCAGTGTTTTATGAGTTGTAGTTGTAACAACGTCTGCATAGTGGATTGGGCTTGGATGAAGTCCTGCAGCTACCAGACCTGCGATGTGTGCCATATCTACCATGAGGTATGCGCCGCATTTGTCTGCGATGTCACGGAAACGTGCAAAATCAATGGTTCTTGCATAAGCACTTGCGCCTGCGATGATCATTTTCGGTTTGCACTCCATAGCAATCTCTTCTACTTTATCGTAATCGATGAAGCCTTCATCGTTTACACCGTAAGGTACGATGTGGAAGTATGTTCCGGAGAAGTTTACCGGGCTTCCGTGTGTCAGATGTCCGCCATGATCTAAGTTCATACCCATTACGGTATCACCCAGCTGAAGCAATGCGAACTGTACTGCCATGTTTGCCTGTGCACCGGAATGTGGCTGTACGTTAACGTACTCAGCGTCAAATAATTCTTTTGCACGCTCAATGGCGAGATTCTCAACGATATCTACACACTGGCATCCGCCATAATAACGTTTTCCCGGATAACCCTCTGCATATTTATTTGTCATGATGCTTCCCTGTGCTTCCATAACTGCGTCACTGACCCAGTTCTCGGATGCGATCAGCTCGATGTGGCTGTTCTGACGGTCCAGCTCTGCTTCGATGGCTGCAGCGACATCTGCATCAACTACTTTTAATTCTTCTAAATTCATCACTTTTTTCCTCCTGTTTCGTAGGTTCCCAACTCGATTTTTCCCATTTACTCTCTCTGGCGAAAAATCTTTTTCTATCATAGCCCAGATTTTGCAAAAAAGCAATACCCAGACTTCAACGATTTGTCGTGTGAAATTTTTAACGTAAAAGACCGCCATTCGCCAGCGTGATCCGGGAACGACGGTCCATCTCTTTTTGAAAGGGTGGTTTTCAACCAATTTATTCAGGGGTTAAATATTATTGTAGTATGATCTGCACATTGTATATTATTTATGCATTTGCAGCTAAAGCTTTTCCTGCTGCTTCGCATGCTGCCTGAGCATCTGCATCCGGTGCTTCGTTTGCGATGATACCTTCTGCTTCAATCATCTCTGCACCTGCGCCTGTCATCTGTTCAACCCAGTTACGCATCCATTCGCCATCTCCCCATCCATAAGAACCGAATAAGAGGATTTTTTTGCCGGATACACTGCCAAGGATTTCATCTACGAACGGTTCCATGGAAGATTCCTCTAACTGTTCTGCTCCCATAGATGGGCACCCAAGTGCAAATGCTTTTACATCTGCGATATCTGCTGCACTTGCATTCTCAACCGGAATGATCTTTGCCTCAGCACCTGCTGCTGCAACACCATCTGCAACGCTCTGTGCCATTGCTGCTGTATTTCCTGTACCACTCCAGTAAATGATTTTTACTTCTGCCATTTTCTTTGTCTCCTTAATTTAACTTTTTTATTTTATGCTGCACATAGCCCCGCTGCTGAGAACCAGTATCCGTTGGCTTATATACAGTATGAAACGTTTTTACTTTTTCGTCCGTTGTCATTACCACATTTTCTCAGTTTCTTATGTGTTTTTTAACAGGCAATCTCTTTCATCTGTTTTCCTGCCATAAATTCTACAACGGCACACTCTTTTGCATTATCGTAAACCTGAAAAGTCTGTTTCGCCTGCTCGACATCGCCATATACTTTCCAGTATCCGGTGTAGCAGCTGTCTTTTCCTTCATGAAGGATAAAACCTCTGACATCTTCCAGCGGATATCCAAGGAAGATTCCCATTTCATGCGGATAGCTTTCTGCTCCCTGTGCTGACAGAGAAACTCTCTGGCTTAGATAGTTCAGACAAACATCCACATCGGTACTTTCATAACCATATGTATGTAAAAATGCTATGACCTGCGGATCTGCCAGACATTGCTGTACTTCCCGTTCCCGGTACACGTAAACGACTGCACGCCCAATTCCCTGACAAAAACATCTGACTTTGATCCCGGTATTTTTAAATACGGAACGTACGAATTTCAGATATGCCGCCGGAACGGTAAACATGGATGACATTTTTACATTTTTTAACACTGGTGCACAATGCAGGATGATCTGCATCATCAGGCTTTCTGTCATCTTTCTGCTGGAAAGTCGATGTAATACGGCTTCTGTTGGCATGTCTTGTATCCTCCTATATATTAAATACTCCCCTTATTGTCATATTTCTCTCATTTCATATATTGAATGTATTAATCATTTGAGAAATATTATTTACGCTTTTTGTTTTCGCTATGAGCTATTTTGTTCTTATTTCTTCTTTTCTATACTTTTTTCTATACTTTGTTTTAAAATTAAGCGTACTGCTCAAGGATTCCGTTTAATGCGCTGGCGCTGCTGCTATGGGAACGCTCAACGACAATATTTTTGCGCTCTGCTTCTGCAACTGCACAATGTACCATTTTGTGAGAAACCGTAGATGTGAAAAGGATCAGCAGATCTGGGCTGCCAATTTTATTTTTCAGATCTGTTTTCATTTTGGTAAATACTTTTGCTTTACATTTATACTGCTTGCAGATCTGTTTATACTGTGTTTCCATTCTTTCATGTCCACCAATAATTACAATGCTCATGTTAGCCTCCTCCATTTTTTATTAGTATTTTCTAACCCATATTCTTAAAAGAAGGCGGAGCCTTTATCCGCCTGATATTCTATCTACGATATCCTAGTTGTTTGCTCAGATATCTTTTGTATGTGGTTAGTATACTTTAACCCTCTTGATCCGTCAAGAGGGTTAATGATAGTGTTTTCTCATTTAGTTAGTTTTTCTTAACTTCTTACATAATGACCGGATTTTCCGCCATCTTTTTCTAACAACAGGATGTCTTTGATCACCATACCGCGGTCTACTGCCTTGCACATGTCGTAAACTGTTAACAATGCCGCGGAGACTGCATGCAGTGCTTCCATCTCGATTCCGGTCTTTCCGGTGGTTCGCACGGAAGCAATGGCTTCGATCTCCGATACTTCCGGATGTAGTTCAAAATGAATGTCTACACCGGTGAGTAATAACGGATGGCACATTGGAATGATCTCCCATGTTTTTTTTGCTGCCATGATCCCGGCTACCTGCGCAACTGCCAGTACATCACCTTTTTTTATTTTTCCATCTGTGATCAGGGTAAAGGTCTCCGGCTGCATGCAGATACGTCCGGAGGCAATGCCGATTCGTTTTGTGTCGGCTTTCTCCGATACATCAACCATTTTTGCCCTGCCCTGCTCATTGATATGTGTTAATTCTGCCATGATTCCAACTCCTTAACTTCTTATTACAGTTTGCAGTTCACTCATCATTATGTATCCAGTTATCTCCTCATGCAAGCGTGATCGATATCTGAATACACATAATGAGTGAACTGTAATACTACTTTCCAAAGCCACAATTTGGGAAGGTACAGACGTTGCAGTTCAGGCACAGACCACCCTCGCCAAGTTTTGCAATATCCTCTGCGGTAATCTCATCACCTGCCATTATCCGTGGCAATACCAGATCAAAAATGGTACGTTTTGCATACATCACGCAGCCCGGAAGTCCAAGGATTGGGATCACTCTACCGTCTGCTTCATTCGTATAATAAGAAACAAGCATCATCGCACCCGGAAGTACCGGTGCGCCATAGCTTACGACTCTGGCTCCGGTGGACATAATTGCCCATGGCGTACAGTCATCCGGATCGACACTCATACCGCCGGTACAGATAATCAGTTCCGCGCCTGCTGCAATCTGTTTCTGAATTGCTTCCAGAATATGCTCTTTTTCATCATCTACATAGATCTGGTCAATTTCTTCTGATGGGAACTCTGCCAGTTTTTCACGAATCACCGGACTGAAGGTGTCTTTGATCCGTCCCTTGAACACTTCGCTTCCGGTTGTGACAATGCCATATTTTTTCTTTTTATATGGAAGGATCTCGAAAATTGGTTCCGTTCCGCCAACTTCTTTCGCGCGCTCCATTTTTTCTTTTTCAATCACCAACGGAATGATTCTGGTTCCTGCCAGCTTATCTCCCACTTTTACCGGGAAATCGCCATGACGGGATGCGATCATCATCTCTCCAAGGCTGTTTACTGCCACCAACGCATCTCTGCGGATTTTTAATACGCCATCTATATCCGCGATCAGTTCGATTTTTCCCTCTTTGATACCGGACGGATGCATGTTTGTACCTGCACAGATGTCGTATAGAATCTCAGCAGCTTCGTTTTCGTGCCACTTGGTATCATCCTTTTCCCATACATACAGATGCTCTTTTCCAACAGATAAAAGCACCGGAATATCTTCTTCTGTCACTACATGACCTTTGCGAAACACCGCATCTTTGGTCACACCTTTGATAATCTGTGTAATATCGTGGCAGAGTACATGTCCTACCGCGTCTTCTGTCTTGATCAGTTTCATAATATCCTAATATCTCCTAAACTTTTATTATAAGCTAATGGGCTCACTTTTTCGTATGCCCATTCTATGTTTTCCATATTTAATTTACATACATAATTCACACACACATTAATAATGAAATAACTATTTTCGTGCGCACTCAGCATCATTTCCAAGCAAAATATCCAATCCATGCTTTAAAGATGGCAAAACATAGTTCAATGCCTCATCCACTGCCTTCGGACTGCCCGGCAGATTGACGATCAATGTCTCTCCACGAATACCGGCTGCTGCCCGTGACAGCATCGCACGTTCTGTGATCGTCAGAGAATATTGTAAAATTGCTATCGGAATGCCCGGCACTTCCCGTTCAATCACCGCTTTGGTTGCTTCCGGTGTCACGTCTCTTTTGGAAAAACCGGTTCCACCCGTCGTCAGTACAAGCTGAATATTTTCTTCACTCATGGCAATCATTTCCGCTGACAGCATCTGCTGATCATCCGGCAAAATCACTTTTTTAGCAATCTCATAGCCATGCTGTTCCATGATTTCAGCGATTTTTGCCCCACTGAGATCTTCACGTTCTCCGCGGTATCCCTTATCGCTGGCTGTAATAATTCCTACCCTTATCATTGCATTGCTCCTTTTATCGTCTTTTTATTTTCCCTGTGTTTCAGTATACCATACGAAAATAACAATGTCACACCTGAAACAGCAATTTCATCCGCAATCGGAGAGTCAACCTCTGTTCATACTACATATACAATACTTTACACAACCAAAAGCAGTTTAACCAAAAACAGACAATTTCTTTCATTAACCCAAAACACCTCAGGAACAAAACTCCTGAAGCGCCTTTTTATAAGCCTCATTATCCACCAGATATCCAGTTCCATGCTCTGCCCCCTTTACCAGAAGCACCTGCTTTGGTGCCTGACAGTTTTCGGCAATTTTCACCGTCATTTCCACCGGAACATTACTGTCTTCGGTTCCATGCACCAACAGCACCGGAATTGTATTATGTTTCATCACATCCGGTACAGACAATTCCTTTAACGAATAATGTGCCAGCATACGGCTCCAGATGCCAATTGCAATAGTAAGCAGCCTTCCATTGCAATGATAAGTCGTCCGAATTCGCTTTTTGATAATATCATAGGGGGAAGAAAATGCACTGTCGGCAACGATGCCGGTAACATTTTTTGGAAGCGTCATGCTCACTTCCATAGGTTCTTCCGGGGAGCAATTGATTCGAACACGTCTGTCTTCATGGTGGGCGGTCGCCATCAGCACCGTAGAAGCTCCCATGGACAATCCTGCCAGTATAATCTTCTGATCGGTTCCGAAACGATTCGCGATATACTGTGCCCAGAGACAGCAGTCCCGGCTTTCCAACACACCAAATCCAATGTATTTTCCTTCACTTTCACCGGCAGCACGTTGGTCAATATGTACAATTCTGTTTCCACATTCATAATACACATAAGAAGATGCAGAAAAATCCACCTCCGGATGTGTGCGATAACCATGAAACATGAGTACCGTTCCCTTGGCGCCGGACTGATCCATCAGACGCGCATGTAATTTTAAACCATCCTCGGACTGAATGTAGATATCTTCTGCTTCCTGCTGACTGATCCAGACAATTCCTTCCTGAATCTCGTCATAATACTGATCCCAGGCGGTCCCTTTTAACGCTTCCCGGTCGTTGATATCCAATTCATGTCCACGGCAGATCGCAGTCTTGAATCCCACATATCCGATACCGATCCACCCTAGCAGGATCACTGCCACAATAATACATATTATCATCCACATCTTATTTTTCTTTTACTCCTGTCACTGATTTTTAAAAGGAAAGCAGATGTTTCCACCTGCTCCCCTTCTTCTTTCTCTTATTTGTTTTTTATCAGATATATTTTAGTTTCCGGAAATCTCGTCAATCTTTCGGATCTCTTCATCCGTAAATCCTGCACTTTCAATGACTTTTATATTATCCAGAATCTGCTGCGGTTTGGATGCTCCGATCAGGACACTTGTCACAACATCATCTTTTAATACCCATTTCAGTGCCATCTGCGCCAGACTTTCACCACGCTGTTTTGCGATTTCATTCAGCGCCTGAATCTGATGAATCTTACTGTCCGTAAACTGCTCTTTTTTCAGGAAACGACCATCGGTATTGACACGGCTGTCTGCCGGAATACCATTCAGATAACGATCTGTCAGCATGCCCTGTGCCAACGGACTGAATGCAATGATTCCCTTGCCCTCTTCCTGCGCTGCCTGCTTTAAACCGTTCTGTTCAATAGTACGGTCAAAAATAGAATAACGATTCTGATTAATAACAAACGGACAATGCAGATCTCTCATGATTGCTGCCGCACGCCTCATTGTCTCACCGTCATAATTGGAAATACCTGCATACAGTGCCTTTCCACTTTTTACCGCCTGATCCAGAGCACCCATGGTCTCCTCCAGCGGTGTATTCGGATCCATCCGATGATGATAATAAATATCCACGTAATCAAGTCCCAGTCTCTGCAGACTCTGATCCAAACTTGCCAACAGATATTTGCGACTGCCCCAGTCGCCATAGGGACCTTTCCACATATCGTAACCGGCTTTGGTACTGATGATCAGCTCGTCACGGTATGGTCGGAAATTCTCCTTCAAGAGTTTTCCGACATTTGCCTCTGCACTGCCGTACTCCGGACCATAATTATTTGCCAGATCAAAATGTGTGATGCCATTATCAAAAGCGGTAAATACCATCTGGCGCATATTTTCGTAAACCCCGGTGTCCCCGAAATTGTGCCAGAATCCAAGGGAAACTTCCGGCAGTTTCAGACCACTGTTACCGCAACGGTTGTACACCATTTTGTCATATCTTGTCTCTTTTGCCTGATACATGATACGCTCCTCCTCATGATAACTTTTGCTCTATGTCAGACATTGTACCACTGGAACGGTATTTTTGCCAGCTGAATTCTTGTTTGTCGTTTAAGGCATAAATGAAATGAACTCCAAAAAAGAATAGTTGGAAAATTTTAGTTGTGTCTGTTGTGTCTAGCCCGACCGCGTGAGTGTGTTTGAACCCGCCGGTTTTGCGGGTGAGTTCGCGGGAGCGGTCGGAGATAAGCAACGCAACAGACACAGAAAATTTTTCATGTTCTTTTTGGAGTTCATTTCATTTTGCCCTTTACAACGACAAACAAGATTTACGCACCGAGCAACACCGCCATGATCGGTATCGTCACCAGTGACACGATGGTAGAAATCGCCACACCAATAGATGCCGACCGACTCTGTCTCGGATAAGGTGCTGCCCCCATGGCAACAAGGGACGCTACCGGCATGCCTGCACCGATGGTACAGATATTGATCAGTGTCACGTCTTTTGTAACCAGATGCATAAATAACCACACAATCACTGGCATCACTGCCAGACGGATTGGAAGCATCGGCCAGATTGCTTTTTCTTTTTTGATATCACCAAGAGATGCAGCCGCCATGGACGCACCGATGATGATCATTGACAACGGTGTCGTGATATTTCCGACAAATCCAACACAGGCATAAAAAATATCCGGCATCGGAATATTGGCAAAATAAATAACCAGTGACGCAACGGAAGCAATGATTCCATTATTGATAAAACTGCGGAGATTCAATTTTTCCTTTACAAAGTTTCCGGACGCGATAGCCGCATCTTTTTTCAACAAATGCAGTCCCATGGAGAAAAACAGAATACTGAACGGCATGTTAAAAATTGTGATATAAAAAATCGCGCTGTCGCCATACAGAGCCTGCACAACCGGATACCCCATGAAAGAATTGTTTGAAAAAATAAGCATACACATGTATGTTCCACGCAGATGTGCCGGCACACGCATAATTTTTGTAATGATCCAGGCCATGATTGGGAAGATCACATACATTACCACACCTGCCAGAAACAGTTTCAATACCATACCGGTATCGTCGTGTGACACCGTGGAAAGACTGTTTAAAATAATGCATGGACAGGTGATCTGCACGATCATACTGGAAAGTTTTGCATTTACTTCTTTGGTCAATATATTCTTCTTAAACAAATAGAAACCAATCAGCATTGCAATTAATAATTTACACATCGTAGTTACAATTGTCATAGTTTTATGCTCCCGTTTCCGACAGCCATTGATCTGCTGTCAAATCTCACTCTTTAATAATTAAAATCATATATTATGCATTATTTTCTGACATCAAGTGTAGCACAGCGTTTGCTATTTGTCATCACTAATTCTGGTCTTACCAGTTGTATAACTATATTTTCCACAATTTGCTCAGAAAATGCCATATTTTCGCGCTTCTCTTGTACACAAAGCCAATAACCTATGATATACTATTGGTATTATAGTTGCGATAATCTTTGTAAAGCGGACATTCACAATCTGCTTTCACTACTTGCTCATGAACGCAGTTGCTTTGCTTATTCTGCATTCAAATCACATCGCCATACATAAGGAGGGTATGTAAGATATGAAAAAATTCATTCAGGAATTCAAAGAGTTTGCCCTGAAAGGCAACATGATGGATCTTGCCATTGGTATGATCATCGGCAGTGCATTTACCGGCATCGTAAATTCTCTGGTAAATGACATCATCAATCCTATTCTCGGAATTTTCACAGGAAAGATCGATTTTTCCAATCTGTTTATTACCCTGGACGGTTCCCATTATGAAACGTTAGACGCCGCGGAAAAAGCAGGTGCCGCTGTATTCAAATATGGCTCCTTCATTTCCAATGTGATCAACTTTATCATCATGGCACTGGTTGTTTTCTGTATCGTGAAGTTTTTAAACAAACTGCGGAAACCGGCAACGAAAACTCCGGCAGAACCGACCACAAAGAAATGTCCATACTGTATGTCTGAGATCAGCATCGAGGCAACACGCTGTCCGAACTGTACTTCCTCTCTCATCGATGTGGACGCAAAAGAATTATCATAAGTATTGTCATAAAGTCTGTATCTGTCCGGCAAAATGGCTCTGCGCAGATAGAGACTTTTTATACAGGTTTTACAATTAAAAATGAGTATTAAGAAATGAGGGCTTGAATTATGTGGGCTTACGAAAGTGTATTTTATCAAATTTATCCATTGGGCTTCTGCGGAGCACCTTTTGAAAATGACGGTGTACTGACACCTCGCATCCGGAAGGTCATCGACTGGATTCCACACATCAAAAATCTCGGTGCGAATGCCATTTATTTTTCACCGGTATTTGAATCTGATACGCATGGATACAATACCAGAAATTTTCGGAAAATTGATGTGCGTCTGGGCACAAACGAAGATTTTGCCGATGTCTGCCAGGCATTGCACAAGGAGGGAATCAAAGTCGTACTGGACGGTGTGTTCAATCATGTCGGTCGTGGATTCTGGGCATTTCAGGATGTGCTGGAAAAACGCTGGGATTCCCCGTACAAAGACTGGTTTCATATCAGTTTTGACGGCAATTCCAACTACAATGACGGGCTCTGGTATGAGGGCTGGGAAGGCAATTATGACCTCGTAAAATTAAACCTCTGTCACCCAGATGTCAAACAACATATTTTTGACAGCATCCGAAGCTGGGTGAAGGAATTTGATATCGACGGTCTGCGTCTGGATGTTGCCTACTGTCTGGATGAAAATTTTGTCCGGGAACTCCGGGCTTTCTGTGACAGTCTGAAACCTGACTTCTTCCTGGTAGGTGAAATGCTTCACGGTGATTACAACCGCCTGATGAACGATTCCATGCTGCATTCTGCCACAAACTATGAGTGCTACAAGGGACTGTTCTCCAGCTTCAACTCCATGAATATGTTTGAGATCGTACACTCTCTCCTGCGTCAGTTCGGTCCGGAAAACTGGACACTTTACCGCGGCAAACATTTGCTCTGCTTTGTAGACAATCACGATGTCAGCCGTATTGCCAGCAATCTGACCAATGAGTATCATCTTCCGCTGATCTATGCCCTTTGTTTTGGTATGCCGGGTATCCCATGCGTCTACTACGGAAGCGAATGGGGTGCAAAAGCAAACAAAAGTGACGGTGATCCGGCATTACGCGCCTGCTTCGACGCGCCAATAGAAAATGATCTGACCACATGGATTTCCAAACTTGCTGTTGCAAAAAAAGGAAGCAATGCGTTAAATTACGGTGATTTCCGTTCTGTTGTACTGACAAACCGTCAGTGCATTTTTGAGCGAAAAACAGATTCTGAACGTGTTCTGGTTGCCATCAATGCAGATGGTGAACCGTATACCGCTCATTTTGATGCCGGATGTGGTACTGCCGTTGATCTAATCACCGGAAACAAACATGATTTCGGTGGTGGCAGTGAACTTCCGCCGTACAGCGCATTTTTCTGGAAATGTGAACATTAATTATTCCGGAATTTAATCATCAAATAGCCAAAAGACAGATTTGCCTCTATCTCAAACAATAGAAACAAATCTGTCTTTTTATTATTTCTTTGCATTATATCCTTATATCATTTGGCCTGTATTTTTTACACTTCATGCTCATACTCAAATATCAGATTTATGCCAGACCAACCATAGACATGATCTCCGATTTACAGAATCTGTCAGTTCAAAGTAATTTGATTGATCAACCATGGTCATATCTTATCCCTTTGCCTTACACAAAGCGCAAGTACTTTTTTCACCTTTATGAAAAAAATTTCCACTTCGCCAATCTTTCCCCTTCATACTCGACTTTTAACGAAAAAAATGCCGGATTTCCAGATAGCAGACGTTCTAAAAACAGATGATCGCCTTCCCAGGTTGGAAGCGATAACACCGCTTCCTTGCCTACCCATTCTAGGGTACCCTCGTTACACTCAATCAAATCGCCCTCAAATTCCGTTGCAGTAAAAAGATGCATATATTCATCTTCCCATTCATCCGAACAGAACGTTACAATCCCGCGAAACTGATATTTCGTCAGAGTCAGCCCCGTTTCCTCTTTTACTTCACGGATCACACACTCATCCGGTGATTCTCCTGGCTCAAACTTTCCGCCGACACCGATCCATTTGTCATGATTCTCGTCATTTTTCTTTTTCGTTCGGTGAAGCATCAGGTATTTTTCATCTTTTTCTATGTAACATAACGTTGTAAGACGCATAATTTTCTCCTACCTGTAAATTTAAATTGCTATAAGTAATTGTAAAGTACAAACTCTCCCATTTTTCTATTGCTTTTTATTCATCATTTGGAATATACTCGATATATGAGCTTCCGAATTTCTGAAACCTTATGGTTCTAAAGATACTTGTACAGTTATACAGGAATCATAACTGCGTGAACTTAGGATAGCACAAAAGAATATTTCTTTCAATTATTTTTTATTTGAACGAATCAAGGAGATTCATCATATGACACACGCACTTGTCCTTCTATGCGGAGGACTCAGCACACGTATGGGCACAAACAAGGCTTTCCTGCCTTTTGGTAAATACACCCTGATTGAATATCAGGTGCGCCGCTTTCGCCCGAATTTCAAAAAAATATATTTATCCGTTCCGGAAATGACGGATTTTTGGATTAATCAGGCAGCGAAACTAAACTGTACCGCTATTCCTGACCGCGTTGAAAAAATTGGTCCTCTGGGTGGATTATACAGCTGTCTTTCTGCTGTTTCTGAAGATCTATTGTTTTTCACACCGGTAGATGCCCCCTTCACAAACACAGATGCCGCTCTTTCCTTATGCCAGATGTTAGCGCAATCCATTGTCACTGATCCTGCAAAATATGCCTGCGTGCTTATGCATCCGACTCGAGGCAAACAGCCGCTTTCTGCCGCTTATGCAAAGACCTGTCTTCCGAACATCAAGCATATCATACAGGAGGAAAATTACCGCCTGCGTCAGCTTCTGACACCGGAACACACCATCATTGCTGACATTCTTGTTCCACAGGAGCACTTTTATAATATGAATGATATGTCATCCTACTATCATGCCTTACAGATGCTTGCAGAAAGACAACCTGCACTGTTTCCCGCGGATTTTGTTCCGCAAACAGAACAGACTATTCCTTATGTCTCATTCTCCGCAAAATCAGGCACAGGAAAAACAACCTATCTTGAAAAACTGGTTGCCTGTCTGAAAGAAAAAGAACTTCGCATTGCACTGATCAAACACGATGCTCATGGTTTTGAAATTGATCAGCCCGGAAAAGACAGTTACCGTCTGCAAAAAGCTGGTGCAGATACCATGATTCTGACCGGTCCGGAACAGACTGTACAGATTAGCAGACATACCGCCGGTGAACCATCCCTGAAGCAGCTACTATCTTCCATTCAAGGTGTCGATCTGATCCTGATTGAGGGATATAAATTCGGATCACAGCCGAAAATCCAACTGCTGCGCAAAGGTTATAGTGAGACACCCGTAGGAAATCCAGAAAATACCATTGCATATGTTGCTGATTTTTCGTATAAACCCATACCGAAAAATCTTCCTGTCTTTGATTTGAACGAACCATCAGAAATGGCAGAATACCTAATTTCCCGGTTCATTTAGCCTTTAAATTCTTGTTTGTCGTTTAAGGAACAAGATGAAAAAACTTCAATGCCGGCACG
>URDN01000056.1 GCA_900546495.1 uncultured Lachnospiraceae bacterium
TTTTGCTGTTGGTGAGTTCGCGGAAGCGGTCGGAGATAGGCGGCGCAGCGAAGATAGGAAATCTGTCGTGCCTGCATTGGGATTTTTTCATCTTGTTCCTTAAATGACAAACAAGAATTTATTGACAAGTTAACGGATTGTATATAAAATAATACATAAGAATGTATACAAAATACGAAAATTGTATCTTACAGCATCAAAGAACGCTGAAGATTTCGTTTTCGTTATAGCATAGAGAGAAACGAGGAATGAGAAATGGACGAGATAAGTTTAAAAGCACTTGCCAAGATCAATCTTGGACTGGATGTTTTGGGAAAACGGGAAGATGGTTATCACGAAGTGCGTATGGTCATGCAGACGATCCATCTGTATGACAGAGTAGAGATCAAGAAAACAAGATCTCCGTATATTCATGTGGAAACCAATCTGTATTATCTGCCGGTAAATGAGGATAATTTAGTATACCGTGCAGCAAAACTGATGAAAGATGAGTTTCAGATTAAAGAAGGTGTGAGGATCGTTCTTCAGAAATTCATTCCGGTAGCAGCTGGTCTTGCAGGCGGAAGTTCTGATGCAGCAGCAGTGCTGGTAGGAATGAATCGTATTTTTAATCTTGGTCTGAAACAGAATAAACTGATGGAACTTGGTCTGAAGATCGGTGCAGATGTTCCGTTTTGTATTATGCGTGGTACTGCGCTGGCAGAGGGAATCGGTGAAAAACTGACTGCACTGCCGCCAATGCCGAAATGCCCGGTGCTGATCGCAAAACCGGCGATTTCTGTATCTACCAAAGCAGTTTATGAAGGTTTGAAATTATATGACGGCATGGAGCATCCGGATATTGATGGCGTGATCGATGGTATCCAGCAAAAAGACCTGAAAGAGGTTGCTTCCCATATGGGAAATATTCTTGAAACTGTGACGATTCCAATGTATCCGGTGATTGAGGATATTAAGAAACTGATGTTGGAGAATGGTGCATTAAATGCCATGATGAGTGGAAGTGGTCCGACCGTATTTGGCCTATTCCCGAACGAGAAAGAGATCCGTCGGGCATACGAAGCATTGAAACAGTCCGGACTTGCAAAAAATGTATACACATCCGATATTCATAATAACAGAAGATAAGCGACGAAGAAGAGGGGGGGAATAAAAAATGACAGACAATTTGGAATTACAGATGGATGCATATCTGCCACTTCGTGATGTCGTTTTTCAGACATTGCGTGGTGCGATCCTGAAAGGTGATCTGAAACCGGGGGAGCGTCTGATGGAGTTACAACTTGCATCTAAGCTTGGCGTAAGCCGTACACCGATCCGTGAGGCAATCCGTATGTTAGAGCAGGAAGGACTTGCTGTTACTATTCCTAGAAAAGGTGCGGAAGTTGCAAAAATGACAGAAAAAGACATGGAAGATGTATTACAGATCCGTCTTTCTCTGGAAGCACTGGCAGTACGCCTGTCCTGTGAAAATATTACACCGGCAGCTTTACAGGAACTGAAAGTTGCTATGGAGGATTTTGAAGAAAAAACAAAATCCAGTCAGTTTGTAGAGATGGCAAAGGCGGATGTGAAATTCCATGAGATTCTTTACAAAGCATCCAACAATCCGAAGCTGCAGCAGCTTTTGAGTAATTTGCGTGAGCAGATGTATCGTTACCGTGTGGAATATCTGAAAGACGATGGTATTTATCCGCGTCTGATCGAGGAGCATCAGAAAATGTATGATGCACTGAAAGCGAAAGATCAGGAACTGGCAGTTTCTTATGTGGAGAAGCATCTGCACAATCAGGCAGAGGCAGTGAAAAAGATTATTCGTGAGCAGGAATAGAAGGCAAATTCAGAGAATAGAACAGAAAAAAATGCACAGACTAGAGAGTAGGTTGATACCTGCTCTCTTTTTTTAGGCAGATATACATGGAGGAGAAAAAATTGGAAAATGAAAATCAGTTAGAAGATAAAGAAGTCTCCAAAGATATAGAACAGAATATTGTCTGGTGGAAGCAACGTTTTTCGAATTGTGCAGATATCAAAATGCGGGAGATGTATCTGGGAAAACAGATGGATGTGAAAGCATTTTTGAGTTACATCGAGATCACCGGCGGAAAGGATATGCTGCAGGAATCCGCGCTTGGAAAAATGTTGTCTGAGTTGAAGGAAATGCCATCGGAAGAACTGGGCAGTACTTTAGAAAAAAATGCCCTTGGTATGTCGGATGCGACACCGTTTTCTAACTTATTGGATGCTGCCAACGGAATGTTGACAGGGGATTCGATTCTTTTTGTGGATGGATTTAATCAGGCGTTGAAGATTCCGGACAAGGGCTATCCGGGGATGTCTCTGCAGGAGACAGAATCGGAAAAAGCATTGCGGGGAAGCAATGAAGGGTTTGGTACATCGATCAAGCAGAATACGGCATTGGTTCGAAAACGTTTGCGGTCGGTGGATTTGAAAGTGACTGAGTGCAAATGCGGAAGGCAGAGTAATACGAATGTTGATATTCTGTACATGGAAAATATCACCAGATATGCGGTGGTGGAGGAAATGCAGGAACGTTTGCGGCAGTTTGAAATTGACGGCGTTCAGGACAGCGGAGTGATCGAACAGTTGACAGAAAACCAGTGGTTTTCGCCATTTCCACAGTTTCAGACAACCCGCAGACCGGATCGGGCAGTAATGGCATTATTGGAAGGACGGGCAGTCTTATTGTCGGATCATTCTCCGGAGGCATTGATTTTTCCCACAGATTACAATTCTTTTATCAAAACAACAGATGATTACTATACCCGTTGGGAAATTGCCACTTTCACCCGGTCATTGCGCTATGTAGCATCGGTGTTGTCTATGATCCTGCCGGGATTGTATCTTGCAATGACAAATTTTCATACACAGCTGCTGCCGACCAAATTGCTGCTTTCTTTTGCGGCAGCACGGCAGGGTGTCCCGTTTCCGGGGGTGGTGGAGCTTCTGTTGATGGAGCTGTCCTTTGAACTTTTGCGGGAGGCGGGAGTACGTCTGCCGGGAGCCATGGGAAATACCATAGGAATCGTGGGCGGACTGATCATCGGACAGGCGGCGGTGGATGCGAATATCGTCAGTCCCATGGTGGTGATTGTCGTAGCATTTACGGCATTGTGCTCCTTTGCAATTCCGAATGAAGATTTTGCCACGGCTTTCCGATTGTTAAAATTTGCTTTTATCGGTCTGGCAGCGGCACTTGGATTTTACGGATTTTTACTGGGAATTTTAGTGCTGCTCATTCATTTGGCACAGCTGGAGAGTTTTGGTGTTCCGTATCTGATGCCGGTTGTTGGGGCGGAACTCAGCGAATATAAGGATGAGCAGGATACATTGATGCGACCGCCTCTGTGGTCATTGCACAGACGTCCGATCTATGCAAAAAGAAATAACCGTATTCGCCTGAGAATCAAAAGGCAAGGAAAGAATAGGGACAGGCATACCGATAGAAAAAAATAAGAATTGGTCTTTGTGTAAAAGGTCAATTTGAACGCAGAATAAGCATTCCCCCGCTTAAAGTGCGTAGAGCACTAAGCGGTGGGTAAGGGGGATGCTTATGTCAGTGGGAGTTAAAAGCTCCCACTGACAGGTCGCAAAGCGACTGCGTTCGTGAGCAAGTAGCGAAAGCGGATTGCGAATATCCGCTTTACAAGCAGGTATAGAAGATATTAGAAGGGGATAGAAGAAAACAATGCGGGATCGGATTATTTTTTCGAACAATCAACAGGTATCTGCCAGACAGATCAGTCGTGCACTTTTTCTGGAAATGCTTGGGATCAGTACATTGTTGCTGCCGCCGGCACTGGCGCGTCTGTGCGGGACGGATGGTGTGTTTGCCATTTTATTTGGAGGTGTTTTGACATATCTGCTGTCTGTTGTATGGAATCGTTACAGTACAAATGTAAAACAAAACAATACAAGTGAACAATATCGCAATACAAAAGTATTGGAATGTGCAATAAAAATTGTTTATATCAGTGCTTTTCTGGGAATTGCCGCCTACGTGATGTATCTTCTGACAACCCTAATTGAAGAACAGCTGCTTGGAAAATCTTATGAAGCAATCATTGTCCTGACGCTGGCAGGTGCGGCATTTTGGGGACTGTGGAAAGGATTAGAGAGCAGACTTCGGGTGTATGAAATCTTATTTTGGCTTCTGGTGCTTCCGTTGATCTTTATCTTGCTGGCAGCTTGTAGTGGTGTGTGTACAGATTACTGGACACCGGTGGCAGACACTTTCTGGCAAAATTTTGGAAAAGGAACATTACTGTGTTTTGGGATATTTTCACTGTCCCTGTTGGCGTTTCGCAGCAAAAGTCAGTGCAGCCATCCGGAACAGCTTTTGCGCGCAGCACGGCGGAGTCTGTGTGCGGTTGTGACGATGAATGTAATCGTATATCTGATTTTGCTTGGCGTGTTTCAGGTGGGATTGTTAAGCCATCTGTCCTATCCGATTATTGATCTGATGGCGGTGGTCAAGCTGCCGGGAAACTTTCTGGAGCGGCAGGATGCGCTGATGATGGGAATCTGGTTTTTCTGCCTGTTTGCCCTGTTAAATTCGATGTTGTATTACGCATCGGCACCCTTGGAAAAGCTGTTTAAAACAAAGGGCAGACCAAGGGCAACAGGAATCTGTAGTTTGGCAATGGCAGCAATGGCGCTATGCTTTTTGTATTCAACGGATCGTGCGGAAAGAATGTTTCAGATCTGTGTATGGTTTGTTGTGCCCTTGCTGCTCATTCTGTCGATGGTGCAGGCAATCACGGCATGTCTGAAAGAGCGTATCAGACAGGAAGAAAAGGAGTAAAGGGGTATGAAAAGTGAAAAGCGCTATCTCTTTTATGGAATTGGTATCGTGATGATCATTTGCTGGTTCATTTTTTTGACGGGATGTGGCGCAAATGAACTGGAAAATCATGCGTTTCCGTTGGCTCTTGGCGTGGAAAAAACATCAGAAGATGATCTGGAAATTTATATGGCGTATCCGGATCTGCAGGATGAAAAGGCAGCGGAAAATGCGCTGTCTTCTGATATGTTCTGGAAAGGAAGCGGACAGGATCTGTTTCATGGAAAGGAACAGATGTCAGCAAACAGCAATAAAAATGCGGACTTTAATCACCTCAAAGTGCTGATTCTGGATCAGGCAATTTTGGAAGATACGACCAAAACAGAACAATTGTTGCATTTTTTTCAGGAGGAGCAGGATGCGGCTTGGAATACCTATGTAATGGTGACGAAAGAACCACTGAAGGATATTTTTTCAGAAGATCTGAAACTGCCGGAGTCCCTTGGTATTTATCTGGAAGATTTGTTAGAGGAGTGGGAAGATGTGCGACAGGGAGCGCAGGTGACGGTTGGAGCGCTGATGAGTCAGTATTATAACAGGAATGAAACGTTGTGTGTGCCGATGCTGGAGATTTCGGACGAAGAGGAAAAGCCACAGATTCGAGGATTTTATGTGTTGTTTGGATTGCAGCCAATGGGAGAACTGACGCTGCAGGAAGGAGAGCAGCTGATGTTGCTGCAAAATGAGAGAAAACGTTACGCCTTTACAATGCAGGACGGAACACGGTTCTCACTGGAACAGGTACAGACAGAACGTAAGATTACGGCGGAGGAGGATGAAGCGGGAAACAAATATCCGTTGCTGACGGTAATCGTTAGAGGGAATAGTACCGTGAGTGCGTTAAGTTGGAGTGAAGATCGGGAAAGCAGTAAGCAGCAGGGAAAAAAGGAGTTGGCAGATCAGCTGCTGACATTTCTGATCATGCAGCAAAAGAAAGCCGGCATGGATGTGGCAAACTCCTTTTTGCTTCTGGCAGGTCAGGAGCGTAGTCTGTGGGAACAATACCGGGAAGATCCGGCGCAGTATCTTTCGGATTTGAAAATCCGGCTTTTTGTGAAATAAATGTTTGTGGAATAAACCGGAAAAATATGGCAAGACTCTGAATATAGATCAGCTCATTGAGAATGTAACATAATTCTGAAAAGAATATGTTTGCTTATATCGATTAGGATCATACAGCAAATTTCACAGGCAGTCGACTCAGATTGTGTGAGGGATGAGATGATTATTATTTTATAAAATATAGATAGAAAGAGAAGAGGAAGAACCATGAAAAAGAGATTTATTGCGGTATGTCTGGCGGCAGCAGCCTGCATACTGCTTTCCACAACCATACACACAGCAATGCTGCAGCGGGAGATGTCACAGAAAGTATTGCGCTTCCATGTGCTGGCAAACAGCGACAGTCAGGCAGATCAGGCGTTAAAATATGCCGTCCGCGACCGTGTGGGAACCATGATGGCGGAAAAATTGCAAAATGTTGATTCGCTGGAGGAAAGTACCGATGTGGTGACGGAAAACCTGCAGGAAATTGAAACCTGTGCAGCGAAAGTGATCGGTGAAAATGGTTATGATTATCCAGTACATGCGGCACTGGAAACCTGTGCATTTCCGGAGAAAAGTTATGGTGATTATACCTTCCCATCCGGAACTTATGAAGCATTACGTGTTGTAATCGGTTCCGGAGAGGGACATAACTGGTGGTGTGTCATGTACCCAAATCTCTGCTTTGCAAACAGCATGTATGAGGTAGATTCCGCCTCCGGGGAAAAAATGCGGGAAGTGCTGGAGCCGGAGGAGTATGCTGCAGTTCTGGAAAGCGGAAATTATAAGGTGCGTTTTAAAATGCTTGGATTTCTGAATCGTATGCTTGAATAATCAGGGAAAAACGATTACAATGTGGGGTAGCACAAAAAATGTGCATGATGTAAAGATGAGGATAAAGTATGACAAAAGATGTATTGATTACAATTTGCGGGATTCAGAAAAGAGACGGTGAGGCAGATGAGCCGATTGAGACTGTCACACCGGGCGAATATTATTTTCGCAATGGAAAACATTATATTCTTTATGAAGAAGTTCAGGAGGGAATTGCGGAAGTAACCAAATGCATGATAAAGATTGGCGTTGACAGTGTAGATCTGTCCAAAAAGGGCGCATCCGGGGTACATATGATGTTTCAGAGAGACAAAAAGACACGCACTTCTTATCAGACACCGTATGGAAGTCTGATGCTGGGCTTTGATTCCAAAGTGATCCGTGTGCTGGAGTCAGAGGATACGATCCATCTGAATCTGGAGTATGATCTGGAAGTGGAGGAAGAACATCTGGCAGAATGTTCCCTGACTTTAAAGGTGCAGGCAAAGCAGCCAAGATAGTTTGTTTTTATCTCAGTCTGAATTGAGGCTAACTTCTACAAATGGTGAGCGATAACAAATTTTTCTCCGTGGGAGTTTAATCTACAAAAAATAAGAAGGATAACGCAAAGAAATGTGTTGAATGATCTACAAAAAATAAACAGAAAAAGGTTCTTATCAACAGGAAGGATAGAAAAATGGCAGAAAATCAGGATTTTAGATATGCACCTATCGGTGTTTTTGATTCCGGTGTGGGTGGATTGACAGTGGCGCGTGAGATCATGCGTCAGATACCGAATGAGCGCATTATTTATTTTGGCGATACCGCCAGAGTGCCATATGGAAGCAAATCAAAGGAGACAATTATCCGTTTTTCCAGACAGATTATCCGTTTCCTGCAGAGCAAAGGCGTAAAGGCAATCGTGATCGCCTGCAATACCGCCAGTGCGCTGGCACTGGATACCGTGCAGCCGGAGTTTGATATTCCGATTATCGGTGTGTTGAGACCGGGGGCAAAGGAAGCTGCGAGGGTGACAAAAAATGGTAAAATTGGTGTAATTGCAACAGAAAGTACAATTGAGAGTCAGGTGTATACGGAGGTTATCCATTCCCATAAACCAAACGCACAGGTATTGGGCAAGCCGTGTCCGTTGTTTGTACCGCTGGTGGAAGAGGGCTGGTTAAAAGATCCGGTGACAGTGGAAGTGGCAAACCGTTACTTGGAGCCATTGCTGGAATCCGGTATTGACACACTGATCATGGGATGTACCCATTATCCGCTGCTTCGTTCCACGCTTCGTCAGATCATGGGAGAAAAAGTCAATCTGGTAAATCCGGCCTATGAGACAGCCAGAGAGCTGAAAGCACTGCTGGAGCGGGGCGGACTGAATAATGATGGTAAACAATCTTATGAGGGTGCGATGCATGAGTTTTATGTCAGTGATGCGGCAAACAAGTTTAAGAATTTTGCAAATTCTATTCTGCCATATGGCGTGGATACGACACAACTGATTCATATTGAAGATTATTAAAAAAACATCGGTGAGTGGGTTGATCAGAAATCCATTCATCGATGTTTTTATTTGTTACGTTGTATGCAATTACAAACTTATTTCTGTCCAGTAAGTTTTGCAAAGAATCCGCGTTTCTTTTCCGGTTTTTCCAAAGGCCCGCGCACACCGCGAACATCTGAAATGAACAGACCGCTCAGAGAAGCTTTTACTTCTTTTTTCACCGGGATCTGATCATAAATCTGGTTATCTGCAATCAGAGTAACGATCTGAGGTCCAACTTTTGCTTTTACAACCGGCACTTTTGCAAGTCTTGCAAAACGTGGGGTCTGGTCAATGACCTGCTGTGGCAGTCCGGACTCTTTCATGCGGAGTTTTTTCTTGTCAATGATCAGCATGTTGACCCACTGTGCAGCCTGGTCGATGGCAGCCTGCTGTTCGTCACGTTTCTTCATATTTCTTTTGCCCATGAAATAGAGCAGGATGATTGCGCCAACACAAGCGGCAATAACAACAATAAGTACAATGATATTAGCTGTTGTCACAGATATATTTCCTCCTTCATCGGTATTTTTAGTCGATAGTAATACTAAGTCTGTATGCTATTGTATCATTGATTATATGAAAACTCAAGAAAAAATTAAGAAGAATGACTTTTCATTTATAGGGAAATATGGTATCTTTAAAAGCAGTGATGTCTTCTGAAAAGAATGCAGGAAATCAACAGAAAATGTTCATTATAGAAAGGAAAACATAAAAGATGAAAAAGAAACTTGTAATGATACTGATGGCAGTCATGGTCGCTTCTGCAACACTGGGCGGTTGTGGACAGAAAGGTGCAGAAACAGGAACTAGCGTATCTGCTGAGGAAGAAGATGTGCAGATCAGCTATAAAGAGCTGATGAAAGCAACAGATTATAAAGTGCAGAAATATGTAAAACTGAATGACTACATGAATATGACGGTAGAATTATCCCAGGATTATTCTATTACCGATGAACAGATTCAGGAATACATTGAGTACCTGCTGTCCATGTATCCGGAATATGAGACCACTGACAAGACAACCGTAGAGAACGGTGACATCGTAAATATTGATTATGTCGGAAAAGTAGACGGCGAGGAGTTCAACGGCGGAAGCGCAACAGGACAGCATCTGGAAATTGGTTCCGGATCTTTTATCGATGGATTCGAGGATGGTCTGATCGGAAAAAATGTTGGTGATACAGTAGATCTGAACCTGACATTCCCGGATAGTTATTCTAATACTGACCTGGCAGGCAAAGATGTTGTATTTACAGTAACAATTAACGGTATTGAGACAAAGAAAGATATCGGATACGAAGATCTGACCGATGAGTATGTCAGCGAAAACTTTGGTACACAGGGTATTTCAACCATTGATGAACTGAAATCCCAGGTAAGCAGCGGTTTAGAGCAGCAAGTTTACTCCAAAAAAATGCGGGAGGTTCAGACAGAGGTTCTTGCAAAACTCTTAGATGAGTGTGAAGTTACGATCCCGGATGGACTGCTTGATCAGAGAATCGCAGAGTACAAAGAGCGTGTCAACAAGATGGTAGAGGACAGCGGACAGAGCTTTGAGGATTATACTGGTAAGACAGAAGATGAATTTTATAAGGATATCGATACAACGATGGAAGAAAGTCTGAAACAGGAACTGATCCTGGAAGCAATTGTAAGAGATATGAAACTCTCTATTTCAGAAAAGAGCTTTGAATCATTCGTAGATCAGTATGTATCCAGCTACAAGTTTGACAGCAGAGATGCATTTTATGAGGAGTACGGCGGCGAGGATTACATCAAATTAAGCTACGCTGAGAATCAGGCTCTGTCAAAAATCATGGACAGTGTAAAGACAACTGCAAAAGACACATCTTCCTCTGATTCTTCTACCGGTGCAGACGACAGCTCCGCAGATGCAGAGTAGAAATCTGGCAGCAGGTAATACTTTGGAAAAAAGAGGATCGTGAAGATCTGTTTTATCTCAGTCGGAGTATAATCTCCGACTGAGATAAACGCTACGCGAGAATGTGCAGTGATTCTGAAAAGAATATGTCAGCTTACGCTGACCAGAATCACGCACCAAGTCTCACGTGCGTTCGACTTGAAAAAAACAAAAAAGATTGATGAAATTAGCTGAGGGGCTAACAGTTGGGAGGCAATGATTATGGAACTGACAAACATTCGTGACATATTCAGAAACAAAGAAGAGTATCTTGAGAAAAAAGTAACTATCGGAGGATGGGTACGTTCCGTTCGCGGATCTAAAAAATTTGGATTTATCGTAGTAAATGACGGTACATTTTTTGAACCGTTACAGATTGTTTACGGAGATCATCTGGAAAACTTTGCAGAGATTTCAAAATTAAACGTAGGTGCTGCCATCATCGTAACCGGTAAACTGGTTCCGACACCGGAAGCAAAGCAGCCGTTTGAGATTCAGGCAGAAAGCGTTGAGGTCGAGGGTGCATCCGCACCGGATTATCCGTTGCAGAAAAAACGTCATACATTCGAGTATCTGAGAACGATTTCTCATTTACGCCCGCGTACCAATACCTTTGAGGCAGTATTCCGTGTACGTTCCCTGATCGCATATGCGATCCACAAATTCTTCCAGGAGCGTGATTTTGTGTATGTACACACACCACTGATCACAGGAAGTGACTGCGAGGGAGCAGGAGAGATGTTCCAGGTAACAACCATGGATCTGAACAATGTACCGAAAAAAGACGATGGAAGTGTTGATTTTACTCAGGATTTCTTTGGAAAACCAACCAACCTGACCGTAAGTGGACAGTTAAACGGTGAGACTTATGCTATGGCATTCAAAAATATCTATACGTTTGGACCGACTTTCCGTGCAGAAAATTCCAATACTACCCGTCATGCGGCAGAGTTCTGGATGATCGAGCCTGAGATTGCTTTTGCAGATCTGAAAGACGATATGGTGCTGGCAGAGAGCATGTTAAAATATGTCATCCGTTACGTGTTGGAGCATGCGCCGGAAGAGATGGAATTCTTCAACAAGTTCGTTGACAAAGGATTACTTGACCGTCTGAACCATGTATTAAATTCTGACTTTGGTCATGTAACTTATACAGAAGCAATCGAGATCCTTGAGAAAAATAATGACAAATTCGATTACAAAGTATTCTGGGGCGCAGATCTGCAGACAGAGCATGAACGTTATCTGACAGAGGAAATCTTCAAACGTCCGGTATTTGTAACTGATTATCCGAAGGAGATCAAGGCATTCTATATGAAACTGAACGAGGATGGTAAAACCGTTGCCGCTATGGACTGTCTGGTTCCGGGCATCGGCGAGATCATCGGCGGAAGTCAGCGTGAAGACGATTACGACAAACTGCTTGAGAGAATGAAAGAACTGGGACTCAATGAAGCAGATTACGATTTCTATCTGGATCTGAGAAAATACGGTTCTGCAAGACATGCAGGCTTCGGACTTGGATTTGAGCGCTGCGTTATGTACCTGACAGGTATGGGCAACATCCGCGACGTAATCCCGTTCCCAAGAACAGTAAATAACTGCGAATTATAATTCTTTTTACAGTGCCAGAATCTATGTGCCATGTCATGCTTGCATGTAAAGGGCACATGAGATACGGGGCGCGTTTCACACTAGGAAAAAGGAAGGAGCCTTGCGATTTCCGAAGTGAGTGTAGAAATGTGAGCGTGTGAAACACAGAACATTCCGTAAAAAGAATAAGCGTAATTTAATTAAAAAGGGGAGGTTTGGTGCATGCCGACCTCCCTTTCTTAGACAAAGAGGATATTTATGGTGAATTACAAAATATATATTCAATATGATGGAACCCGCTACAAAGGATGGCAGAGACAGCGCACCACGGATCAGACGATTCAGGGCAAGATTGAGGCAATTTTAACAAGGCGGTACGGACGCACCATTGAAATCGATGGTTCCGGTCGGACGGATGCCGGTGTACATGCCCATGGACAGGTGGCAAATTTTCGGATTCCGGAGACGTTGTGTGACGGAAAATTGCCGGAGGAGGTTTGCGATGAACTGCTGGAACTTTTTGCAGAATATCTGCCGGAAGATATTGCGGTGACAGAGGTGCGGGTGGCATCCGCGCGGTTCCACAGTCGGTTAAATGTTGTGAAAAAGACGTATGTGTACCGTATCTGGAACGCGGCATATCCCAATGTGTTCGAACGAAAATTTATGCTGCATGATACGCGGCATATGGATGTGGAAGCTATGCGTCAGGCAGCAGAATATCTGCTTGGAAAACATGATTTTGCGGCGTTTTGTGGAAATGCAAAGATGAAAAAATCTACGGTGCGCACGATTCATGAGATTACCATTGAAGAAATCAGCGGTGAGATCCGTTTTGCCTATACCGGAAATGGATTTTTGCAAAATATGATCCGTATCGTGACAGGAACGCTGGTGGATGTGGGAACCGGAGTCTATCCGCCTGAACATGTTGCCGAAATCATGGAGTCAAAAATCCGGGCAGAGGCAGGTCCGACAATGCCGGCGCAGGGACTGACACTGTGGGAAGTGGTATATTGATGCATATGAACGCAGAATAAGCATTCCCCCGCTTCAAGTGCGTAGAGCACTAAGCGGT
>URDN01000057.1 GCA_900546495.1 uncultured Lachnospiraceae bacterium
CCCGCGGCCTCGACCTTGGCAAGGTCGCGCTCCACCAACTGAGCCACTCGCGCATATCTTATTGTCTTTGGCTGTTCGCCTCAAGACAAGTGATATAATACCGCGATCAGCACTAAAAGTCAAGCACTTTTTTCAATTTTTATTTTTTATTTTTTTACACCTTATTTTTTATACCTCTATTTATCTTTACCTTCTCACCGGCTTTGTAGCCTTTCACCCAATTTTCCTTATCAGAATACCATTGCATTTTCCGGTGCCATCTTCCATAGAAGCAATTCTACCCTTTTTTTTCGAAGGAACACATATTTTTCTTCTTTTTGCATATGATGTACAAAGTATGGTATGAGGGGGAAACTGTTGCATGCGTTCAAAGACAAAAATTATAGTGCTTCACATGAAAGAAGTCATTTATACAACTATTTTTATTATTCTCGGAATTGTACTGATTTTTTTACTAATCTACATGTTTGGCCCGGGCAGGCACCAGAAAAACGGCAGCAACCAGCCGAAATACAAAGCCGGTGTATACACATCTTCGATTGCCTTTGAAGGGCAGACATTGGATGTGCAGGTCGTAGTGGATGAAGATCACATTAACTCTGTGTCTTTTGTAAATCTGAATGATACCGTTGCCACCATGTATCCGCTGATGCAGTCCTCCATGGACAATATCAGTGAGCAGATCTGTAAAACCCAGTCCACCGACAACATTTCTTATTCAGGCGAAAATCAGTATACCGCTACGATGCTCCTGAATGCAGTAGAAGATGCGCTGGACAAAGCGGTTGTTTCTGATGAATAACATAGTGCGACACTTATTTTCAGCAAAAACAAACCCCATCGATGGCATCTGCTGCTCACGATGGGGTAATTTTTTTCAAAACTTTTTGGCTTACTCTGATGCACTGTCTGTTGTGCTCAGTCCACTCAGATAATCACTCAATGCTGCTGTGGAAAGTTCCGTCTTTGTCATCGGTTTCTTCTCCTGATAGTAAGAATATCCGGAAAATCCGATCCAGCACACAACTGCTGCCGCAATCACTACACCAAGGGTTCTTGCAAGTACACGATTGCGTTTCTCTTTTTTCATTGTCTTTTTTCTGTTTTTCTTTTCTTCTTTATATCTATCCACTTTTGCCTGACTCATATTCTGATAAGCTCCTTTTTGCTTTCTTTTCTCAAAAAGTATAGCATACCTGTTCGGGTTCGTCAATGAACGATACCGCCACTTCACTACAGTTTAACTCTGCTTCGCACTACAATTTCCAGCATTTGTCTCTTGCATTCAATACTTTTTCCCGATATGATGGAAACATAACAATCACTGATAGGTTTGCGATGATTCCGAAAAAAATGTACCAGCTTACACTGCCGGAATCATGCACGAAATCTCACATGTGTTCGACTTGAATCATTCGTGAAGTACAGATTGCAGAGGGGGAAAATCCAATATGAAACACGATATCAATTACCCATCTTCGGATGGAAAAACACAGATCCACGCGATCATCTGGGAGCCGGAAGATACACCAAAAGCAATCTTGCAGATTTGTCACGGCATGGTTGATTACGCAGACCGATACAACGATTTTGCGCAGCATGCTGCCGATCAGGGGTACTATGTGGTTGCCAATGACCACCTGGGACACGGGGCATCTGTTGTTACCGACGACCAGCATGGTTATTTCGGACACCCAAATGGCAATGAATGCGTCATTGCTGACATTCATACACTGCGAACTATGACCCAGAAAAAATATCCGGATCTGCCTTATTTTTTCCTGGGACACAGCATGGGTTCTTTTTTAACTCGTCAGTATATCCAGATGCATGCGGATGGTCTGGCAGGTGCTGTGATCATGGGAACCGGTTCCCAACCGGGCATTGTGTTACATATCGGAAAACTGCTCTGCCGACTGATTGCGCTGTTTCGCGGATGGGAATACCGAAGTGCCTTTGTGGATAATATGGCATTTGGTGGTTACAATAAGCAGTTTGAACCTGCGCGCACGCCAAGCGACTGGCTCACCAAGGACGAAGCCATTATTGATGCCTGTGTCAACAATCCATGGTCTACTTTCCGGTTCACGGTAAACGGTTATTACCAGATGTTCCGCGGGATACAGTATATTCAGAAGCCGGCTCATATTCAACAGATTCCAAAAAATCTGCCACTTTTTTTCGTCGCCGGTGCGGATGATCCTGTGGGAAACAATGGGAAAAGTGTGACACAGGTCTGCCAGCAATATAAAGATGTCGGGATTCAGGATGTGCAGATCAAACTTTATCTGGGAGATCGGCATGAGATTTTAAATGAGACCGATCGGGATGTCGTTTATGCGGATATTCTTACGTGGCTGAATGGACACTGTGTACGTGGATAAAATTTAGGTATTGAATGGGGAATCAAGGAATTTTGTCTTGTCAGCTAACAATCGCTTTCCAAGAAAAAAATCCACTGATTCCCCAATTTACGTTACGGAATATATAAAACTTCCACTTCCTTAAACGTGATTTTTGAATCTCAATATCGTAAATTAGAAACTCCAGCTATTTTTTCTTAGCGAGCGATTATTAGCCGATAAGACAAAATAGCCGGAGTTTCCTTCACAATCTTAAATTTTTACCACCAAAGAAACTTTTAAGACAACCGTTCCATTACCCAGTCAAGATCGGAAGTTGTTTTCATTTTTTCCAGTACTTCTTCATCTTCTAATACTTCACAGATTTTTGCCAGCAGATCCAGATGCTCATCTCCGATTCCGGCAATTCCAAACACAAGCTGTGCTTTTTCATCACCAAAATCAACACCTTCCGGATACTGGAAGAATACAATACCAGTTTTCTTTACAGTACCTTTTGCCTGGCTGGTTCCATGCGGAATTGCAACACCCATTCTCATATAAGTTGTGATAAGTTTTTCACGTTCCTGCATGGCATCTACATAAGTTTCATCTACATATCCAAGCTGATGCAGTAATTCACCAGCTGCCTGAATGGCTTCTTCTTTTGATACCGGTGCCTGATTCAGACGGATACCATCTTTGATCAGAACCTGTTTTTTTGCAACAGGTGTCGCTTTTTCTTCCTGTTTTTCAACAGATACTGATTTTTCTGTCTGTTCCTCAGCCGGAACATTTGTATCAGCTATCTGTGCAGAACCTGCTTTTTCTTTGTTGGTCAACTGTTCATACAATTCATCCAATGCCGGATCTGCAAGGAAGTTTCCAATCGTCACAAGCTGTGCCTGCGGTGCGGATTTTCTTGCACGGTCTGCCAGTGTCATCTGAACAACCGCGATATCGCAGTCTGCCGGAATGTTATCTACAGACGTGTTGCTTACATGAATCTGCGGACATACCATTTTCAGACGGTTACGGAATTTTGTTGCTCCCATAGCGGAAGAACCCATTCCGGCATCACATGCGAAAATGATTTTCTTTACTTCAGATGCATCTTTGATTGCAACCGGAACAGCAGCTTCTCCTTTTGATTCTGCTTTCATAGCTGCCATCTCTGCCTGCGCATCTTCCAGGTTGGTCTTACCGCCTGCTATTTTTACGATCGGTGATGCAATGGCAAAGGAAATACCTGTTGCGATAGCCACACCAACTAATACTTTCCAGATATCCGTTCCCGGAGTCATCATCAGATATGCAATGAGAGATCCCGGAGAAGCTGGTCCTACCAGGCCGCAGCCTGTCAGGTTAAACCAGAAAATTGCTGCCATATTTCCGACGATCGGTGCAATAATCACAAGCGGATTCATCAGAATATATGGGAAATATATCTCGTGAATACCACCTAATACATGGATGATCACAGCGCCCGGTGCGGACTGTTTTGTCTTTTTATCTTTACAGAAGAACATATATGCAAGCAGAACACCAAGTCCGGGACCAGGGTTTGGCTCAAGCATATACATAATGGATTTTCCGACCTCTGCTGCCTGTGCAGTAGCCAGCGGTGTGAAAATACCATGATTAATTGCATTGTTTAAGAATAATACTTTTGCCGGCTCAATGAAAATCGCAACCAGCGGAAGCAGGCTGTGGCTCACCAGAATATTTACTCCTGCTGCCAGAACAGCTAAAATACCACTCATCACCGGGCCGACAACCACATACCCCAGAATTGCCAGCAGCATACCGATGATACCTGCTGAAAAATTATTGATCAGCATCTCAAATCCGGCCGGCATATGTCCGTCCATCAACTGATCAAATTTTTTGATACAGAATCCTGCCAACGGTCCCATAACCATAGCGGCCATCAGCATTGTGATAGAAGTATCACTCATAATCGCACCGATCACTGCAATCGCACCTACGACACGTCCTCTGTCGCCGCCTACCATTTTTCCACCGGTAGATGCGATCAGGATCGGAATCAGATATGTCAGCATCGGTGATACCATACTGTTTAATTTTTCATTTGGAATCCAGCCTGTATCGATGAACAGCGCTGCCAGAAAACCAAATGCGATCAATGCTCCAATATTCGGCATAACCATTCCCGACAGGAACTTACCGAATTTCTGTACTTTGTTTTTCACAATAATACCTCCCACTTTTGTAGTCCTACTACAGAAACAATGGGAAATGTTGCAAAATTGGCATCTGAAAAACTTTTTTCATATAATAATTCTAATATACGACAATGTGATGCTTTTCACATTCCAAAAGAAAATCTTCCGGCAATTCTCCATCGGATATAATAACGTCCACATCCGACAATTCACAGATCGTATAAGTACTCTTGATATCTGTCTTGGAAGAATCCATCAGAACAATTACCCGTTCTGCCTGCGCGATGGCTGTACGCTTTAACATCGCTTCTTCACTGTTTCCACAGGTAAAGCCAGCTTTCATTGAATACCCTGTTACCCCTAAAAATGTCTGATGAAAGTTTACCTGTTCCAGTTCCCGAATGGCTGAAATACCGTACATACTGATGCTGTAGCGGTTCAGCTGTCCGCCTGTCAGCATGATGACAGGCTTTGTGAGATTGGCTAGTTCCGTTGCACAGGAAAGACCTGTGGTATAGATCAGATTGGACTGATCCGGAAAAATCCGGGCAAGCTCTGTTGTTGTACTTCCGGAATCCAGAAAAATAGCGGTATCCGGCTGAATCAACTGTTTTGCCTTTTTTGCAATCTCCTGTTTTGCCTGTATGTTGCGCACCGAACGTCTGGTGAGATAATCATCTGTACCGATCACCAGCTGCACGGATTTTGCGCCACCGTGTATCCTTACGATTTCTTTTGCCGCATCCAGAGCTTTGAGATCCGTACGGAGTGTCATTTCTGACACATTCGGGAACTGCTCCTTAATCTGTGAAAAACTTACTGTTCCGTGTTTGTTTACCAGTTCCGCAATCGCATTTCTGCGCATTTCCATTGCATCCATAGTTTCTCCTCTCCGCCAGAGTTTCTCAATTCCTGACGGATTGGAGAATTCTGGCAGTCCTTATTCTGTAATAAAGTTTGCAAGTAAATATTCTTCTGCTTCCGGACACCATAATCCCTGATGAGCATCTACGATGTCAGCCAGAGCGATGTAACGGTCATCGTTTCTATCGGCTGCTGCTTTTCTCAGCTCATCTAATGCTGTCAACGGCATGCTTAAGTGTGTGTAAATTAATTTTTTTCCACCCGGAATCTTTGGAAGATTCAGAGTTGTCTCAGCTGCTGCATCCAAACCTCCGATATGTGTAACCATAACTGCCGGATTGATGCGTTTTGCAGCGGTCAGTTCCAGAGACTCGATCATATCTGCAGTATTTCCACCTGTAGTTCCCATTACATGTGTAGAATTATAATGTACATCGTAAAAATTCATCTCTGCACTGAATTTTTTGTCTGTCGGACCTGCAAAGAAGTTCAGACAGCCATCTCTTCCAAGAATCGCACTGGACTGAGTTACAACAGCAGATACCGGTGCGTAGCACAGTACATCATCGTATCCTGTGCCGCCGGAAATTTTGATCAGCTCAGCAACCGGATCCTCAAGTTTTCCTGTATTTACAAAGTGAAGATCAATTCCTTCTTTTTCATAGTCAGCAACTGGGAATAATTCCTCTGCACGCTCCAGGCGATCCTGGTTGATATCCGTTACAACAACCATGGAAGGACGTACATCACGGTGTAATGCATAGGTTAAAGCACCCAGTCCCATTGGGCCTGCACCTGCCATGATGGCAAGTTTACCATTCTCTTTGATACCCATCTCATGTGTGTATACACCCATCTGTGTATGATAAGCTGCATGAAATGCTCCGATACTGCATGACATCGGCTCAGCCAGAGAAGCTTCATAATAAGCACGGCCTTTGTACTCAAGCAGGCATCCAAGTTCCATAACCTCTGCCGGAATTATGCAATAAGTTGCATCTCCGCCAAAGAACTCATAAGAATATCCAGGGCTCCACATGGTTCCTTTGTAGTTTAATGCCGGTTGAAGGGTAAATTTCATACCCGGTTTAAACTGATCCTGATGATTTTTACCAACTTTTACAATGTCACCTGCGAACTCATGTCCCATGATTGCCGGATGCTCTGCAACATCCTCATGCACTCTCTTATGCTCTGTTCCAAGGATTGCACATTTGTAAGTTGACATACAAATACTGTCGGAAACTACCTTTACAAGGATTTCGTCATCAGTGATTTCCGGAAGTTCGAACTCTTCCAGTCTCAGGTCATTTGCTGCGTGTAATCTTACTCCTTTTGCTTTCATAATAAAAGCTCCTTTCTACATGTTATTCCCGTTTTTTCGCTTTTGCAACAACAAAAATATTTTCTTTTTCATTGTTGCTTGTTATTGTTGTTTTAAAAGCTTATTTCTTTTATTTCAACAGCTGTTGCTATTATAATATTCCTATATGTCGAAAATGTCAATTGTTGTTTCGAAGTAAAAATGCACAAAATTTCGCTTAAAATTTTTACTTCAAAAATCGCAACTTTTGAATTGACAGAATATTTTTGTTGTGCTATATTGTTGGAACAACAGTAAAAACCTCTTTACTTTGTAACGTTTCAATCTTCATTATGAAAAGCGCCAACTTTTCATAGAAAAAGAGCAGCCACACAACGCAGCTGCTCTTCTTTTTTCTCATATCCGAATGTCCGGTATATGATTTTCTCTCTGATCTGAGTGGTTTTGGCAGGTCTTATTTGTCAGACATCTGCTCCTCCTGTCTCATGATCATTTTTTTCACCATTTCACCACCGATGGATCCTGCCTGACGGGATGTCAGATCTCCGTTGTACCCCTCTTTTAAAGGTACTCCAAGTTCGGATGCCACTTCCTGTTTGAAACGATTCATTGCTTCTTTTGCCTCCGGAACTGACACTTTGTTTGAGCTCTTAGAATTACTCATGTTGTTACACCTCCGTAATGTTTTCTCTATAGTAAAGACAGTGTACTTCCCGGTAATTTTGTTGAATGGGAAAGTTGTATTTTTCTTTTCAACTCAACAGAAGTATCCTTGTGAAGCTATCTGTCTTGTTCCTAGTATGAGCGAAGATGTGCTTTTTATGTCTGGGAAATTCTTCTTGTTTTGGTTGCCTTGAAATTTACTTTAAGCTTTAATAAAAGACCTTCTGTATTTTATCTCCGTCGCCAGCAATCGCTCCTTGAGGAAAAAATACAGAAGGTCTCAATCTCCTCTGTGATATTAGTAAATTTTTGCGCCACTCTGCACTACTTGCCGCACACTGTGCACTATTCCCGCATTACTTCATTTTCATATTATAAAATTGTAACTGTTCAGAGCCAACCTCCAAAATGCTACGCATTTCGTCGGTGTGGCGTATCCGCCAAATCTTTACTGTAAAGCAATCTACATCATGGTAGACGTACGAATCTGATCCGCTTTTGCGTCACCTTCAAGGTAACGAATGATCGCAATCGCAAATTCAGACGCTGCTCCCGGTCCTTTTCCGGTTACCAGGTTAACGTCAACAACTGCCGCGTCTTCACTCCAGATTGCGCCGCCTTCCGGTTTGCATCCCGGATAGCCGGTTGCATGTTTTTCTTTTAAAATTCCGGTTTCAGAAATCATTCCCGGTGCCGCACAGATTGCTGCCAGCAGTTTTCCATGATTTAAAAATTTCTGCGCCAGCTCTTTGACACCTGGTTTCTCACCCATTGCACCAGTTCCCGGTCCGCCCGGATAAACAATTCCGTCAAATTCATCAAAATTCATATCTGCATATACTTCATCTGCATGAAACATAATCTTGTGTGCCCCCATGATCTGGCGTTTGCCGGTTACTGAAACAGTTGTAACCTCAATACCAGCTCTCCTGCAAAAATCAACTACGGTCAGGCATTCAATTTCTTCTACACCATCGTTACATAATACTGCTATTTTACTCATATTGTTTCCTCCGTTTCATCATAAAATTCATAAACAAAATTGCTTTGGATTGCATTTTTCCAATAATAGCTTATACTAAAAGAACATGAACAGTAATTGCTCATGCACAAAAATACCTCGGCATCCTTACAGCAAAATATGTACAATGCAACACATAGCATAATTTTTCTGCACATCTTTTGTAATCTTGCCAGAGGCTATATCAGAATGGAGCCTTATTATGGAAATCGAACGCAAATTTTTAATCCGACAGCTGCCGGAACATCTGGAACAATATCCATGCCGCCACATTGAACAGGGCTATCTGTGTACCAATCCGGTTGTACGCATCCGCAAACAGGATGACGCTTATTTTCTCACCTACAAATCCGGTGGACTCATGGCAAGAGAAGAATACAATCTGCCGCTGACCGCAGAGGGTTACGAACATCTCCGTCCAAAAACGGACGGTCTGCTTATTACGAAAAAAAGATACTGCATTCCTTTTGGCACTTACACCATCGAACTGGATATTTTTGACGGTGAACTTGCTCCGCTGATCCTTGCAGAAGTGGAATTTCCTTCTGAAGATGAAGCGAACAACTTTACGCCTCCGGAATGGTTCACCGAAGATGTCACTTATTCCGGCAAATATCATAACAGCTATATGAGCCACCACGGTTATCATCCTGAAGCATAGAGCGAACATGTATAAAGCCAACTAACTTAGCTAACAGATTTTTCTCTACATCGCTTTTTATCAGCCACCTGTGCAGCGTTTGCATCTGGCTTTACCAGAGATTATTTTCTCCAGAGAGAAGTCTGCTCGTATTTCTGACGTGTGCGGATACAATATTTTAACTGTTCATAACGATCGCTTAATTTTCCCTCTGGGATTACCACATCAACAACCACTGCCAAATCATCGATCAGACGATCTGTAATTTCATTTTTGATGTCACAAACAATCTGATACTTTTCTTCCATGGTTTCCGCATCCAGAAAACGCAGTAACCATGGATTGATCTGCTCTGATGCATCATTTTCCGCTTCATGATATGAAACAGTTTTCTCCAGCTTTGATTCTGTATTCCGACTATTTTCTGTATGCTCATTAGATTTTTCTACTTTCTGTAGCGGATCTTCCGCTTTATCATTTTCGGCCGAATCTATCATATCTTTTATTATTACAACTGCTTTTTCTGCTGCCTCATTGGTAATTACCGTTTCTTTTTTCTGACACCTCGTCTCCGGTTCCACATACTGAAACCGGTATTTCTGTGTCACTTCAGGATATTTTTCATGATCAACTTCGCTCACAAACATATCATACGGACGAATGTATACACCGAAATCACCATATAATGCCTGATATACAACATATGGTTCCATCGTTTCTGAATGTTTCGCCACTGCAATAATCTGATATAATTTCTTTTTAAAATGTAAATATTTTTCTCCCGGTAACGGATTTCCCTGTGCCATTTTAATTCCTTCTTTCTGCCCCCTGATTCTTTCTCCGATCACTCCACAGATCTGTTTACAACTACACATTTACAGCTTAATGATATCCATTGTTTTCTATGTCCTTTTCTAATCCCAATCTTATAAATTGAAGGAATTTAACATATCCATTCCTTCTGCAATAAAATCACGCTGAAATTCAATATTATTTTTTGGTCCTTTGACCATTACCTCATAGACATCTTCCATCAGGTTCTGATTTTCAGCATCTCTGTCATTATCCTGTTCCACCTCCCGGGTGTTCGCCTTCGCCGCTGCCACGATCTCATTCTGATCAAAAATGCTCATCTGTTCTGGCTGCTGTGCACGCTGTTCGGAGGCTTTTGCTTTTTTTGCCTCAGAATATTTTGTCGTGGACGCCGTTGCCTTTGGCTTCGGCGGCTTATAAGATCCATAGGTGGTCTGCTGCTTTTTCACTGATTGTGTTGCTGCCGGCTGTGTCCGTGGCTTCTGTGCCGGTGGTATCGGGCGACTCTGTGTCGTTCCCGCATTTCTATTCCTGTTTACAGGCTTCTTCTTGCCCTTTACCACACTTGAAATAATAAAAATTAACACAATAAACCAGAAAATCAAACTTGCCATCACGCCATCTCCTTCCTGTTACACTTTTCGTACAGTATAGCATATTTACCAGAATCATGGTATATTGTTTTAACAGTTGATTTTTGCCGGAATCATGCTATATTATTTTAACAGTTGATTTTTGCCGAAATCATGCTATATTGTTTTAATAGTTGATTTTTGGAGGTTACTATGTTTGTAAAAGCAAGAAATAATATTTCACAGATGCAGATGATCGCACTTGGATTTTTCTGTATCGTTCTGAGCGGTACACTGCTGCTTATGACACCTGCAGCAAGTCGGAGCGGTACACCCACTGATTTTCTCACTGCACTGTTTACATCCACAAGTGCCACCTGTGTAACGGGACTTGTGGTCACAAATACGTATCTGCACTGGTCACTGTTTGGACAGATCATCATCATTACCCTGATTCAGATCGGTGGACTTGGCTTTATCACCTTTGGCTTCGGTTTTTCCCTTTTTCTTCGAAAAAAAATCACCTTGCGCCAGCGCGGTTTATTAAAAGAAAGCGTAAATGTACTGAACACCGGCGGAATCGTCCGGCTTGCACGATTGATTTTACAGGGAACATCGTTATTTGAAGGTGTTGGTGCCATTATCCTGACCATTTGTTTTTCACGGGATATGCCTTTTCATCAGGCACTTTATTATGGAATTTTCCATTCCATCTCCGCTTTTTGTAATGCAGGATTTGATCTGATGGGCGCATTTGGAATGTCATCTTTTACCGGGTACAATACAAATTGGGTGGTCTGCGGCACACTGATGGCACTGATTCTGATCGGCGGCATCGGATTTTTCGTCTGGAGTGATTTAAAAGAACACAAACTGCACTTTCGCAAATATGCGCTGCATACCAAAATTGTGCTGGTCACTTCCGTAATCCTGATCGTTGTTCCAACGATTTTATTCTGGATTCTGGAACGCCATGCACTGTTTGCGGACATGAGCAATTCTCAGGCAGTTTTAAATGCACTGTTTTGTGCTGTCACACCGCGAACTGCCGGCTTTAATACAACCGACATTGCATCTTTGAGCCGGAGCAGTCAGCTTCTGACCATTATCCTGATGTTTATCGGCGGTTGTCCCGGTTCTACTGCAGGCGGTATCAAAGTGACAACGATTGCTGTACTGATCCTGTATCTGCGCTCTTCCCTGACCAGAACAGACGGTGTCAACATTTTCAAACGCCGACTGGAAGACGATGCGATTTCCAAAGCTGCCGCTGTATTTACGACAAATCTGCTGCTGGCAGCGATTGCAACCTTTTTGATTTCAATGGTGCAGGATCTTGACCTGACACCGATACTCTTTGATGTCGTATCTGCGGTCAGCACCGTTGGCATGAGCACTGGCATCACACCTTCACTGGTACCTGCCGCCAAAGTGATCCTGATCATTTTGATGTATCTTGGTCGTGTGGGAAGTCTCTCCTTTGCCATGTCCTTTACTGATAAAAAGCGGCTTGCGCACA
>URDN01000058.1 GCA_900546495.1 uncultured Lachnospiraceae bacterium
GCGACTGCGTTCATGAGCAAGTAGCGAAAGCGGATTGCGAATGTCCGCTTTACTAATAAAATAGATTTTTTGCGATGTTATTGTACTTATTCTAATACAAAAAAACGATGATTGTAAAGATATTTTGTGATGGGGCTGAGAGAGGAACTTCCGGAGCAGGCAGTTCGGACGAAGCGTACGCCGGAGTACTGGTATGGTCGGATGCTTGCCTGTGCGCAGTGGAAGACAGGGGTGGAGTTTCAAGATATTTTGAAACACAGACCGTTTGCAAAGCTGACAGATTATTATGTGACATATCATAATAAGAAGGATGACAGTTTTGTACAGGAGTTGTATATTGAGATACAGGAAACAAATACGAAGGAGACAAATCTGGCATTTTATCGACGAATGCGTGCGTATAGTCAGCGTTTGCTTTCTGAAAAGTCAGGTGTTTCTCTACGTGCCATTCAGCAGTATGAGCAGAGACAGAAAAGTATTAATAAGGCGGCGGCAGAATCGGTGCTGGCATTGTCGGATAGTTTGGGGTGTATGCCGGAAGATCTGATGGAATAGAATGCTATACCGGAAAGCATTTTTATTTGAGATGTATAAATAAGAGATACAGTTTGAGTGAAAAAGTATTAAAAAACATGTTTTATAAAGAGAAAAAACGGATATCAACCAGGTGTAGAGTGCAAAAAAGAAGCCAATATGATATATTTATGGCAGTCAAAAAAGCAAATTTGATTTTTTAAAGATTAAAATATTCTGTATATATGGAAGGTTACAGAGAGTGATGATTATAGCAGCTCTATGTAAAATCAGATTTGTGTGTAATAGAAAGGAATGGCTGCAAATGGATAACAGACAGATTGGCAGATTTATTGCAGCGTGTCGAAAAGAAAGAGGACTGACACAGCGTGAACTTGGAGAACGGTTGCATGTGACAGACCGTGCGGTATCAAAATGGGAAACAGGAAAATCTTTTCCGGATGTAAGTATTCTGGAAGATGTGTGCCGGGAACTGGATATTTCCGTCAGTGAGTTGCTGGCTGGAAAGCGGATCGCATCTGAAGATTATAAAGAAGAGACGGAGAAAGTGTTGATCGCAACGATCGGTCAGAGACAGTTGATGGGATTTGAGGTAGTATGTTCTATTTTAAAACTGTTATTTATATTTTTGATTATGTTTCCTTCTGTAGTGAACGGTACATTTCTTCCAAAATTAAACCTGATAACCATTTTTTCATGGAGTATGGCAACTATTTTAGGTGGTTGTATGACTTATATGGATCGTAATCTGCCGGAAAGAAATTTCAGAAAATCCAATCCGGTAATGCAGGGAATTTTAATAGTCATTACATTTGGAATTTATCTGTTGGCAAACGTATTCCGACCTGCCAATAATATGTTTAGCGGGGCGACGATGGGAGAAAAAATAAAATTAACGATCATCATTTTAATGATAGCAGTTTGTCTGTTTGTGTTTGCTGCCGTTGTAGCAAACATTCATAGGGAAGAATGGCAGGAAGAGAAAGAAGCAGAAAACAGAAATGAATAAAGGACGGTGCATGTATGACTTCTGAAATGGATCGTGGTCATATTTATTTGGCAATTGACCTGAAATCGTTTTATGCTTCCGTGGAATGTCGGGAGCGTGGGTTAAATCCAATGACAACCAATTTAGTAGTGGCAGATAAGAGCCGGACAGAGAAAACAATCTGTCTGGCTGTTTCGCCTTCTCTGAAAAAGTATAAAATTCCGGGAAGAGCCCGGCTATTTGAAGTTGTTCAACGTGTGCGGGAAATCAATGCGGGACGGAAGCGAAAAGCAACGGGGCATCGTTTTATCGGTCAGTCCTGGGATGACAGACAATTACAGAAAAATCCGGATCTGGCGTTGGATTATCTGGTGGCGCCGCCACGTATGGCTTTATATATGGAATACAGCACAAGGATCTGCCAGATTTATATGCAATATATTGCGCCGGAAGATATGCATGTCTATTCCATTGACGAGGTGTTTTTTGATATTACCCATTATCTGCATGGATACAAAAAGACACCGCGGGAGCTGGCAGCAGAAATGATTCAATGTGTGTATGAGCAGACTGGGATTACAGCGACGGCGGGAATCGGGACGAATCTGTATTTGTGTAAAATTGCTATGGATATTTGGGCAAAGCATACCGAACCGGATGCGAATGGTGTGCGAATCGCAGAACTGGACGAGCAGTCTTATCGGGATCAGTTGTGGAATCATCGTCCTCTGACAGATTTCTGGCGCGTGGGAAGAGGATATGCGAAAAAACTGGAAGCGGCAGGATTGTTTACGATGGGAGATATCGCTAAATGTTCCGTTGGCACATCCACAGATATTTATAATGAAGATTTGCTGTATCAGATGTTTGGAATCAATGCGGAGCTTCTGATCGATCATGCATGGGGATATGAGCCCTGCACCATGGAAGATATCAAAAAGTATCAACCGGAAAATAACAGCCTTGGTTCCGGACAGGTACTGGCCTGTTCTTATGATGCGGTGAAAGCGAAAGTGGTTGTGGCGGAAATGGCGGATGCGCTGGCTTTAGATTTGGTGGATAAACGTCTGGTGACAGATCAGCTTGTATTGACGGTAGGATATGACCGGGAGAATCTGGCAAACTATCGGGGAGAACTGATGACGGATCGATATGGAAGGGTTATTCCAAAGCATGCACACGGAACCATTAATCTCAAACAGCAGACATCTTCTTCCAAACAGATGACGGAGGCTGTGTTGGAACTGTATGACCGGATCGTAAATCCAAAACTGATGGTGCGCAGATTAAATCTGGTGGCAAATCATGTGGTGAGCGAGCAACTGGCACAGCAGAAAGTGACTTTTGAGCAGATGGATCTTTTTACTGATTACAAAGCAGTTCAGAAACAGCAGGAAGAGGAGAAGCGGGAGCTGAACCGGGAGAAAAAAATGCAGCAGGCGATGCTGGATATTAAGAAAAAGTTTGGAAAAAATGCTATCCTGAAGGGCATCAATATGGAAGAAGGAGCCACCGGAAAGGAACGGAATAAGCAGATCGGAGGGCATAAGGCGTGACAGATCAGTATATGAGTGGAGAGAGACAAGTCGATGGAAATGAAATGGAAAAAATTTCCAAATATTCTTCACCCGAGCAGAATGAGCATTGTCAAAAGAAAATTTATCAAAGTGGGAATGTGAAAGCTGATTCGTATGTAGACATTCGCCACTTGCCACATCATGAATCAAAAACGCATCCACGAATGCCGCGGGCAAATCGCGCAGCCCAGTTTATGCCTTTTTCGGCGTTAAGTGGATACGAAGAAGCGGTGCAGGAAACTGCCCGGCAGACAGAGCAATTCCGCGAATTGGATGAGGATAGCAGACGCCGCCTGGATGAAACGCTGCAGGTCATTCAGCAGAATCTTGGGGAACATCTGGAAGTACAGGTTACGATTACCTGCTTTGTACCGGATAAATACAAAGACGGTGGAAGTTATCAGGAATATTCCGGTTTCGTGAAGCGGGTGGATGCGTATCGCAGACGGGTTTTATTGTTGGATGGGACAGCACTTCCTATTGATCACATTACTGATATTCAGATGAGAGAAAGGGAATAACGAGCCATTGCAGGACAGATGAGAGAACAGGAAGTTTTGCTTACGAAGACATTTGGGTGCAACTGAGGATTTTTCACAGAAGACCAGTTTTGATGCAGATAAGAGAAAATAGTGGATGTTACTATGCAATGTGATATAATGAGTGCAAGAGAGTCAACATGCTGGTATGATTGACGAACGTCGAATTGGATCATGTGCCGAATTTGCACATGATATAATGAGCGTAAGAGAGCCAGAAAGCTGCTGGCAGATATCTGGCGAACGGCGAATGGCGATCACGATAGCTGCGATAGCAGCGGAGAGTAGCGAAGCTACGAATCGTGATATAATGAGCGTAAATGAGTCAACATCTGCTCTGATTGGCAAATGTCGATCATGAACTGAATTTGCACATGATACAATAAATGCAAACAAGTGAATTGATTTACACAACAAGTGCATTTAAAACACGGAGGAAAAAAGTATGTTATTTGTAGAATATCCAAAATGCTCAACCTGTCAGAAAGCAAAAAAATGGTTAGATGAACACGGAATCGCTTATGAAGACAGACACATTGTGGAAAATAATCCAACTTATGAAGAATTAAAAGACTGGTATGGCAGAAGCGGTCTGCCATTAAAGAAATTTTTCAATACCAGCGGAATGCTGTACAAAGAGATGAAACTCAAGGATAAACTTCCGACTATGAGTGAAGATGAGCAGTTGCAGCTTCTGTCTACCAATGGAATGTTGGTAAAACGTCCGGTAATTGTGAATGGCGATATGGTGCTTACCGGATTTAAAGTAGCAGAATGGGAAGAAAAGTTGTTGTAAAAGAAGTAAATTTGTACGTTTTATAAGTTATAAGTGAAGATAGAAAACAGAAAGTAAGAGGTGTCGAATGAACGGCACCTCTCATTTTGCTTAATAGGTTTAGTATTTTTATTTTATCTTGGTTATGGTAGAATAAATCGGTATAGAGAGTGAAATAAATTAAAAAACAGGAAAATGAGCATATGAAAAATATATTGATGATAGGAACCGGAGCCACTATTGCTTTCAAACAGACAGAATACGGACTGGCGCCGGGACTTTCCACGGAGGATATTTTAAATTATATTCCGGCGGTTAGCAAAATCTGTGAGGTAGATTCTATAAGTGCATAAAAAGGGGACAGTTCTATGGGATTAGATAGGAATAAGATAGAGGAGCAGCTCTCTAAATTGAAAGGGCTTCAGGAAAATATTTGTGCAATACTGTGGGCATTAGAAGAAAACGGACAGCGTATGAAAACAATTTTAGATATTTTGCAGACAGATTCACGTATATTTTCAGGTATGTGGAAGGAGCTTATTGAGGAGTGCACACGCAATATTTATGAAATTGAGCATATGCAGGCAAAGTATAAAGAATATCAAAATCGGATAAAAGAGTATCTGTGTTTTTTAGAGGGAGAAGATTTGACGAAGTCTCAAAGCACACATGCTATTATGTGTCGACCTGCATTGCCGCCCGAAGAAATTGCTGATTTATTTGAACTTACATCAATGCCTGAAGAAGTTGATGATTTACTTAAGCTTACATTACCGCCTGAGAAAGCCGATAATTTACCTGAACTTACATTACCACCTGATGAAAAAAATATACCTGATCCTGTAGAAGGTGCTCAGGTCGCTGATTATGCTTCGGAATGTGAATCAGAAACGGAAATAGAAAAAACATCGGTTATTCTGGATAAAGTCTATTTTTCCGCAATTGCCCCAAAATCAATTTTAAAAGGTGAATACTCCATGATCGAGATTTTTATGTACGAGGAGGAGTTCCGACATGTAGTGGACGAGGCAGTCACAGATGCTGAAAACGCTGTCCAAGAAAAGAAATCAGGAGCAATGAAAGCTGGTAAAGAGGCAAAGATCACGATTGTACTTAACTCGCCGGATATGGAAATAGCAGATGGTTGTGAAGAACAGATCTGGCATGGAGAGTATCTGAATTTCAGTTTTGCGATTGACTTGCCGAAAGATTTTCAGAAGAAACAAATCCTGTTTGTAGCGGAAGTGTACATTGATGATGTGATAGCGACCAGATTGAAATTTATAGCAAAATGTACATCCGCAAAAGAACAGAATATAGAGATTACCAGAGAAGATGTACTGTCAGCATTTATGTCTTATGCAAGTCAGGATCGCCAAAGAGTGGCAACGATTATTCAGGGAATGAGAAAAGCCCGTCCGGATATCGATATATTTTTCGATGTTGACAGTTTGCGAAGCGGGGATGATTGGGAACAGGCTTTGTGGAGAGAAATTGATAAGAGGGATGTGCTGTTTTTATGCTGGTCTGAATATGCGCGTGAATCAAAGTGGGTGGATGCGGAATGGCGGTATGCTTATCAGAGCAAGGGGGCAGAGTACATTGAACCGGTGCCCATTGATCCACCAAGTAAGTGTCCGCCGCCGGAAGAATTAGCGAAAAAGCATTTTAATGATAACCTGCTTTATATTATAAACGCAGAAAAAACGTGAAATGATGTCAGTGAAAGATAAATGGTCAGGGGAATGAGAGGATGTATGGTAGGGAAAAGAGTTCCTTTTGAAATTTTTGTGTAGTATGATAAAGAAAATTATGAGCGAGAACGTCGCAGCATTATTGTATGAATATGTGGAGGATTGGAAAGATGGAAAAAACAATTGACATTACAGCACTTGGTGAATTACTGATTGATTTTACAGAAGCCGGAACCGGCGCGGATGGTATGCGTTTGTTTGAACAGAATCCGGGCGGAGCGCCTGCAAATTTGCTGACCGTTGCCAGTCATATGGGCTATCGAACCGAGTTTATCGGAAAAGTTGGAAAAGATATGCATGGTGCTTTTCTAAAAAAAACATTGGAAAAAGAACATATTGGTGTTTCCGGCCTGATCGAAGATGATAATTATTTTACAACATTGGCCTTTGTAGCCATTGATGAACGTGGTGAGCGTGAGTTTTCTTTTGCAAGAAAACCGGGCGCAGATACACAGCTGCGAGCAGACGAACTGGACAAAGAACTTTTACAGAACTGTCGGATTTTTCACTTTGGTTCCCTGTCTCTGACCGATCAGCCGGCAAAGGATGCGACTGTAGCAGCCGTAACCTGTGCGAAAGAATCCGGTGCGTTGATCTCTTATGATCCGAATTACCGTGCAACTCTGTGGAGCAGTGAAGCAGAAGCAGCCGAAAACATGAAATCAATGATCCCTTATGCGGATGTCATGAAGGTATCTGATGAAGAAAGTTTGCTTCTCACCGGAGAAACAACCTATGAAGCCGCAGCAGACAAACTTCTTGCTATGGGACCGAAACTCATTGCCGTAACTCTTGGCAGCGAAGGCGTACTGATGGCAACCAAAGAGAAAAAAGAGCGAATTGCAGGATTTTCTGTACAGTCCGTAGATACAACCGGTGCCGGAGACTCCTTCTGGGGTGGCACTTTAAGTGCATACTTATCACTGAAAAAAACAATTGAATCTCTGACGTGGGAAGAAATTCATCATTGTGCCGTATGTGGAAATGCAACCGCAGCACTCTGTGTACAGAAACGCGGTGGAATCCCGGCAATCCCGACCAAAGAAGAAGTGGAACGATTAAGCAGAAAGTGAAAATGAGAGTATTCGATTTACGGTAGTGCGACCGAGCTGTCTGTCAAATGGTGTTGTAACTAAAACCATACAATTACTCGAAACACGGTTATCATTTTGCAGTGTTCGTGTTATAATTTTAACAGATTATAGAAAAAGAGGATAACGTATGAAATTTGCACATACACTTCGAAATTATGATAAGAGGAATCTTGGAAAGGATATTCTGGCAGGACTGATCATCATGGCGGTATCGATTCCGATTTCCATGGGGTATGCACAGATTGCGGGATTGCCGGCGGTGTATGGACTGTATGGTTCCGTATTTCCGATTCTGATTTTTGCATTGTTTTCCACATCACCGCAGTTTATTTTTGGGGTGGATGCGGCTCCAGCGGCACTGATTGGTTCTGCACTGGCGGGACTGAATATTACGTCAGGTTCCACAGAAGCACTGGCAGTGGTTCCGATGCTGACCTTTTTTGTTGCTTTGTGGCTGCTGATCTTTTCATTCTTGAAAGCCGGAAAACTGGTTAACTATATCTCTGCACCGGTTATGGGCGGATTTATCACCGGAATCTGCAGTACGATCATTCTGATGCAGGTGCCAAAGCTGATGGGCGGAACGGCAGGTGTCGGAGAATTTCCGGAGTTGGCAGAACATATTGCGGAAACTGCAAAAAATATTAATGTTCCAGCTGTTATCCTTGGTGTAATTGCACTTGCTATTTTATTGATTTCCAAAAAGATAATTCCGAAATTCCCAATGGCAGTTGTACTTATGGTGATTGGAGCGGTTCTGACAGCAGTACTTCCGCTGCGTGACTGGGGGATTCAGACACTGGCAGCAGTAGAACCGGGACTTCCAAAATGGAGCCTGCCGGATTTTTCAGCAGTTCCGTTAAAAGAGGCGGTTACCATCAGCTTGTCCGTAGCCGTGGTTATTATGGCGGAAACTCTGTTGGCAGAAAACAGCTTCGCACAGAAAAACAGATATCAGATCAATGACAATCAGGAGATTATGGCATTTTCTCTGGGAAACTTTGCGGCAGCTTTTACCGGATGCTGTCCGATCAATGGCTCTGTATCGCGAACCGCAATGGGTGAACAGTATCAGGCAAAAACGCAGCTCACCGGGCTGGTGGCAGGTGGTTCCATGATTATTCTGTTGCTGTGTTGTACCGGATTTATTGGTTATCTGCCGATTCCGGTTCTAACCGCGATCGTGATCTCTGCGTTACTTGGAGCAACGGAATTTGAATTGGTTCCGCGTCTCTGGAAAGTCAGCCGTACAGAGTGTTTTATTTTTCTTGGAGCATTTTTGGGTGTGCTATTTTTGGGAACTATCAACGGTGTACTGATCGGCATTATTTTATCTTTTACGGAAATGATCATCCGGACCGCAAAACCGGCCACCTGTTTTCTTGGAATTCAACCGGGCCATAAGCATTTTCGTGCTCTGAAAGAAGGACAGCAGATTCATCCGATATCAGGTGTGGTGATTTACCGGTTCAGCAGTAATCTGTTTTTTGCAAATATTTCTGTATTGCAGAGAGAAATTGAGGCAGCATTGAAAGAAGATACCAAAGCGGTCATTCTGGATGCCAGCGGTATCGGAAGCATGGATATCACAGCGGCAGACCGTTTGAATTTGTTGAGCGAGTCACTGAAGGAAAAAGGAATCCGTTTTTATATTACGGAGCATATTTCCGGACTCAATACACAGATGAGAAAATTAGGACTGGGACACTTAATTGAAAACGGGAATGTCCGCCGTACCATTCACATTGCATTGAAAGATATGGGGTACAACCGTCCATATCCGTTAGAAGGCGGTGTGGAAAATACCGAGCGCAGTGCATCGTTAAAACGTGCGGATAATCGTGTACAGGAGTTTGTATGGGCATTCGGTGCCGATGCAGAAGCAGAGATGGAACGCCAGATCATACGTCAGATCGAGCATCTGAAAGAAACAAAAGATGTGGAAGAACTGTTACACGGAAGCTGGTCTCATATGGATGAATGGGATATGGATGAGTGGTTAGAACATCTGGAAGAACATTTAAAAGAGATTGTGAGTATTTCCGGCAAAGACGAACATGCGCTGGCATTGCGGATTGAACAGCATCGTCAGGAAATCCATGAGCGGATCGCAAAAGAGCATCCGGAGCTGGCAGAGCGTTTCCGGGAACGGCGGCATGTGCTGGATGAACATCTGAAAGAACAACATCCGGAGGTGTTTGTGTTGATCGAAAAATTACGGGATCATGAACAGTAGTTTCTTGTTTTAGGGTGGCTTAAAAATTTATTACGTCAGGTTTTAAGGTTTTAATAAGAACTCCGGCAATTTTGTCTCAGTCGCTAACAATCGCTCTTTGAGAAAAAATTGCCGGAGTTCTTAAGTTACACAGTGAATATCGTAAATTTTTTAGGCCACCCTGCACTACGTGTCACACGATGTGCATCTTTTTCATTTTACAAAATTATGATAAGAAAATGGTAGGTATATTGCTATAATAACATAGATAAGGGAGCAGAAAAAACTTACCTTGGCAGTAATTGTTAGCTGCAAAGGTAAGTTTTTCTGCTCCCTTTAACGTAACTTTTCGGGAAGCCAATGTTCAAAAGCGAAAATCTTTTAAATTAATCTGATATTTATTTATTTTCCGATAAAGTGTCCGTTTGGAGATATTAAAATGTTTAGCTGCCTGTGAAATATTTCCCTTCTCATCATGAAGAACCTGAATCAGTTCCTGTAGAAATAAGTCAAGGTTGCTCTGTGCAGGATAAGTCAGGACCGAAGATTCCGGTTTTTCATTGGAATCCTTCCAGGCGTTAGATGAAGTGTTTGACAGATTTTCAAAAATCTGACGGGGGAGATGCTCCGATGTAATAAAATCCTGGTCTGCCAGATTTACGGCACGCTCAATGATGTTTTCCAGCTCCCTGATATTTCCAGGCCATGTATAACTGCATAGTGCTTCGATAGCAGGTGGACTGACTTTCGTGACATTTTTTTCAAGATTCCGGCTTTTTTCTACAATAAAGTGATGAATTAGATCAGGAATATCTGTTTTTCGCTCGCGCAGAGGAGGAACTTCGATGGAAAGAACATTTAACCGGTAGTAAAGATCACTTCGAAATGTCTGGTTATGAACAGCTTCCATCAGGTTAACATTGGTGGCAGTGATAACCCGTACATCAATTTTTCTTTCGTGTGTGTCTCCTAAGCGTGTAATTGTTTTTGTCTGCAGGACACGTAACAGAGATACCTGCAGTGCAAGTGGCATATCGCCAATTTCATCAAGAAAGATAGTTCCACCATTAGCCAATTCAAATTTTCCGGGCTGACCATTTTTGGAAGCTCCGGTGAAGGCTCCTGGAACATAACCGAACAGCTCGCTTTCAATCAGTTCTTTTGGTAAAGATCCGCAGTTAATGGCTACAAAAGGAAAATCTGCACGATTGCTGGCATTGTGTATTGCCTGAGCAAACAGTTCTTTGCCGGTTCCGCTTTCCCCCAGAATCAGAACATTTGAGGATGAATCCGCAGCAGTGCGAGCAAGGGTGATTGCGGCTGACAGTTCCGTGGAAGAACCTATGATAGAATCAAAGGTGTAAGTGGCATGTAGTCCGCTGAGTTTTCCGGCCAGCTGATGCAGTTTGTTTGTTTCATCCAATAAAATGATTTTTCCGATTGCCTTGTGGTGCAGATCATATACAAAGGACGTTGATATGGAAATGGATTTCTTACGCTTGGAGTATCCGATAATATTATATTCGACATTATGTATATTTTGTGTCAGATCCGTTATTTTTTGCCCGGAAGCCTTTGGAAAAATAAGCTGATCTATTTTTTCGCCTTTGAGATTCTGATAGGATTCAAGCAATTGTGAGGCAATCCGATTGTGCTGTAAAATGACACCGAGAGTGTCTGTAAACAGGATCCCGCTTGGAATTGCTTCTATGGTGGCGGAGAGCTGATTTTTGACTTTACGGACATGATTGAGGCTCTGCTCCATAGATAATTCTTTACTGATGCTGTCTGCAGCAGAACAGATCATGGCCAGAATGTAATTCTGGTTGGCCTGTTCAATGGGGGCAACGGAACCGAGAACACCAATAATTTGACCGCTACGATCGCGGATTGGTGCAGCGGTTCCAATATAATTGTGAAAGGTCTGGCAATAATGTTCCGCACCTTGAATCTGTGTGGGAGATTTGGTAACAAGACAAAGCCCAATCCCGGTAGTTCCGGCATGTTTTTCATCGCGCATAGCACCAAGATACAGATTCGTATGTTCTGTGATATCTGACAGCGTGACATTATCGCCGATAAAATCAATGATCGTTCCCTGCGCATCTGTCAGGGAAAGCAGAATCCCGGTATTTTTCAAATACTGATATAAGGTAGTCATATAGGAATGACCTGTTTCAAGCAAAAACTGGTTTTTGGAAAGAATATTCTGCAGAACCTGAGATGATAAGTGATATTCTTTCAGTTTTTGCCAGGGAAGACGGAAATTTTTTGAACGTTTCCAGCTTTCAAGTACCTGAGTCCAGCTAATAAATGTCAATAATTAAATGAGAAAAAAATATTTTGTTTTCTGA
>URDN01000059.1 GCA_900546495.1 uncultured Lachnospiraceae bacterium
TGTCGCTGTTCACTTAAAATATGAAGAAAACTACCGCATCACAGAGGAATCTTTGGAGGCAGCAGCATCCGATAAAACCAAACTTCTGATCATCAACTATCCGAACAACCCAACCGGACAGATTCTGACAGAAAATGATATTCAGGCGCTTACTGTCTTTTTGCGTAGACATCCGAACGTTTATGTTTTATCCGATGAAATTTATGAAAAAATCGTTTATGACCAAAACAAGGTTGTCAGTCTGGCTTCCATTCCAGAATTTTTTGAACGTGTTGTCATCGTCAACGGTTTTTCCAAATGCAGTGCCATGACCGGATGGCGTCTGGGCTATCTTGCCTGCACCCCTGCACTTTATCAGGTAGTGTTGAAATTATTCCAGCACTCCATCAGCTGCACCAGTGGATTTTTACAGCGTGGCGCTCTGACCGCACTTGACTGTATAGAAGAAACCGAACAGATGCGTCAGGCATATGAAAAACGCAAAAATCTTCTGGTTGAAGGAATCCGCAAAATTCCGGGTGTGGAACTTCTGACACCTGCCGGAGCTTTCTATGCCTGGGTGAAATTTGATACAGATATGGACAGCGAAACACTCTGTAATGACCTGCTGGACAAAGCAAAAATTGCCGGTGTTCCGGGTATCGCTTACGGAGAGGAAGACTGCGTCTGCATTCGTTTCTCCTTCGCCACTTCAGAAGATGTGTTAAGAACAATGTTAGAACGCTTAAAAACTTATCAGGAAAACCATACGAAATAAGCAATAGTATCCTTGACGACAAAACATTTTTATAAATTTAAAACATGATAAAAAAAGATTACTATTTTTACTTTATAGTAGCCAAAATTGTAATCTCGAAAAAAGAACCTCTTTCATAAAATACATAATAACGTATGGACTTTACTTTATGTCCTATCAACTTTACTATTTTATGAATGAAGGTTCTTTTTATGTATACTTATTTTTTCACTTATCAGGATGCTTTACCTGAAAATTGTGGTTTTCCGATTTTGGGCAAAATCCATTTCATCTGGCTCATCTGCATTGCCATTGGTATTTTTCTTTTGTGCAAAGTGTACCTGCGCCTTACGAAAACAAGGCAGTTACAAATATTGAACACCACTGTACTTCTGGCTTTATGCTGCACTTTTATGCAGGATGCTATTTTGACTGTCACCGGACATATGAACGCTCGAATGCTGCCTTTCCATCTCTGTGATCTGGCAGGATTTTTCTATCTATTCTTGCAAATGCAGGCTTTGCGCACTGGTCGCTGGACTTCATTTTCTGAAATTGCATTGTGCCTTTTTATGCCAGGTGCCGTCCTTGGCATTTTATTTCCGGTGTGGAGTGTATACCCGACTTTTCATTATATGACAATCCATGGCTTTGTATATCATGCACTGATCATTCTTTATCCATGGTTGCTTTTTGTCAGTGGAAACATCCGCCCTAAAACACGTCATATCTGGCAGCCGGTATTATTACTTTGCTGTATTGTTCCACCCGTTTATCTTTTTAACAAAAAAATTGACAGTAATTATATGTTCATTAATGAAGCACCGACAAATACGCCTCTTGAATTTCTTGCAAATCAGATGGGAAATCCCGGCTATTTGCTTGGATATGCCATTTTTATTTTTCTTCTGATGCTGACTTTATATCAATTTTTCAACAAACTTACACGTCTGTTCCAAAATTTTGCCCAATAGCTCTAATATTATTTACTTTTGTTCCTTTCGCAGACAATCTTGCCATACAATGCCGCAAGAACCTGCTGAAACAATGTTCCAATCATAACAGGAAATAATACTTCTCCCGGAAATGATGTTGCGGCAATGACCGCCCCTGCACTGATATTTCGCATACCGGCTCCATACATCATGGAAATTTGTGTTTCCCAATCCTGATGCATCAATCTTGCAATGAGCAATCCGATAGCATATCCACCTGCTGCCAGCAACAGAATCACGCCAGCTACTTTCACCCGCTCCAGATTCATATGACGAATATAAGGTGCCACACCGGAAGAATTGGAAGCCACCACAAAGATCAATGCCATCTTAGAAAATGGTGCCAGTTTTGATGGCAGTACCTTCTGCGCTTTTCCTTTGCTGCATTGATTTAATGTCATTGCCAAAACTGCCGGAAGTGCCACCATAAAAATCAGCTGACGCATCATCTGTGTTCCATCGATCTGCACTCTTGAACCAACCATAACATGCAACGTCGCCGGAATGAGAAACGGTGCCAAAACGGTATCAATGACTACAAGTGCCAGTGACATGGCATTATTACCACTGTAAATCGTCACCCACATCAAACTGACCACCGCCGTTGGGACTGCAAACTCCAACACAATTCCCGTAATCAGATTACTGTTGTCCGGAAAAATCAGATTTCCAAGACCACATGCCACTCCCGGAATCACCAGATGCAACAGCACCATAACAATCAGAAGTGCCCAAGGTGTTTTAAACACGTTTGCCACATCCCGGAACTGAGATTTTAAAGCTCCGGTAAAAGTGATAAACGCAAATACAAACGGCACAAAGGGAACTCCATATTTTGCAATCTGTGGGAACAACACACCAAATACCAGACAAGCCGGAGTTACTAATGCCATCCATTTTTCAATAAACTTGTTAAATCGATTTAACATCTGCATACTTCATACTTCCATTCTATATTTTTCGATATTCTCTAAATTTTCTTACCACCGCAAGTATACTGTTCTTTCCATAGAAAAGCAAATGTGCGATGCAGATTTTCATTCCACATCGCACATTCTATATTTCTTGTACTTTCACTTATCATATAACAAATAGTTTTCAGATATTCCTGCTGAGTATCTGCGTTTCACCTATTGCTTCTTTAACGTCGCATCAATGTTAAGATACCGCCGAAAAATCCATATCCAAGTGTGATCCATCCACAAACCAACATCAGAAATGCCAGATGTGTCATCCCCGGAATCGTAACAAACAGATTCAAGATCATCACTGCTGCCAGTGAGATTGCTGCTACAACTACCGTACGTAAAAACAGATATAAATATTTCCCTGCAATTGCTGTATGTTTCCCTGCTCTATTTGAATATGCATAAATCTTTTCCATCATATCATGCCCTCTTTCTCGATATCAAAAACACTTTTCTTTTGATATTGGAATCGTAGCATGCCATCGTAAAAATCAAAGCATATTACTGTAAATTGCAGGTAAAACTTTTATTTTTTGTTGTATAAGAAAAGCGCCCTGCAAAGGACGCTTTTCTTTCGCTCACAAGTATTTATAAATTAAGGAATGTGTATTATTCGTGGCAATGTGCACAGTCTACAGACTGGAATTTCTCATGATCATACGCAATGCCGTTTTTGTCATAATAATCTTTTACTGCTGCCTTTACTGCTTCCTCAGCAAGTACGGAACAGTGGATTTTTGCTGGTGGAAGTCCGTCAAGTGCCTCAACGACTGCACGATTGGACAGTTCCAGAGCTTCATCAATCTTTTTACCTTTGATCATCTCTGTAGCCATAGAACTTGTTGCAATGGCAGAACCACATCCAAATGTGTTGAATTTTACATCTGAGATTGTCTGATCATCCGGATTGACTTTGATATACATTCTCATGATATCGCCGCATTTTGCGTTTCCTACTTCGCCAACTCCGTCAGCATCTTCCATTTTACCTACATTTCTTGGATTCTGAAAATGATCCATTACTTTTTCACTATATAACATGTTTTTTCTCTCCTTTTTCCAATTCATCCCAAACCGGTGACATATTTCTTAAATAAGTTACGATCTTCGGTAATTCTTCTAATACATAGTCTACTTCTTCCTGTGTGTTGTACTCAGACAGGGATAAGCGAAGAGAACCGTGTGCTACTTCATGCGGCAGTCCGATTGCAAGAAGTACATGGGACGGATCTAAGGAACCGGATGTACAAGCAGAACCGGAGGATGCTGCGATACCTTTCATATCAAGCATCAGTAACAGGGACTCACCCTCGATGCCTTCAAAACAGAAGTTTACGTTACCCGGGAGACGTTTTGTGCGGTCTCCGTTCAATTTAGAATGTGGAATGGTCAACAGACCTTCAATCAGGCTGTCACGTAATGCCGTCATCTTCTCTGCATTTTCTTTCTGATGTGCCAGAACATCTTTTAATGCTGCTGCCATACCAACGATAGCAGGAATGTTCTCTGTGCCGGCACGTTTTCCACGCTCCTGGGCACCACCTTCGATGATGTTGGAAAGCAGGATTCCTTTTCTTGCATACAGAAAACCAATTCCTTTTGGTCCGTGGAATTTATGTGCAGATGCAGACATCATGTCGATATTCTGCTCTTTCACATTGATTGGAAGGTGTCCAACTGCCTGTACGGCATCTGTATGGAAATATACACTTTTTTCTTTACAGATTGCACCGATCTCAGCGATTGGCTGAATGCTTCCAATCTCGTTATTTGCATACATAACGGTCACAAGACATGTGTCCGGGCGAATAGCTGCCTCAAGTTCATCTAGGCGAACCATACCATTTTCATGGACATCCAGATATGTTACTTCGTAACCTTCTTTTTCCAGTTTCTGCAGTGTATGAAGTACTGCGTGATGCTCGAAAGCTGTAGAAATAATGTGTTTTTTATTTCTGCGTGCACCCCATTTTGCCGCAGATACGATAGCCTGATTGTCAGCCTCGCTTCCACCGGAAGTGAAATAAATCTCATTCGGCTGTGCTCCGATACAGGCTGCAATTTCCTCTCTTGCTTTCTCCAGTACTTCCTTGGACTTCTGTCCCGGAGTATGAAGACTTGATGCATTTGCATATACATTTTCCAGACATGGGATCATAGCGTCCAATGCAACCTGGCTCATTTTTGTCGTTGCCGCATTATCAAAATATACGTTCATAGTCCCTCACACTTTCTATCTTAATTTTGTATTTTAGATATTGTTTCCTTAATTCTTGGATATATTATCATAGTATTCCCCTAATGTCAATAGGAATTGAGGTGTTTAATTAAAAGAACCAGATGAGATAAAAACTCCAAGTTGCCTTGGAGTTTTTATCTCATCTGGTTCCATTTACACTATGACACCACGATAATGTTCGTATAGCGTTTCAATACCACATCCGGAAGTTTTTCCGTGATGATCTGTGCCGATTCAAAAGTTCCGAATCGAATCGGATTCACTTGATGAAATTTCGTACTGTCACACAACACATATGATTTCAGACTGTGTGTCATGGCACATTCTTTGATCTTGGCTTCGTTGATCTCCGGTGTAGTGAATCCAACTGCCGGAGATGCCCCGTTAGTTCCCATGAAACATTTTGTAAAATTGAATTTCTGCAAACTCATACATGCTTCATTTCCAACAATAGCCTCTGTGGCAGCTTTTAATTCTCCGCCCAGAATAATGACATGAAACCCCTTTTCGGCCAGCTCCAGAGCATGTGAAACCGCATTTGTCACAAAAGTTGCTGTCTTTTCCATGATATACGGAATCATGCAGGCTGTCGTTGTACCGGCATCCAGATATACAAAATCATGTGGTTCGATCAGAGAAGCTGCATATTTTCCGATCTGCTGCTTCTCATCCTGATACAGTTCCTTACGCTGTGAAACCTGCTCATCTTTTGTGGCAAGATTTGATTCCGCCAGCATGGCACCACCAAACACCTTGACCAGTGCACCTTTTTCATCCAACGTATTCAGATCCCGTCGGATGGTGGATTCAGAAGCATCAAAATACTCTTTCAGCTCCTGAACTGTCACACTGCCTTTCAGGGACAGCAGGCGCAATATTTCTTCCTGCCTCTTTTCTGTTAACATATAATAAAAATCCTCTTTCCCTTATCAATAATTACTCTTATCTCTACCATTAATGATTCTATAAGTCTTACATGTGCAGCCACTTTTTCAGAATTTCTTCTCTGTTGGCGCTGCTGTCTGTCTCACAGATCAAACGACGGATGGTCAGCAGACGTCCCGGAGATACGGACAGCTCATCAATTCCCATTGCCAGGAACAGTTCTGTCAGATCACTGTCTGCGCCAAGCTCACCACAAATACCACACCAGATACCTGCTTTATGCGCATTCTGAACGGTCTGATTGATCATACGAAGCACTGCGATATGATGTGCGTCAAAGAAGGAATCCAGTGACTGATTCTGACGGTCAATGGCCAGTGTATACTGTGTCAGGTCGTTGGTTCCGATACTGAAGAAGTCTACTTCTTCTGCCAGCAGATCACTGATGGTTGCTGCTGCCGGAGTCTCGATCATAATACCCTGCTCCGGTGTGCCATATGGAACGCTGTCTGCATCCAGTTCTGCTTTTACTTCTTCTACAATTTTTTTGATCTGTGCGATTTCGGACAAAGAAGTAATCATCGGATACATGATCGCAATGTTACCAAATGCACTTGCACGGAACAGTGCACGTAACTGTGTCTTGAAAATTTCCGGTCTGGTCAGACAGATACGGATGGCACGTACACCCATTGCCGGATTTTCTTCTTTTGCCAGTTCAAAATAGTCTGCCTGTTTGTCTGCACCGATGTCCAGAGTACGGATGATGACACGTTTGCCTGCCATAGTCTCAGCAACTTTTTTGTATACCTCAAACTGTTCATCCTCTGTTGGATAAGTCTCGGATTCCAAATATAAGAATTCGCTTCGGAAAAGTCCGATACCCTCTGCTCCATTCTGAAGAACCAGTGCCAGATCTTTGACATTTCCGATGTTGGCATAAGTCAATACTTTCTTTCCATCCAATGTAATACTTTCTTTGTTTTTGAAAGTCTGAAGAAGTTCTTTCTTCTCCTCTTCCTCTTTTTTCAGTGCTTCCATTTTTTCCATGATCTCTGCGTCCGGCTCCACATAGATCACACCATGATTTCCATCTACGACAGCCAGTTTTCCGTCCAGATCATCCGTCAGCTCCATCTCTGTGCTTACCAGTGCAGGGATTCCCATGGTGCGGGCAAGAATGGCTGTATGTGAGTTTACGGAGCCATGTACCGTTACAAAGGAAAGAACTTTGTCTTTTTCCAGCTGAACCGTCTCACTCGGAGCCAGATCGTCAGCCAGAATGATCACTGGCTCGTCTGTTACAACTTTGCTCTTGTTCTCACCGTTTAAGTTCGCAATCACACGCTCGGAAATATCTCGGATATCTGCCGCACGCTCTTTCATATAATCATCATCCATCTCTGCGAACATGGAAGAAAAATGATCACTTGTTATCGCTGTCGCATACTCTGCGTTTACCTGTTGGGTGCGGATAATATTTTCTACGGAATCCTGATAGTCCTCATCCTCCAGAAGCATCTGATGCATTTCAAAAATAGCTGCATTCGCCTCGCCGACTTCTCTGACAGCCTTATCATACAGTTCTCCTAACTGTGCCTGTGCCGCTTCCTTTGCATCCTGAAAACGCTTTACCTCAGCTTCCACGTCCGCGATTTTCTGACGTGTTACCTGCTGCTCGCCTTTTTTGTATACACATAAATGTCCGATGGCAATACCGCCAAACACACTCTTTCCCTGATATACGTTCATACCAAACATTTCCTTTCCAAACTTATATATTTGTCCTCTTCATTAAATCGAATAAAACCTCACATCTGATCTGTCTATATAAGTATCCGGGACTTTATTCGATTTCGCGTCAGATGCAATCTGCGTCAGCAGATAGATTCCTTATGCATCTGGTCGCATATCTCAGAGCTTTTTTGCTTCAATTTGAAGCAAAAAAGCTGTGTACGCCAGATGTTTTCCACCGTACACAGCCTCTCTGGCTTAAAATTTCTGCCAAATATCTTTTTTAAAGCGTTCAAATGCACCTGTGCATTTTTTTGGCAAATTTTCTCTTTAAACTTTATCCTACAGATTTGTTTTGAAGAAGTTCTCCAGTTTCTCTGCTACAGCGTCTTCATCTTCGCCTTCTACTGTTACAGTGACTTCCTGTCCACATTTAATACCAAGACTCATAACAGCCATTAATTTCTTTGCCTCAACAGTCTTACCTTCTTTCGTAAGTTTAACAACAGAAGTAACTCCTTTGAGTTCTTTTACCAGTTCAGAAGCTGGACGAGCGTGAATTCCCTGTGCATCTGTGATTACATACTTAAATTCTTTCATGGTTAGTTCTCCTTTTTTCTTAATTATTCATTTACTTTTTTCTTCAAAAGGCCAAGTAAAACAGCCGAAATTACGGTTCCTACTGCAAGTGCTACCAGATACATGCCTGCATTTCCCATAACCGGTACGACGAAGATTCCACCGTGCGGTGCCATCAGTGTACATCCGAATGCCATGGATAATGCACCTGCTACGGCTGAACCAACCACACAGGATGGCAGAACACGGACTGGATCTGCTGCTGCATACGGAATTGCACCTTCTGTAATAAATGCAAGTCCCATTATAAAATTGACAGGTCCGGATTTGCGCTCCTCTTTTGTAAATTTGTTCTTAAAGAGCAATGTTGCAAGGGCAATCGCACACGGCGGTACCATTCCACCGATCATAACGGCTGCCATAATGTCATAATTTCCGGCAACGATAGCTGCGGTTCCGAATACATATGCTGCTTTGTTGAATGGACCACCCATATCGATTGCCATCATTCCGGCGCATACTATTCCAAGCAATATTTTACTAGAAGCTCCCATATTCGTCAATGCTGTATTTAAGGCCGTATTTAATGCTCCAACCGGCGGTTCGATGACAAACATCATGATCAGACCTATTAACAGGATACCGCATACGGGGTAGAGCAATACCGGCGTAATTTTTTCCAGTGCATCCGGCAATTTTGCAAATACTTTTTTCAGTAATAAGATGATCAGACCTGCCAGAAAACCGGCTGCCAGAGCACCAAGGAAACCGGATTTTCCGTTTGCTGCAATCATACCGCCGACAAAACCAACCGCAAGTGCGGGCCTGTCACCAATACTCATGGCGATAAATCCTGCCAGAACCGGAAGCATCAGTCCAAAGGCAATTCCACCAATCTGTTTGAAAGCAGCTGCCACCGGCGTAATGGTACCAAAGTTTGCTCTCATATCTGCAGACAGCGAATTGATATCCACATTCATTCCATCAATCAGGAATGCGATTGCGATCAGAATACCACCGCCGACAACGAACGGCAGCATATGGGATACACCATTCATTAAATGTACATATAATCTGTGTCCGATTCCGCCGGAAGCTTTCTGTGAGCCTGCGCTCTTGCTTCCCGCATTACTGCTGTGGTAAATCGGTGCGTCTCCGTTGATTGCACGTTCTACCAGCTGATCTGCTTTGCTGATTCCATCTGAAACCGGAACCTCGATCAGTTTTTTACCATCAAAACGATCCATTGGAACCTGTGCATCTGCTGCTACGATCACGCAGTCTGCATTTGCGATTTCCTCATCCGTCAGCACGTTTTTGGCACCGCCGGATCCTCTTGTTTCTACTTTGATGGAACAATTATGAGATTTTGCTGCTTTTTCCAGACCTTCGGCTGCCATATAAGTATGTGCGATACCAGTTGGACAGGATGTAACTGCAATAATCTTGCAGACAGCATCTTCTGTCTCAGTCTGAGCTGCCAGCTGATCGTTCAGATCCGGTTTTTCCTCATCTGCTGCATCTACGATTTTCAAAAATTCATCTACGGAAGATGCATTTTTCAGATTTTCTACAAAATTTTCATCCATAAGCAGCATAGAAAGTTTACTGAGTACATCCAGATGAATGTTGTCCTCGGTATTCGGTGCTGCGATCAGGAACAGCAGATTGACCGGTTCATCATCCAGAGAGTCAAAATCTACGCCATCTTTGATGACCATAGCTGCCAGTCCCGGTTTGCTGACTGCATCACATTTGCCATGTGGGATTGCAATTCCTTCTCCGATACCTGTGGTACTTTCTTCTTCTCTTAAGTAAACCTGTTTGCGATACGCTTCTTCATCATTAATCTTGCCGCTTTTTACCATCAAAGCAACGGCCTGATCGAGCGCATCAGATTTTGATGCACAAACGGCATCAAGAGAAATACTTCTTTTGTCCAGTAAGTCTGTAATTCTCATACTCTTATTACCTCCCTCTTAACTTTGCACGTTTTCTTCCTATTTTCATTCCATGTAAACGGAATTTTAATATCAACACATTCAGATTCGCCAAAATCTGTTTTTATTATCTGCTGCTACGCTTCAATCGATGCATATACCTGTCGAATCTCTGCCTCTGTCGCAAGTAATTCAGAAAATGCACTTGCACTTCCTGCGGAGATTCCCATACGGAATGCATGTTCATAATCTTCTTTTTCAATCCATCCAGCTACGAATCCTGCTACCATGGAATCACCTGCGCCAACTGCATTAACCAGTGTTCCTTTCGGTGCCGGAAGCTGATGGAACTCACCGTTCTCATCTAAGAGAACTGCACCCTGTCCTGCCATGGATACCAGTACGTTTCTGGCTCCCATCTCCTGCAGTTTCTTTGCATAAGGCTGTACATCATCTCTTGTCTTTAACTCTACACCGAAGATCTCGCCAAGCTCGTGATTGTTTGGTTTGATCAGGAACGGATGATACTCTAATACATTCATCAAAAGTTCGCCGGTCGCATCTACAACGAAATGAATGCCTTTGGATGCCAGACGCGCCATAATGTCGCGATAAATCATTTTCGGCATGCTTCCCGGAATACTTCCGGCAAGTACCAGATAATCTTCTGCTGTCAGCTCATCCAGTTTCTTCATTAACTCTTCTACGTTCTCTGGGCTGATATCCGGTCCCATGCCGTTGATCTCAGTTCCGTCAAAATCCTTCAATTTGACATTGATTCTTGAGCAGCCACCTGGTAAAGAAATAAAGTCATGCGCAAATCCAACCTCTGCCATTCTGCGTTCAATTTCTTTTCCGGTAAAACCTGCGGAAAAACCAAGTGCTTTTGTTTCGATTCCCAGATTGTAAAGTACGGTGGAAACATTGATTCCCTTGCCTCCCGGAAGCATCTGTTCTGCACATGTCCGGTTTGTCATACCCATCTGAAAGTTATTTACTGATACGATATAATCCAGTGACGGATTAAAAGTTACTGTATAAACCATCGTTGCACCTCCATGTCTTTTGTATCTGTATTATAGCGTCACATTCAGTCATATTCAATCATTATAATTCACAAAAAAACTTTTTATTTTTATGTAATATTCACAATCATTCATTTTCATTCAAAATCAAAAAAAAAGAAGCGGTTGTATGAATGATTTTTACCGCTTCTTTCTCTTGCTTAATTACAATATTTTCCTATTACTGCAACAACCAGATCCATTTGTAATGGTTTTGCCAGATGTGCATTCATCCCAGCATCCAGACATTGCTTCACATCTTCATCATAGGCGTTTGCTGTCATGGCAATAATTGGCATTGTTTTTGCATCCTCCCGATCCAGTTCCCGTATCCTTCGGGTCGCCGTCAGACCGTCCATGACCGGCATCATCACATCCATCAAAATCACATCAAAGGTTCCCGGCGGTTCACTGACAAACCGATCCACCGCCTGCTGTCCGTCCGCTACGACCATTACCTGCGCGCCCTGATCCTCTAGCAACATTTCTGCAATCTCCACATTCAACTCATTATCTTCCACCAGAAGCAGCCGACATCCCGCGATGCTCGCCGACTCAACAATCTC
>URDN01000060.1 GCA_900546495.1 uncultured Lachnospiraceae bacterium
AGACTTGTTATTACTCACCACTTGCAGAAGTGGGAGTCTTCTCGACTGAGATAAAGCAATGCACACAAAAAAGAGTTCTGACCGGATCCTGCATGATATCTTCCAATCAAAACTCTTTTCTAGTATTTTAATGGTTCAGCACCTGCTTGCATGATCTCAGCCTGCACATGCCTTCCGGAAATGCTTTCTTCCGCTTTACTGGAATAATTCATCTCCGCTCTTGAATCCGAAAGCCGGATGATAATCAAATTTTACAGCTCCTACCGGGATCTCCGGTCCGACTGCCTTCTTGATCCGTGCAATTCCTTCGTTACCAAAACCTGCACATAACTCAATGGCACCACATCCGTTTGCAACCAGTTCCTTCGCAGCTGCCTCTGCCTGCTCATAAGTAGAGCATCCTACAACATGTAACGTAAGTGTCTCAGATGGAATCACTGCTTTCTGCTCCTGTGGGTTCTGTCCCGGTGCCACATAAATAAAAGCTGCATTAATCATGATATTTTCCTCCTCATGCTTCTCATTCAGTTACAGATCATCGGTTTTGAAATATAAAATCATCCGATATTGTGAAAATCTAATATCCTGATCCTATTCCTCTGATAGTTCGAAATTCTGATATCCTGACAATATTTACCCGATGCCCCGTTCTTCTTCATTTTAATACGGGCAAAAAAACTTGTAAAGTCCACATAACTTCCCTTTTGCGCAAATTTTATGCATCTTTGAGCAAATTTACTCTGACTTTTCTTCTGTCTTCCCGCAGATTTCCTCCAGATTCAGACCATACCGTGCCGCAATATCTCTGGCATAGCTAAGTCCATCCGGTGTCGTCCGACGGATCCGGTAACTTCTGACACCTTGCTCCACATTATCCATCTGTGCCACCAGATTATCAATCTTGCTTCGGTTTCCCGGATAAGAATTGTATTCCTGAACTTTCATCGGCAGATCATGAATATGCGTTACAAATAAACCACAGCATCCGATGACACCAATTCCGGTCAACACTTCCGATGCAATATAGCCTGCCTCCAGTCCGCTGGTACTGGAAAAAGATTCATCCATCAAAAGCATGTCCGTATCCGATAACTGTTTTAAGATTTTACTGAGGCGGGCACACTCACTCTCCAACCGTCCTTTTCCATAATTATTCTCATCCGAAACCGGAAAATGGGTAAAAATCCCGGTCACCGGGCTCATTTTTGCCCGATGTGCCGGCACAAAAAGTCCAAGCTGACACAATGCCTGTGCCATCCCAATCGAATATGCAAAAATAGACTTACCGCCATGATTTGGTCCCGTCACCAGATAAAAACGCCCATTATCATCCAGCTCAAAACGGTTCGAAACTACCGTTTTCTCCACCCCACGCATGGCAAGCATTGGATTGTACACCTGTTCCAGTTCACACACCCGTTCCTTTACCGGACAGATCTGTGGACGGCACATTTCAAAGCCTTTCTCCTTCATATCCAAAATAAATTTCACACCTGCGGTCAGAAATCGGATATCGTCCAGAAGTGCCGCAAACACCGCTGTATTTGCCTTATAATAATTCTGGATCATCGGTTCAAAAGAGCGCAGCGGCTTCTCAAAAATCGTCTGCAGCGCACTTCCCATCGCATAATTAATCGCTTTCTGTTCTTCCCCGTGCAATCCTTTCTGCAACGGATACAACGGAGTCATCATCACCTGCCGATCCGTCAGACGATGTTTCATCAGCTTGTCAATAATGCTTCCCGCAGAAAATTCTTTTTCATTGACGGAAATAATTCCTGCTTCCTTCGGTCGCAGGTTGTCATCCAGATTAATTCCAATGGTCACACTTTTCAGATAACCAAAATTCTTGCCGGTGGCTTCCATTTCCCGTTTCAGATTCAGATATTCCTCACTCTTTGCCACACTGTATACCAGTTCCCGGAAATTTTTCATGCCATCCGATGCAATATCCGCCCCCGAATCTTTCTCAATCTCCGAAAATACATTTGCAAACAGATCCACCAGTTCTTCATACATCTCCAAGTAGCGCACCGCACTCAATGCCGAATCCACAGAGAAATCGCTGCTCAGCACCCGACGCAATTCACTGACATTCTGAATTTCTGACACCGAACTGCAAAACGCCTGATACAGCTTTTGATGCTTCACCAAATCTTCCACGATTGCCTGCCGATATTCTAACACTTCCGGATCTGTGGAAAAAAACTTTTCCAATGTCAGCTCTGAATAGCCACGATACCGGTCATTTTGAAGCACCACCATATCATCGATCTGTAACGACGTGATAAAATCATAAGATTTCATGCGCGCCTGATCAGATTCTTTGTATCCTTTCGGATATAGTAAACGAAATTCTGTATCCATAGTTTTTCTTCTCCTCTATTTCTTCACGAAAAACATCCCGAAACTGTTCTCCATGGATTTTCCTGTTTTTTATATGTATCAAAATTTTTTTCTTTTTTATCCAATTATCGTTATTTCTGATTTGCAGAAACACGCTTTCTTCTTGTATACATCACCAGTACAACAATGAGACTCAATACCAAGGCTCCACTGCTGTCTATCAAAACATCTCGAAACTGTCCTGCTCTCCCAGGTACAAATAACTGATGAAACTCATCCGTGCATGCATATCCAAAGGTGAATACAAAAGAACAAATATTTCTCCATTTTCCATGTACACCGGATATCCAGAATGCGGTCAAAAATGAGGTGCACAGCAACACATATTCTGTCACGTGCGCTCCTTTTCGCACCACAAGAGAGATCAGATTTACCAGCTCTGCATCCGCAAATTTTGGAAACAATCCCAACGTTCCCCGAATCTGTAAAAACAGATTTACAAATATATTACTCATACTGGAAGATTCCTCCCCCTGCTGCCCGGAAAATGAGAAAATCATGATCATAACAACAAGCGGGAATAACCAGATAAGGTATCTGCTTTTTCTTCTACGTTCCATTTTTTGTCCTTACTAAAAAACTTATAAAACGGACATCTGCCATCCACTTTTGTTCCTTGCTTATGAACGCAGTCGCTCTGCAACCTACATTCAAATAAAAATATTTACTTATTCATTATAGCGGTGGGTAAAATGTTTGACAATTACTATTTTTGAAATACCAAATCATTCTTTACAAATCTTAATAAAATATTTTTTTATCAAAGCATGGTATCATGCTATAATAGATATATTCTGGCATATGAGGTACCAAAAGCAAATGTCAAAAACTTATTTTGTGGACAGTGAAAATGTCGGTGACGCCTGGATCAACCTTCTGCTGGCAGATCCGGACAGCACGTTCCTGATTTTTTACACCAGTCACTCCCCGCGCATTGATTATGAGCATGCCATCGCTCTGATGAATGCCAAAAATAAACCTCAGTTCATTCGTTGCCATGAAGGCAGCAATGCACTGGATTTTCAATTAGTATCTTATCTTGGTTATCAGCTCCGCTCAAAAAACACCGATGAAATGGTCATCGTATCAAATGATACAGGTTTTGATGCTGTGGTTCATTTCTGGTCTGAGCAGAACCGGGCAATAACAAGGCTCACCACCAGTAATATTCCAACTCCTGAGATCAAGACAGAACCAGCAACTGTATCGGAGGAAAAAGTAGATACGGCTTCTTCTGTAGACACAGACACTGAGCAAACGGTAAGGGGTGTTGACCTCAAGGAACTTTACACAATCATTAATTGTGTCAGTTCCAAAGAATCTTCTTATATCCACCTTGCCTATGTGCATTTTTACGGTATCAAAAAAGGGGAAGATCTTTATAAATACATGCGTCAGGAAAAATTCGCAGCACCTTCGGTTTCCTGGAAAAAAGAAACCCGATTCAAGAAATTCTGTGAATTGATCTTCAAGTATTGTAATACAACCGATACCGAAGTTCCTTCAGATTTTATTGCCTATCTGTACACAAATCTCACGCGGACAGATGACAAAAAGAGTCTCAATCGAAAGCTGCAGACCCAATATCCCCATCAGGGAATGCAATTGCACAAAATACTCAAGCCTTTTTATAAAACACTTTTGAAAATAAAGAAATAAAAAGAAAGATGCCAGAATGAAACATCCCCCTGCGGTTATGCGCGGGGGGAATGTGGTGCTAGAGTGGAGTAAAAATCTATCTACTATCATTATGAGTTATAAACAGATAGATAACTATCTACCCAAAAATTAAGCGTTTACTGCAAATTATCATATACAGAATTCTTTTACTTCTTATACGCCAATGCTTCCTTCGGCATCTGGTAAGTCGGAACAATTTCCTTTACCATTGCACGGATCGCATCGCTGTCCTCATTTGCAGCATCACGCAACTGGATCAGCTGATGCATGAATTTTTCTTCATCCATATCGATTGGTTTACCGATGTGGATCATCTTGTTTTCGGTATCCTGAAGTCCTTCCTCATCCATCAGAAGTTCCTCATACAGTTTTTCACCGGGACGAAGTCCGGTGTATTCGATTTCAATGTCCTCTCCCAGTTTATAACCGGACAGACGGATCAGATTTTTTGCAAGATCTGCAATTTTTACAGGTTCACCCATATCCAGTACGAAGATCTCTCCGCCTTTTGCATACGCACCTGCCTGAAGTACCAGAGATACGGCTTCCGGAATCGTCATAAAGTAACGAATGATATCCGGATGTGTTACAGTAACCGGACCACCGGCAGCAATCTGTTTCTCGAACAGTGGAATAACACTTCCGTTACTTCCTAATACATTTCCAAAACGAACAGCAACGAAGTCTGTTTCATAGAAATGGTTTAAGGTCTGTACGATCATCTCGCACATACGCTTGGAAGCGCCCATGATATTGGTCGGATTTACCGCTTTGTCAGTAGAGATCAGTACAAATTTTTTGACATGATTTCTTCCTGCCGCCGATGCTGTCTTGTAAGTACCAAATACGTTATTTTTGATTGCCTCATTCGGGCTGTCCTCCATCAGCGGTACATGCTTGTGCGCTGCTGCATGGAATACGACATCTGGTTTGTATTTCTTCATTACGCTATTGATACGATGTGTATTTCGTACCGAACCGATCAATACCGTCAGATTCAGTTCCGGATGATTCCATCTGAGCTTCTGCTGAATATCATAAGCATTATTTTCATAAATGTCAAAAATAATCAGATGTCCGACTTCATGCTCTGCCAGCTGTGTACAGATTTCACTTCCGATGGAACCGCCACCGCCGGTTACCAGAACAGTTTTTCCTTTGATGTATCCAAGGATTTCATCCAGATTCACTTCGATTGGATCACGTCCCAGAAGGTCTTCGATCTCCACATTTCTAAGTTTTGAGACATTGACCTCACCGTTGACCAGCTGATAAACACCCGGAACGGTCTGAATCTGACAATCTGTCTCTTTACAGATTTCCAGAATATCACGAATATCTTTGCGGTCTGCAGACGGCATTGCCAGAATAATCTTATTGATCTGGTATTTTTCTACAGATTCCAGAATCTTATTGCGACCGCCTTCAATCAGAACGCCGTCCAGATATTTATTCCATTTCTGTGCATTATCATCAATAAAGATTTTTACCCGGTCTGTCAGATAATAACTGTTATGATACTCCCGGAGAAGTACCAGACCCGCTGCACCGGCTCCGATGATCATAATATTCTGCCGCTCTGTATTCTCTTTTGAATTTTCTGTTTTGATTCTCATACGGCTAAGCAGACGATACATCATACGAATGGATGCGGTAAATCCAAATACTAAAATCCATCCGATCAGATAGAAAGAAATCGGCATTCGCATGATGGCTATCGAAAATACAACCCCTGTCATCACGCAGGCAGCGATCGATGCCACGCAGGTTTTTAATATCTCATTGATTCCTGCATAAGACCATACACTTCGGTACAGTTTTGCTATCACATAACAAGACACCAGAAGGACAGATGCCAGTACGATATAATACATATATCCCACAATAAACTGCTCCGGTATCTTAGAATATCTCATATCAAATCGCAATGATAACGCCAGACCATATGCTATGATCACTGCTAAAATATCGGCAATTGCAATCAATATTTTTTTCTTCATTTACTTCAACTCTCCCATATTTCTTTTACATTGACCGTTTTACACCATAGAAAAGAAATCTATCTTATGTCACTCCCCTGTTGCAGATCTCTTTTCTACAATGTAAGACGTTGTCACTGTAAAATGTTCCTACACATGATAGAAGAATCCATGTTTCAGGATTCTTCTGTCTCTTCACTTCTGTCAAACCTGATTATGCACGTTTCTTTTTGTATGTTACACACATACCTGCAGCAGCAACTACTGCGGCAATTACAGCGTACATCATTACTGGTGAACTGCCGGTTTTCGGAGAAACGACCTGGGAACCGGAACCATTTCCGTTTGCACCATTTCCGCCATTTCCGCCGTTACCAGAACCATTTGCATTCTGTACATAGAATGCTACCGGTGAAAGTCTGTCGAATGTAACTGTTACAGTTCCATCACCAACAGTCGGATTTTCCTGATGCCAGCTTCCGTCATAATAGTGAAGCACGATAACTTTACTGCTTGCTGTAACACCTGCAATTTTGAATGTAAGTGTAACCGGGAATTTAACATTTCCAATTACTTTTACGTCACGCAGAAGTGCAAGACTGTAATTTGCTGCTGTTGACTGTCCAACTACGCTTGCTAATACTGCCTGCGGATCAGCTTTGATCGCATCTACTGCGCTCTGATCTGCCGCATCATACTTTTCAGAAACAACAATGTCAGACAGGTCAATGGCATTGCCATCTGCATCTTTTGCAGCGGTAACAATGTCAGAGTTTGCGGATGGACTTGGAGTTGCAAATGCAGTCACTGTCATTCCTACTGTCAGTACAGCAGCCATTAATAATGCCACTACTTTCTTCATAGTTTTCTCCCTTCATAATTTATTTGTAAAAAGTGATAGCAGGATCTGCTACCCTGTTTACAGCTTATCCATTTGTCTGTGTATGTTCCGGCTATTCCACCGGTTTGTAATACGTCTCAATCAGCTGTTCCTGCAGCTGATCTTCATCGACATGAAATTCTTCATACTTTTCTCCCATGACACTTTCTCCCGGAAGATACTGTACTTCATCCGTCAGATAATTGTAACTGCTTAACGCATCAATTTGATCCGAATCCAGGTCTGTGACAATATACCGATCTAAAAACGGAGAAAGTATATCATACATTTCGCTGCCGCCACGACTGCGCATCTGCTGAATCATTGCTGTGATATAAGATACCTGACGACGCATACGATCTGAATTACTGTCAAACTGCTCGGTGTCACGATATCGTACATAGGTTTCTGCTTTTTCACCTTTCAGACAAATGGCCTGTCCTGCCTGAAACTCAGGATCAATCTGTGCATCGGCATCTGTCATGGTGACGGTTACTCCGCCAATGGCATCGTTTATTTCTTCGATTCCATCTACGGATAATGCCAGATAACCATTGATCGGCAGATTATAAAGCAAGTTTTTCACCGTTTTCTCGGTCGCCCAACAGCTTCTGCTGCCACCGATACAGTAAGCATACTGCGTCGCAAGTTGTGCGTCAATCGTTCCGTAGGACTCGCCATCTGAACTGTACACATCCACTTTTGTCATGGTATTACGATTAATCTGAAGAATACGCGCTTCTTTTGTCTCTTTATTCAGCGATAACAACATAACGCAATCCGCCTGTCCCGCATCACCGGGCATATAACTGCTGTCGATATCTTCTGCTTTATCAATACCAAGAAACAGTATGTTGATCAGCTGATCGTTGTAAGTGTATTTCTTACCATTCCACTCTATCTCATTGCTGCTTGCCTGCGATACTTTATTTTCTGCCAGAGCTGCATCCTGTGCTTTTTTCTGTCTGGAATACAGCACCAGGAAAAATCCGACGATCAGTATCAAAACGATGGCCACGATCACATAAATGATCTTCTTTGCATTTTTTTTCATACGCTTACTGCACCTCTGTCAATATTGCACATACCAGAAAACGCTGATCATGATTTCCATTGCAGGTTGATAACACCAGCATTTTATCATCTGTCGTTATCGGAAGCGGATCTTCAATCCATGTCGGCATGTTACGGACTTCATACAGAGAATCTAAAAATGCCTGATAGCCTTCGGTTGTACTGCAATCATAATTATATAGAATATGTCTGTTATCATAAGTTACCGTTGCAAATACGCGGTATCGATAAATGTGCTCCGGTGTATAGATTTCTATGATCTCATGTTCTTTTCGGAATGTCTCATCCTGAAAATCTTTCAGCCTGCTGAAAAATGAATCATTCAGCATATTATGACCATAGACTACTGTCACCGGATCTTCGGAAAATGCATGTGGATTATAACTGTATTCTGTCATAATGGATCCCGGAAGTCCTTCGTCTCCGTCTACGGTACGGTACAGATAATAATCATCGTCTCCCTCTTTCTGAAGAATCGGATAATCGATCGGTGTATCTGCAATTCGGATCCACGCATAGATATCCGGATTTTCTGCCTGTAAGGCTGCAAAATCTACCGGGATCTGCACAGGTTCTTCCTCTGCAGATACTTCAGGTTCTTCTATCACAGATGTTTCCACTTTTTCACGCAATTCTCTGTCTTTTACGTTTTGCAAATGATTCCTTACTGCAATGAAAACAATGCACCCGATTGCAACAAGAAATATGATCAGAAATATCCAAAATAATTTATTATGCTTTCTTCTTTCTTCCATGTCTGCCTTTTTCGTTCTTCTCTTCCTGTTTGCTATAGTAAGCAAGTTCTTTATCTACCGGGATAACACCAAGTACGGTAGTATCCAGATACATCTGAATGTCTTCTTCTGTCTGGATTCTGTCATTCATCATGTACAGGATCACATAAATTGCTGCTACCAGAACAAGTCCTGCCAGAATACCTACGACAAGGTTCTTGCGCATTCCGTTGTCTACTGCGCTGGATGCAACTTCCGGATGCTCAACGATGGTAGGCGGATCTGTCTGTGTAATAGCTGCCATCTGTGCAACTGCTGCTGTCGTTACCGCATCTGCCACTTCATAGGAAAGTTCCGGATCATCACTTGTAATCGTGATAGAGAGCATTCGTGTGTCTTCTTTATTTGCCACACTGAGCATACTCTGGATCTGACCGCGTGTAAGGTTGATATTTTTATCTTCTTTCAAGCTTTCTACTGCTGCATCAACAACCGGTTTACTGCTGGCAATGATCGTAAAATCGGAAGAAAGCTCACTTCCAAGCTGAAGATCCGCCATTGAGGTAATACTTGTTGTCTTACTCAGCATATAAAGGGTAGATGTTGACTGATACATCGGAGTCTTTAAAAGTGTCATGCCTTCTGCCAGAATTCCTCCAATGATCGCACCCAGTAATAAAATTTTCCATTTCTGTATTAAGTAGAAAAAAAGGCTCAGAAGATCGATCTCCATCTCTTTTTCTTCTTTTAACTGATCTTTATTCATCTTACGTTACCTTTTGTCTCCTTCGTATTCTATTCTTCTGTGTCCTGGCCATAGTTACCATAGCCATATCCATAACCATAACCATATTTCTTTCCATAGCCGTAATGTTTGGTTCCTTCACCGGCTTTGTTCAGAATTACACCAAGGAAATTCGAATTCGCATTAACAAGCTGCTCTTTTACAATTTTCGCAACTCTGCGGCTTACAACGTTTGGTGAAATAACTAAAACAGAAGCATCTGCTGATTTTGCGATCAAAGCAGCATCTACCACAGCTCCCAGTGGCGGTGTATCAATGATCACATAATCAAAGGTCTGTTTCATTCCGTTGATCAGCTTCGCATATACTTCTTTATTTAAAAGTTCTGTTGGGTTCTTTGGAAATCTTCCCGTTGGGATCAGATATAAATTTCTGATATTTGTTGCATATACAATTTCAGAAGCCTCACTTTTTCCAGCAAGATAATGGCTCAGTCCTTTCAGGTTTCTTGGAATTCCTGTTCTCTTTGCCATCATAGAATTTCTCATGTCTGCATCAATAAATAACACTCTCTTATCTGTCTCTGCCAAAATTTTTGCCAGATTAAAAGAAACACTTGTTTTTCCATCATCCGCAGCGCAGCTCGTCAGACAGATTACTTTATTCTCCACACCTGTAAACTCCAGATTGGTACGAAGTCTTCGATATATTTCTTTCATAACAGGAGACAATGTCGTTTGTTCTGTTATGGTTAATTCCTGCATCTATTATGCTCCTTTCTCCTCTATATAAATAATGATTCGGGATTCTGTACAAATATCCGTTCTACTTCTGCAGAACCGTATTTTTTTTCTACCAGTGTCATACTTTCCCGCATATGTACCTGACGCTGATCTGTATTATGGGCATCGCTGGCGATCAGATCGACCAGTTTTTCTTTCAACAGCTTCAGGCAGAAATGTTTCATGCGAAAACCGGTTTTTCCAAGAATACTTTCACAGTTGATCTGTACGCTTGCTCCGGATTTTCGGATTCTGCGGACAGCATCCAGATCCTGCAGCGCCCGGTAGCGCTCAATATGTGCCAACACGGGAATCACCTGTGCCTTTTGCGCCATCAAAACGGTTTGAAAAATCATGGTATATTCTGTCTCATATCCAAATTCCAGTAAGACAACTGGTCTGCCCGCCATGTAATATCTGCTGTCCGACAGAATCTTTTCTGCCCGGTTCACAGAACTCACAAAACATTCGCGTCCCAGATACAAGTGCATAGACGGAAATGATTCTTCGCAGTACAGACGTGTTTTCTCATACACCTTCTGAATATCTTCAAAGCCGATTTCAAACATGCCTCTCCGATAATGCGGTGTAACGATCAGATGTCGTATTCCCTGCTCGTATTCTGCCTGCAGCAACGACATCGTCTCCCGCATACAGCTGGATCCATCATCCACACCCGGCAGAATATGATTGTGTATGTCCCAATATCCTGTCATAAATCAGTCCCGCCTCCTGCAATTCTAAGACTCGCATACTATGCACAACTGTACTATGGTCTATCTTTTTCGACACGAAAAGTCAACTCATCCGCATTCTCTTTTTCATTTTCAGCATTTTTGCCAACTATATAATTAAGGCTCTCATTTTCTTGTTACTTTTTCAAAGCATTGCCCCACTGGTGTTGTTTCTGTCGTATTCTGTATTTAAGGTTTGTCAATCTCATCCGCGTAAGCCAGCATACCTGGCATTATCATATTCGCGCTCATTGCCAATGCAAGCGTACATGCAAATATTCGTTTTGCCTTTGGACCTAATTTATTCTTGTTCATAACCATTTTCTCCCCATATTAAAGTTTTAATTTTTCTATAACATGAAAATTATAACATTAAATATATCGTTCATTATATCTTACTTTTCCAAAAAATCTACCATATCTCCTTTTTGTGTTTTTACTTTTCGATTCCAAAATTTTATTTCCGTTAATATTATTGTTTGCCAGTAAAGCGGACATTCGCAATCCGCTTTCGCTACTTGCTCATGAACGCAGTCG
>URDN01000061.1 GCA_900546495.1 uncultured Lachnospiraceae bacterium
AAACTTATTAACCTAGTAGTCTTGATTGACTACATCATTATTATACTAGGAGAAAATAAAATGTTAGGAATATGTCTGGAAAATGTAAGAACACAGGTACCTTTGGTACACAACATTACGAATTATGTCACTGTAAATGATGTGGCAAATGTATTATTAGCCTGTGGCGGAAGCCCGATCATGGCAGATGAAGCAGAGGAAGTAGAAGAAATCACATCAATCTGTGGAGGTCTGAGTATCAATATCGGTACATTAAATAAACGCACGATCGCAGGAATGTTGCTTGCAGGAAAACGTGCAAATGATCTGGGACATCCGGTTTTACTTGATCCGGTTGGTGCAGGTGCATCCACGCTTCGTACTAATACGGCCATCGAACTGATGGAAAATTTACATCCGACCGTGATCCGTGGAAATATTTCCGAGATTAAGACACTGGCTTCCGGCAGTGGTACCACAAAAGGCGTAGATGCGGATGTGGCAGATGCCGTGACAGAGGATACTCTGGATCAGGCAGTTGCATTTGTGAAAAATTTTGCAAAGAAGAGTGGTTCTATCGTGGCAATCACCGGTGCGATCGATCTGGTGAGTGATGGAGAGAAATGTTACGTCATCCGCAACGGCAGACCGGAGATGGGAAAAATCACGGGAACCGGCTGTCAGTTATCTGGTGTGATGACAGCATACATTACCGCAAATCCGGACAACAAACTGGAAGCAGCAGCAGCGGCAGTCTGCGTCATGGGACTTGCCGGTGAGATCGGTTGGAACAACATGCAGGAAGGTGATGGCAATTCCACTTACCGCAACCGCATTATTGATGCCATCTACAACATGAGCGCGAAAATGTTAGATCAGGGGGCAAAATATGAAATTCGATAGAAATACATTGACAAAGGAGCAGTTACTTTTATATGCAGTCACAGACCGCCACTGGTTAAACGGCAGAACCTTACATTCTGTAGTAAAAGAAAGTCTGGATGGCGGTGTGACTTTTGTACAGTTAAGAGAAAAACAGCTGGATGAAGCACATTTTATGGAAGAAGCAAAGGACTTGCAGGTACTTTGCAAAGAGTATAATGTACCGTTTATTATTAATGACAATGTGGATATCGCCCTTGCGATGGATGCAGACGGTGTGCATGTGGGACAGAGTGATATGGAGGCCGGAGATGTCCGTGCAAAATTAGGACCGGACAAGATCATCGGTGTGTCAGCTCAGACCGTAGAACAGGCGATTCTGGCAGAAAAGCACGGGGCAGATTATCTGGGGGTTGGCGCAGTATTCCCGACCAGTTCCAAAGATGACGCAGCAGAAGTGCCGCACGAGACATTAAAAGCAATCTGTGAAGCAGTATCCATTCCTGTTATTGCCATCGGCGGCATTACACAGGAAAATGTGTCTACACTGGCTGGAAGTGGTATTTGCGGTATTGCAGTGATCAGTGCGATCTATGCGCAGCCGGATATCAGAAAAGCAGCAGAAAATCTGAAAGCCACAACGGCAGAGATGGTGAAGGCATGATTCGCGGTGCAATTTTTGACTTAGATGGAGTATTACTGGATTCCATGGCCGTCTGGAATGACCTTGGAGTGCGATATCTGAGAAAACGCGGTATTGAGCCGGAAGATGGGCTGGGGCAGATCTTATTTTCCATGAGCATGGAGCAGGGCGCAGATTATTTAAAGGAGCAGTACCATCTGCCAGATACTCCACAGAAAATTTTAAACGGCATTGAACAGATGATTCAGGACTTCTATTTTTACGAAGTACAGCCAAAAGAAGGCGCAAAAGAATTGTTACAGTTTTTGCAGAAGCAAAATGTAAAAATGATCGCGGCAACTTCCAGTCCGCGGGAGCATGTGACGAAAGCATTGCAGCGAAATGGTCTGTATGATTATCTGCAGCAGATTTATACTACCGGGGAAGTGGGCGTCAGCAAGCATGAACCGGTGATTTATCAGCTGGCAGCAAATAGTCTTGGCACAAAACCAGAAGAAACACTGGTTTTTGAAGATTCTCTCTATGCATTGAAAACTGCAAAGAATGCAGGTTTTCGGGCAATCGGCGTATACGATGCTGATGGTGAGACCGATCAGGAAGGCGTGCGTCAGACCGGGGAGCTGTATTTGACTTCATTGCTGGAATTCCAGCAATACTGGATGGATCAGTAACTAGTTGCGCTTTACTAAATGGGAAACGAAGGAGAGGTGATGAAGTATATGAAAACAGCAGTAACGATCGCCGGAAGTGATTCCAGCGGAGGCGCCGGTATCCAGGCGGATATCAAGACAATGATGGCAAATGGAGTATATGCCATGAGTGCGATCACTGCCCTGACCGCCCAGAACACGACCGGTGTCAAAGGAATTTTAAACGCAACACCGGAGTTTTTGGGACAGGAGCTGGACTGCATTTTTACGGATATTTTTCCGGATGCGGTCAAAATCGGTATGGTTTCCGAAAAAGCTCTGATCTGTGTGATTGCAGAAAAATTGAATCAGTATCAGGCAAAAAATGTCGTGGTTGATCCGGTGATGGTGGCAACCAGCGGGGCACACCTCATCAGTGAGGATGCCATTGATACCTTGAAACAGAAATTATTTCCACTGGCTACTGTGCTGACACCGAATATTCCGGAGGCAGAAGTGCTGACCGGTATGGAGATCAAAAGTGCAGAGGACATGATCAAAGCAGCAGAGCAGATTTCAAAGGAGTACGGCTGTGCGGTACTTTGCAAGGGCGGACATCAGATACATACGGCCAATGACCTGCTTTTTGCAGATGGCACGTATCACTGGTTTGAAGGAAAACGCATTGATAATCCAAATACCCATGGAACAGGATGCACTCTTTCTTCTGCAATCGCCTCCAATCTGGCAAAAGGCTATAATCTGCAGACCGCAGTAAAGCGTGCAAAAGAGTACATTTCCGGTGCGCTGGCAGCCATGCTGGATCTGGGAGCAGGCAGTGGTCCGATGGATCATGGCTTTGGCATTCATAATGAGTTTACCTCAGTAGATTAAGTAATGGTAAAAAAGAGCTTTTATCAGTAGTTTAAGCGATGATAAAGGCAAATTTACATTTATAGATGAAGCAATATAACTGATTTTTACTACCGAATATGTACTTATGGAAGATTGCAAATGAGAGTTGTATTCAGGTGGAAAAAATAAATAAGCAACATAAAAATAGCAAACGATGAAAAGGAGGTAAAGAGAAAATGAAACAGAGTGACACAGTGAAAAAACTTGCGATGGCGGGGGTACTGACAGCGGTAGCGGTTGTTGGCAGCCTGCTCAGTTTTCCGATTTTTGGAAGCAAATGTGCACCGGTTCAGCATATGGTAAATATTCTGGCAGCGGTAGTACTTGGTCCGGGATGGGGCGTCGGTATTGCGTTTTGTGCAAGCCTGATCCGTAATCTTCTGGGTCTGGGAAGCCTGATGGCATTTCCGGGAAGTATGATCGGTGCATTGTGCTGCGGTCTGGCTTACATGACATTCCGAAAACTGTGGCTGACCTGTATCGCAGAGGCATCCGGAACTGGAATCCTTGGCGGACTTGCAGCTTATCCGGTTGCAAAACTGTTTATGGGATTGAACCCGGGCGGTTTATTTGTATACATTGTGCCATTTCTTGTTTCCACAGTTGCAGGAAGTATCCTTGCATATTTTCTGGTAACAGCACTGCAAAAAGGCGGTGTGATCAATGCGTACAGACGCCCTGCGAAAAAAGAAATAAAAATAAGCCAATAAAATATGCCGGCATGAAATGTACGAAAAAGGAATATAGAAAATATGCAGTAAGAATGTAGTAATGCATAGCGGCAGATTGGGGGCACCACCTTCTGTCGCATAAGAAAAATGTTGTGAGAACAATTTTGGGTGATAGGGAAAGAACAATCTGACACCGAAGTTGTGAGGAAAATCCACAGGATGGAAGAAGGAGAAAAAGATGAGAAATTACACAACACAGATGGACGCAGCAAGAAAAGGAATCGTAACACCGGAAATTGAGGCAGTTGCGAAGAAAGAACACATGACGTCCGAGGCGCTGATGAAGCTGGTAGCAGAGGGCAAAGTAGCCATCTGCGCAAACAGGAATCATACCTGCTTGAATCCGGAGGGAGTCGGCAGCATGCTGCGTACCAAGATCAACGTAAATCTGGGAGTATCCAGAGACTGTAAAGATTACGATATCGAGATGCAGAAAGTAATGAGCGCGGTAAATCTGGGCGCTGAGGCGATCATGGATCTGTCTAGCCATGGAAATACACAGCCATTCAGAAGAAAGCTGACAAGCGAATGTCCGGCCATGATCGGTACGGTTCCGGTATACGACAGCGTCATCCACTATCAGCGGGATCTGGCAACATTAACGGCCAAAGATTTTGTTGATGTCATTCGGATGCATGCCGAAGATGGAGTGGATTTTGTGACACTCCACTGTGGAATTACAAGAAAGACCATTGAACAGATTAAAAAACATAAACGTAAAATGAACATCGTAAGCCGTGGCGGAAGTCTGGTATTTGCATGGATGTGTATGACCGGAGAGGAAAATCCGTTTTACGAGTATTATGATGAAATCCTTGATATCTGCGAGGAATATGATGTGACCATTTCTCTGGGTGATGCCTGCAGACCGGGTTGTCTGGCAGATGCCACAGACGTTTGCCAGATTGAAGAACTGGTAAGACTTGGCGAGCTGACAAAAAGAGCATGGGAGCATAATGTACAGGTTATGGTAGAAGGACCGGGACATGTGCCGCTTGATCAGGTGGCTGCAAATATGAAAGTACAGCAGAGTATCTGCATGGGCGCACCGTTCTATGTATTAGGACCGATCGTAACCGATATCGCACCGGGATATGACCATATCACAAGTGCCATCGGTGGAGCAGTTGCAGCAATGAGTGGAGCAGCATTCCTTTGTTATGTCACACCTGCAGAGCATCTTGCACTGCCAAATGTCGATGATGTAAAACAGGGAATCATCGCATCCAAAATCGCGGCTCATGCGGCAGATATTGCAAAAGGCGTTCCAGGAGCCAGAGACATCGATGATAAGATGGCAGATGCACGTCGGAAACTTGACTGGGAAGCACAGTATGCGTGTGCATTGGATCCGGATACCGCCAGAGCGATCCGCGACAGCAGAAGCCCGGAAGAAGATCACAGTGATACCTGCAGTATGTGCGGAAAATTCTGTGCAGTGCGTAGTATGAATAAAGCACTTGCAGGGGAGTATATTGATATTTTATAAGAAAAAACATTGACAAATCACCTTCATTAAGATATTCTTTTAAGGAACTTCGTGAGGGAGTAGTTTGCACAGTAAGAATTGTGTGATTTGTCAACAACCTGTTTATCGTTTTTAGGATAATCTGGCAAATCTTAATGAATGAGACTCATGTATGTCAATAAGGATTAGGTTCTAATTCTATGGCATACATGGGTCTCTTTTTTTGGACGCAGGTCGCAAAGCGACTGCGTTCGTGAGCAAATAGCGAAAGCGGATTGCGAATGTCCGCTTTACAAATAATATGACAGTACACAGAAATTTTCCGGCGGAGTTGCAGGAAAATTGGATTGCAATATGCAATAGAAGATGAAAAAATTGTGCATGAAACCGAGCGGTCAGATGAAAGATAAAAATACAATATGGAGGAATTGATTTATGGGTTTCTTAGAACTGGCACTGATCGGTGTCGGTCTTTCTATGGATGCGTTTGCAGTATCGATCTGTAAAGGCTTAAGCATGCGAAAAGTAGATAAAAAATATATGCTTGTGCTGGCGGCATTTTTTGGAGGATTTCAGGCACTGATGCCGACACTGGGATGGTTTCTTGGAAGCCAGTTTCAGACTTACATTACAGCAATTGACCACTGGATCGCATTTATTTTACTTACTTTGATCGGTGGAAAAATGATTTTGGATGTAATCAAAGAAAAAGGAGAAAACGAGGAAGTCTGTCCGGACGACAGTGTGCGTATCGATCTGAAGGAATTTTTTCTGTTGGCGGTTGCTACAAGTATTGATGCACTGGCTGTCGGCATCACATTTGCATTTCTGCAGGTAAAACTGGCATCTTCCGTTACAATTATCGGATGCATTACGTTCTGTTTTACGATTGCAGGTGTGCTGATCGGAAATGTATTTGGAACAAAATTCAAAGACAAAGCAACGATTCTTGGTGGCGTGATTTTAATCGCAATTGGTGTAAAAATTTTGCTGGAACATCTTGGAATTTTTGGGTGATAAACCGTTCGTCTGGTTAAATCTTATAGAAACAGATATGGCATATAACATCAACGCCAAAGCCTGTGCTGTTTGGAGATTGATGTAAAATAAAAACATTGCGTATGTTATAAATAGCATGCAGCAGGAAAGGGAAAAGTTATGGTATTAGCAATTATAGGTGTCATTATTGGATTTGTGTTACTGGTTAAAGGTGCAGATTTTTTTGTAGAGGGCAGTGGCTCTGTGGCAAAGAAGTTTAATGTTCCGGTTTTTATCATTGGAATGACCATCGTGGCCATGGGAACCAGCGCACCGGAATGTGCGGTCAGTATTTCGGCATCACTTCAGGGAAGTAATGGAATGGCAATCAGTAATGTGATTGGATCCAATATATTTAATCTTCTGGTTGTCTGCGGTGTCTGCGCATTGTTCCAGCCGCTGGTAATCAAAAAAGCAACTTTAAAAAAGGAGTTCCCTTTTTCTGTCTTAGTGGCAGTCATTCTTGGAATTATGGGATTTCTTGGAATGACAGTTGGACATGCAGACGGAATCATTCTGGTTGTAATTTTTGCATTTTTCCTGTACTGGATGGTACTGTCAGCGAAAAAATCTATGCAGGCAGGAGAAGATGTGGAAGCAGAAGAAATTAAAGATCTGCCAGTATGGAAATGTCTGATATTTATCGGTGGAGGTCTGGTAGCAATTGTGATCGGTGGACAGATTGTTGTAAATTGTTCGGAAACGATTGCCCGTGGATTTGGTCTGAGTGAGACATTAATTGGACTGACCATCTGTTCCATTGGAACTTCCCTGCCGGAACTTGTGACATCCGTTGTGGCAGCAAAGAAAAATCAGGCAGGAATGGCACTTGGAAATGTCATCGGCTCCAATATTTTCAATATTTTGTTAGTAGGTGGACTGGCATCCGCAATCAGCCCGATTGGGGTCAATATGAATAACATTATTGATATTGTATTACTGATTATCATCAGTCTGTATATCATGATTCTTGTATGGAAAAAACAGCTTCTGACACGTGCAGGCGGCATGAGTATGCTGGTGATCTATGCTGCGTATATGGTTTACATCTGCGCCAGAGAAGTGCTGTAGTATATTTATGATGCCAGTAAGCCTGAAACCAGGATGTGCATCTTGTCGCAGTTAATAAAAAGTTTATAGAAAACTCCTTGTTTCACAGGAGAATTGCGGTATAATATAGGAAAAGTTAAAATAATTGACGCAAATTTTGAGCGCAAAATTAGAAAGGGGTTTTGAAAATGGCTTTTTTTGACAAATTAGGAAACACAATTTCTGCAGCAGGAAAAACAGGCTTAAGCAAAGCAAAGGAGATTAAAGATACAGCGAAAATTACATTAGATATTCAGGAACGTGAAGGAGCAATTCGCAAATTGTATCAGGATCTTGGACAGGCTTACTATCATGCCCATAAAGATGATGAGAATCCGGAATACGAGCAGGTTGAAGAAATCAAAGCCGCTTTTGAAGAAATTGGAGAATTAAATGCTGCAAAAGATGGTATCCGCGGAATCAGAAGATGTCCGGAATGTGGTAGTGCTGTTGCAGATGATGCCAATTTCTGTGCATCCTGTGGTGCAAAATGTGAGAAACCGGAGCCGGAAGTATACGAAGGTGAAGTGGTAGATTCTGAGGAAGAAGCAGCTGAGGAGTCAACTGAAACTGAGACAGAAGACGAACCGGTAGCTGACGAAACATTTGAGGATGAGGATAAAACAGAAGCATAAATTCTGCTTTTGCATAGAAAAAAATTGAACTAATCGGCTGATCATTTCCAGCAGTTTAAAAAGAGCTTTCGCTTATGCGAAAGCTCCTTTTGGATTTGATAGGAAATTCACCGTAATTTCCTATCAAATAAAAGCGCGTCTTTTTTGCATTCTGGAACTTACTTTTTCAATTTCAAGCCATCGTGGAATGCTTCGCCTACACGTTCGGTAACCTTATAGTAGCCGTGTGTGTAAGGATCAAATGCGATAGCATTGACCAGTGACATATCGACTTTACCATTTACCATGATGCTTTCATCAGCAGTGACATTGACTACCTTACCGATGGCACCGCAGCCGTATGTATTGTCCTGATATTCGATGAATTTACATTCAAGACAGAGTGGAAACTCATTAATGATCGGAGCATCTACGGTTTCAGCTTTGCTGGCGGTCAGGCCGCTGCGGGCAAATTTATCTGCAACTTTATTGCCGGACTCTACGCCGAAATAATCTGCTTCTACCATGTGTGCAGCATCTGCAATGCTGACGGTAAATCCGCCACGTGCTTTGATATTCTGCACGGTCTTATGGGTTTCAGTAAGATTCAGTGCAACGGTGTCCTGTGCCTGCATGGTACCCCAGGCAGCATTCATTACATTTACACTGCCGTCTTCGTTATAAGTTGCAACCATCAGAACCGGCATAGGAAAAATGCCAATTTTGAAGATACAGGATTTGCCTATACATTGTCCCTGATTTCCGGAAAGCATAAGATGGTTATTCTATACTGCCTGATGGAGTTTAAAATAGTGCGATTTAATGAATTGAAACGATATTTAAAAAAGATTTCTGATAAGACTCTCAGCACGAATTTAAAAGAGCTGGAAGCAGACCGTCTGATTATCAGAACCGAGTATCCGCAGATTCCCCCCAAGGTTGAGTACAGCCTTTCAGAAAGGGGAAAGTCATTGATGACCGTACTGGATCAGCTTTGTATTTGGGGAGAAGAGAACCGGTTAAAGAAATGATAGATTTATGAACGGAAACGAAAAATATAAACAGGATTCTTCTTTAGAGTTTCTGCATGGATCGAGCTGAGGATAGTAAAAAGTTAACGAATACTACAAAAATATTTTTGACCATCAAAGGAGACATTCTTGAACAATGTCTCCTTTTTAAAATTTTAAAAAAAATTAGCACTCACCTCTTGTTATTGTGACGTTGGTTTTGTCTAGTTTCATATAGTCCCGTAACGCCCTATTTACAAGGGATTCACGGATTTTGAACGCAGAATAAGCATTCCCCCGCTTCAAGTGAGTAGAGCACTAAGCGGTGGGTTAAGGTAGCCAAAAATCAGAAATTATTGTATACTCATGGCATGGGAACATGGAAATCTAAAAACAGACACAAATACCAGAAAAGATTATCTGCACAAGATGTCTCATGAGATTATCAGCGAAAACCAAGTGATAGTTTCGGAAGATTTGCAGATAAAAAACATGGTAAAAAATCACCGTTTGGCAAAGTCTATAGGTGATGTATCATGGTATGAGCTGACAAGACAGTTAGAATATAAGGCAACAAGAAATTTGAGCACATAAGAGAGGAAGGAACTAAGATGAGTAAAGCATGGTGGAAAAGCAGTGTGATTTATCAGATCTATCCAAGAAGTTTTGCAGATAGTAACGGAGACGGTATCGGTGATCTGAATGGTATTACGGAACATCTGGATTATCTGAAGGAACTGGGTGTGGATGTAATCTGGTTGTCCCCGATTTATAAATCACCGAACGATGATAATGGATATGATATTTCTGATTATCAGGATATTATGACTGATTTCGGAACAATGGAAGATTTTGACCGGATGATCACAGAGATGCATAAACGCGGTATCAAACTGGTGATGGATCTGGTAGTAAATCACAGTTCCGATGAGCACAGATGGTTTCTGGAAAGTAAAAAATCGAAAGATAATCCATACCGCGATTATTATATCTGGAAAGATCCGAAAGACGGCAAAGAGCCGACAAACTGGGGAGCATGCTTTGGTGGTTCCGCATGGCAGTTTGATGAGACAACCGGCATGTACTATCTGCATTGTTTCTCCAAAAAGCAGCCGGATCTTAATTGGGAGAACCCGGCAGTACGTGACGAAGTATTTCGCATGATGACCTGGTGGTGTGAAAAGGGAGTAGACGGATTCCGCATGGATGTTATCAGTATGATTTCCAAAGACCCTGCATATCCGGACGGAGAAATCAGGGATGGCCTGCATGGTGATATGTCTCCATATGTATGTAACGGTCCCCATGTACATGAATATCTGCAGGAAATGAACAAACGTGTACTTTCCAGATTTGATCTGATCACTGTTGGCGAAACACCGGGTGTTACAACAGAAGAAGCAAAGAAATATGCGAATCTGGATGGAAGCGAACTGAACATGGTATTTCAGTTTGAACATATGGGAACCACAGACGGCAAATATGGTAAATGGACAACCAGAAAACCGGAGATGAAAAAAGTGCGTGCTGTCATGAACAAATGGCAGACTGAACTGGAAGGAAAAGCATGGAACAGTCTGTATTGGGATAATCACGATCAGCCCCGTGCGGTATCCCGATTTGGTGATGACAGTCCGATGTACCGGGAAGTATCTGCAAAGATGATTGCAACTTGTCTGCATATGTTAAAAGGATCTCCATATATTTATCAGGGAGAAGAAATAGGTATGACAAATGCATATTTCAAATCGATCAGTGATTACAGAGACATCGAATCGATCAATGCATACAAAGAGTATACGGAAAGCGGGCTGATGACAGAAGAAGAAATGTTAAACTGCCTGAAGATGATCAGCCGTGACAATGCCAGAACACCAATGCAGTGGGATGACAGCGCAAATGCAGGATTTACTACGGGAACCCCCTGGATCAGTGTAAACAAAAATTATACACAGATTAATGCAAAAGCAGCACTGGAAGACAAGGATAGTGTATTCTACTACTATCAGAAACTGATCCGGCTGCGTCACCAGTATGAAGTGATCGTGGAAGGAGTATTCCACGGACTGCTGGAAGATAATGATGATATCTATGCATATGAGAGAACGCTTGGAAACGAAAAACTGGTGGTAGCATGCAACTTTACAAATAAGGAAGTCCCATGCGAACTGTTTGAAGAAAACAAAGGCGAAGAGCTGATCACAAACTACAAAAACCATGTAGAAGGAATTTTGCAGCCATACGAGACAAGAGTGATTCTCTACAAATAGCAACGGCTTCAGAAAAAATATAGCCGTGTTATCGAATACTTTGCCAAAGAGCAGGGACTTTCACTCATTTGATGGAATTATTATGACGGATACTACAATGCAGACAATCTTCCTGCAAAGGCTAGGGTTCTTTTCCAATGCTGCAGGAAAACAAATGTGACTGGA
>URDN01000062.1 GCA_900546495.1 uncultured Lachnospiraceae bacterium
AAAATTTTTCATATCCTCGTTGGAGTTAGTTTTTATTTGTTCCTTAAACGACAAATTGAAAGTATCCGCTCCACTGCATCTTCGCGGCCTGTGTGAACCACATAGTCACACAATGCCGCATTTTTAAGTTCATTTTCCAGTGACACAAAACGCAGCATTTTTTCATGGTTATCCATATCTTTTTCCAGAATACTCTCAATCATCTGTTCGCGTTTGCACTTGCAGAAAATGATCACCGTTGGATAATGCCGTTTCATGGCAATAGCACCGCTTAAGTCCATTGGCATGACCACATATTTATCACCATTCATCAATGACGTGATATCTTTCCATTTCGTGCCGTAGGCGTAGCCTGCATAACGGGTGGTTTCAATAAAGTCTGCACGATCGCGGATAAATTTTTCTTCCGTGATTGTTGTATGGATGCTGTCAGATACTTTTTTTGTGGTATAAGCTTTCGGCACAATAAAATGTCCGGTTTCACATAATTGTCGGGTAATCTCATTTTTATTGGAACCGCTTGGACCAACCAAAGCTACCACACAAGGTGCCTTCGCTTCTACCCGATCTTCAATCATGGATGATTTAATCTGATCCAGCAGCTGAAAAAATTCTTCGTAATTGTGTACCGCCAGAAGTCCCGTCAGTTCCCGGTTCCATGGCCGCCGCATCAATACCGGAAACCGCGCACTGCTCTTTAATATATTACGCGGTCCATCGTCCAGCGTGATATCCACCTGAACAACAGATTTCTGAAATCCCATAATGATATTTTCATCGGGAAAATCTGGAAATGCTGTCTTGATCTGCTCTACTCGTTTTGACATAAACTGTGGATACACTGCCGTCACGATATACACGATACCTTTTGTCTGCAATTTTCGGATAAAGGCTTTTGCCTCATCGGATACCCGCTGCATATCATACAGCCGCGAATCGTTATAGTATTTTTTGATTACTGATGCCCGCCCGGTATTTTCCCAGGAATTAATATCTTCCAGTGTCAACGGCGGATCAAACTGATATTCCTGATTCGCCAGTTCTATGGCACAGTCATTTAAGGGAGAAATCACATCATCCCAGTCTATTCCAAATGTAAGCATAAGACCTCCAATTTATCACTTTACTTCTGCTGCATCGTGGCGCTGATTATAAAAGAACATCCAAACCGCCATTCCGATAATGATCACATATCCCAGCACGCTGAACCGATCCGGAATTTGATGGAACAGCACGAATCCAATGAGCGCGGAAAATATGATCTGTGAATAATCGTAAACAGAGATTTCTCTCGCCGGTGCATGATAATAAGCCGCTGTAATGGCGAACTGTCCGCCTGCTGCAGCCACTCCGGCTCCAAGCAGAACGATTCCCTGCCACATAGTCATTGTATGATAATTTAACAATAAGTATGGCAATGTCACCAGGCAGGAAAATCCGGAGAAAAACAGTACCACGGATACACCTTTCTGTCCGCGCTGTCCAAGGACACGCACCATTGTGTAAGCAATTCCGGCGCACAATCCACCACATAGTCCAATCAGTGAAGGCATCAGGTTCATATTTAGGAATGTCGGTTTAATGATAAACAGACTTCCGATAAAAGCACCGCACACCGCTGTCACCTGGATCGGTGTCAGTTTTTCTTTTAAGATCAAGAATGAAAATAAAATAACAAAAAACGGTGACATTTTATTCAGCATGGAAGCATCGGAGAGCACCAGATGATCCACCGCATAGAAATTACACAAAATTCCTAACGTTCCAAAAATTGCTCTCAGAAACATAAACTTCCAGTTTCCTTTTTCCACCTGAAACGTTTCTTTCTGACGCACCATCATCGCCAGCGCAATGATAAACGCCACCAGATTTCGGAAAAAACTTTTCTGTACCGCAGGCAGATCTCCGGCCATTCGTACAAACATGTTCATAAACGCAAAGCAAAGTGCTGACAATACGATAAACATGATTCCCTTATACTTTACTTTCTGTTTCATAACTTACACCCACTTTCTAACCACTTGCCTATACTAATTCTCATTTTGCGCATTAATTTTTTCTGCAAGTTCTTCCAGATATTCCCAACGCTCCATTTTATGTTCCAGATCTGCTTCGGTCTGTTCCCGCTCCGCTGCCAGTTCTGACAATCGTTTAGAATTGGTGGCATTCGCTGCCATTTCATTATCCAGTGATTCCAGTTTTTCTTCCAGATCTAAAATATCCTGCTCAATGGTTTCGTATTCCATCTTTTCCTTATAGGAAAACTTCAGCTTCCGCTCCCGGTTTGCACGGTAGTTGTCATAGGCTGCACGGCCGCCGGCTTCAGCACTTCCATCAGCAGATGAATTTGTATTTGCCGCAGAATCGGCATTGGAACCAGAAGTTATGATTCCGTCCTGTACAGACAGATTGCACTGTGCTGCCTCTCCTGCTTTCAGAGCATAATCGGTATAACCGCCCTCATATTGTTTTAACACACCGCCATCCTCAAATGCAAAAATACGGTTGACAGTACGATCCAGGAAATAACGGTCATGGGACACAATGATCACGATGCCCTGATAGTGATCCAGATAATCTTCCAAAATCGTCAAAGTAGAAATATCCAGATCATTGGTCGGTTCATCCAGGATCAATACGTTTGGTGACTCCATTAATACCCGAAGCAGATTCAGACGTCTGCGCTCACCACCGGAAAGTTTCCCAATGAGGCTGTATTGTGCCTGCGGCGGGAATAAAAACCGCTCCAGCATAGCAGAAGCACTGATCAGTCCGTCTTCTGTCCGGACAAATTCTGCTGTCTCACGGATGTAATCTATCACACGCATATTCGGATCCATATAAGCGATCCCGGCTTCTTTGCTGGTCTCAATTTCCTGTGAATAATAACCAATTTTAATGGTCTGCCCCACTTTGATGGTTCCGCTGTCCGGTTCTTCTCTGCCAGCCAGCATTTTCATCAACGTTGTTTTGCCACATCCATTGGTTCCCACGAATCCCACACGGTCATTTTTCAAAAAAATGTATGAAAAATCACGGATAAACGTATGGTTTCCATAGGACTTGCTGATACCATCAATTTCAATGGTTGTATTTCCCATACGGGTCGTGATGGAACTCATTGAAACCTGTCCGTCACTCTGTGGACCATGCTGGTTTTTCATCTCCTCGTAACGCTCCAGACGGGCTTTCTGCTTGGTGGAACGGGCTCTTGCACCGCGTTTTACCCACTCTAATTCTACCCGCAGGATTGACTGGCGTTTTCGCTCGGTTGCTGCTTCCATCTCCTCTCTCTGAGCCTTTAACTCCAGAAATCCGGAATAATTTGTATCGTAACTGTAGATTTTTCCTTTATCAATCTCAACAATCCGGTTGGACACGCTGTCCAGAAAATAACGGTCATGGGTTACCATGATCAGACTGCCGCGCCAGCGTTTCAGGTAATCCTCCAGCCAGGCTGCCATGGCATGATCCAAATGGTTCGTTGGCTCATCCAGCACCAGAATATCGCACGGCTGCATCAGAATCTCTGCCAGAGCCAGACGTTTTCGCTGACCGCCGGAAAGCTCCGATATCTTCTGATCCAAACGGACAATACCAAGCGTCTGAAGCATACTTTTTGCTTCTCCTTCCATATCCCACTGTGTACTCTCGGACATCTTCTTCTCCACATGTTCCCAGACAGTGCAAGTGTCATCAAATTCCGGCGTCTGTGGCAGAAAACGGATCACCACATGGTTGGCTTTCGTGCAGCTTCCCTCATCCGGTTCTTCCAACCCCGCAGCGATTTTTAAAAGCGTGGACTTTCCGGTTCCGTTGATACCGATGATTCCGACTTTTTCCCCTTCTTGCAGGAAAAAAGACGCCTTGTCAAGTAACACCCTCTCGGTATATGCTTTTGTAATATTTTCTAATGATAATAAATTCATACTCATTCTATTCCATTTCTATGTTTCTTGTCAGTTCTATTCTAACTGATTTCAGGAAAAATTACAAATCCGTATAAGATATACAAAAATACAAGAAAGCATGCATTCAAGTCGAACGCACGTGAGACTTGGTGCGTGATTCTGGTCAGCGAAAGCTGACATATTCTTCTCAGAATCACTGCACTCTACACTTCGTTTCGGTCGGCGCAAAACCATTGTCTCCCAGACAATGTGCGCCCTCGCGGAGCGTTTATCTCAGTCGGAGATTGTACTCCCACTGAGAAAGGCTTGTTATTACTCACCACTTGCAGAAGTGGGAGTCTTCTCGACTGAGATAAATCCATAACGCTTTTTCATCTCTCCGCTTCCGGAACTAATCAAATCGATACAGCCCCAAATCGCTTGTACGATCAATGAAGGGGCAACCTAGTTTCTTCTCTAAAGCTAACACTTTCCTGCTGATAGCCGGCTGTGAAACATACAGCGCATTCGCCGCAAGTCCTTGTCAACGAACAAAAAGCCGGTGTTCCGTAACTGGAACACCGGCTTTTTTCGTGATTCTTAGGGGAATCATTTTAAAATGTGTATAAAAATGGATTAGGATTAACTATTTTAAAAGTATTATTTTAAAAAAAAGATTAAGTAAATTTTTGTATTTTATGCTTCTTTGATTTTTTTGATCTCCTCGATCAACAGCGGAAGTACCTTCATGGCATCGCCAACAATTCCTACATCTGCCACATCAAAAATCGGAGCATCTTCATCTTTATTAATGGCGATGATATAGCCGGATCCGATCATGCCGGATACATGCTGTGTGGCACCGGATACACCGCAGGCAATATAAAGTTTCGGTGCAACGATTTTGCCGGACTGTCCAACCTGATGGGAACGTCCTACCCACTCTTCTTCAATTGCCGGTCTGGTGGCTCCTACAACACCACCGCAGACATCTGCCAGTTCCTGAACCAGCGCAAAATTTTCCTTGCTGCCCATACCACGACCACCGGTTACGATGACATCTGCATCTTCCAGATTGACAGCCTCGCTGATTTCTTTTACCACGTTGGCAATCTTTGTAAATACAGACTCCTCCGGGATTTCTACTGTTTCTTCTATAATTTTGCCGGCTTTTCCCGCCTCAAGAGATTTGGAAAAAGAGCCTCCGCGAACGGTGGCTACTGCCGGCCGGGTATGCAATACAACATCATTTAAGATGTTTCCACCATATACCGGGCAGGTAAATACATACTGTTCACCGTCTGCCACGATATTCATGACATCAACGGCACAACCTGCCTCGAATTTCTGTGCAAGCAGCGGAGTGACATCTTTGCCCTCCTGTGTTGCTGCTGCCAGCACCAGAGACGGTGTATATTTTTCAACCAGTTTTGCAAGCATTGCTGCCCGCACTTCCGGTCTGCTTTCTGCTGTTTTTACAGTTACTGCCTGATCTGCACCGGCTTCAATAGCTGTCTTTGCAGCTTCTTCTGTCTCTTCCGCAAGAATGGCTGCGATCACTTCTTCGCCTTTTGCAGCTGCAAGCTCTTTTGCTTTTGCCAGAATCTCAAGGGCCGGACCCACCGGAGCGCCCTGGGCAGTCTCAACATATACTAAAATATTTTTTCCTTCTGTCAGACTCATTTCCGCGACCTCCTACAATACCTTGGCATCCGCAATCAGCTTCATTGCCTCAGCAACAGCTTCTTCTGGGGATTCTGCCTTGATTTTTACACCGGCCTGACGTTTTGCAGGCGCATATACTTTTACAACCTCCATGGAACTTGCCGGAACATCTCCGGTTTCAAGCTCACCGATCGGTTTCTTTCTGGCTGCCATCTTGCTCTTGATGGTCGGGTAACGCGGATCGTAATTTGGTTTCTGAATAGTCACAACACATGGCAGTGAAGCTTCGATCTCATTGTATCCGATCTCTGTTTCCTGTTTGATGGTTGCTTTTCCATCTGCAGCCTCTACGGCTACCACATTGGCAACTACCGGAACATTTAACTGTGCTGCCAGCAGCAAACCTGTCTGACTTGCCGCATAGTCAGTGGATTCCTTTCCACAAAAGACAAGATCAAATGTCTTTCCTTCTGCTGCCTCAATGTCGGTTTTTGCTTTTGCAAGAAGTTTTGCAACTGCCGCACCATCCAATTTCTCGGCCTCGTCATATTTTACGAGATATGCATGATCGGCACCGACTGCGAGGCAGTTTTTTAAGGAGTTTTTCACACTGTCATCTCCGATGGATACCACAGTCACTTCGCTCTCGCCGACAGCTTCTTTCAGACGTACAGCCATTTCTTCTGCATATGTATCAAATGCATTTACGACAGGTGTCACCCCGTCCAGTGCCGGTTTTCCTGTGGCTTCATCCAAAGAAATTTCCACAGAATCGTCCGGAACCTGTTTGATGCAAACTAATATTTCCATAATGATTTCTCCTGCATATTTTTTTGTCTGTATTCCGCCGATTTTTTTTAATATCCATCGGCGGAATACATATATTGTTAGATAAGGGATAGCTTATTTACCGATAACACTGTTTGAGATAACGATTCTCTGTACTTCGTTTGTTCCCTCGAAAATCTGGAAAATCTTGGCATCTCTCAACAGTTTCTCTACCGGATACTCACGGCTGTAGCCATATCCGCCAAACATCTGAATTGCCTCAGAAGCAACTTCCATAGCGATATCAGAAGCATAGCATTTTGCGATTGCGGATTCTTTTGTATACGGAAGACCCATATCCATTTTTGTCAGTGCATGTGCTACCATCTGACGTGCGGTTTCTGTCTTGATCTCCATATCTGCTACTTTGAATTTCAGCGCCTGATTTTTGATGATCGGTTTGCCAAACTGTACACGCTCTTTGCCGTAAGCGATGGCCTCGTTGATACCTCTCTGCGCGATACCGGTTGCAACGCATCCCATCCAGGTACGAGCCTGATCCAGTGTCTGCATTGCAATGTTGAAACCTTTTCCTTCCTCACCGATCAGATTAGAAGCCGGGATTCTGACATCCTCAAGAACAACATCACAGGTGTTGGAAGTACGGATACCCATCTTGTTTTCTTCTTTTCCTGTGCTTAAGCCCGGAGTTCCTTTTTCAACGAAGAACATAGACATTCCTTTGACACCTTTTGTCTTATCTGTCATGGCTATTACACAATAGAAAGAAGCGATGCCGCCATTTGTGATAAAACATTTTCTTCCGTTCAGTACATACTCATCACCATCTTTGACAGCAGTTGTTTTGCCTGCACTGGCATCGGATCCAGCACCCGGCTCAGTCAGGCAGAATGCGCCAAAGCCGCCTTCCAGGATCAGATCACATGCACGCTGTTTTAACTCTTTACTTCCTGCGATCAGTACCGGTTTCATACCAAGTCCGCTGGCGGAAATGGTAGTTGCAAATCCAGCATCCGCAATTGCCATCTGCTCGATGAGTGCTGCCACATCCACTCTTGATAAACCCGGGCCACCAAACTCCTCCGGAACTTCCAGTGCCTGATATCCCTGCTCGATTGCTTTATCATAAATCTCTTTCGGCCATTCGCCGGATACATCGTATTCTTTACACTGCTCTACGACTTCCTTGTCGCAGAAATTTTTTACGTCCTGTAACAGATCCTGTGCTTCTTCTGAAATTAAATATGCCATTTTGACTCCTCCTTATAATAAATGATCTTATTTTTTCAACTGATTGTTATTTTTCTCACAAAAACAGTTTGTTTTACAACTTGTAGCAGATTTTACCCGGATTTAAGATCATCTTCGGATCAAATACTTCTTTGATTCCTTTCATCAGGCGCATGCTTGTCTCACCTGCAAACGCTGCCAGATAATCCATCTTTCCGTAACCGATTCCGTGCTCACCGGAGATCAGTCCGCCACACTCTGCTGCTTTTTTATAAATAATATCCATGAAATCAGCAACCTGTTTTTTGAATTCTGCCTCATCCATATCATTTGCACATGCATAAATATGTAAATTTCCATCACCTGCATGACCAAAACTCTTGATGATAAAATCGTATTTTTCTTCCAGTGATTTTACAAATGTCAGATATGATGCGATCTGATTTACCGGAACAACGACATCACACTCATCCAGCAGTTTTGTCTCTGCTTCGATGGCTTCCAGGAAGGAACTTCTTGCTGCCCAGGCATCTTTTTTCTTCGCCGGTGTATCGGCAACCAATACGTCGATGGCACCTGCTTCAAGGACAACTTCTGCTGCTTTCTCTGTGATCTCTTCCAGAGATTCCATATCGTCTCCGTCAAAAGTTACCAGCAGATATGCTCCGATGTCCACGCCCTCTAACTGCTGTGGAAATACGCTCTTTCCAAGGTAACGCTCGGACGCCAGAACGATTTCTTTTTCCATAAATTCAATGGCCTGTGGCTGTAAGTGCTCCATGAAAAATTTCGGAACAGTTGCGATACAGTCTTCCAGATTCTCATACGGGATGATCAGGCTGATGGTCTCCTTCGGTGCCGGAATCAGTTTTAATGTCAGCTCAGTGATGATACCCAAGGTTCCCTCGGAACCGATCATCAGATTTAATAAACTGTATCCGGTGGAAGTTTTTGATACGGTTGCACCAAGTTTTACAACCTCACCTGTTGGAAGTACCACAGTCATTGCTCTGACATAATCTCTCGTACAACCGTACTTTACGGCTCTCATACCACCTGCATTTGTGGATACGTTTCCACCCAGTGTTGCAAATTTTTCACCTGGATCTGGTGGATACAAAAGTCCCTGTTTCTGTGCATCCTCAGCAAGATCATTTAACAGAACGCCTGCCTCCACACGAACTACAAAGTTCTCTTTGTCATACTCCAGAATCTTATTCATCTTGGACATGTCGACCATGACACCGCCGTGCAGTGCAACAGAGGCACCTGTCAAACCGGTTCCTGCGCCTCGCGGGATAACCGGAACGCTGTTTTCATAACACAGCTTCACGATTGCTGAAATATCCTCCGTTGTGGTTGCCTCGATCAGTACGGTCGGAGCTCCTTTTCCGTAAATTGGCATTTCATCGTGAGAATAATCTGCGTTGATCTCATTTCCGGTGAATACCTTGCCCGGAACAATTTTTTTGAACTCTTCTATGAGTTCCGGTGTCACTTGGTTGTAGCTGTAATCTGCCATCATCCAAATCCTCCTTTTACACATTTCTCAAAATTTTTATCCCATCCCGTATTCTGAGCACAATCGTTTCACAATTTTTGCGTTCAAAAATATAGGGAATTATCGTATTTCATCAAATTATTGACTTACATTTTCTGGTTTTATCAGCTTATTTTTACTTTCTGTCAGTGCGTCAAAAATTATTTTTTTCTAACGATTACGGAAACACCATCCGGAATCACAGTGATTTTGCTGTCCGTCTTTCCCAGATATGCATCTGCCATGCGGATTGCCTCATCTACGCTCTCTGCGTAATCCATCTGCATATCATTGACCAGCTGCTTCGGTGCCTGTGTTACCATGATGACTTTGTGATGTAACAGCACTCTGCACAAAATCTGTGCTTCCCACTGATCCGGAATCGTTTTGTCCCGGGGTGTATCCAGAAAACGCTGCATGATCACATTTTTGTCTTCACCGCTGGCAAAGGTGTCATATAATGACTGTCCTCCATGACCATCGATACAGCTGGAAACCATGATGATCACGCCGCCTGAATTGCAGCTTGCCTCAGCTGCCGTCATACCTTTGACGGACTGGTAAATATTCTGATCCAGCGGGTAACCTCCGTTTGTGGAAATCACGATATCGGAAGGGATTGCATCCACACCGGACATCTGATCCACAAATCTGCATCCTTCTCGATGTGCTTCGTTGAAATCTCCGGCATACGCCCGAATGACTTTTTTATTTTCATCCAGTACCACATTTATGATAAAAGCAAGTTTTGCCTGTTCTGCCGCATAAATCATATCCCGATGGATTGGGTTGCCTTCCAGCACGCCGGTTCTGGCATAATCGCTGGCAATAAACTCGGAACAATGGTTTGCCATGACCGTTGCTGCACTGGATACGCCCGGCAGCACGCTTTTTCTTCCACCGGAAAAACCTGCGAAAAAGTGCGGTTCGATAAATCCCTCGGCAATCAACAAATCCGCCTCGGCTGCAATCTTGTTAATCTTCAATTTTCCACCGGATGGCAACGTACCAAGTTCTATCATATCTGCATCTTCATGACTTTTATGCACTGCAAATGTGATGTCCTCGCGATCTACAATGTCTTCACCAAATTTGTAGATCAGTTCTTCTCTGGTCGTCGGTCTGTGAAAACCAGTGGCAATCAGAATTGTAATCTTTGCATTCGGATTTCCTGCTTTGATTTCTTCTAAAACGCCCGGCATGATCACTTTGCTTGGAACCGGCCGCGTGTGGTCACTGGCGATCAACACGATGTTATCTTTCCCCTTTGCCAGCTCCCGTAACCGTTTGGAATGGATGGGATGCGCTAAGGCATCTTTTACAATTCCTTCTTCGGGCTTGTCTGCCTGAAACTTATTCGCCCTGGAGACAAGTATACCATTCAGGCGATTATCCGGAATTGTTACCTTCATCTTTTCTTTGCCAAAAGGTAATGTTACCTCTGCCATGTTTTGATTCCCCCTTATAAAACATTTTTGGTAGTACCACTTTTATTATATTTTTTGGTAGTACCAATTGGAACAAAAAATAAAGTTTTCATCGGGAACTTAACTGCTCCACGAAAACATTCATATCATTTAATTGGTTCTACCATTTCTTAACTAATTTACATTTTACTCATTTTTTTTCTGTGCGTCAACATCATATCGCACAAAATTTTCCAAAAAAAAACAGCAAATTATACAAAAATTCTTGTTTAAGGTAGTTTAAAAAGAAGCTGGAAGAAAACTCCAATGCCGGCACGATTGATTTTCTATCTGCGCTGCGCCGCCTATCTCCGACCGCTTCCGCGAACTCACCAACAGCAAAAACAGCTGTTGGCTCAAACACACTCCCGCGGTCGGGCTATGCTCGCTCCGATAACGGAA
>URDN01000063.1 GCA_900546495.1 uncultured Lachnospiraceae bacterium
CTGCCACAGGCTCATGCATAACACTTACTTCTTCTTTTTACTATGTATGTACATCCAACTTTCCACGTAATTCTCACGCTCTTCGCCAGACATCTCCACATATTTTGTATATTCCAGCTTCACTGGAACCATTTCAACATTGGAGCATTTAAAACACTCCACATTTGCCCTCCGGGATACGGTTCGCATCCATCCACATTCGGGACAAATATACAATTTTATCATTGTGAATCACCTGCAGAATTGTCTGCTCCTCCATCTCCTGAATCATTGGCATTCTGCTGTATTCCATTTCCAAAGAAATCATCCTGATCACTGAACTGATCTGTTTCTAAATCCTTAGTTGTCTTACCTGTCAGATCAATAATCGTATCATTGTAAGACTGTACTTTCTCAGACGGCTGATAATCCTCTGTGCCAAAAAGCTGCTTATGTAACTGGATAACATTACTTTCAAGATCACAAGGAATTACAATGCTTCCGATTTTTTTACTCGGTGTATCTGTCGTCTTATCATACGGAAAACCACCACTGTTTGCCATATCATATTTCAACATTACAGGCATCATACTGATAATATCTTTCTGGGTCAAATCAGTAGATACCTCCGGGAAAATGGTATTTACCAGTTCATTCATCTCTGTCAGACTTGCAGATTTTGCCTTCTTGATCAGCTCATTCAAAACCCGACGCTGACGCTCTGCACGTTTGAAATCTCCACCTGTTGTATAACGGATACGTGCATAAGATACTGCCTGTACACCATTCAGCGTCTGTTTTCCAAGATGATCTACGGTCTCATCGCTTCCGCCTACATATTCACTGGTGTATGAAATATAGTCATTCAGGTAATCCATCTCTGCCTGACTTTCAATATCAATTTCTACACCACCAAGGATATCAATTGCTTCCGCAACAGATTTAAAATCAAATGCTACATAATTATCAATATCCAGATCCAGATTGCGGTTTAACATGGTAACAGCCTGCTCCGCACCACCTGCTGCATATGCCGCATTGGCTTTACGGAATTTTTCTTCCTCTCCCTCACCTGCAATGTTCAGATAAGTATCACGATATACAGATACCAGACTTACTTCCTTCGTATCATTATTAATGTTCATGATCATAATAACATCACTGTTACCTGTATCATATACACCCTGCTCACGGTTATCCAAACCAAATAACGCGATCGTCGTATTCCCCTCAAATGTCTGCTCTGTTTCTTCCGACACCTGATTCTTACCAACCTTTGACTGGTCTAACTCTTTCTTATTCAGCAGATTCAGTTTGCTGTAAACATATAACGCACCGGCTACAATAATCAAAATAATAATCTCAACGATAAAGAGAATTAACTTTCTCTTTCTTCTCTGTCTCTTGGAAACTTTCTTGCCTCTTGCCATATCTTATCTCCATGTTTTCTTCACTTCTATTTTCTCATCTGCAACATAATATAAGCATTTTACTGTTAATACCGTTATACAAGTCATTCTTTATCTTACATAACATTATATAAAGAACGGTACTTAACAAGATTGCTAACCTGCTTATTTCGCACAGTCAGTGACTGCATGCATGAAAATATCATACCCCAATGGCAATAAAAACACAACTGTAAATTTTATTAAAATTTCTTTAACCCAGTCATCAATTCACACACATCTCGACAAAAATCCTCTGTGTGTTCAAAGATCAGACGGTCGAAACATTCATCCTCCTGCAACGTATCTTCTTTCTGCATCCGCATAGCAAATGTATACTGTCGCTGACCACGTTCTGCCAGAATCCCTGCCGGAGTCATCACATGACAGGCCGGAGAACATGCAGCTTTCCCTGAAAAACGCTCATCATCTGCCTTTGCCATATAGATCACACCATAACGATAATCCGCATCGCCTTCTTTTTCCGGCTTATGTATCTCATCTTCTGTCAAAGGATACCATTCCCCGGATTCTTCATCCCATTTGCAGCAAGCATGTAACAGCGCCTGATCGAAATTGCTGGTAAAGGTCAGCCATTCGCTTCCATCTCCATAATATTCCGGTTCCACACCCGGAATCTGTTCTGCCAGCATATCCTGTGCCTGTATATGTCTGCCTCGTGCTACATATGCGTTTTCTCCCCGAAAATAATTCGGCAGAGAAAATTGTTTCGTAAAAGTACCATTCGGAAGCGTAATCTTCTGATCCATCTCATAACGTTTGCGATCTTCCCACGTAAAAATCCCCGGAATCGGAATCCATTCTTTTCCTGCTCTCATACACGTATCCAGTTCTAAATTCAATAATATTGCTTTCTTTCGTTCAAGTTGCTGTGATACATGCAGTTTCGCGATATCTCTGATTGATACTCTCTTCTCCATCTCAAGTCTCCTCTAACTGTAGTATTTTCAGAACTCATCCGTGTTCTGTTGCAACTATTTTATCAATGTAGTTGTATTTTTCAAGGCATTTTCGGCAACTTTCTCAGATTCCCAGACCTTGTCGACAGGATTCGACAAGTTTTTTCGCGTTTTCCCGAAAAATGAAAGGATTGGTGTTCAGTTGTAAAGTCCAAAGATTCCTCTGCATATTTTTACTGTCCATCGCTTTATGATTATTATAGTTTCTTCTGTTCTTCAACTATATGTTTCATGCTTTTTATCTTATCTTCCAAATAACAATTCACGATTTTCTGTAAACGCTTTGAAAACTCGTTCTTTTCAAACTTCCGAATTTCCTCTCCCACTATTTTCCCACTCCAATAAGGATCTAATGAATCCACTATATTTCTGATTCTTACTTTTTCCTCATCAATTCTGCTACGCCATAAATTTATCCATATATTTTTTTGTGTCCGGGGAACAATTTTTTGTAAAAATTGCATCCATATATTACTATCAACATCGTTTTTTTCTTTGTTTTTCAAAAAAACATCTATTTTATATACTACTTCTGGCTGTATCATAAAATTCGATATATTTTCTTCGAATTCTGTTTGTATCCATTTTTCTGTAATTTCATCTACTAGCTTTCGCACAACAACTACCGCTTCTTCGCGCTTAACTGTTTCTACAACTTCATTTGTATCTTTGTCGCAAATTTCCAATTTTGTTACTTTTAATTTTTCATCTGCTTTATTTACAAATTTCATTGCATTATTTCCCTCTGTAACCAACAATGTTCTCGTAAAATAAGGTCGACCTTTCCTATATGTATCAATCCCTAAATGCAAACTTTTTCCATCCAATCCTTTCAGCAGCAAATATGTTACTTTAATATTTGACTCCGGAATTTTTCCATCTGAGTAATATAAATACTCACAATTCTTTATTATCGTATCAATACAAAACATACTGCGTATTCGATCAATATAATCAGTATATGCCACTGCATTAACCTTTTCTACAGTTTCTAATTCCATTTTTCCAGATTGAATTTCTTTCAAAAATCTACTTCCATCCATTGGAATTCCGTCATAGATATGATCTATTCCAGATATATGATATATCTCTGAAGCATCCTTGAAAAACAGCTTTACAACTTCACCATTTTTTAAAGTAAAAATAAAAATTCTTCTACACAAATATTGTTCATAAAAATCAACCAGTAATTTCAATGATATTTCTTTTTCATTCGGTACATAATTTATATTTATCAAATCGCAAACCCGTAACACATTATCCTCCCAAAAATGAATAAAGACTTGATTCGTTTTGAACCAAGCCTTTATAGATTACTTAAGAATAGATAGCTGACAACATATCACCTATTGCCGAGCGTTCATGGTATATTTTATGTCCCCCACTAGGGAAAGAGGTGCTATCTGATTGAGCCTCTCAAAAGATTTCTCTTTTCATGATTATTATATTCATTTCAAATGAAAAAATCAATATATTTGATAACTTTTTCCAGATAAAAAAAAGAGTGTGAAAAACTTCTTCTGTTCTTCACACTCTTACATATACTTATTTCTCTTTTGTCAGATTAAAACGATGCTTTCAAACCATTATGAATCATAAATTCTTTTTTACGCAGTATTAGCGGATGTAGTAACCGGAAACCTTGATATCAACTCGTCCCATATTCTCTACAAATACATAATAAGTACCCGTTGATTCACAATTAAAAGTCTTTGTTATCTGATGTGTTCCCAGAACATACAACTGAGATCCATCCGGTCTACGAATACCAACACGATGATTTAACTGTGAGTATAAATAGCATGATACAATAATTTGTCCACCTTTTTGTTTAATAAATCCTGTAGATCGTACAAAATTATCAGGTGGAACTGTCCATGTAAAATTTTTCTGCACAGTTAATGGATCCAATGCAGCCTCTTCATACACAATGGCATTGTCCCATTTCTCCTGATCCACCTGATCTGCTGGGAGGAAATGAATTTCTTGATCAGTTTCTTCCCCGATTGCTTCACTTTCTGTTACCCTTATCTCTCGATATAAATCATTCTGCTGAGTTGCTACCTGTCCACTTGCTGCAAAAGCAGTTACCGAACTTCCAGCAATCAACGTTGCCATCAGTAATGCACTGACTAATTTTCTTCCACCACTTCTTTTCCATTGAATCATATAATTCATTCTCCTCTCGATAGAGTCTTTACTATTGAGCTGTGAGACAAAAGCGGGCATGGAAATGCGTCTGGGATCTCTGGCACTAATCAGAACATCAAAATACAATTTAGTCTTTCCACCAAGGAACTTATTACATACACTGATGTCACAGGAAATATCAGCCCATTTATCCATTTCTTTCAAATACGGATCTAATAATGGATTAAACCAGTCAATATATGTAATCGTCAAAATAATCATTTTTACCAAATTATCAAAACGGACAATATGCATTCCTTCATACATCAAAATAACCTGCATTTCCGGTTTTGAATACCTGCATTCTGGAAATATCATTGTCTGTGTAAACACACCTGAAACAACGGGTGACTTCATCATAAAATTTGTGCAAAAGCGAACCCGTTTCCAGTTCTTATGTGGATACATCCGCTTTAACATCTCCCGATGCCAGTCTGCCCGAAACGGAATATTATTCTGCATTTTCAGCCGATACGCTGCACGTTCATTTACTTTTTCCTTCGCCTTACGAAGAATTCCATAGATCATTCCAACGATCCACACAATCAAAGCAATCTGTATGATCCAGAATATCAGCGGATTTCCATAGAACGAATCTCCCAGTAAAATCGAACCGGATCTTCTATATGATCTGACACAACTGCATATCCAACCTAATGGAACAATATAGAAAATCAAAACAAGCCGATACATCAGGTATATCACCCGAATTGCACCGGCTTTCTCTGCGATCCGTGTCAACAGCTTGCATAACAGATATGCAACCGTTCCGGTAACCGTATTTAAAATGATTACAAAAAAGAAGAAATTAATCCAACTCATCCAATAATTTTCTTAAGTCCTCTAAATCCTCATCGGATTCACTTTCGCTGTCGCCTGTCAAAAATAATGCAGACAGGAACTCTGTCGGTGTACCCGGATCTCCCCAGTAATTAACCAGTTCATCGATCTGAGAGGATCTGTAACTTTCTTCGGACACTTCCGGGTGATAAAGGAATACTTTTCCCTTTCTGCGCATACTCAGGTATCCTTTACGAACCAGGTGTGCTAAATAAGTAGAAATAGTCTGAGGCTTCCAGCTTTTCTCAAACCGCTCATTTACCATTGCTACCAATTGTGACAGGGCAAGTTCTTCAGGGGTATCCCAAATACATTTCATTATCAGCATTTCAATATTAGTCAAGTCGTTCTCCAGCATAACATTATCCTCCTTAATCTCGTCTTTGCACGTTGTGCTGCATGAGCGCTGCGTATTATACGGGCAAGTAATTATACGTTATTCTTATTTTTTATTGTATGGCAGATGTATACTATTTGATTTCATCTGACTCTTAGCGCTCACATTGTAACATGTACAAACACTTTTTACAATAAAATAAAGTTCTGATTTCTTGAGGATATGCGGTTTGTTTGGACTCGCGTTGGCATGTTAGAAACACATCCGGTCTACGCATCAGACAGCCGTCACAATTTCCTTTTGTCTATTTCCAAAATATACCATATATCCTCATTTCATACAACTATTTCCGTAAGATTACATTATGATTTATGTGTGTCTTTTTAGTCCTCTCCTGTAAGATGTCGTAAAATTACCGCAGAATATTTTGGCAAAATCAGATTGAGGTAGCTTCCCTCCACCTGATAAGCCACGGGTGCCATGGAATAATTATCTTCTGTGGAGTACATGATCTGTGTCAGCTGACAGCTTTTCGGTACTCCGGCTCCACACACACCGACCTCAATACTTCTTGTATAACCATCATTGTTGATAACAATAATAAACTGCTGTTCGCGATTGAAACGTGTGTAACAGAGAATATTTCGGTCTCCATGCAGGAACTTCACCGAACCGGTACGAAGCGCCGGATTTTCACGATGAATCCGAATCATATCACGATGGAAACGAATCAGCATTTTATCCTCTTTGCCCCACGGATACGTACGACGGTTATCCGGATCGGTAAATCCGCACAGACCTGCTTCATCGCCATAATACAGTGTCGGTGCTCCCGGCCATGTCATCTGTACCACAACAGCCTCTTTCATCACACCACGATTGATACCTTCGGACGCCGCCTGTGTTCCCAGATTGACTGCACGACCGACTTTGTGGTTTGTACGTGTCAGGAAACGGGAATGATCGTGGTTGGAAAGCTGGTTCATTGCACACTGTAAAGACGGGGTTCCAAAACTCGCCATATAATGTGTCATCGCATTTTCAAAGTTTTCAATATTTCCCAACATGTAATCTTTGTATTCATCACTATGTTTTTCCATACCGGTCAAGAACCATGTCAGCGGTTCCATGAACGCATCATAGTTCATAACGCTGTCCCACTGATCCCCACGCAGCCATTCCTTCGGATCTCCGTAATGTTCTGCAAGAATCAATGCCTCCGGATTTGCCTCTTTGACTGCTTTTCGAAATTTCTTCCAGAACTGGTGATTGTATTCCTGACTGTGTCCCAGATCTGCTGCCACATCCAGACGCCATCCATCGGCATTGTACGGCGGGGAAACCCATTTTTTCGCAACACCAAGTACATATTCTTCTAATTCCGGTGACTCCTCATAATTCAACTTTGGCAAAGTATCGTGTCCCCACCATCCTTCGTAAGTCACATTATTCGGAAAAGCATCATCATTCTGAAAATGGAAATAACTGTGATACGGACTGTCTTTTGTCGCAAAGGCACCCGGCTCAAAATCTGCGGCATCGTCATAAATTTTTTCACGGTCTAACCATTTATTAAAGGATCCGCAATGGTTGAATACACCATCCAGAATCACACGCATACCACGTCTGTGCGCCTCCTCCACCAGTTTGATAAACAGTTCATTGCTGGCTTCCAGATTCTTTTTATTCGTCACACGCGCTTTGTAAAGAGATGCCTGAGAATTATCATTGCACCATTCCGGCAGCGGCTCGCCGCCATCTTCCACGATCACACCAAAATGCGGATCAATATAGTCATAATCCTGTGTATCGTATTTGTGGCTGGAAGCAGATACAAACAGTGGATTGAAATAAATAACTTCCACACCCAGTTCTTCCAGATAATCCATCTTATCTAAAACGCCCTGCAGATCACCGCCGTAAAAATTTGCCACATCGAAATCTTCCGGACATTTGTCCCAGTTCTCTACCTGCTTTGTCTGACGGTTAATGTAATAATATTCGCCAGTTTTTACATCATTGGATTTGTCTCCATTATAGAAGCGGTCTGTAAAAATCTGATACATTACCGCACCTTTGGACCACTCCGGTGTCGAAAATCCCGGAACGATACAAAATTCATACTGTGGACGATATTCCCGGGAAACACCTGCCCGGTCATAACTGCAGCGCAGCATACCGGAAACAATTTCAAAATGATACTTATAAGGCTCATTCCCAACCTGAACCTCAGCTTCATAATAATCAAAATCACTTTCACGGTCTGCGATCTGCATTTCAATCCGCTTGTCCTCATGACAGAGCACAACCAGATCTACATTGTCTGCTGCCGTACGAAAACGAAGTTTTACATATTCCCCTGCCTTCGGCTCCGCTGGAATCCGATAATCTGACGTACCGTCAGAGAACAATGCTCTCTTTCTCAAAATTGGCCGCATCTGCAAGATGTAATTCTCTACACTGTTAAACTTCTGAACTGAATCATATTTCATATCTTTTTCCTCAAGCATTCAATTATCTTTCTTAATTTATGAATAAACGTTTGTATTTTTGTATAATGTAAGAAATCGGAAAATCTTTTCTCGGCAAGCGATTTAGTGAGTGACTGAATTTCACAAGATTTTGCGCGAATGGGAAGCGACCAGCGTTTATAGGAGCTGGGAATGAGCGCGATAAAACTCTTGTGAAATAAAGGTAACGAACGACTAGCTGCTGAGAAAAGATTTTCCGATTTCGTATTTATTCCATAACCTTTTCATATTTATTTTTATTCCATAACCTTTCGGTTAATCACAAAAAATAAAAGAGACAGCCTGTCGATCTGCTGTCTCTTTAAAAGGAGAAGGTATTTTTTACTATGGGGGTAGCAAAAAACTATATAATGTATTGGGGGTATTTACAAGTATTATAATAGCAAATCCCAGTAAATAAGTGTGCATAAAGTTCACAATTTTCCAATCCATTTTTTGTGCAGTTTGCTAATTACCTTTCAGTCACTCTCTCCAAATTACGCGGTAATACGCACAATTTTCATACATATCCCACATTTTTTACTCAGCAGACGTTTCCACTTCTTTTCCTTCCACAGTTACCACATCATCGGCTTTCGCCTCAAACAGCGCCTCAAATTCACTGCGTCCGATTTTTTCTTTTTCCAGAAGAAGATCTGCACAGCGGTACAATACGTCTTCATTTTCACGAATCATCTGGCGCGCTTTATTACTGCACTCGTCCAGAATACGTTTTACCTCGCTGTCGATTCTGGCAGCCACATTCTCGCTGTATCCGCGGGTGTGTCCCAGATCTCTGCCGATAAATACTTCTTCGTCATCATCATAACAGATCATTCCGACATCATCTGACATACCATATTTTGTAACCATCGCTTTTGCCATGGCTGTTGCCTGCTTGATATCCTGAGATGCGCCTGTAGTGACATCTTCAAAAATCAATTCCTCTGCCACACGACCACCAAAGTCTACGATGATCTCCTGCAGCATCTGTCCCTTTGTGCGGAACATTTCATCTTTTTCTGGAAGCGGCATCGTATAACCAGCGGCTCCTGCACCAGTCGGAATGATAGACACAGTATAAACCGGTCCCACATCCGGAAGAAGATGGAACAGTATTGCATGACCTGCCTCATGGAACGCTGTGATCCGTTTCTCTTTTTCGGAAATCACACGGCTCTTCTTCTCTGCACCGATACCAACTTTGATAAATGCATGTTTGATATCGTTCTGGCAGATATACATCCGTTTGTCCTTTGCCGCTATAATAGCAGCCTCGTTTAACAGGTTTTCCAGATCTGCTCCGGTAAATCCTGCAGTAGTCTGTGCAATCTGTTTGAGATCCACATCATCTGCCAGCGGTTTATTTTTCGCATGTACATTCAGAATCTGCTCTCGACCGCCCACATCCGGACGGCCAACATATACTTTACGGTCGAAACGTCCCGGACGAAGAAGCGCCGGATCTAAGATATCGACACGGTTTGTTGCTGCGATCACGATAATGCCTTCGTTGACACCGAAACCATCCATCTCAACCAGCATCTGGTTCAATGTCTGCTCACGCTCATCATGTCCACCGCCCATACCAGTTCCACGACGGCGTCCCACTGCATCGATCTCATCAATAAAGACGATACATGGTGCATGTCTTTTTGCCTCTGCAAACATATCACGGACACGTGAAGCACCGACACCGACAAACATTTCTACAAAGTCAGAACCTGAGATAGAGAAGAACGGTACGCCCGCTTCTCCGGCTACTGCCTTTGCGATCAGAGTTTTACCGGTTCCAGGAGGTCCCACCAGAATGACACCTTTCGGGATACGTGCGCCAAGTTTTGTATACTTGGCAGGATCTTTCAGGAAATCAACCATTCCTTCCAGCTCCTCTTTTTCTTCACTCAATCCGGCTACATCACTGAATTTGACGTTGACATTTTCGCCCATGGTCATCTTCGCGCGGCTCTTGCCAAAATTCATCATCTTGGAGTTACTTCCACCACCGGACTGTGCGGACATGCTCATAATAAAGAAGATCAGGACACCTGCCATCAACAGTGTAGGAAGAATCTGAATCCATACATTTTCTCCCGGCACATCCTTCAGTGTATAATCCTCAAAATTTGCCTCTTTGAGCATACTTTCAATCTCTTTGACATCGGAAACACTCATCTGTTCACGGCTTCCGTCATTTAATACAATCGTCAGATTACCTGTCGGAACTTCTTCATTCTGACGGATCACAATGGTTTTGACCTGATCACTGTCCAGTTCCTGCTGAAACTCTGTCATAGTGCAGGTATTTGTGTTCAGACCGTTACTGCCAAAGGCACGCCATACAAACACAATGATCAGGAAAATAAAGACATATATTCCAAGGCCTCTAAAATTACGTTTCAATTTTTAAAGCCCTCCTTTTTCATATTTCAAAGTTATTCCTTTTCCACTGTAAAGCGGACATTGTCAATCCACCTTCACTGCCTGCTCACGAACTCAGTCACTTTGCAACCAGCGTTCACACTGAAATTAGTCGTTTTCTACCACGCCTACATACGGCAGGTTGCGGTATTTCTGTGCATAATCCAGACCATAACCTACGACGAACTCATCCGGGATCTCATATCCTATATAATCAACCGGTACTTCTAC
>URDN01000064.1 GCA_900546495.1 uncultured Lachnospiraceae bacterium
TGCGACCTGTCAGTGGGAGCTTTTAACTCCCACTGGCATAAGCATCCCCCTTACCAACCGCTTAGTGCTCCACGCACTTGAAGCAGGGGAATGCTTATTCTGCGTTCAAAATGCATTTATTCTCTTATATTCCTTTTCTTCTAATCACAGTATCATCTTTAAATAGTACAATTTCACATAATGATTCTATCGGAATTAACAAATGCCTTAAAACTTAGTATACCAAGTTTTAAGGCATTTTGGTAGTGTTGAAATTAACTTTTACCTGTTATTTTCACATTCTTTTCCTGTTTCATAAGGAAACACTCAGATTTTTACTTTTTCATTTCTGTTCCGGTACACCCATAGCAATTTTTTCCGGTGTGATTGGCAGTTCACGCACCCAGATACCGGTTGCATTAGCCACTGCATGTGCAAGTGCCGGGGATGGCGTATTGATAACGATCTCTCCGATAGATTTTGCACCAAAAGGACCGGACTTTTCATAACTGCTCTCGAACTCTACGCGAAGTTTACACAGATCCACCCGGGCCGGAATCTTATACTGCATCAGAGAATTGTTCATCATTCTTCCATAATCCGTATACTGTACATTTTCATACAGCGCCATGCCGATACCCTGTCCCAGTCCACCTTCTACCTGAACTCTTGCCAGATTCGGATTCAACGGTGTTCCACAGTCAACTACGGCAACATAATCGATCAATTCCAGTTCACCGGTTTCTTTATCAATTTCCACTTCTGCCATTCCAACCATAAATGGTGGCGGAGAAGTCGGTGAATAATGACTTTCGGTTACCTGAAGCGCATGATTATTGGCACACATGGAATGCACACCAATCTCTGCTGTTGTCACAGATTTTCCTGTGGAAACGCAGCTTACATGATCTCCTTCAAATCTGGTATCTTCCACTCCACACTCCAGCATCTGTGCTGCGGTTGCTCTGATTTCTTCGATTAGATGAAGTGCTGTTTTTTCCACGGCTTTGCCTGTGATGTATGCGGTACTGGAAGCATAAGATCCGGAATCGTAAGGAGACGTATCTGTATCTGCTCCGGATACTGCAATTTTGTCTGTATCGCATTCCAGACATTCTGCTGCCACCTGCGCCAGTGTTGTATCACATCCGGTTCCCATATCAGCAGCACCGATGGAAAGCAGATAACTTCCGTCTTCGTTCAGTTTAATGGTCGCAGATCCTACATCCACATTGGAAATACCTGATCCCTGCATAGACATGGCCATACCAACACTTCGTACTTTTCCATTTCCCATATCCCTGCACGGAAATTTTTCTTCCCAGCCGATCATTTCTGCCGCACGTTTCAGACAACGGTCCAATGCACAGCTGTTGTTCGGCTCACCGTAATAAGCCGGCATGATATCGCCTTCCCGCACCATATTTATCTCACGCAATTTAACCGGATCCATATGCAGTTTCTGCGCCAGCTCGTTTACCGCTGATTCCAGCGCAAACTGTCCCTGCGTCGCACCATAGCCTCGATATGCACCGGCTGACATTACATTTGTATACACAACATCATAATCAAAACGGAATGCTTCTGCTTTTGCATAAAGCGGAATGGATTTATGTCCGCTTAATCCTACCGTTGTCGGACCATGTTCGCCGTAAGCACCAGTATTTGACAATGTATACATATCAATGGCACGAATGGTTCCGTCCTTCATGGCACCTACTTTTACGTGCACTTCCATCTCATGGCGCGGAGAGGAAGCAATCTGGGATTCCACTCTGGTAAAAATGATTTTTGACGGTTTCTTTGTCATCCAGGTTACAAATGCCGGATAAACCTCGGAAACAGCGGTCTGTTTCGCTCCAAATCCCCCGCCCACACGCGGCTTTGACACACGGATCTGAGATTTCGGAATACCAAGGGCATTGGATACGATTCTTCGCACATGGAATACAATCTGTGTGGAACTGAAAATATTCAGTCTGCCGTAGGCATCAATGGAGCAATATGTGCGGAAGGTCTCCATCATCGCCTGCTGATCCGCAACCGTATGATATGTATGCTCTACAATGGTATCGCATTCCGCCATCACACCGTCCACATCGCCTTCTTCGGATCTCGCTGTTGCACAAAGATTTCTCTTATTGTCCGCACCAACCGGACAGAGAGATTTCCAGTTATCCTCCGGATGGATCAGGATTTCATTGTCTTTTGCCACATGAAAATCCAGAATAGCCGGAAGCACTTCATATTTTACTTTGATCAGACGCATGGCTTTTTCCACGCAGGCTTCATCTTCTCCGGCAATGATGGCCACCGGATCGCCTACAAAACGCACATGCTGATCCAGAATCAGACGGTCATACGGTGTTGCCTCCGGATAGGTCTGTCCTGCAGTGGTAAAACGCTGCTGCGGCACATCTTCCCAGGTATAAATTGCTTCAATTCCCGGTACTTTCTCCGCTGCTGCTTTATTGATTTCTTTTACGATTGCATTGGCATGGGGACTGCGCAGTAATTTGACAATCAAACAGTCCTTCGGAACCAGGTCGTCCATAAAAACCGGTTTTCCTGTCACCAGTGCCATGGCGTCTTTTTTTCGAATTGGCTGATTTACTGCTTTCATCTGCTGCCTCCATTCTTTTTGTATTCCAGAAACGCTTTGATTCCACGCATCTGTCCCTCGTATCCAGAACATCTACAGAGATTTCCTGCTAAATATTCTTTGATTTCTTCATCGGAAGGATCCGGATTTTCCCGGAATAAGGCAATCGCATTCATGATCATACCCGGATTGCAGAAACCACACTGCTCAGCACCCTGATCTGCGATAAAAGCACCGAATTCTTCCGCTTCTTTCTGAAGTCCCTCTAACGTATCTACTTTACATCCATTTACCCGTGCCACCAGCATAGAGCAGGAAAGCACCGGTTTTTCATTCACGAATACCGTGCAGAGTCCACAGTTGGATGTCTCACAGCCACGCTTTACACTGTAGCATCCATGGTCACGCACAAAGTCAATGAGTAATGTATCCGGTTTTACAAGTGCTTCCACTTTTTTTCCATTTAATGTAATTGTCACAACCATGTTACTGCACCTCCTCTGTCACGGTCAGCAGCGCACGACGGATCAGCACCTTGGCAAGATGTGTCCGATATGCAGCACTGGCGCGCATGTTATCCTGCGTTGGAATCTGAACCGCAAGTTCATCTGCAATCTTTGCAGCTGCATCCGCACCGTTTTTTCTGATTGCTTCTGTCTGCTCCTCAGAAACAGTCAAAAGCATGGCTTTCTGCGGTCTCGCACCGACTGCCACTCTGGTTCCTTTTTTGTCCAGACAGACGGCGCATGTTAATAACGGAAAATCTGTTTTTGTATTTCTCTGAGACAGATAAACGCATTTTCCAGGTATCTTTTTTACGATGAGACGAATCAACACATCGTTGTCGCGGGGAAGATTTAAAAAATCTGCCAGGGACAGAATTCCGTTGTGATATAACTCTACATAAGCATCCATCGCTAAAAAGCAGGTCAGCACATCAGAAAAGCCAAACCGTCCAAACAGACTTCCACCTACGGTAGCAAGATTTCGAAACTGCACACCTACGATATGGCGAACACTCTCACGGACTGCGCCATCGCTCCACTGGTTTAAGCCTTCGTGTAACTCCAACTGACGCAGGGATGTCATACATCCGATGGAAAACTGCATCTCATCTTCCTCAATGGTATCAAGACCAAGACCAGACAGATCGATGGCTGTCTGTATCCTGTGATCTCCCATTTTCATCCAGAGCATTCCACCTATGATCTGATTGGTTCGCTTCTGATTTAATTCAAATGCCTGCTCCAGACTTTCTGCCTTCACATACTCTTTGATTTCCAGCATTCATGTTCTCCTTCTTTTACAATGATTTCAAAGTTTTCTCTTATACAAAGTTTTTGTTTTTATTCTTATCACATATTTTCTGTCATATTAACATCAGATATGCTTTTTACAGATATCATTCAAACAGCACTTGTCACAATATGGCTGTGTCCGTGCAGTACAGACTTCTCTGCCGTGCCATACCAGACGATGGCAGAAATCACTGCCTTCCTCCGGTGGTATGATTTTCCACAACTCCATCTCTACTTTTTTCGGCTCTTTGATTCCATCCACCAGTCCCATGCGGTTCACCAGACGGATGCAATGCGTATCTGTTACAATGGCCGGTTCACCAAACACATCACCCATGATCAGATTTGCACTTTTTCTGCCGACGCCCGGAAGTTTCAACAATGCGTTAAAATCCCTTGGCACTTTTCCACTGAACTCATCCCGAAGCATTTTCATACAGGCACTGATATCTCTCGCCTTGCTTTTTCCAAGTCCACAGGGGTGGACAATTTCCTCAATGTCTGCCACATCGGCATCTGCCAGTGTCTCCACACTTGGATATTTTTCAAACAGCTTTGGAACGATCATATTGACTCTGGCATCCGTACACTGCGCCGCCAGGCGGACACTCACCAGAAGTTTCCATGCCTGATCATAGTCCAGTGTACAGTCTGCATCCGGATATTCTTTTTTCAGACGGTCTATAATTTCCAGCGCCCTTTGCTTTTTCGTCATAATTTTCCTCGCATTCTTTTTATCCGTCAAATAGCTGCATGATACCGCCTGCAAGCAGTCGTATCTTTTTCTATTTTTACTTCTATAATAAATGCGGCTTCTCCGTTCTTCGAACTCTCGAATCCGCAACACACATTCGCATTCCAGTCTGTCACCTTACATGCTCATGTGTGTTTATCCGTCAAATAGCTGCATGATACCGCCTGCAAGCAGTCGTATCTTTTTCTATTTTTACTTCTATAATAAATGCGGCTTCTCCGTTCTTCGAACTCTCGAATCCGCAACACACATTCGCATTCCAGTCTATCGCCTTACATGCTCATGTGTGTTTATCCGTCAAATAGCTGCATGATATCGCCTGCAAGCAGTCGTATTATGCAGCTATTTGACAGATTTATTATAGCATATATTTTCTTAATGCTGTTGTAATTTCTTCGATTCTCTGTTCTGCGATCTCGCGCACAGTCATTCCTTTTAAGCTCTCGATGTAGCCAAGTTCCTGACGATACAGCCAGTTTTTCTGTGCATCGTTTAATCGTTGATAATGGTTTGCTTCCACCCAGGCATCGTATGACAAAGGAGCTGGATAACCAAGTTTCTCATCTAACAGTTCTTTCAGGTCGATCTGATCTGCACGTTCCAGCATACCATTCCAGAATTCCAGAACTTCCTCTACGTGCTCATGGATCTCGTAGCGACGTGCACCACCATCGTAGATGATACATTTCTCAAATAACGGATTACACATGGACAACGTCTGACGTCTGAATTCCGGCGCAATGATACCACCTTTCCAGTAGAAATCTACATCCGGAAGGTTGATACCGGATACACCTTTATCCTGATATGTTGCAAAGATACCTTCATAAAACACCGTGATAAAACCTTCAAAATCCGGCCAGTACTCACGGATTTCTTCGGTCAGTCGCTCTAAAATCTCGATACCTTTTGTACCACCAATGGTAAACACGATAATGTTGCGGAGTTTTGCACCATGCTCACGATAAAAATCTGTCACATAACGCAGACAGTGAATCAATGTCTCTCCGGTTGCAATGATATCTCCGATCAGCAAAGTACTTCCCGGAACCATCGTCAGCTTGCTGTATTTAATCTCCAGACCTGCGATCTCATCCTCATGGAACACACGCTCACTGGACAGGAAACTGATATCATGCACGCGAATATGCTCACGATAGCAGCTCTCCTCCAACGGATAGTTCAATGCGCCACGTAAAATAGACAAAATGTTGGCTGTTGTCACCTTTTTCTGCTCTTTGAAGTAATACAACATCTGAGAAGTAGACGGGATCAGACAATAATAAGTCTCATATCCGACGATTTCCGGATTATTTAATAATTTCCGTGTCTCCGCTTCTGATACAATATAGTATTCATTTTTAAAATCTCCGCCCTCCAGTTGATAGCAGGATACCCCCTGATCTACAAATGTTGGGACGATCTGTACATTATTCCAGTTCATCCTTCGTCTCTCCTGTTTTTTTACATATAGCTTTATTATACAATGATTCGACAAATCCTGCCATGAAATTTTTCATAGAATCTCGTCTTTATTCATATACAAAATGCACAACGAAGCCATCGGTTGGTTCTTTTTCCAACTATGTTCCACGCTGTGCATCCTGTTTTCCTCATGGAAAATTTTGGTAAAGCGGACATTCGCAATCCGCTTTCGCTACTTGCTCATGAACGCAGTCGCTTTGCGACCTGTCAGTGGGAGCTTTTAACTCCTACTGACATAAGCATTCCCCCGCTTAGTGCTCTACGCACTTGAAGCGGGGGAATGCTTATTCTGCGTTCAAATTATTTCATTTTATACTTTCACATAATAAAAATTTATCTCGCTGATTTACCGAAACAGCTTTTCGATTTTATCAATGATTTTTACTGGAACAGATCTTTGATCTTGTTGATAAGTGTCGACTTTTCACTGCATATTCCCAGTTTCTTATTTCTTTCCAAAATGGAAGAAACCTTTCTTTTCTTTTTTCTCATAAGGCTCAGATTTATAAGATAATACTTTATATCCAATATCCTTTACTTGTTTTTTCACCCATGGAATATCAAGTTCCGCATCACTGATGATGACTGTCTCTCCGGCACTTGCGGAAGAAGACACTTTATTTACTTTAAAATTGTTACGGATGACTTCATTCATATGAGCTTCACACATGCTGCATGACATACCATCAATTTTTAATACAGTCTTTACCATACCAATTCCCTCTTTCTCAAATGATCATTTGGCAATTTACTTTTCAGATTCATTATGATATTTCAAGACGAGCACAGTTGATACCCTGTGCATAATTCCATGTAGCATCAGCTGACATTTTCTTCCATTCAATCATAAAAAGATATTCTGAAACCAGCATTATTGTATACCCCTACAGGGTACTCTGTCAATCGTTTCAGTTAGCATATCCTACTATATTATTGATGTATTTTTCTCATAAAAGTAAAGCGGACATTCGCAATCCGCTTTCGCTACTTGCTTTTATAATTTCGTAGTCCACTGGCTCATATTCCAAATCTCGTCTACCACATCCTGATAAAACTCCGGCTCATGACAGATCAGCAGAATACTTCCGCGGTATTCCTGCAATGCTGTTTTCAAAGCATCCTTTGCATCCACATCCAGATGGTTGGTCGGCTCATCCAGAAGCAGGAAATTCGTGTCTCGATTCAACAGTTTACACAGACGTACTTTGGCCTGCTCGCCACCGCTTAATACACGCACCTGGCTTTCAATATGCTTCGTTGTCAGTCCACATTTTGCCAGAGCGGAACGCACTTCATACTGAGAAAATGAAGGAAACTCCTCCCAGATTTCTTCGATGCAGCTGTTTCGGTTATCCGGGCTTACTTCCTGCTCAAAATAGCCAAGCTGTAGTTTTTCGCCAAGCTCACATTCACCGGAAATGGCTGGAATCAGTCCAAGAATACTTTTTAATAACGTTGTTTTTCCAATTCCGTTAGTACCAACCAGCGCGATTTTCTGTCCACGTTCCATAGAAAAATTCAATGGTTTAGACAACGGCTCATCATAACCAATCACCAGATCATGTGTCTCAAACAGCATTTTTCCCGGAGTCTGTCCATACTGAAAATGAAATTCCGGCTTTGGACGCTCTGCCGCCAGTTCAATGACATCCATCTTGTCTAGTTTTTTCTGACGAGACATCGCCATATTTCGGGTAGAAACTCTGGCTTTATTTCTTGCCACAAAATCTTTTAATTCACTGATTTCCTGCTGCTGTCTGCGGTACGCTGCCTCAAGCTGTGCTTTTTTCATAGCGTACACTTCCTGAAAATGCCCGTAATCCCCCACATAGCGGTTCAGTTCCTGGTTTTCCATATGATAAATAATATTTACCACTTCATTCAGGAATGGAATATCGTGAGAAATCAAAATAAATGCATTTTCATAATCCAGCAGATAACGTTTCAGCCATGCGATATGCTCCTCATCCAGATAGTTTGTCGGCTCATCCAGCAATAAAATATCCGGTTTCTCAAGCAATACTTTTGCCAGCAATACTTTTGTTCTCTGACCACCACTCAGGTCTGTAACATCGCGATCCAATCCAAGATCTAACAGACCTAATGCCCGGGCAACCTCATCTACTTTTGCATCAATCATATAAAAATCATGCTGATCCAGCAATTCCTGATAAGTACCGGTTTCTTCCAACAGACGTTCCATTTCCTCTGGTGAGGCATCTGCCATCTGCTCAAACATATGGTTCATCTCTGTTTCCATATCAAACAGCCATGAAAATGCAGAACGCAGCACATCACCGATGCTCATCCCCTGCTCCAGCACCGCATGTTGATCCAGATATCCCGCACGGACATTTTTCGCCCATTCTACTTTTCCTTCATCCGGCATCAATCGACCAGTTACAATACTCATAAATGTGGATTTTCCTTCGCCGTTTGCACCGATCAGACCGATATGCTCGCCCTTTAACAAACGAAAAGATACATCTTCAAAAATCGCACGGTCGCCAAAACCATGCGTCAGGTGCTCTACATTTAAAATACTCATTTATCTATATTTTCTCCTTTATCTTCCAACTTCAATTGGTTTTTATCTTTACAACCATTTGTCCGCTTTTACTCGTTTTTTCATCATCTGGTACAATTTATAATAATTCAAATATTCCTGCTCTGTGCTAATTTCTGCACCCATGCCAAGCAAGATACCCGCAATGATACTCCTATGACACATTGTTTCCGTTTCACAATAGCAGGCAAGCATAATATTTTTTCCCCTGCTCATATCTGTCAAAGTCTGCAGTAATGCACGTGCCTCTGGATTTTCAGCCAATTCCTTTACAAACTGTGGCACATACACTTCATTAAAAAATTTCTGATCAAACATTTTTTTCTGACATGCTTCACGATATTTTTGGAAAAGATCTGGTGACGGACTAAACGCTGGTACATGCTTCACAAACTCAGGCAAAAAATCATCTGGTTTTCGCACAATTAACCAATTTTCATCGTATTTGTTTTGATCCATTTCTTGGTAACTCCCAACTGTTAACATTACATTTCTCCTTTTTTATTTTTTACGTTTCGTTCACACACATCATAGATCGCTTTTAATATTTAAAAAAAATCTTCTTCACATAAAGATTTTTTAATCTATGCATTTCACGAAATGTACCTTTTTTTAAACTACAATTTCCATCTATAGGATATTTATTGTACCATAAATTATTACCTAAATTAAGTCCTATATAACCAGAATACTTATTTTCTTTAACGCAAAAAAATACCGCAAACCCTTGTAAATCAAAGGCTTGCGATACTTTCTAAGACGTGCGTGAGAGGATTCGAACCCCCGACACCTTGGTCCGTAGCCAAGTGCTCTA
>URDN01000065.1 GCA_900546495.1 uncultured Lachnospiraceae bacterium
AGCATAAATTCTGTGCATCGCGAAGCGTGTTGCTGGGAACGGAGTGAACAGTAACCCATAGGCAAGTGAATGTCGCCTGTTATGCGATTTCAAAAAGAGAAAAGAGTGTTATTCTAAGATATAAGAATAAAGAATCAGGAGGAGAATGATATGAGTAAAAAGGATATAGCAAACCAGGATTATTTGGCTGCATAAACCATTATGATGCAAATGGAAAGAAGGCAGGTGAGAGTCGACTGGGATTTTTTGGCAGTATGAATGATTATGATGCTAATGGTAATAAAATCGGACATAGTTCTCCGTCTTTTTTTGAAGGCATGAATCACTACGATAATAATGGTCACAAAGTAGGCGAGAGCCGTCCTGGATTTTTTGGCAGCATGAAGCATTATGATAATAAGGGGAATAAGCAGGGACATAGTGAGCCAGGATTGTTTGGTGGATATAATCATTACGATGAATAAGAACTGTAAAGGCGGTACAGATATGGCACAGCAGAAAGAAGGCGATAGTATGGGATTGTTCAAAAAGAAAAACGTTAAAAAATCTTATGATAGAGAATGTATGAAACCAGTAATTCGTGCAAGTATTTGCACAGGTGAGCAGGTGGCAGGATTCAAAGATATGCAGACTGGAAAACTGGAAGAAATCATGCTGATCAAGTCTCCCAAGGATTTAGATGACTTTAAAAATATGTTTGGGATAACAGAAGAAATCGAGAAAGAATACTGAATGAGGATAAATATGCAGAGGGCGGATAAAAACTATAAGGATTTAAAACAAAAACAGAAAAGTGTAATAGCCGATAAAACATACAGTATGTATTCAGATTTTTCTTTATTGCAGGTTACACTTCCGGAGGCACACCATATGGTGTCACCTGGGAAGAAATGGGGATGAAACCATGGGAAGATTTGGAAGAAAATGAGTAAACAGATAAGCGTAAAAAATCTGGAACTGTATCAAAAAAACAGCAAGACGTACGCTTATGTCCATGCGGTATAACAGGATTATATCCTATGGACGTGGTGCTTTGCCAAAACTGATAGAAAAATCAACGGAGGTTAAATTCAATGAAAGTAATGCTTGTTAACGGAAGCAGTCATCTGCATGGAACAACAATGACAGCTTTGGAAGAAATGATAAAGGTATTTCATTCAGAAGAAGTAGAGACAGAGGTTGTTCAGCTTGGAGGAAAGCCTATAGCAGATTGTCTTCAATGTAATGTCTGTCAAAAAACAGGAAAGTGTGTGATTAAAGATGATGGCGTGAATGAATTTGTTGAAAAGGCTAAAACAGCAGATGGCTTTGTATTTGCAACACCAGTATATTTTGCACATCCAAGTGGACGTATTTATGATTTTTTGGACAGAGTTTTTTACAGTGCCGGAGGTTATGACGCCTTCAAATTTAAACCGGGTGCTGCTGTTGCAGTAGCAAGAAGAGGAGGAACCACGGCAGCTCTTGATGGGATCAATAAATATTTTGGGATTGCACAGATGCCAGTCGCCGGTTCTACCTATTGGAACATGGTACATGGTCTTTACGGAGAAGAAGCTTCTCAGGATGAAGAAGGTATGCAGACCATGCGGAATCTTGCACGAAACATGATTTGGATGATGCGCTGTTTTAAACTTGGAAGAGAGAGCGGTATTTTGTATCCGGAAACAGAAACTGATGCTTGTACCAATTTTATTAAACGAAGTGATACGTTACGTTAAGCCGATGGCTTTAACATAATATATAGCAAGAATTCTCCTTCCTCTATAGGTGGGAGATGAATTGCAAAAAAACAGAAAAGAACACTTGTTCTGCAATGCGATTCATGGTATAATAGAATCAGTCGATAAGGTAAAAGATCAAAAAAGGACTGTTTTTATGGAAAAAATAGATCACAATGCACATTCAGTATATTTGATGTATTATCATCTGATCATGGTGGTAAAATATCGAAGAAAAGTTATCAATGACCCAATTTCAGAAAGAGCAAAAGAAATATGGGAACATATTGCACCCCGATATGGAATTGTTTTGGAGGAATGGAATCATGATATTGACCATGTGCATGTAATGTTTCGTGCACAGCCTAAAACGGAACTCAGTAAATTTATCAATGCATATAAAAGTGCCAGCAGCAGGCTGCTGAAAAAAGAGTATCCGGAAATCCGGGAAAAACTTTGGAAAGAAGCATTCTGGAGTCAGAGTTTCTGCCTTTTGACGGCAGGAGGCGCACCAGTTGAAGTAATCCGTCAATACATCGAAACCCAGGGAGAGAAAAAGCATTGAACATAGCATATCGTTTCCGGATCTATCCAACAGAAGAACAGAAGATACTTCTGGGAAAAACATTTGGCTGCTGCCGTTTTCTGTATAACCAGATGCTTAATGACAAGATCCGGGAGTATAAAAAGACGAAAAAACTGTTAAAAAATACACCAGCCATGTATAAAAAGGAGTATTCATTTCTGAAAGAAGTAGATTCGCTGGCACTGGCAAATGTTCAGCTTCATTTGGAGAAAGCATATAAGAATTTTTTCCGTGATCCCAAGGTTGGATTTCCACGTTTCAAGTCAAAACATCACTCCAAAAACAGCTACACAACAAATGTAGTCAACGGAAATATTCTGGTAGAAGATAAGCGGATCCGGCTTCCTAAATTAAAATGGATCTCCATGAAAAAACACAGGGAGCCTGCAGAAAATTGCTGTCTGAAATCAGTGACAGTCAGTATGGAGCCGTCCGGAAAGTATTTTGCAAGTCTGCTGTATGAAGGATACAGCTGCGAAAACCAAGCAGCAGATGAAGATTACAGCAATGCCAAAATACTGGGGATTGATTATGCGATGCAGGGGATGGCAGTGTTTTCAGAAGAGATTGAGCTTGAAAAAGCAGGATTCTTCAGAAGAAATGAAAAAAAGCTGGCAAGGGAGCAGCGTAAACTGTCGAGATGTGTAAAAGAAAGCCGCAATTATGTGCGGCAGAAAAAGAAAGTTGCCAGGTGCCATGAAAAAATACGAAACCAGAGAAAAGATTATCTGCATAAACTGAGCCGCAGGATCACAGACCAGTACGATATAGTCGCGGTAGAAGATATTGATATGAAAGCAATGAGCCGGTGCCTGCATTTTGGAAAAAGTATACAGGATAATGGATATGGGATGTTCCGGAATATGCTGGATTATAAGCTTGCCTGGAAGGGAAAGAAATTAGTAAAGATAGACCGCTTTTTTCCTTCAAGCAAAAAATGCAGTAAATGCGGAAAGATAAAAAAAGAGCTGGGATTATCCGAAAGAGTATACCGCTGCACGTGTGGAAATGAGATGGACAGAGATCGAAATGCAGCGAGCAATATCCGTGAAGAGGCAAGAAGGATGCTGGCAGTATAAACTGTCCGTATCTGGACAATAAGTAAGAAAATACGCCCGTGTCCGGGCAAAAAGAATCGCGGGGCACGCGAGGATAGCTTGTAGATACTTGGCTCAGTAGAGTCATTGAGCAAGAAGCCCCCACTTCAAAATCTGGGATTTAAGTGGTGGGAGCATGTCACTTGTAAAATTTATGGGGAACTAACATCAGCTTATTGACATAAATTTAAAAATAAGTATAATAATAGTTGAGTAATTGTTCAACTATTATTATTTGGAGGTGAACATATGTCAAAAACGTCTTATATTTGTAATTGCGATGTAATTCATGAGGATATTGTGAATGATGTGAAATCCAAGATGCAGCTAAAAGATGATTATATCCAGTTGGCTTCTTTGTTTAAGCTATTTGGAGATGGAACTAGAGTACAAATCTTACACGCTCTAGAACAGAGTGAGATGTGTGTATGTGATCTTGCAGTGCTACTGGGGGTAACAAAATCTGCAATTTCGCATCAGTTAAAGGCATTACGCCTAGCGAATCTGGTAAAATTCCGAAAAGAAGCACAGATAGTTTACTACTCGCTGGCAGATGATCATGTGAAAGAGATTATTGACAAGGGATTTGAGCATCTTTGGCAGAAATAATATTTTTTAACATTATAGTTGAGTAATTGAACAATTAAACAAATTATAAGGAGATTATCATGAAACGCATATTTCTATTAAAAGGGTTGGACTGTCCAAATTGTTCCGCAAAAATTGAAAAAGAAGTCGGAGAGTTGGATGGAGTGCAATCCTCAGTGGTAAATCTGATGAAGCAGACGCTTACAATCAATGTTACTCAGACAGCCGCAGATACGATAGCCAGTCAGATTGAAACGATTGTTCATAGCCATGAGCCAGATGTGGAAGTTTCTGAAATTGTACAGGAATCTTATATACCGGAAAAAAAGCAGGAGGCCAATGAATCCTATAACAATGAGGATAAGAAGTTGACAGTTCGTTTAGCGACTGGTGCAGCAATCTATGCCATTGGTATGGCATTGACTGTTTTTGCGAAAGTGCCACTGCCTATCGAGTTAGCTTTTCTCATTGTTTCTTATGTTATTCTTGGTGGAGATGTTGTATGGCAGGCTGTGAGGAACATTTCAAAGGGGCGTGTATTTGATGAACATTTTTTGATGAGTGTTTCTACGATTGGGGCTTTTGTCATTGGTGAATATCCAGAAGCAGTTGCTGTTATGCTATTCTATCAGGTAGGTGAATTTTTTCAGTCATTGGCTGTTAAGCGTTCCAGAAAATCTATATCAGACTTAATGGATATACGTCCAGATTCTGCTACAGTAAGAAGAAATGGGGAATTGATTACCATATCTCCAGAAAATGTCTCCGTTGGTGAGATTATTATTGTAAAGCCTGGTGAAAAAATTCCATTAGACGGTGTGGTATTGGATGGAGATTCTATGCTGGATACGAGGGCTTTAACTGGAGAATCGGTTCCGAGAAGCGTTCATAAAGGAGACGAAGCACTTTCCGGTTGTATGAATCAGACGGGTGTCTTAATGATTAAGACAACAAAAGCATTTGGTGAATCTACGGCTTCAAAGATTATTGATCTTGTGGAAAATGCGTCAAGCCGAAAAGCACCAACAGAAAATTTTATTACTACATTTGCACGTTATTATACACCTGTGGTTGTAATCTTAGCAGCTTTCCTGGCGATTCTGCCACCGATCATTCTTGGCGGAGGCTGGCCAGAGTGGATTCGCAGAGGATTTGTTTTCCTTGTGGTATCTTGCCCATGTGCATTGGTCATTTCAATCCCGCTGACTTTCTTCGGCGGCATTGGTGCAGCATCTAAACGAGGTGTTCTTGTAAAAGGAAGCAATTATTTAGAGGCACTTAATAATGTCAGCGCTATTGTGTTCGATAAAACCGGAACACTTACAAAAGGTGTTTTCAATGTGACGGATATTTTGCCTGCAAATGGATTTTCAAAAGAACAGGTTCTGGAGTATGCGGCAGAGGCAGAGAGTTTTTCTAACCATCCTATTGCAAAATCCATTCTTGCTGCTTATGGAAAAGAAATTGATCAGTCAGTGATTTCTGATTATAAGGAAATTTCAGGATATGGAATCAGTGTAATGGCAGGGGAAAAGAAAGTTTTTGCTGGCAATACGAAACTTATGGATACAGAATGTATAGAGTACACAACCTGTGAAAACGCAGGTACAAAAGTTTATTTGGCGGTAGATGGTCAATATGCAGGATGTATTTTGATAACAGATGAAGTGAAGCCGGACAGTAAAAAAGCAATTTCTGACCTGAAACATATCGGCGTGGAAAAAACAGTCATGCTTACCGGTGATGATGAAAAAATTGGGAAGTCCGTTGCAGAAGAATTGCAGTTGGATGAATATTATGCACAGCTGCTTCCTGACCAAAAAGTGGAAAAGGTTGAGCTTTTAGATAGTAAAAAGAGACCGGGAAGCAAATTGGCTTTTGTTGGTGATGGTATCAATGACGCTCCTGTCCTTGCCCGTGCAGATGTTGGTATTGCAATGGGTGGGCTTGGTTCGGATGCGGCCATTGAAGCAGCAGATGTAGTTCTGATGACAGATGAACCGTCTAAGCTGGTGGACGCGATTGAAGTAGCAAAAGCGACAAAACAGATTGTCATGCAGAATATAGTGATTGCTCTTGGGATTAAGAGTGTGTTCCTGATTCTTGGCGCTCTTGGTATTGCGGGAATGTGGGAAGCTGTATTTGGTGATGTAGGCGTTACCATAATTGCTGTTTTGAACGCAATGAGAATTTTGAAAGAATAGGAAATGAGGTGGGAATGTGAAACGAAAACTGATTCTGTTAGTTGTTACGATTGTTTTTCTTGTAGGTTTTGGTGTCATTTTACATTCACCGCCTTCTATGATTGATGCAGTCACAGGAGCAACACCGAAGTCAAAAAAGGCGGCTCAAGCCTCCGCACAGTTGGAAGGCTCTTATGTTCTCGGTATTAATATGATGTCAGATGGTCTCGACAACGAGAACACCCGGAATAAATTAAAAGAATTGGCACTGGACGATTCGGAAACAAATGAAACAGATCTCATGAAAACGGACATTAGTTTTCGGTTATATGTATCTGAGACGGATTATCCGCTTGTCAGTTATGCTAAGAAACTCTGTGACAGGTTGAAACAGGCCGGTTTTTCCGTAGATCTGAAAGAGTACAGTAACACAATGATGCTATCAAGAGTGGTAAGTGGAAAGTATGATGTATTCCTGGCATCGGATGATTTTATTGACGTTACAACGCTAACACAGATGGACTATATGATCATGGACAGCGAAGAAATGAGGTGAGCGGGAATTTATGAGAAAATGGAATACGATTTTGTCTGTTTTAATGCTTCTCATTTTTATGATTCATGGAATCATGGGAAGCTTTATGCTGAACGGAGTTGGAAGTAGTGCAGGGAAACTTCTTGCATGGATTGGTGTTGGTATTCTTGTTGTGCATACGGTGATTGGTGTCATCCTGACAGTTCAGAGTTTACAGACAGCGAAGCAATCCGGAAAAATGTATCTGAAACAGAACGCCATATTCTGGGCGAGACGAGCCAGTGGGCTGGCAATACTGATCCTGCTGTTCTTCCATATTGGCTTGTTTGGAAAGGTGCAGAATGGGACATATATTTTGTTCCCTTTTACAACGGTAAAGATGGTAACTCAGCTTTTGTTCGTAGCGGCAATCTTTGTTCATATTTTTATCAATATCCGCCCATTGCTCGTATCACTGGGAATCATCAGTTATAAAGAACGAAGGAGTGATATTTATTTGATCCTTTCGGTGCTTCTTCTTTTTATAGCGGGAGCGGTTATTTTATATTATATTGGGTGGCAATATCTATGAGTAAGACAATTATTATTATAGGTGCTGGACTGGCAGGACTTTCAGCGGCTTTGCAGGCAGCGGAAAATGGATGCAATGTAAAACTGGTTTCCTCCCTTCCGTCAGAGCGGGCACAGTCTGTTATGGCGGAGGGCGGTATCAACGCAGCTTTGAATACAAAAGATGAAAACGACAGTCCCGAAGAACATTTTACAGATACAATAAAGGCAGCATGTGGTCTGGCAGATCCAAATGCAGTTTGGGGAATGACACAGGCAGCACCGGAGCTGGTGCACTGGCTGCTAAAACTTGGAGTTAAATTTAACATGAGTGGCTATGATGATGTGGATCTGCGGAATTTTGGCGGGCAGAAAAAGAAACGGACTGCTTTTGCACAGAGCGATACCGGGAAGCAGATCATGACAGCTATGATAGACGCTGTTCGCAGGAAAGAAGCATCTGGTATGGTAGAACGGTTCAGCCATCATTCTTTCCTAACACTTCGTCTGTGTGGCAATATTTGTTGTGGCTGCGTAATCAGGGATGAATACAGTCAGGAGACTGTGGAATTACCGGGGGATGCGGTTATTGTTGCCACCGGTGGTATGCACGGATTGTTTGGAAATACAACGGGTTCGCTGAGCAATACAGGAGAAGTCACCGCAGAATTGTTCCGGCTTGGTGTTCCTCTGGCAAATGGCGAGATGATCCAGTATCATCCGACAACTGTGAAATGTGGTGGAAAACGCATGCTCATCAGCGAGGCGGCCAGAGGGGAAGGTGGCAGGTTGTTTGCCATGAAAGATGGAAAACAATGGTATTTCATGGAGGAAAAATACCCGGAGCTTGGAAATCTGATGCCACGAGATATTACCGCCAGAGAGATATGGAAGGTCAGCCATGAATCAGAGGTATTTCTTGACATGACGGAAATATCGGAGGAGATTATTTCAAATAAGCTATCTGGTCTGGCAGACGATTGTATGACCTATCTGCATAAAGATATACGAAAGGAACCGGTGTCTGTTTTACCGGGAATTCATTATTTTATGGGAGGCATTCTGGTGGATGAGCAACACAGAACGCCGATTCAGAATCTTTGCGCTGCCGGAGAATGCTGTGCCCAATATCATGGTGCCAACCGTCTTGGTGGAAATTCTCTGTTAGGAGCGTTATACGGAGGACGTGTTGCGGCAAAATCAGCATGCGAACAGGCAGATGTAGTAGATCTATCTTGTGCGACACAGATAGATTTTCCACCAGCGTCTCAAATTTCAGAAATAAAGCAATTAAACAAAGTGATGCAGGAGACTATGGGCGTTGTCAGAAATGAGAATACGTTGTTAAATGGGATTCAAACGGTACAAGCGCTGACAGGAAATCTTCCATTGCTTGGCATGGCAGTTCTAAAGAGTGCTCTTGCAAGAAAAGAAAGCCGTGGTGCACACTGGCGGGAGGATTATCCGAAGAGCAATGACGATGATTACCTTAAAACAACGGTAGCCAGATTTGATGGAAAGCAGATACAGATTTCCTTTGTACCTGTTCCAGAAAGGCGGTGATTCACTTGGTATATAAAATAAGAATCAGGCGGCAGGAGAGTCAGAAATCAGACAGTTATTGGCAGGAATTTGAGTTTGACGGAAGCAAAAACAGCTCTGTTGCCACTGTTCTAAAGGAATTGAACAGTAGAACCCCTTTGAAAGATAACTCAGGAAATATAGTTACTCCCATCAGCTGGGAATGTAGCTGTATGGTGCGAAAATGTGGGGCTTGCGCCATGCTGATTAACGAACGTCCGAGGTTGGCATGCTCTACATTTCTACATACGTTAAAAGGTTCTACAATCATCTTAGAACCTTTAAGCAAATTTCCGCTTGTAAGAGATTTGACCGTTGACCGGTCAAATCTGTTTGAAAATTTGAAAAAACTGAACCTTTGGCTTGAAAGTGAAGCTTATATGAGTTCGTGGACACATGAACCGAGATACCAGTCGGCACGCTGTCTGATGTGTGGCTGCTGCCTTGAAGTGTGTCCTAACTTCTCTGCAAATGGGACTTTCGCAGGCGCTGTTGCTGCAGTCAATG
>URDN01000066.1 GCA_900546495.1 uncultured Lachnospiraceae bacterium
GAGCCCGCCGGTTTTGCGGGTGAGTTCGCGGGAGCGGTCGGAAATAAGCGACGCAGTGGTCACAGAAAATTTTTCAGGTTCTTGTTGGAGTTCGTTTCTGCTTGTTCCAAATTACCCTAAACAAGACTTTAATCGAATAATTCTTTTGCTTTCGTATAATTAAATACCGGTCCCTCCAGGCATACATATGTTTCATTGATCTTGCAATGTCCACACTTTCCTACTGCACAGGACATCTTCCGCTCAAAAGAAACCCAGATTTTCTCCGGAGGAACTCCGCATTTCATACACTCCAATGCAGAAAACCGCATCATTGGAGGCGGGCCTACGATGACTACATTATAATCCTCGAAGCTGTCAAAAGGCACCTCCGGAATGTATTGTGTAACCATTCCCTTATGAAATCCCGGTGCTTCGGAGTTATCCAGACAATACGTACAGTGGAATTTCTCTGCAAATTTTGCACGCTCCTCATTGAACAGCACACAGTTGATATCCTTAAATCCGGCAATCAGATACACTGATTTGCAGATTTTCGGATGATCGTAAAAATGAGTTAATGTTGTTTTTACCGGTGACATACCAGTACCACCGCAGATAACAACCAGATTTTTGTTCTCAAACTGCTCCACCGGAAATGCATTTCCATACGGTCCACGCATGAACAGTGTATCTCCTGCTTTCAGATCAAACACGCCCCCGGTCAGTCGTCCGACTTTACGGATGGTAAATTCCACATAACCCGGGCCTTTTCCACAGACAGAAATCGGTGCCTCTCCGATTTTCGGCAGAGACAGCTGGAAAAACTGCCCGTAACCCGGATCTTTGTCACAGGCCACACGAATAGTAAACTCTGCTGCCGTCTGGCGCAATACATGTATGATTTTGTGCGGTTCCGGTTTCATAATATTTTCCATTGCACTATGCCTCCTCTCCCGCATTCATTTTTTCTATTTCCGCTGCAAGTCCGTCCACTGCATCAAAGAAGGAAATCTCTTTCGGACATCTCATATCGCAGCGACCACATCCGATACACATCTGTGCATCGCAGGCAATCCCATGACTGCCATCCTTTGCGAAACGATCTGCAAAATCATAAAACTTATGCAGTACCTTAAAACGCATGTTTGCTCCCGGTGTCTTGCGGGCACGACCACCACCGGCAGTCTCTGTAAACGTCTCCAGCATACAGGAAGACCAGACTCTGCGGCGTTCTCCGCTTCGGCTTCCCTCCTGATAAATGACATCCACCGTATCAAAACAACTGCAAGTTCCGCAGACAGTATTGCATCCGCCACAGGACATACATTTTTCATCAAACTGATTCCAATACTCCAGATCACTGATCGGTTTTAACATACTACGGTCTGTGATCTGCGGAATGTGCAGTTTTTTCTGATTCTCCTGTACATATTCCGGTGTGAAATTGCAGGCTGATACAGATGAAAAATCACTGCTAAGTGCAGCATCCTTTACATCCACCAGCACTTCATTTTCCGTAATGCGGACAGCTGCATCGTACTTCTCTGTCTTGTTTGTTCCCATGGAAACACAGAAGCAATCTGCAAAACTCTCCCGGCACTCCAGCATAACCACTTTTACTTTTTCCCGCAGTCTTGCGTAAAAATAATCCGCATGACCGCCATTTTCCATGAAAATGCAGTCCAGACGTGCCATTCCGTTGATATCACATGGGCGGGCAAAAATCAGAACTCCCTTATCGTCTGCCAGTTCACTCTCTGTCACATCTGTATCGGTAAAATAAAACATCGTCTGCGATACCGGATAATACACTTCCTTCGGTGAAAAATCTGACTGACGATCCAGCACGATCTGATCAATGGTTTTAATCTCACGGTAGCGCACTTTTTTCTTTCTCTGATCCCATGCCGGAGCAAAAATATGGTAAGCTTCTGACCAGGCAGCCAGAATATCATTCATCTTGTCAAAATCTACGCGATATCCCATATTGCACCTCCCATTGCCAGCATTTCTTTCTCCTGCTCCAGAAATACACTTGTCAGTTTTCCAACTGCCTGATAAAACTCTGTCTGCGCATATTTGCTGATATCCATGCAGAAAGCTCCTGTCCATTTCAGATGTTTACATAAAAATTCATTCTGATCGCGGTTTGACATTGCCACACGATCCGCATTGTCTGTCTGACAGGCAAGTAATTCTTCCTCGCACAGAACTGCCATAAATTCCAGTTCCAGACCGATATGGTCATTCATGGTGCGAAACATATCTTTGCTCGGCTCCCATCCGTGCAGTGCATACAAAGCCAATGTCTCCTGCTCGGTACGTCCGCCGATCTCATGTTTTTTATTTGTATAAATAGACTCATACGGAAACGCCGCCACACCGGTAGCCTCTCCTGCTGCCAGAAATGTCTTCGCATAATCCGCAGCTACATCCTCCAGATCCTCATTTTTCAGATCTGCGATGGCCTTTGCCATACACGCATAAGCCTCAGCCAGCTCCGGATTTTCGCAATCTGTCGGAAACTGCATCTGCTTCATATTGGCCAGCGTCTGCGCATCCACTTCCATGATGTACAGACCGCCAAGGAAACGATAAAGTCCTGCTCTGGCTTTTGCCAGCTGTTTTCTTAATTCCACCTGTTTCATCCCTCTTTGGCCTCCTTTTTTTCATTCATTTCCGTGTGCACGACTTTGGCTTTTTGGAAATGATCTTCAAAAATTTTGTGAGCCATTTCGCTCTCCGGCTCCTCATAAATACCATTTCGCAGTGCTTCCTCAAATTCAAACGGAAGCATATCGATCCAGTTCTGTTTTTTCAAAATAAAACGCCCGGACGGATGATTTCCGTTATCATCCTTCAATGTATATACATGACCTTCATTCTCTGCCAGAATTCTGGATACTTCGCTCTCCGGATCATTGATATCCCCGAAATGCAGTGCGCGACCGGAACAATTTTTCACGCAAACCGGCTCCTCGCCTTTTTCCCGCAGCTGCGCACAGCCGGTACACTTATCCATGACACGCAGTTCTTTATTAAAATTATTTGCATGGAACGGACATGCCTTCCTGCAACTCTGACATCCGATGCAGATGTCCTGATCAATGCGGATCACTCCGTCCTCTTCATCCTTGTAACATGCGCCTGTCGGACACACATCCACACAACTCGGATCCTCACACTGCTGGCACATTACCGGCAGAAAATACATCTGCAGATCCGGATAGACCCCAGTCGGTCCCATATGATATAATGTGCTTCTGGAACGGCCCAGAGCCACTTCATTTTCAGTCTTGCAGGCAACCTGGCATCCACCTTTACAGCCGATGCACCGGTCCACTTCTACAACCATTGCATATTGTTTCATTCCTCTGCCTCCTCGCTCCTCCTTATGCTTTACCTAATGGAAGCCAATTCATTCAAGATTTGCCCGCAAATCTTGTTGCGAAATGAACATCAGCAAAGCTGATATCTTCCTTTGTTCATTTCTGCAATCCTTGCGGAGCATTTGTAAATTGGCGCTTAAATTATTTATCAGCTTATGCTTTACCTAACGGAAGCCAATTCATTCAAGATTTGCCCGCAAATCTTGTTGCGAAATGAACATCAGCAAAGCTGATATCTTCCTTTGTTCATTTCTGCAATCCTTGCGGAGCATTTGTAAATTGGCGCTTAAATTATTTATCAGCTTATGCTTTGCCTAACGGAAGCCAATTTACAAAGTCTTCCGGTTTCTGCCAGATGCCTTCCGGTGCACTGTCCGCTTTGGAAATACGCACCTGATAAGCACGGAGTGTATGTGTACCAACGACATCATTAAACGGAGCGGTGGATTTTGACAATACATTCACATTTGTCTCCTGCCATCCGTGTGTCTTGGTGTTCATCGTCTCCGGATGCCAGAAACGCTCCATGCATACGGTTCCCGGATTGATGCCTTTTGTAACCAGCGCTTTTGCACGGATTTTGCCTCGTTTGGACTCTACCCAGACCCAGTCTCCCGGTGCGATGCCATACGCTTTTGCCACATCCGGATAAATCCAGATCTCCGGAACCGGATACAGTTCACGCATAGCTGCTGCATTACGCAGTGTGGAATGATGATAGAACGGCACACGGCCGTTTGTCATAACAAGTGGATACTCCCTCGCCGTATCGTCATCACGCACCGGACTCTCCACCGGCTCCAGATAATACGGCAGCGGCTCATAATCCTTATCTGCCGGTGCAAACTCGATTGGAAGGAACGGCTGACCGGTTCTTCCCAGTGTGATCATGCTCTCCACATAGACTTCGATCTTCTTCGAAGGTGTATCAAAGCCCTTCGGCAGCCCTGTCGCTTCGTCAATCTGTTTGTATACATAATAGCTCTTCCATTCTTCCTTGGACATATACTCGAATGGCGCCTTTTTCTTCATTTCTTCCCAGGTCATACCAATGGCCGGTGTCAGATGATCGAAGAATTCATCCATGGAATCCCAGTATGGAAGCTGATCGCCCATAAATTCCGGATCGAAGGATTTCTGACACATCTCATGACCAAGTTCTGCACATTTTTTTGCCAGACGGGACCAGATCAGTGTCTCATCCATAGTCTCCCAGAGATGAACCACCTGCTGTCTTGCCACCAGCATATTGCAGGTCTCCACGATCATATCTGTCTCAAGCCACTCTTCCGTCGGCAGTAAAATATCTGCGTAGCAGGAAAAAGAAGTCGGATACATATACATATGTACGATAAAATCAAGCTTCTCAATTGCCTCTGCCCATCGACCGGATTCCGCCAGTACACCAAGTTTATTTCCGGAACGGTCGATCCACATTCTCGGCTGATACGGTTTCTCTGTCAAAATTGCGTTCAGTACGCTGCCCGGATGACCTGCATACCAGATACTTAAGCCCTTGTGTTCTCTTCCACCCAGACGTTTCTTCAACTGCTCCGGCGGCAGACATTTCAACGCAACCGGAACCGGATAGTTCGGCACCTTCAGCACGCCGCTGGTACGGAACCGCTGCATCAGTGCGCCCGGTTTTTCCAGATTACCCATCAGGAAATCAATGGTATCCGCAGCCATGGCAGCCTGTACAGAGTTCGGTGTCTGATCCGTAGCCACACCAAGGCAGATGCCGCTTGGAGCATTTTCCAAATACATTTCAATGGCAGCTTTGATACGGTCTGCATCCAGCCAGCAGATTTCCGCAGCTTTCTCCAGTGTGAACTCCTCGCAGCGCTCATATAACAACTGCATACCTGTCTTGTATACTTTTCCATCTACCTCGTAAGTCCCCCATAACGCCGGGGATAATTGTTCATTGAACGGATACTCCATTGGCTGCATGGAATCTGTTTTTTCATCCCATACATAAAACGTATCCGGCGCACCGTTTTCCCCTTTTTTCGCACGGGCAAAATAGCGGCTCTCCACCTCTACCAAATACGGCAGGTTCGTCCAGCGTGTCACAAATTCCTCATCGTATCTGCGGTTTACTAAAATGTATCGGATCCATGCCATCTGCAGGGCAACGTCTGTCCCCGGACGGATTGGCAGCCAGATATCTGCTTTTGCCGCATCCGGCGTAAAACGCGGATCAATACAGATTGTTTTTACCCCTTTTGCACGCAGTTCGTTGACCATACGGCCGCCGCTGGCCGGTGCAGAATAAGCAGGACCTGCGCCCCAGAGCACCAGACATTTGATCTTGGCATTTTCATAATCATACAGCTCCAGCGCATTGGAATCCGCAATACTGGAATCCGCGCCGCCATACATCATGGCACAGGAAAGTACACGCGGCAGATAACACTGCGCACAGCCCGGCTCGTACCAGTTTGGTGTACCAAAAATATTACAGAAACGGGCGATACTCCAGATTTCCGGATTTCCACCGCCGCCAGTGGTACAGAACAGAGATTCTGCGCCGTATTTTTCACGGGTCTCCATGGCTTTCTCAGCCACACGGGTCAGCGCCTCATCCCATGTAATTCTTCTCCAGCGTCCGCTTCCGCGCTCACCAACGCGAAGCAGCGGATATTTGTTTCTGTTCGGATGATACAGTGCCTGAATACCGGACAGACCTTTGGCACACATGCGTCCCTGGCTCATCGGATCTGTCGGATTACCCTCCAGTTTCACAACACGACCATTTTTCACATGCGCCAGGACACCACAGTTTGCGATACAGGCACGACAGGCCGTCTTTACAATTTTCTCTTCGTCATCGATTTTCATAACTTTCGGCTCGCATTTTGTCAGATACCTGCGCTTTGCCGTCACCTGATCCAACCCGGAAATTTCCAGTGATGAGAAAAAGTTTTTTGCATTTTTCACCAGTTTTTCCTCCTTAATAATCCTAAAAACAAAGTTCCTGTTCGTTTGTTTTTGTTTTATGCTGTTTGTTTCATTCTTATTGGTTTTTCTTGGTATACCAAAAGTATTTTTATTAAATCCCATTATAATAGATGCGTACTGCAATGTCAACAAACTTTCTTTTCGTGTATTGAATCGTGTAATGAATAAAAAATTTACATTACCGAAATAAAAAAAGGAAACATTTACCTCGACAAGCGATTGTTAGCTGACAAGGTAAATGTTTCCTTTTTTCTCAAATATTAAATTTTACACTTCTGCTCTCGCAGCCACTTCTTTTTCCTGTACATCAGACGGTGCCTGCTCATAGCGTGCGAACTCATACTCATAAGTTCCACTGCCGCCGGTCATTGAACGAAGATCAGTGTTGTAGCCAAACAGGGAGGACATCGGTACATCTGCGATGATCTCCTGTTTTCCACCTTCTACCGGATTCATTCCAAGTACACGGCCACGGCGTTTATTTAAATCTCCCATAATATCACCGGTATATTTGTCCGGTACCAATACTTTTACTGAAGCGATTGGCTCTAAAAGAATCGGCGAAGCATCCATAAATCCTTTTTTGAATGCCTGGATTGCTGCGGTCTTGAATGCCATCTCAGAGGAATCTACCGGATGGTAAGATCCATCGTATAATACAGCTTTTACACCCACTACCGGGTAACCTGCCAGCGGTCCGCGCTCTACGGATTCTTGAATACCTTTTTCTACAGCCGGGAAGTAGTTTTTCGGAACAGCACCACCAACTACGATCTGATCAAATTCATATGCTTCTTCCAGATTGCCGGATGGTTCAAATGTCATCTTAACGTGACCATACTGTCCATGTCCGCCGGACTGTTTTTTGTATTTGTACTCGACATCTGCTTTCTTGCGAATAGTCTCACGGAATGCAACCTTCGGCTGTTCTAATGTAATCTCTACTTTGTATTTCTCTTTTAATTTGCTTACCACTACATCCAGCTGCTGATCACCGATAGCATACAGCAGAGACTGATGATTCTCACTGTCATTGACAGCTTTCAGTGTCAGGTCTTCCTGCATCATTTTCTGTAATGCCTGAGAAACTTTATCCACATCGGCTTTGTTTACCGGTTTGTAGCTCATGTATGTATATGGTTTGGATACTGCTGTCTTGATAAAGGTAAGCGGTGTTGCCTTCGTGGACAGAGTATCGGTTGTCACAACTTTATTTAATTTTGCAAGTGCTCCGATGTCGCCGGCGTGCAGCTCCGGTACTTCTTCCGGTTTGTTTCCGCGCAGTACATATAATTTACCGATTTTGTCATCCATACCGTGCTCTTCATTGTACATCACATCATCTGTCTTAATAACACCAGATGTCACTTTGATCAGAGAGTATTTTCCGATAAACGGATCCACGATGGTTTTGAAAATATATGCACTCTTTGCCTTTGCAAAGTTAAAATCTGCATCGTATACTTCGTTTGTTTTCACATTGATCGCTTTACACTGTTTTTTCTCCGGACTTGGCAAATATTTTACAATATCATCCAGTAAGGTGTAAATACCTTTTGCCATTGTACCGGAAGCCATGGAAATCGGAACCATACTGCCATCGCATACGTTGGTATGTAAAACCTGACGGATCTCATTCTCGGAGAAGGTATCACCGGAGAAATAACGATCCATATATTCTTCGCTTGTCTCTGCAACGGACTCTAATAATGCTTCACGGCAGATCTCAAGATTTTCGAACGAATAATCCGGAACATCTGTCTTATCAACGGTTCCGTCCTCTTTCCAGCGTTTTGCTTTCATCTGAATGACATTGACATAGCCAACAAACTGTCCGTTTTCACGGATTGGTAAATGTAACGGAGCTATCTTCTTTCCGTATAATTCCTGCAAGTCTACGACTACCTGACGGAAACTTGCGTTATCATCGTCCATATTTGTAACCCAGATCATACGTGGAAGATTATATTTCTCGCAAATCTCCCATGCTTTCTGTGTACCGACTTCTACGCCGGCTTTACCATTTACCACAATAATTGCCGCATCGGCTGCAGCTGCTGCTTCTTCTACCTCACCGACAAAATCGAAAAATCCCGGGGTATCCAGCAGATTGATCTTAGTCTCTCTCCACTCGATCGGGACTACAGAAGTGCTGATGGAAAAACCACGTTTGATTTCTTCTTTATCATAATCACTGATGGTATTGCCATCTGTGACATTTCCCATACGATTGGTAATTCCGGACAGGTAAGCCATTGCCTCAACCATTGTTGTCTTTCCAGAACCCCCATGTCCCAGTAAAACTACGTTGCGGATCTTGTCAGTAGTATAAACGTTCATGTCATTTCCTCCAATACATAAAAAAATCATGGTTATATTTTACTAAACTTTTCTCTTTTTTGCAACCTTTTTATAAAAAATGCACAACTTTTATCAATATTTTCTCACAACATGACATTTTATCAGAAAGTAATCACTACAAATAATATGTAGAAACGGCATGATAATACTATTGTAGGTGTAATTTTTTAAGATAGCCGTTCCTTCTGATCGATCGTTTTACTTTTACACTTTAAAGTGTTGACTTTTTTATTTAAATGCGTTATCATGGCAAAAGATGTCACTAGAATACCATCGAATATATTTAAAAATATAGTAAAGCGGACATTCGCAATCCGCTTTCACTACTTACTCATGAATGCAGTCGCTTTGCGACCTGTCAGAGGGAGCTTTTAACTCCCA
>URDN01000067.1 GCA_900546495.1 uncultured Lachnospiraceae bacterium
CCTTCATGGATATTCTGAATCAACCCGTTCAAAAATAAGGTATTATGGCAATCAAACACGGTTCGAAAGTCGATAAGTCGTTTTCGGCTTCGTCCATGACCGACCTGATGTTCCTGTTGCTGCTGTTCCTGCGACTGCTCTGTTGCCAGTCGAAATGGCAGCGTGATCACAAAGGTGGAACCCACGCCTTCTTCGCTTTTCACCTCAATGGTCCCGTTCATTTTATCCACCAGATTTTTTACAATTGCCATGCCAAGCCCTGTACCATTATACACACTTCTGGCATCCGACCGCTCCTGTGCAAAAGGATCAAAAATGTGTCGGATAAATTCCTGACTCATTCCCACACCGGTATCCTGAATCGTCCACTGATACGTTACAATCTCCTGATCAACCCCCAGACATTTACAGCTCGTCTGCACTTTTCCGCCCAACCGGTTATATTTGATACAGTTTCCATAAATATTCAGGAAAATCTGACGCACATGCAACGGACTTCCGTAAATATTTTGAAATGCCACCCGCTCGGTAGATTTATCATATTCCAGCGTTACACCGGCTTCCGCTGCACGCTGCTCCACAATCGTCAATACATCGTCCGACAGGGTTTTCAAATTCATCGGTTCCTCCGACAGCACAACTTCTCCGCTTTCCAACTTACTCATCTGCAGAATATCGTTGATCAGGGACAGTAAATGATTGGCAGAGATTTTCATTTTTTTCTGATTTTCCCGCAGCAGCTTTGTATTCTCCGGATGTGCCTCTCCAATTTCCAGCAAGCCGATGATCCCGTTTAACGGTGTGCGAATATCATGACTCATCCGGGACAGAAAACTTGTCTTTGCCACATTTGCCCGATCTGCCTGATCGACTGCCTGCTTTAACTGCTCATTTTTACTTTGCAGCTGTTCATTATACTGCCGCTGAATGCTTAATTGCTTCTCTCTGTAATTTTGTGCCATTTTCCAGCGCACCATATGAATAATTGCCAGAATGATCACGTATACGATGATGGAAAACATCACACTTGGAATCGTACTGTCAAACACATCGCTCTCTGGCAGATAGGCATACACATAATAATCCCGCCCATGCTCCATCAGACCATAATTGTGGGAAAGCGCAGCCGTATCACTTCTTGCATGGATCAATTTATCACTTGCTTCCGCTTCTTTGATTTTCCGCAAAATTTCCACGTCATCGGTACTTTTTCCAATCAAAGTCTCATTATTGGACGCTATGATTTCCTTTCCGCTGCTCACCACGATTGTTCCATCCTGTTCCAGATTATAACCCACCAACAACGTATCCACCGACAGATGGAATGCCCGTGTATATTCTAACGTCGTGTGATAGTAAGCGACAACCATCCCACTGCCATCTGCATTTCCCGTAGCTGCCAGATCTGCATAAGAACCGTCTTCACAGGGAAATCGCATAGCATACGTTTTTTCCGAAAAAAGGATCGCATCCTGCAGAGCATCCGATGTCATATGCTCCGATAATTCTTCTGTCGACAACCCATCAACCGGATCTCCATACTGTACCTGTACCTTTCCGTTTTCATCCAGAAGCAATACACCCGTTACATAACTGTCCCGCGCCCATTGCTCCAGCATTTCCGTTGTCACTGCTCCGGCATCGGTTCCATTTTCTGTCAATGCATGATTGATCTGGTGCACACTTTCGATGATACGCATCATACTTTTCGTCTCCGATGCTAAATTTAACCGCTCATACTGATTACATTGCTCCTTAATATAACTGACTGTGCTGGTCAACGTCCGCTTCGCGCTTCTGACATCCACATGTACTGCGATCAAAAATACGCCTCCCATCAGGATAACACCAAGCAGCACTTCCAATGTATACAACAATCGATTACTTTTATTTTTCACAGGTATCCACCTCCAGATAATCCTCCGGATGTTCCAGATAGTTTCCAAGAATTTCCTCTAATGTTCCATCCTCACGCATATCTTCAAATACCTGTGACAGCTCTGTCTCAATGCCTCTGTCATCGTACTTTGAAAATGCAACGCCAAGCCCCACCGTCTGCAATGGTTCTTCCAGGATTCGATATTCTAAGTCATAATCCTTCATACATTGTAAAATTGCGGTTTCATGAGCGGCTACCGCATCCGCATACCCTTTACTTAAGAAAGGATAGATCAATTCCCGATTCTGCAACGAAAATATTTCTGCCAGCTCAGGAATCCGTTCATCCGTATGTGACGCAAAAATCTCCTCCGGCTTTGTCGTAGACTGTACTGCTACCCGTTTTCCTTCCAGATCTGCAAGGGTATAGATATCACTGTCTTTACTGACTGCCACTACCTGACGACTGATCATATAAGGTGTCGTCCAGTGGTACTGATTTTCTCTGCCATCAATAGAAAAACTTCCCCAGATGCAGTCAATGTCTCCGTTTTCCAGAAACTGCTTTTTTGCTTCCCAGTCAATATATGTAAATACCGCATCATAACCTAACCGGTCAAATGCCTCCGTTGCAAGATCCACATCAATTCCTGCCGGTTTTCCGTCTGCATCTTCATAATTAAAGGGCGGATAATTGTCGCTGCCAATGATCATCTGTGGACGCGTCTCTGTCTGATCCGTCATCTGTTTCTCCTGCCCTGCGCATCCACTGATGCAAAATAGCAGACCGGTACAGACACCAATCGTTAAAATCCGCCTGAAACTGTTCCGTTTTTTCATTCGTCACCACACCTCTTATCTAACTGTTTTATTCGGTAATCATTCAATTTGCGAATATTGTAACAGTTTGTCGATGCAGATTTTGTCGGAAAATGTCGATTATACGCGGGGACTGTGGGTAAATTTTAGTTTATAAAACGAAATCGAAACATCCAACAACCATATCATATAAGATCACACATACCTGTACTCGTTATAGTTAGTATGTTTTACCTTCCCGTGTGCACAACAAATAATTTAGATTTATTCCTGTCTGAATGTGCACATGACACGCAGCGCAGTCATAATGTAAAATTTGATGAATCGAAAACGTAAATGCGCCCCAAATTGATTTTTTCTTGATGAGCGATTGTTAGCCAGAAAGACAAAATCAATTGGGGCGCCTTCATTTATTTAATTTTACATAAAAACAAGCTAGTCGCGGAAGAACGCTACACCGGATTCGAAGATTTTCAGATCCTGCTCACCGTAAATGTTGATAGCCACACCATCACCACGACGCTCGGAATGAGCCATCTTACCAAGTACACGACCATCCGGACTTGTAATACCCTCGATAGCCATGTAGGAACCATTGACATTCCACTCTTCATCCATGGTCGGATTGCCTGCTTCGTTGACATAGCAGGTAGCCACCTGACCATTTGTGAAAAGTTTCTGCAGCCACTCATCATTTGCTACGAAACGTCCTTCACCATGGGAAGCCGGGTTCGTGTAAATCTTACCTACTTCTGCCTGTGCCAGCCACGGGGATTTATTGGACATTACCTTTGTATAAACCATCTTGGAGATATGACGTCCGATGGTGTTATAGGTCAGTGTCGGAGAATCTGCTTTCTGCTCACAGATCTCACCATAAGGAACCAGACCAAGTTTGATCAGTGCCTGAAATCCGTTACAGATACCAAGGCAGAGTCCGTCACGCTCATTTAAGAGTTTTTCTACGGATTCTTTGATCTTTGCGTTACGGAATGCAGTTGCAAAGAATTTTGCACTTCCCTCCGGCTCATCACCTGCGGAGAATCCACCCGGGAACATGATGATCTGTGCCTGATCGATGGCTTTTGCAAATACATCGACAGAATCACGGATATCCTGTGCATTCAGGTTCTTGAATACTTTGGTTACTACATTTGCACCTGCGCGCTCAAATGCTTTTGCAGAATCGTACTCGCAGTTTGTACCCGGGAATACCGGAATAAATACGGTCGGTTTTGCAATTTTATTTTTGCATACATAAATTTCTTTTGTTGTATAAAGTTTTGCATCCAGCTCTTTTTTATCTGTGGTTGCTCTGGTCGGATATACTTTCTCCAGTGTGTTTGTCCATGCGGATAATGCATCATCCATAGCAATCTCCACATCACCATAACGGAATACCGGATCTTCTGAAACAGAACCAACAATGGATACGTTTGTACGAAGTCCCACAGCCTCTAACGCTGCTTTTACAGCATCGGTATCTTCCGGTGCAACTTCAGCTACCAGATTACCAAATCCCGGTGCAAAGGCTTCTTCCGGTTTCAGACAACCTCGAATGGATACACCCAGTTTGTTTCCAAATGCCATCTTGCTGACTGCAGCCACCAGACCTTTTGCATCCAGTGCATAAACAGCTTTCAGTTTCTTATCCTGGATCAGGCTGTATACAGCATCATACAGTTTCATAACCTGCTCATAATCCGGCAGATCATATGCATCATGATCGATGGTAAAGTACATCAGTTTGTCACCTGCTGTCTTCAACTCCGGTGTCACAATGTCCTGCTCTTTTGCCACGTCTACGGCAAAGGAAACCAGTGTCGGCGGTACATCAATATCATTGAAAGTTCCAGACATGGAATCTTTTCCACCGATGGACGGCAGCCCAAAACTCATCTGTGCCTGATATGCACCAAGTAATGCTGCAAATGGCTGACTCCAACGTTTCGGATCTTCGCTCATTCTGCGGAAATACTCCTGGAAGGTGAAACGTATCTTTTTGTAATCGCCACCGGCTGCCACGATTTTGGAAATAGACTCCAGTACCGCGTAAACAGAACCATGATATGGGCTCCAGCTGGACAGATACGGATCAAATCCATAACTCATCATTGTTACAGCATCGCATTTTCCTGTCATAACCGGGATTTTTGCAACCATACTCTGTGTCTCTGTCAGCTGATATTTTCCACCATATGGCATGTATACACTTCCTGCTCCGATGGAACCATCAAACATTTCCACCAGACCTTTCTGGGAGCATACGTTTAAGTCTTTTAATGTATCTACCCATGCAGCTTTTACGTCGTTGCTTGCCAGATCTTTGGCAACGCTGTCAAGAGCTATCTTGTTCAGATAGTTGTCTGCTTTGCTCGGGATCTCAACCTGAACACCAGTCTCCTGATGTGCACCGTTTGTGTTCAGGAATGCACGGGAAATATTTACGATCTCTTTGCCTCTCCAGATCAGAACCAGACGCGGATCCTCGGTAACAACAGCTACCGGAACAGCCTCTAAGTTTTCCTCTGCGGCATAAGCAAGAAACTGATCTACATTTTCCGGTGCGATGACAACCGCCATACGCTCCTGGGACTCAGAAATAGAAATTTCTGTGCCATCCAGACCGGCATATTTTTTCGGAACTTTATCCAACTCTACACGCAGACCGTCTGCCAGCTCACCGATGGCAACGGATACACCACCTGCACCAAAGTCATTACATTTTTTGATGATATGGCTAACTTCCTCTCTGCGGAATAATCTCTGTACCTTACGCTCTGTCGGCGGGTTACCTTTCTGGACCTCAGCACCACAGGTATCGATGGAAGATGTAGTATGTGCTTTGGAAGAACCGGTTGCTCCACCACAGCCGTCACGTCCGGTACGACCGCCAAGCAGAATGATGATATCACCCGGATCAGAGGTCAGACGCTGTACGGCACGTCTCGGAGCTGCTCCAAGAACGGCACCAATCTCCATACGTTTTGCCACATAGTTCGGATGATATACTTCTTTGACAAAACCAGTTGCCAGACCGATCTGGTTACCATAAGAGCTGTATCCGGCAGCTGCGGAACGGACAATCTTCTTCTGCGGAAGTTTTCCTTCTAACGTATCTTTTACAGAAACAGTCGGATCAGCCGCACCTGTGATACGCATAGCCTGGTAAACATAAGTACGTCCGGATAACGGATCACGGATAGCTCCACCCAGACAGGTTGCAGCGCCACCAAACGGTTCAATCTCTGTCGGATGGTTATGTGTCTCATTTTTGAAGTTTACCAGCCACTCCTCTGTCTTGCCGTCCACTTCCAATGGAACAACAATACTGCAGGCATTAATCTCATCAGACTCTTCCTGATCAGCCAGTTTTCCTTCTTTTTTCAGTTTTTTCATAGCCATCAGCGCAAGATCCATCAGGCATACAAATTTATCATCACGATCTTTGTAAAGTTCTGCATAAGTCTCTTTGTAATTATCATAAGAATCTTTGATCGGCTCCAGATAATCGCCATCCTCAAATACAATGTCTTTTAACTCTGTTGAAAATGTGGTATGGCGGCAGTGATCAGACCAGTAAGTATCAAGTACACGGATCTCTGTCATGGTCGGATCGCGGTGCTCATCTTTTACAAAATAGTTCTGAATATGCTGGAAATCATGGAATGTCATTGCCAGATTCAGGGAGTCATATAATGCTTTCAGCTCTGCTTCCGGCATCTCACGGAATCCGTCAAATACAATAACATCTGCCGGCTCGTCAAAATTCTGCACCAGCGTCTCCGGTTTTTCAAAACCGGTCTCTCTGGAATCTACCGGGTTGATGCAGTGATGCTTGATAGCCTCTAACTGCTCCTCCGTCACATCACCCTCGATCACATAAGTCGTTGCTGTACGGATTTCCGGCTCCTCATTCTCATTCAGAAGTTTCACACACTGTACAGCGGAATCTGCTCTCTGGTCAAACTGTCCAGGTAAAAATTCCACACTGAATGCTTTTGCTCCCTTCAGATCAAATGTTTCTTCATAAATATCATCAACAGGCGGCTCTGAGAAAACACTGACCAGTGCTCTCTGATAAGTTGCCTCAGATATGTTTTCCACATCATAACGGATCAGAACACGTACTCCTGTGACGGAAGTAATTCCAAGATAGCTCTTGATTTCTTCCTGCAGCTCTTTTGCTTTTACTGCATACGCTTCTTTTTTCTCTACATAGACTCTGCGTACATTACTCATATCGGATCCTCCATCTTAATTAATGTAAAGCGGACATTCGCAATCCGCTTTCGCTACTTGTTCATGAACGCAGTCGCTTTGCGACTTGTCAGCGTTCAAACTTCGTTTTCGAAGTTTGCTGTGGGATGGACTTCAGCGAAGCTGATATCTTCCACTTTCCATCTCCGCAATATTACGAAGTATTTTGATACCTTGCATAAGTTCATACTCATGTCAGGTATTACATAGCACAGACCTTTTCCGTACTATTATGATACCCTTAGTATACCGTACTCATTTAGATTAGGAAAATTAATATATTTAATTCTATATATAAGTTTCGCTAATTTATAATTGACATACGCTCACACACTTTATATACTAATATAAAAAGAGATTTCTGTAAATCAGCTTCCTGTGAAATCATCATATTTATATGGATTTCTATCATAAAACCTGTTTTCAGAAATCAATATTTAATAAAGCGGACATTCGCAATCCGCTTTCGCTACTTGCTCATGAACGCAGTCGCTTCGCGACCCTGTCAGTGGGAGCTTTTAACTCCCACTGACATAAGCATCCCTCTCACCCACTGCTTAGTGCTCTACGCACTTGAAGCGGGGGAATGCTTATTCTGCGTTCATATTTATAATGATATAAAACGATGAATAAACAAAATAATATACCGAAGGGGAGATTTCTATGGATATTAATTATGAACTTTACAAAGTATTTTTTTACGTAGCACAGTCCTTAAGTTTTTCGGAAGCCAGTAAACACCTATATATTTCTCAGTCTGCGGTCAGCCAATCCATCAAGACACTGGAACGCAAACTTGGACAGCCACTTTTTATCCGCAGTACAAAAAAAGTGCAGCTCACTCCGGCCGGACAGCTTCTCTTAAAACACATTGAACCGGCAATGAATCTGATCCGCCGTGGCGAAAACCAGCTGTTTGACAGTCAGGGACTTGGTCTTGGGCAGCTTCATATCGGAGCAAGTGACACCATCTGCCGTTACTTTCTTGTTCCGTATTTTCGGAAATTTCATCAGCAATATCCGAATGTGCCGATCAAAGTTACAAATGCAACTTCATTAAATTGCGTGGATCTGCTAGAACAAGGAAAAGTGGATCTGATCATTACAAATGCACCGAATACACGGTTGAATCAGTCTTATATCCGAAAGACAGTCTGTGAATTCAGGGATGTGTTTGTGGCAAATCCGGCTTATTTTCCGATGAAGTCCAAAGTGCTGCGTCTGGAGGAACTTTCCGGATATCCGCTGATCACGCTGGAACGACACTGTACGACCTGCGAATTCTTACACAATCTGTTTTTACAGCATCAACTGGAACTTGTGCCTGAAATTGAGCTTTCCAGTAATGATCTGCTGATTGATTTTGCACGGATTGGACTGGGTATTGCCTGTGTGCCGGATTACTGTGTCCGGGAAGGTAATGAGGATCTGGAAATTATTGAGACAAAGGAAATGATGCCTGCCCGACAGATCGTGGCATCAGTGAATCCGACGCTGCCGGTCAATGCACCAACGGAATCATTTCTTGATTTGTTGCCAACACTTTAAATTCTTGTTTGTCGTTTAGGGAACAAATAAAAAATAACTCCAACGAGGATATGAAAAATTTTCTGTGACCACTGCATCGCTTA
>URDN01000068.1 GCA_900546495.1 uncultured Lachnospiraceae bacterium
CAGAACAGAAAAGGGATTATTATGAGGTGCTTGGCGTAGACCGCAGCGCAGATGATGCCACAATTAAAAAGGCATACCGTCAGTTAGCCAAAAAATATCATCCGGATGCAAACCCGGGAGACAAAGAGGCAGAAGCAAAATTCAAAGAGGCTTCTGAGGCTTATGCGGTATTAAGTGATTCAGAGAAAAGAAGACAGTACGATCAGTTTGGCCACGCTGCATTTGACGGCGGAGCAGGCGGTGCCGGAGCCGGTGGATTTGATTTCTCAGGCATGGATTTCGGTGATATGTTTGGTGACATTTTCGGTGATTTCTTTGGTGGCGGTTCCAGAAGAGGCGCATCCAACGGTCCGATGAAAGGTGCTAACTTAAGAACCAGTGTCCGCATCACTTTTGAGGAAGCAGTATTTGGGTGTGAGAAAGAAATTGATATGGTACTGAAAGATGAGTGTACCACCTGTGGCGGAACAGGAGCAAAACCGGGAACTTCTCCGGAAACCTGTACAAAATGTGGCGGAAAAGGTAAAGTTGTATTTTCTCAGCAGTCTCTGTTCGGCATGGTTCAGAACGTTCAGACCTGTCCGGAATGTAATGGATCCGGAAAGATCATCAAAGATAAATGTACGTCCTGCCGCGGAACCGGTTATACTGCCAGCAGAAAGAAAATTAAAGTTTCTATTCCTGCCGGAATTGACAATGGACAAAGTGTTCGTATCCGTGAAAAGGGTGAGCCGGGTGTCAATGGAGGACCACGTGGCGATCTGCTGGTAGAGGTTATTGTATCCTCACATCCGATCTTCCAGCGTCAGGATATGAATATTTATTCAACTGCACCGATTTCCTTTGCACAGGCAGTGTTAGGTGGCGAGACAAGAATCAGCACTGTAGATGGAGATGTTATTTATGAAGTAAAACCTGGTACACAGACTGATACAAGAATCCGTCTGAAAGGCAAAGGTGTCCCTTCTTTGCGTAACAAAAATATTCGTGGTGATCAGTATGTTACTCTGGTGGTACAGGTTCCGACATCATTGAGTGCAGAGGCGAAAGAAGCATTGCGTGCATTTGATGCAGTATCCGGTGATACCCTTCATACAGGCGCAGAAGAAGGCGTAAAGCAGGAGAAACATCACAAAAAGAGAGGATTCTTCAAAAAAGAAGATTAATATAGTATAGGATTACGGATGTATAATAAAATAGATTTAAAAAATAAATTAGAATCAATTCATCGAAAAAGTTATCCGGCATATAAGTCACTGAGGGGAAGTTATACCTTCGGTGACTTTGTGCTGTCTATTGACCATGTGCAGGGAGACCCTTTTGCGGCACCATCTTCCCTGCATGTAGAACTTCCATTGAAAAAAGCAGGATTTCCGGAAAAATATTTTGAAAAAAGATATACGAAAACGGCATTGGAAGATTTAATCTTGCGTAAGTTTTCGACAGCATTAGATCAGTACAGTTTTAAGGCAAAAGGATCCGGAAAAAGTGGATTGATCTCCACCAGCAGACCAGGAGCGGAGGTTATGCGCCGGACAGCAGTGGAAGTTAACAATATAGCATTGATTGTACGATTCGAAGTCGGGTTTCCGGCAAACGGACGTACTATTAACGCACAGGAACTAGAGAAGATTTTACTGGATTTTCTTCCACAGATCGTGAAAAAATGTCTGGTTTATCAGGCGTGGGACAAAACAAAGGTTCAGGAAACCTATGAATTGGCAGAAAATCAGCAGAGGATTCGTGAAGTATTAGAGGAACGAAAACTGGTAGCTTTCTGTGCAAACGGAAGCATTTTGCCGCGAAAGAGTGGTGTGTCCAGTCAGCCGTTAAAAGATGCAGTGGCATTTAAATCTCCAAAGAGTATGGAACTTGCCATTGATCTGCCATATGGCGGCAGCATTTGCGGTATGGGAATCCCGGAAGGCGTGACCCTGATTATTGGCGGTGGCTATCATGGAAAATCCATGTTGTTACAGGCGTTAGAACAGGGTGTATACAATCATGTAAAAGGCGATGGCAGAGAGTATGTCATTACCAGAGACGATGCGCTGAAGCTGCGGGCAGAAGATGGCCGTGCGGTATCCAATCTGGACTTGTCCCTGTTTATCCATGATCTGCCAAATGGAAAAGATACGCATTGTTTTTCTACGGAAGATGCCAGCGGAAGTACGTCGCAGGCGGCAGGCGTCATGGAGGGAATCGAAGCAGAAACAAGTTGTTTTCTGATTGATGAAGACACTTCTGCAACAAATTTTCTTGTGCGGGATGCCTTTATGCAGCGTGTGGTCAGCGGAGAACAGGAACCGATCACACCGTTTATCGCGAGAGTACGTGATCTGTATGAAAAAGCTGGTATTTCCACGATTTTGGTTGCGGGTAGCAGTGGGGCCTTTTTCCATGCGGCAGATACCATTATTCAGATGGATGCGTATCGTCCGAGAGATGTGAAAGCGAAAATACAGGAATTATTGCCGGAATATCCTTCCGTGGATTTTAGCAGTAATACAGAGCCATTTACACTTCCTGCGGAAAAACGTATGTTTGTGATGGAGCGAAAGATAAAACGACATGGCAGAGGTGACAGGGAAGAACGGATCAAGACAAAAGTAATGGGAACCGATGGTTTTTCCATCGACCACAATATGGTAGATCTGCGTTATGTGGAGCAGCTGATCGATACGGAGCAGACGGCAGCGCTGGCTGTAATTATGAAATATATCATGAAAAAAGGTTCATTTTCTATGGAAATGCAGGCGTTGGTTGCAGAAATGAGTAGTCTGCTTGAGAAAAAAGGAATGGCAACTTTTGTGGATGGAACCCTTTCCAGCGGTTATGCGTATCCGCGAAAAGAAGAAATTTTTATGATGCTGGATCGCTTCCGCAGAGGATAAAATAAAAAAACTCTTGTCGAATGATGGGGTTATAGGGTAATATAATTCAAGAATGCTTTCGGCATTCTTGCTGCGAGATGCATATCGTACAATGTATGATATATTTCAGCTGTGTATCTCTGCAATCTGCCGGAGGCTATATCAGATGTGGGTGTGGGTATCTCACATCTGAGAATATCTATGCATTGATTAGTCCTGTTGCTGCAGGACTAATTGGCATGTTCGGAACTATTGACATAAATTGTATGGAGGAATATGTACGATGAAATGGGATAAATATACGATTGAAACCACCACAGAAGCGGAGGATTATATCAGCAGTACGTTGGCAGACCTTGGCATCGAAGGCATTGAGATTGAAGATAATGTGCCGTTATCCGAATCCGATACTTCGAAAATGTTTATTGATATTCTGCCGGAACTGCCACCAGATCAGGGCATTGGTTATGTCAGCTTTTATCTGGAAGCAGGTGAGGATCACAGTGAGAAGTTAAAAGATGTAGCAGAAGCACTGGAAGAAATGCGCAGTTATGTAAATATCGGAAGCGGTAAGATTACAAGCAGTGAGACAGAGGATATTGACTGGATGAACAACTGGAAAGAGTTTTTTCATTCTTTTACCATTGATGACATTCTCATCAAACCGACCTGGGAAGAATTGGATCAGGCTGATCAGGACAAAATTTTGATTGAGATCGATCCGGGTATTTCCTTTGGAACCGGCAAGCATGAGACCACACAGCTTTGCATTCACCAGCTTCGTAAATATATGAAAAATGGTGATGAAGTACTGGACGTCGGATGCGGAAGCGGTATTCTGTCTATCGTGAGCCTGAAACTTGGAGCAGGTCATCTGACCGGCACAGATATTGATGAGGATTGCATTACTTCAACTTATGAGAATTTTGAGGTAAATCATCTGAGCAGAGAGCAGGGTGATTTTTACGTTGGAAACCTGATTGATGATACAGAACTTCAGGAAAAAGTCGGTACAGAAAAATATGATGTTGTTGTTGCAAATATTTTAGCAGACGTTATTATTCCGATGGCACCGGTCATTCCGGCACGCCTGAAAAAAGGCGGTGTATTCATTACTTCCGGAATCATTGATTTCAAGGAGAACGAAGTAAGAGAAGCCATTGAGAAAGCAGGCATGACAGTTCTGGAAGTGACACATCAGGGTGAATGGGTCAGCATCACAGCGAGGAAATAAGCATGTATCAGTTTTTTGTGGATGATTGCCAGATTGGCAAAGAATATGTGACTATCACCGGAAGTGATGTGAATCATATTAAAAACGTGCTGCGTATGCGCGCAGGTGAAAAAATCCGGGTTAGCAGCAGTTCCCGGGATATGTTCTGCGAAATTGCGGAGCTGACAGATGATTTCGTGCAGGCAGATATTCTGGATGAGGAAGCACCGGATACAGAACTTCCATCACGGATTTATCTGTTTCAGGGGCTGCCAAAGGGTGAACGCATGGAGTATATCATTCAGAAATCTGTGGAACTTGGTGTACATGAGATTGTTCCGGTGGCAATGAAATATTGTGTCGTGAAACTGGATGCAAAAAAGGCAGGCAATAAGGTAAAACGCTGGCAGGCCATCAGTGAGAGCGCGGCAAAACAGTCCAAACGCAGTAAAATCCCGGAAGTGCATACTGTAATAAGCTTCAAAGAAGCCGTAGAATATGCAAAACAACAGGATATGATCCTGGTGCCTTACGAAAATGAGCGCGGTATGGAAGCAACCAGAGAGGCGTTAAAAAAGGTGAAACCGGGACAGTCTATCAGTGTGTTTATCGGTCCGGAAGGTGGTTTCTCTGAGGAAGAGATTGAACTTTTGCGGCAGGATGCAGAGGTACTTTCCCTTGGAAAAAGAATTCTGCGTACGGATACGGCAGCAATCTGTACCATGTCCATGCTGATGCTGGAACTGGAAGAAAAAACGGAGGGAGAATGCTGACAATGGAAGCATATCTGGATAATTCAGCCACCACGAGATGTTCGGAGGCTGCAAAAAATAAAATGGTAGAAGCACTGACGGTGGATTTTGGAAATCCGTCTTCCATGCATATGAAAGGCGTGGAAGCGGAAAAATATGTCAAAGAGGCAGCCACTGCCATAGCAAAAACCCTGCGTTGTCAGGACAAGGAAATTGTATTCACTTCCGGTGGAACAGAGTCCAATAACCTGGCGATTATTGGTACCGCACTGGCGAATCAGCGTGCAGGTAAACATATCATTACCACCAGTGTAGAGCATGCATCCGTGAAAAACACCATGCGTTTTTTGGAGGAAGAAGGATTTGAGATCACGTATCTGCCGGTAGATGCAAATGGTCAGATTTCATTGGAACAGTTGCAGCAGGAACTGCGGGAAGACACGATTCTTGTATCCATGATGATGGTAAACAATGAGATCGGTGCTTTAGAGCCAATCGCGGAAGCAGGAAAAATTATCAAAGATCACAATCCGGCTACGGTATTTCATGTGGATGCGATTCAGGCTTATGGAAAGTTTCAGATCATTCCGAAACGGATGCATATTGATCTGCTTTCTGTCAGTGGACATAAGATTCACGGACCGAAAGGTATTGGATTCTTATATATCAAAGACAAGACCAAGATTCGTCCGATTTCCTTTGGCGGAGATCAGCAGAAGGGCATGCGTTCCGGAACCATTAATGTGCCGGGAATTGCAGGTCTTGGTGTGGCAGCTGCAGAAGCGTATGCGCATTTGGAGGAGAATGTGGAATACCTGTATGAGTTAAAATCATATTTTGCTGAAAAGCTGCAGCAGCTTGAAAATGTGACTATCAACGGAAAGACAGACCATGATAGTGCGCCGCAGATTGTCAGTGCAAGCTTTTTGGGCGTGCGTTCCGAAGTGTTACTTCATTCGCTGGAGGATCGCAATATTTATGTGTCCGCGGGAAGTGCATGTTCTTCCAATCATCCGTCCCTGTCCAGCACCTTGCTGAATATCGGACTGGATCATGCGCACCAGGAATCCACGTTGCGGTTCAGTTTTTGCCCGGAGACGACAAAAGAAGAATTGGATTATACTTACAGCGTTCTGGAAGAATTGCTTCCGATGCTGCGTAGATATAGAAGACATTAGAGAGAGGAGAAACAAATTTATGTTGTTTCAGTCATTTTTGATCAAATATGGTGAGATCGGTATTAAGGGAAAAAACCGTTACGTATTTGAAGAAGCATTAATGAAACAGATCGGACATGCCCTGCAGCCGGTAGACGGAAATTTTTCCGTTTCCAGAGAGCAGGGAAGAATTTATGTAGATGCTGAAGGCGATTATGATTACGATGAGGCAGTGCTTGCCCTGACAAGAGTATTCGGTATCGTAGGTATCTGCCCGTTAGTCAGAGTGGAGGAGAACGGTTTTGACCAGCTGGCAAAAGATGTATTAAAATATCTGGATGACGTATATCCGGACAAAAATAAGACTTTTAAAGTGGTTTCCAGAAGAGCACGGAAAAACTTCCCGAAAAATTCCCAGGAGATCAATGCAGACCTTGGAGAGATTATTCTGGACACTTATCCGGAGATGAAAGTTGATGTACATCACCCGGATATCATGCTGAACGTGGAAATACGTTCTCAGGTAAATATTTATTCCATGATCATTCCGGGACCGGGCGGTATGCCGGTTGGAACAGCAGGGAAAGCAATGCTGCTTCTGTCCGGTGGTATCGACAGTCCGGTAGCAGGTTATATGATCGCAAAGCGCGGTGTTACCATTGAGGCTACTTATTTCCATGCGCCGCCTTATACAAGTGAGCGTGCAAAACAGAAAGTGATCGATCTGGCTAAAATCGTATCCCGTTACAGCGGTCCGATCAAATTAAATATCGTAAACTTTACGGATATTCAGCTTTATATTTATGACAAATGCCCGCATGATCAGCTGACCATCATCATGCGTCGTTATATGATGAAGATTGCAGAACATTTTGCGAATGAGTCCGGATGCCTTGGCCTGATCACCGGTGAGAGTATCGGACAGGTAGCAAGCCAGACCATGCAGTCACTGGCAGCAACCAATGCAGTATGCAACATGCCGGTATACCGTCCGCTGATCGGTTTTGATAAAAACGATATTATTGCAATTTCTGAAAAAATTGATACTTATGAGACATCCATTCAGCCGTTTGAGGACTGCTGTACGATCTTCGTTGCAAAACATCCGGTAACAAAACCGAATCTGAAGATCATTGAGCGTTCTGAACAGCATCTGAATGAAAAAATTGATGAACTGATGCAGACAGCGATTGAGACAACAGAGACAATTACCGTTTGTGAAGAATAGAAAAAATCGGGCTATTGAGTAAGAATAGAAAAAAGGACGATTTATATATTGTATTGAGGTGCAGAGAAATATAAAAACTTGCATTGTTTGCAGAAAGTGTTTTTTGATTGCCAGAAAGTTCAGTGTGATTTTCTGGCAAATAAAGAACCGGGAAAGAATCGCTTTGATTTTTCCCGGTATCTGGTTTTGAAAATAAGTATGTTTCATTTTCTTTGGATAGAATTATACAAGATAAGGTTTTAATGCTTCCATGATTTCGCCCATATCTGTGTCACCTGCATGAATTGCAAGGTCGATCGGTTTGGACAGATCCAGACTGAAGATACCCATGATGGATTTTGCATCGATGACATATCTTCCGGAAATCAGATCAAAGTCGAAATTGAACTGAGTAATTGCATTAACAAAGCTTTTTACCTTATCGATGGAATTTAAAGAAATTTGTACTGTTTTCATTTACCAGCCCTCCTGAAAAAATATAATTTATTCTATTCAATAGTAACTTCAAATTATGAAAAAGTCAATACAATATAGGAGTTGAAAGATTGAAAATGAGAAGTAGAGGGTATCCATTACCTTAAGCACACGACAAAT
>URDN01000069.1 GCA_900546495.1 uncultured Lachnospiraceae bacterium
CGCTTAGTGCTCTACGCACTTGAAGCGGGGGAATGCTTATTCTGCGTTCAAAAAGAGATTTTTCTAAGTGATAAAGTAACGATAAAAATTATTTGTGTTAAAAACACAAATTAAATTTAATAAGGGGAATCAAAAGAATTTATTATGAAAATAAAAGATTTATGCACCACTCAGCCGGCAGTAGAAACGCAAGATATGATCTGTTACCACCCGGAAAGCAACACATTTGAGAAAAAAGAGAAAATCATTCTTCATGAAAATCTGTTATCTGTTTATATTAATGAAGATCTGGCATTAAAACTGGTCTGTACCATTCAGGATCTGCCAGCACTGGTGCTTGGTCATCTGTACACTGAAGGTCGGATTAATGGTGTCGAAGACATCCACAGCATTTACATCTGCCGTGATGGTGTCCGCGCCCGGGTAATGACCACCCGTCCACTTGGTGAAATCAAAAAGCCCATTGAAGTCCGCGCCTGTGACTGTGGAGAAGAAGGCATGCTTGGACGCGATCTGCTTTCTGAACAAAATGATGCTGAACCAGTCTCTGTTCTTCCGGACTTTGATTTTGACTACCTCCAGGCACTGGATCTGATTCAGGCATTTCGTAAAGGTGCGCCGCTTCATCAGAAAACTCACGGCATTCACAGCTGTTTTCTGATGTATGAGGGTGAAATCCGCTATCTGTGCGAAGACATTGGGCGTCATAATGCCTTGGATAAAGCCATTGGAAAAGCACTGATTGACGGTCTTGACCTGACAAAATGCATCCTTTTCTCCAGCGGACGTATTCCGGACGATATGATGGAAAAAGTGATCCGTTCCAGAGTGCCTGTTTTAGTCAGTAATGGTGCTCCTACCGACCGTGCCGTGGCACTTGCCCGCAAATACCATGTGACACTGATCTGCAGCGCTCACATGGATGCTATGGATATTTTTTCATCAAAAGAATTTTGGGAAGACTAACGTTGTTAGCTTATCATTTCTGACAATTCAGCCATACCACTTAATCTAAATACTTAAAACTCATACGGTGCATTTCCAGAGAAATCAGCGATCAGTCCGTGTGCATTCTCCAGACAGAACACCTTAAAAAGCGGGATCTCACAACTGTGAAATCCCACTTTTTTATTTGCTTATGATTCTTATTTACTTTTCCTGCTCCAGATATTTGACCAAATCCTCTCTGACATCCTCCAGCGTAATGGACTGCAATTCCCGCTCCATCGCCTTCTGCACCCGTTCCAGTTTTTCATCCAGCACATGATGAATGTTTCTTCCAACCGGACAGGCAGTATTCGGATTTTCATGGAAATGAAAAAGTTGATTTTCTTCTACACACTCCACTGCGCGATAAATATCCAGAAATGTAATCTCTAATAATGGCTTTGCAATCGTGGTCCCGCCGGTTCCCCGCGCCACCTCAATAAGTCCTGCCGCCTTGAGCTGTCCTAATATTTTCCGAATAATGACAGGATTTACATTTGTACTTCCCGCAATAAAATCACTGGTTACTTTATAATCATCTTTGAATGTATCCACACAGGCAAAAATATGAATCGCCAGCGTAAATCTGCTTGAAATCTGCATTTTTTTACCAACCTTATCTACTTTTACTAATCTATTTCTATATACTTTCTCTGGAAAAGCTACTCTCTATTTTGGCACTTCATTCAGTGGCATATCCTTTGAATCATCCATTATTGGAATATACTCATACTTCGGAATAAAATTACTCTTATCGTACTGCTTATAATATTGCATAAAAATTCGATCCATAACTTTTGGAATCTTGGTCTCATCCGCCTCAAACAGAATGATCAGATACTGCATGGAACTGTACCGTGTACAGACATCTACCTTTCGAATTTTCTGCCGAATCGCCTGTTCCATACTCTCCAGCGCCCGCTCAATATTTTCAATATACATCACGTAATCCGGTGTCGTATCCATCGTAACCATCACAAGATAGCAGCGATATTTGTAACGCTCACCCAGATGATTCATGTATTCATAAATTTTTGCAAATTCACGGTAATCCAGATCCAACGCACCGGTGTAATTGCCGCTCTCCCGCAATGTTTTTGCAATCATTGCCAGATCTTTTCCGGTTCCATGATCCGTATTTTTCCCCTGTTCCATCTGCTGATAGAAGAAGAAATCACCTTTGCCATTCTGTTTTACATAATACAGTGCCTTATCAGCCTTGGTGTAGCACTCCTCAAAAGATGCTCCCTTTGCCGTTTCACAAATTCCGGCAGAAACCGAAGCATGGCGAATCTCCACATCCTCCGCTTTCCGTTCCTCAAATTTTTGCAGGATACCGCTGACAATTTCTGAAATATCTTCCTTCGAAACGTTTGGAACAAACATCAGAAATTCATCTCCACCCAGACGGCAGACCACAGAATGCTGTGCATATTCCAACAACAAAGAACCAAGCAACTTCAATGCACGGTCTCCTGCTTTGTGTCCATAAATGTCATTAATCTTTTTCAGATTATCCATATCCAGGAAAACAAGATATCCATTATCCTGCTGCATAAACTCTGCAGCCAGCTTTTCTCCACGATTTCGCATCGGAAGTCCTGTCAGGAAATCAAAGCCCTCGCTGTCCTCCTGCGTACGCATGGTTGTCATGACACTGGAAATAAATTTTTCAATTTCAATTTCCACTGCCGGCAGGGCATACTTATCCACGATTTCGTTGTAATCCTCATTGATTTCCAGACGGTTCTCATCCAGAAGTTTCAAAAATACATCTGCAATCTCCGGATCAAACTGTGTTCCACGGTTATTCAAAATTTCATTATAAATAACCTCTGTTCCAAGCGGATTTCGATAAATTCTCCGGGACTGCATTGCATCGTAACTGTCTGCCACCGCAATGATCCTTGCGTGGATCGGGATTTTCTCCCCCTTTAATCCATCCGGATATCCGGTACCATCATACCGTTCATGGTGGCTTCGCGCCACCTCTGTCACATGATCGATCAATCTGATATTTTTCAGAATCTCCGCTCCGATCACGGTATGCTCCTTGATAACCGCATATTCTTCCTCTGTCAGCTTCGTTGGCTTATTCAAGATTGTATCCGGAATACCAATTTTACCAATATCATGCAAATGTGCTGCATTTCGCAAATTTGAAATATCCTTTTGACTCCAGCCAAGCTCTTTTGCGATCAGAACCGCATACTCTGCCACACGGTGGGAATGTCCTCTGGCATATTCATCCTTCGCCTCAATTGTGGTAGACAACGTCTGCATCATTTGCAGAGACATGATTTCCATCTGCTTTCTGCGTTTTTTCATCTCCTGCTTCTGTCGGCGGCTTTCCATCTTCTGTACATTACGGATGGTTCTGACCAAACTGACAAACAGCAGTACATTCATGCCGATTCCCATGAAAATACCAGAAATAGAAATCACAAAATAAGTAGATATGGATTCCACCACAACAAAGATGATTGCGGTTATCAATCCCACCACCATATATCTGTTTTGTGTGATATAACCGTGATACATATCATAAAATACTGTAACAAGAATCAATAATAACGTAACTACCAAAATCACATGCGCTACCGGAAGCGTCTCAATATAATCCACCGCACCACTCAAATGCAAAATAGTACATATCGCAAAATTTATCACCGAAGCCGCTTCCGCAATCCGGAACAGCTTCCTGTGACGACCACTCTGTATGCTGTCCATATAATAAATGATCGGTAATGGTGCAAGCATAATCATAACAAAACACAACGTTGCCAGAGCCGTTGCATTCGGCACAAGAATCTGACGCAGTTTCGATTCTCCAAGCATCCACGCTGCTGCCATGATCATGCACCAACCCAGATATTCCATATCAAACTTCGTACGATATACAACTCCCAGCGCAATACTGAAAATCACAATAACAATTCCGGCAAACAGGATAAAAAATGCGCTTATGGTCTCCAGACCGTGTTCTGCAAAAATATATTCCCATATTTCTGCTTTATCTCCACAATAAACAGCATTTACCACACCGGAATATTTTGCAGTATTCGTTTTCAGTTCAATCCGTACTTCTTTTCCCGCATCTGCCTCCGTAGTCGGACAGAACACGTAACGACTTGCCGAATTTTTCCCTGCCAGTCTTGTATCCGACGTGTCATACTCTGTCCTCAGGACACCATCTATATAAAATCGAACTTCCTGTAGAGACGAACGGATTGCCAGTGATTTTTCGTCATAATCATCCGGCAGCTGTGTTACCAGAACCATTGTTTCCTTCGCCGGCAATTCATACCTGCCCGGAACCTCAATCGTCTCACTGCTTCCATCTGGTTTTTCCCAGATAAAAGTTCCCTGATAAAGAATATTTCCCTCAATTACCTGTATTTCGCGCTCATTCGTTCCAAAAAGCTGTAACGCAACAAACCAGCATAGAATAATTACCATTAATAAATAGAACAGAATTCTTTTTTTCCTGTTGATCATATAATTCTCTTTTGCCAAAACTCAAATCTCCCATTTTTATCTCAGAAAATGCGTCCATTGAAACAGGCTTACTGACTACCGTCAGCAGACTCTTTTTCTATACCAGTTATCTACAGGTTCCACACCGCTTTTCTCATTTTTACTTTTGTTTCACCAACAGCACGATATTTTCTACATGCTTTGTAAACGGAAACATATCATACGGATATGCGCCCATTGCTTTATAACCACGTTTTGTCAAATACTTCAGATCCCGTGCCTGTGTCTGCGGATCACAGGAAATATACACAATTTTCTGCGGTGCCAGCGTTACAGCAGATTTCATAAACTGCTCCGTACTGCCGCTTCTTGGTGGATCCATAAATACCACATCTGCCTTTTCGCCCTTTGCTGCCATCTTCTCCATAAACCGTCCCGCATCATCCTGATAAAAACGGATATTTTTCATCTGATTGCGCTTTGCATTTTTCACTGCATCCCGCACCGCATCCGGATTCAACTCTACACCGATGACTTCTTTTGCAGATTTTGCAGCAACCATACCAATGGTTCCGATACCGCAATAGACATCAATGACACGCTCCCTGCCCGTCAGTCCTGCAAGTTCCATGGCCTTTTCATACAATTTCTCCGTCTGAACCGGATTGATCTGATAAAAAGACCTGGAAGAAATACGGAAAGTCAGTCCGCACAACACGTCCTCAATATAGCCTTTTCCGTAAATCGTTGTCTCACGGTCCCCAAGCACCATGCTCGTACGCTTATCATTCACATTCAGCACAACCGTTGTAATTTCCGGATGCAATTTCCGCAAAGCCCTGACAAAATTGTTTTTGGATGGCATCACCGGTGAACCAAGCACCAGAACAACCATGATCTCGCCCGTGGTAAATCCACGGCGGATCAACACATGACGCAACAGACCGTACCCGGTATCTTCATTATAGGTTTTTATCTTAAAAGATTTCAAAAGTCCGCGGATATCATTAATAATGGCATCTGCCTTTTCATCCTCAATCTGACAGGCTTCCACAGGAACAACCCTGTGTGTCCCCTCCTCGTAAACTCCGGAAATGATCGTACCGTCTTTTTTTCGTACAAATACTGCATGTACTTTATTTCTATAATGATACGGATCTTTCATTCCGGTAATCTCAGCGGTTTTACAAAACGGCTGCATTAACTGACGGACTGCTTTCTGTTTCTCACTTAACTGTTTTTTGTAGGAAACTCCCTGATACTGACATCCGCCACATTTTCTGGCAACCTTGCAGGCAATATCTCCTTTTTTCTTATTGTCATTTCTATGATTCTGCACCGTATGGTTTTTATTTGCAACTTTTTTCTCTGTATATTTTTCACTCATAAATTTATCTCAAATTCTCCCAGATCACAGCAAACACATAACAGGATTTTTAAATCTGCCTTTCCTGCCATTTCCTGTGATCATATCCTCACATTGATGTACCGACGCACATCATAGCAGAAATAGATTCCTTCCGCAAGTTTTTATATTCAAGCGTTAAAAATGTATCTCCTCTGCCAGCTTCTGCATCTGATAATCTGCATCTGCCATAATGTCCGCACATTTTTTCAGACGCGCATGCATCTCCGGTGTGATAACTTTGTCCTTTTTGTAACGAATCTGGTGTTCCGTACTTGCCCAGAAATTCATCGCAATGGTTCGCAGCTGTACTTCCACCGGAACCTGTCGCATACCATCGGAAAAGAACACATTAATCTTGACGATCAGATGCAGACTGCGATAACCGTTTTTCTTCGGCTCCCGAATATAATCCTTTACCTGTATCAGTTCCACATCGGTCTGGCTCAGCAGCATCCGCGCCACCTCATATACGTCTGTAATAAATGGACAGATCACACGAATTCCCGCAATATCATAAATATTGTTTGTCAGGCAGCTTAATGTCATCGGCAGACCTTTTCGCTCCATCTTCTTTGCAATACTCTCTGCTGATTTGATACGGCTTTTGATATTTTCAATGGGATTTCGATCGTTACTCTGCTCAAACTCACGGTTTAAAATCTGCAGTTTCGTTGTCAGCTGACGAATGCCTGCCTCGTAGATCAACATCATCTGTTTGTACTGTTTTGCAAGATCTAACTGATCTGCCGCCAGTGGCAGATAACTTGCCGCTTCTTCCGCGCCTGCCTCATCTTGTTGCTCCGAGTGGTCTGTCAAATCTGCTTCCATCATCTTTGCTTTGCTTGTTGTGTCCTTATTTGTATTTTTATCTGTTTCTTTATTTACAGTTTTTTCTGTATCTGCTTCTTTATCTGTTACTTTCACTTTCTCATCCATTTCTGAATAATTCTCCTTATCTTCGTAATCCCCATATCTATTATGGTAATTGTATCATATACCCTTGTTTTTTCCATGAAAAAACTCTAAAAACTTTCTAAAACACAGATACATAATCATCTTTTTGCATCCGAAAAAAACACAGATTCCTTTATATTAACCTTCACAAAATTGAAGTGGGGGAATGCTTATTCTTCGTTCAAACCCTTGATTTTACTGGGTTCTTACACTCTGATCTTGGTCTACTACACCATTTTTACACCATTTCGCCCATAAGTGCCATACCTGATAATTTCATGCGGTAAATTTCTTTGACGATACCTTCCGCATATACATCTATCACCAGTTTGTTTTAATGTACAACTATAAAACATTTTTCTTTAGTCGACTGATATGTAAGAAGAACACTGACTGCAAAATCAGTGTCCTTC
>URDN01000070.1 GCA_900546495.1 uncultured Lachnospiraceae bacterium
GGGGCGGGTCATTAAGCCATAAAACCACTCCTGTGCAAGCACATCGTGGTTTCAGAATTTTGACCCTGACATCTCATGTTACAGATATTATAAAATTGAAATCAGAAAAAAGCAATGAAAATGTAATTACCGATTTAGAAAGAGCGGGGATAGTTGAGTGAAAAAAATGAAAAAAACAGGATGGAAGCGGTTTCAAATATTCCTGTTAATGATAATGCTGTTATTTGCTTTGACTGGCTGCGGAGAAAATGCAGATGATGTGGCAGACCGCATGGAGAAGATTGTAACAGGTAATAATCCGTTGGAAGTAGAGTCCATATCTCAGGAGAAATATGCTTATAATACGTTACCGGACAATACAAAACTTGTCTATGATGAGATTTTGTATGCCATTATGCACCGGGAAGAAAAGGTACAGATCGCGACCACAAATGTCGATGAGATGGAGCTGGCTTATCTGGCAGTTCGATATGATTATTGTAATCTGTTCTGGTTGAAACAGTTTTCCTATGTGACGTATAACCGTGGGGATGAGATCACGGCGATCATGGTGACTCCGGAATTCAGTATGAGCAAAGAAGAACAGAAAAAGACACAGAAGAAGATTGATGAGGAAGCTGACCGAATGCTGGCAGATGCGCCGACGGATGGTTCAGACTTTGATAAGGCGCTTTATGTGTTTGAAAAATTGATCACGGAAGTGGATTATGTGGATGATTCTGCTGACAACCAGAATATCATCAGTGTATTTTTAAATCACGAAACCATTTGTCAGGGATATGCGTATGCGACACAGTATCTGTTGGAAAAATTGGGGATTTCCTGTACGACAGTACTTGGAAACGTCAGCGACGGACCGCATGCATGGAATCTGGCAAAGCTGGACGGGGAATACTATTATATTGATACCACATGGGGAAATTCCCAGTATCTGTCCCGCCAGGAAGAACAGAAAGAAAGCGTGGTATCCAAGTACATTGATTATAATTATTTTGGTGCTTCTACAGCGGACATTATGCAGTCACATACTGCAGATGAGCGGATCAGTCTTCCGGATTGTACGGCGATGGCAGATAACTATTATGTGCATGAGGGGCGTTATATTACCGAGTGGAATCCGGAGACCATCGGTGCGATTTTTGCGCAGGCTTATCAATCCGGAGAGAAAATGATTCAGGTGAAATTTGCAAGCACAGATCTGTATGAACAGGCAATGCAGTATTTTGTGGAAGAATATGGAATTGCGAAATTCTGTCCGGGATTAAGTTCCTTCCGTTATATGGAAGATATAGATGGTTGTGTGCTGTTTATTGTATTTTAATAAAACAGTGTGATGTTGGGTAAGAATAATGAGTCAAATGGAAGTATAGAGGAAAGCAGCAGAAAGGCAAGTGTGAAATGCTATGGGAAAAAAATTAAATCTGTCCCATAATCTGATGGGATGTCGATTAGATAACTGGTTACGTTTGAAAAAAAGTAATCCGATCACGGCGGAAAATAAAGGACAGGCACGGCTGATCACGGCGGTGTCTTCCGTTCTGGCTGTTCCGGCATTTTTGGAATGGCTGGTCTTTTATGTGCCGATCAAACGGACGAAAATTCGGAAAGATCCGGTATACATTGTGGGGTACTGGCGTTCTGGAACGACTTTTTTGCAGAATCTGCTGACCAGAGATCCACAGTTTGGATGGTTTGATCCGGTTCGCACCGTGACTTTCAGCAACTGTATTTTTATGAAGGGGATTCTGGCAAAAGCACAGAAGAAGCTGTTGCAGGGCGCGCGTCCGATGGATAATCTGGAATATACACTGGATCTTCCGATGGAGGAAGTGTTTGCGCAGGCAACGATCTCTACCCAGGCGATCAGTCATATGCTGGTATTCCCGGATGGCGGAAAAGGAGTCAAATACATTGAGACAGCTTTTATTGATGAGCAGGATGAGAAACGCCAGCAGGAATGGCGCAGGGCGTATGACTACATTTTGAAAAAAGTGACATATCTGTACGGAGGCAAACAGCTCCTGTTGAAAAGCCCGGAAAATACATGCAGGATCGGTGCTTTAAAAAAATGTTATCCGGGAGCAAAATTTATCAATATTTACCGCAATCCGTATACGGTCGTCATGTCAACCGTCAATATGTTTACCAAGGAGATGGGACTGTTTTGTCTGAATGAGCCGGCATCTCATCAGGTGATCGAAGATGTGACGATTGATCTGTTTGAACGTATTTATAAAAAGGCTTTCCGTGAGCTGAATGCCATGCCACCGGAAGATCATATTGATATCAAATATGAAGATTTCTGCAAAGATCCGGAAGGATATGTAAAACAGATTTATGGGCATCTTGGTATCGATGGGTTTGAGGAGGCAAAACCATATTTTGACGCATATCTGGACAGTCAGAAAAATTATCGCAAGAATAAATTTGAACTGACACCGGAACTGCGGGACAAAATCAATGCAAAACTGGGATTTTATTTTGAATATTACGGATATGAGATGCAAAAATAGAACAATGGATCGTATTTTTACTCATAAAAAGTGCTATCTTCATTCGTATGTATTCGGGTAATTTCTCATGCAAGATGAACATTGACGGAATGCATAGGATGAGTGATCTGCAACACACTTTCGCAGAGAAAATTTGTGGTGCAAAATAACCTTAAGTAGTGTATACTGGACATATATCAGATGAAAGGCAACTCCCACCTTTATAGGCGGTGAGATTCTTCCTGACATGAGAAAGGAGAACTTTATTATGGAAAAAATCAGTGACAGCATGAAAAAAATCTTATTGGCAGGTATCGGTGCAGCAGCTACAACTGCTGAAAAATCAAAAGAGATTCTGGACGATCTGGTAAAAAAAGGTGAACTGACCGTAGAGCAGGGAAAAGTCCTGAATGAGGAATTAAAGCATAATGTAAAACAGACATTCCAAAAAGAGGAACAGGATCCTGCTGATGTATTAAAGGGAATGACTCTGGAGCAGATTGAAGCATTAAAAGCAGCAATTGCTGACATGGAGACAAAAGCTGCTGATGAGGAAGCTGCTAAAGAGTAGAAGGCATCTAAAAGTGTAAGGTGCAATGAAAACAGATTGAAAGAAATTGAAATTATGAGTGAAAAAGATACGAATGGAACCCGATTGCGGGAGATTATATCAGTCATTCACAAACATCAAATAGCCAGAGGCGTAACTCCGGAAAAGTTACGACTGATTCTGGAAGATCTTGGCCCAACTTATATTAAGCTGGGTCAGATTATGTCTATGCGTTCGGATATTTTCCCAAAGAAAATCTGTGATGAATTTATGCGTCTGCGTTCTGAAGTAACGCCGATGCCTTTTTCGGAAGTGAAAGAGGTGATCGAGCATGCTTATGGAACAGAGCTTAATGAAGTTTTTACAGAATTTGAGGAAGAACCGATTGGTTCTGCTTCTATTGCTCAGGTGCATAAAGCAAAATTAAAAACAGGTGAGACTGTTGTTGTAAAGGTGCAGCGTCAGGGAATCTACGAAACGATGTCCCGGGATATTGCATTTTTACATCGCGCCGTAAAACTGATGCCGCCGATCAATATGGCAGGACTGGTGGATATGAATCAGGTTCTGGATGAAATGTGGGTGGTTGCACAGGAAGAAATGAATTTTCTGGCAGAAGCGGCAAATATGGAAGAATTTGCACGTCTGAACAAAGATGTGGCATTTGTAACCAGTCCGAAGCTTTACCGGGAGTACACGACCACGCAGGTACTTGTAATGGAGTATATTGAAGGAATCGGTGTGGATGAAAAAGATAAATTACTGGCAGCCGGCTATGATCTGGATGAGATCGGCACAAAGATGGCAGATAATTATGTAAAGCAGATCATGGAGGATGGATTTTTCCATGCGGACCCACATCCGGGGAATATGCGTATCCGCGACGGCAAAATTGTCTGGATCGACATGGGAATGATGGGACGTTTTTCCCAGCGGGATCAGGCGCTGCTGACCAAGGTCATCAAAGGCGTGGCAACGCATGACGTCAGTCTGATCGTGGAAGCGGTATTGTCTCTGGGAGATTTTCACGATAAACCGAATCAGAAACTGCTGTATTCGGATATTGGTGACTGGCTTGCAAAATATGGTTCTGCAAATTTTGGTGGTCTGAATATGGGAACTTTAATGCAGGATCTGATCGACATTATGAAAGAAAACAGGGTATCGATGCCTCACAGTCTGACGATGCTGGTACGTGGTCTGACAACTATTGAGGGTGTGATCGCTGAGATTGCACCGGATATTAATGTGGTTCAGGTGGCAACGCTGCGCATGTCAGAAAATAAATTTTCTGCTTCTAATCTGAAAGATGAACTGTATCTGGGCGGAAAAGAACTCTGGCAGGCGTTACAGAAAGGAATCAAGATACCATCTTATATATCAGATCTGTTACGAAGCTATATGCAGGGACAGACCAGTATCAATCTGGATTTGCATGCGACGGACGATCTGACGGTGATGCTGAATGCGTTAGTGCGGCGGCTAGTCATGGGATTTCTGATCATGGCGCTTCTGATCAGTTCGAGTATTATCTGTACCACCGATATGAAACCGAAATTACTGGGAATTCCGGCACTGGGAGCCATCGGCTATTTCATGGCGATTATATTTACGGTTTCCGTGTTTATCAGTCACTTTCGGTCAAAAAAGAAAAAACGATAGAGAAAGAGATTTTTAAAGTATGGCAACAAAAACAAAAAAAACAGTAAAATCAAATATTTCAAAAATGGCAATTGTAGGTATTTTATCTGCTATTGCGTATATTTTGATGTTTATGCAGTCCAGTGTTCCACTGATGCCGGTGTTTATTAAAATGGATCTGTCCGATTTTCCGGCATTGATCGGCAGTCTGGCAGTAGGTCCGGTGGGCGGCATCATTATTGCACTGATCAAAAATCTGTTACATCTGACAGTAACATCCACAGGCGGTGTCGGAGAACTTTCCAATTTCATTTTGAATGCGGTATTTATCCTGCCGGCAGGTTTACTGTATAAGAAAAAGAAATCAAAAAAGAATGCCTGCGGCGGAGCAGTTCTGGGGGCAGTCCTGATGGCAGTGGTCAGTGTGGCATCCAATTACTTCGTTGTATATCCGGTTTATTATAATTTCATGCCGGCAGATACGATTCTGGCAGCATATCAGGCAATTTTTCCGGGAGTAAAAAGTATTTTGCAAAGCCTGATCGTATTTAATATGCCGTTTACATTTATCAAGGCGATGATCAGTGTGGTGATTACATTCCTGCTATACAATCATCTGGTTCCGATTCTGACGATGAACAAGCGGAGTGAATAAAATTTTTAAGGAAAAGGAGAAAGAAAAAATGAGTGATTACAGATTAGATACGAAATGTGTACAGGGGGGATATCGTCCGGGAAATGGAGAACCGCGACAGATTCCGATCGTTCAGTCTACAACGTTCCGTTATGAGACGAGTGAGGCAATGGGAAGATTGTTTGATCTGGAGGATTCCGGATATTTCTATACCCGTCTGCAGAATCCGACCAATGATATGGTAGCAGCAAAGATTGCAGAGATGGAAGGCGGTACAGCGGCAATGCTGACATCCTCCGGACAGGCAGCAAACTTCTTTGCATTATTTAATGTATGTGAGTGCGGAAGCCATATTGTGGCATCTTCTGCCATTTACGGTGGAACCTTCAACCTGATTGAAGTAACTATGAAAAAAATGGGTATCACAGCAACATTCGTAGCGCCGGATTGTACCGAAGAAGAATTAAATGCAGCATTTCAGGAAAATACAAGAGTTGTGTTTGGTGAGACCATCGCAAACCCGGCATTGACGGTTCTGGATATTGAAAAATTTGCCAAAGCCGCACATGCACATGGGGTACCGCTGATCGTGGATAATACATTCCCAACACCGGTGAACTGCCGTCCGTTTGAGTGGGGTGCAGATATTGTAACCCATTCCACAACAAAATATATGGATGGTCATGGTGCAGCAGTCGGCGGAGCTATCGTTGATTCCGGAAACTTTGACTGGATGGCACATGCAGATAAATTCCCGGGACTTTGCACACCAGATGATTCTTATCATGGAATTACTTATGCAGAAAAATTCGGTCAGGGTGGTGCATTTATCACAAAATGTACCGCGCAGTTAATGCGTGATCTTGGAAGTATCCAGTCTCCACAGCATGCATTTTATCTGAACCTAGGTCTGGAATCACTGCATGTTCGTATGCCGCGTCACGTAGAAAACGGACAGGCAGTAGCAGAATTCCTGGCAAATCATCCGAAAGTAGTCAACGTTACATACAGCGGACTTCCGGGGGATAAATATTATGATCTGGCACAGAAATACATGCCGAAGGGCGGATGCGGTGTCGTATCTTTCGAATTAGAGGGCGGTCGTGCAGCGGCAGAAGTTTTCATGAAACATCTGAAACTGGCAGCTATTGAGACACATGTGGCAGATGCAAGAACCTGCTGTTTAAATCCGGCAACATCCACACATCGTCAGATGACAGATGAACAGCTTGAAGCGGCTGGAATCCCGGCGGGACTGGTGCGTATGTCCTGTGGTCTGGAGGACAAAGAAGATCTGATCGCAGATCTGGCACAGGCATTAGAAGCTATTTAAATTCTTGTTTGTCGTTTAAAGAACAAATAAAAACTAACTCCAACGAGGATATGAAAAATTTTCTGTGACCACTGC
>URDN01000071.1 GCA_900546495.1 uncultured Lachnospiraceae bacterium
CTTGCGAACGCCACAACGAGCGGAAGAAAGAAGCCTACAAAAGCAACCCAGATATAGATATGGAACGCTCTAAAAACAATTACCATCTCATAGCACCACCAAAGTACACCTACAAGAAAGAGATTAACCGCATGGTAGCCGAAGCGGGGTGCAGGACAAGGAAAGACAGCGTGATGATGGTGGAAACGCTCATCACAGCTTCACCAGAATTTATGAACCAGTTACCGCCCGAAGAACAAAAAGCGTATTTCCAGACGGCTCTTGACTTCATTTCGGAGCGTGTTGGAAAGCAGAATATCCTCTCCGCTGTCGTCCATATGGACGAGAGAACGCCCCATATGCACCTCTGCTTTGTGCCGATTACGCCAGACAATAAGCTGTCAGCGAAAGCTATCTTAGGCAACCAGAAATCATTATCCGAGTGGCAGACCGCCTACCATGAGCGGATGTCCTCACGGTGGAATCAGCTTGAACGGGGGCAGTCCTCAATGGAAACCAAGCGGAAACACGTCCCCACATGGCTCTATAAATTAGGCGGCAGGCTTGATAAACAGTATGAAGAAATCGTGTCTGCCCTATCCGACATCAACGCCTTTAACGCAGGGAAGAAAAGGGATAAAGCGTTAGATTTACTCTCTGCATGGCTGCCAGACGTGGAGAAATTCTCTAAGGAAATCGGGAAACAGCAGGCGTATATCGACAGTTTGAAAGAGAGAATTGGGCAGGAATCAGACTATGCGGGGCGTATGCGTGATGAAAAGTACGAGCAGGAACTAAAGGTGCAGAAAGCGAATCAGAAGATATTTGAATTGCAGAGAACCAACGAGCAGATGGGGCGGCTGCTGTCAAAAATACCGCCCGAAGTGTTGGAAGAATTGCAGAAAAATCATAGAAGCAGAGCGAAAGAAAGGTAGATATGTGAATGAAGAAACAGGATTTTAAGGTGTTAAAGACCAAAGACTTGTACCCGTTCCCCGACAATCCGTTTCATGTGGCAGAAGATGAAACACTGTCAGAGTTAGCGGAAAGCATCAAGGAATTTGGCATTGTCACGCCGATAATCACACGCCCGAAAGACTTCGCTCTCCGCTCTGCTCCAGATTTAGTTACTATTCTCCGGCACCCTTCCATTCCCCTTTGCCATCCATTCGAAAAAAGCAATTTTACTAACCTTAATTAATCTGCCGCTTCGAAATGCCGGAAAACCGGGTGTATGAACCAGTTCATAAGCCGTTACTCTGGAAATCCCCATAATCCGCTGAATATCAGCCACATCCAGTACAAGAGGCAGTTCATCATAATTGTTTAATCTCTTATTTTCACTCATGTTGTTCCTCCATTTTTGATCTCATTTTTTTAGCTTCTCATTGCCGTTTTCTCTTTCCTGTTTCCTGAGTCATACTGCTGTCAAGGCATACAACACGTCATCCATTCGGATGCGCTCACTTCTTTTATCGAAGGTCATGGCGGTTTATCTCAGGTTAGACGGTCATAAAGTTGTCAAAGTACACTGCATAGTACGAAATTACCATTCAATCGTATCTTATCAATCTCATCTTGACTTTTCAATACTTTCGCGATACCATAAATGTAACTAATATTATATTTTTTAAAATTACCATACAAAACAGGAGCAAATAGAAATGGCTTATCAATTTATAAGGCAAGAACCTTGCTACGACCACATCCTCTTCGTTCTGGCATTGGATAGAGACAAAATGAAGGAGCGAATTTTAATCGGAACGGAACAGCAAATCCGTTTTCGACTGGACGGAAATAAAGATAACGATGTCATATATGATATAACACGTCCTCTAGGACGTTTTCTGATAGATTTTGAATATGATAAAGAAAAGAACTGGAATATATATGGACTTGCTCCCCTACGTGATGCATTGCACACTAACCGTTGGAAACAGCCTGCACTGGAACAGACTGCTGGTGATTTTCTGGCAAAAAAATATCTCACCGGTGATCCGGTGAGAATGTATGCTACATTCCGTATTTGGAATGAATATCTTGTTACAAGGGAATATCGTGACCGTAATACTGCCTGTGATCGTTTTATAGAAAAAATCCAAATTTTGACTCAGGCATTCCAAACAGAAAATGTCATGAATTTTAATTCTGATACCGGAAAACCAGAACGTTTTCATACTGGCAGTCTTTATTTCCGCAACACTCCTGCTGAAATCACTCGACTTGAACTTTGGTTTCCGGATAATAGGCGCAGAACAGAATGCGTAGCTGCCTATAGCTCTTTTTATCCGCTTATCACTTATTACTTGAATCGACTGAATGACTGGGGCCTTTGTTTCCGTCAGTGCAAAGTCTGTGGAAAATATTTTCTGGCAAAAAGCCAGCGTTATGAACTGTGCAGTGATAAGTGCCGTAAAGCACAGGCACTTCAAAACAAAAGGGAGTTTGATGAACGAGCCAGAGAAAATAACTATGATCTGCTTTATAAAAATGAATGCCAGAATTGGCGTAATAAAATCAATAAGTCCCAAAAAACTGCTAATTTTCCGATTGAACGCCTGGAAGAAATGAAAAATGCGTTTGACCTTTTTAAGAAAGAAGCTCTGCAGCGTAAGAAAGCTGTAAAGGCAGGAGCAACCAGTCCGACAGAATTCACAGACTGGTTGTATCAGCAGAGCAATATTATCTTAAAACTCAGCAAAATCTGAATCCATCCCTGTAAAGGAAAGGCAGCGAATTTACTCGCTGCCTGCCTTCTCATTGAACTTGTATCCTACACCCCAGACGGTTTGAATATATACCGGGTTACCCGGATCATCTTCTATTTTCTCACGAATATGACTGATATGGCTCATTACTATATTGTAATCGCCAAAATAGGATTCTTTCCAGACTATATCATAAATCTGTTCTTTACTAAATACTCTTCCTGGATTTTGTGCTAATAACTGCAGGATTTCAAACTCGGTGTAAGTTAATTCTATTTTTCTATTATCACGAACGACTTCTCTCCGTTTCAAATCAATCGCTATACCCTTATGCCATATTTTCGATTGAAATTGTATTTCCTGAAAAAGAAATTTCTCTCTGCCGGAATCTAACACAGAAATAACAGAATTTACCAAATCTTCCTCAGCTCCCTCGAATGATACCAGCAATATTTTTCCCACCTAATCGTCCTCGTTTCATTTAATACTAACTTAATGTTTCGCCTCTGAAGTATATCCATCAAATGTTTCCGCTTCCGGATTAAATTCAGTAAATAATTCCTGCATTCTATTTTTGCTTACTTTTTGAAAGCTGCTGATCTTTCCACTTTTGTCTCTCGTTACTTCAATGTACATAGTTCCGTTGCTGTTAGAAAAGATTCCCCTTCCCTCATCATATAAATCTGCTATAATCTTACCATTATAAACCCAGTTTCCTTGAGCATCACAAGATACTCCATAATCAGCATACTCCTGTGGAACAGCAATATTAAGACCTTTTCCCTCTTCACTGCTATATTCGCCCATGTCATCAGCCGCTATGTTCTCACTTCCTCCTTCTTCAAAAACAGATCCTTTCATTTCATCTGCAGTTACAGCTTCTCCGCCGGAACTTTCAACCAATACTGCCGGTTCTGACCAAAAATCATCTGATAACGGTTCTGCCTTTACGTCTGTGATGGTGCCATAGTTTTCCCTTTGCACTTCAACTCGAAGCGTACCTCCACGTTTGGAACTTATTGTATAAGTACCCGGCTTAAACTCATCCCGGAAATATCCAATGGTCTTTCCATCATACATCAGAAATCCTGTTTCTTTCTGGTAAGTTATTCCCGCTTTTGCATATTCAGAAAGCTGTTCTTCGCTGAATACATTTTCATTACTGTCTTTATTTTCGGTGACCGTTTCTGCTTCCTGCTTCGCATATTCTATATTTTCCGGAGAATATGCCATTGTAATTCCCACTGCATCATCAGATGATTTCGACAACTTCATCCCATCTTTTATTTTTTGAAGATTATCCTCATAAAGTGCAATCGTCTCATCTACCTTTTCCTGTGTCCATACAAACCATCCGTCGCCGCCTGTATAAGCTTTTTCACCAATCATAGACTGCAGAACTTCTTTTTCCTCGTCCAGCCATTTCGCATACTCTTCTGCTGTCCACCATTCCACATCCGAACTTGAAAGTGATTCATCTTCCCGGATATTCACTTCGTTTAAAGCAACTGTTGTTTCACCGTTTTCTTGCGCTGTCTCTGTCTTTTTCTCCAAGGATGATGCGGAAGTTGCAAATCCACCTGTCACGCAAATTACCAATACTGCACTTATAATTACTGCAAACTTAGATGTCTTCTTTATCTTCATAATTGCTCTTATCCTCTCTTCAATCGCATTTTTACTGAAACTGTTACATAATGGTGTCAGTCCGCTCTTTTTTTCTTCCATAGATATTAAAGCAGTTGCATATACCGACTTTATATCCATTCCAAATCTACGGACTACGGTTTCGTCACAGGATAATTCCAAATCTCTGTTAAAAAGAATATACATTACCCACACAAGAGGATTAAACCAATGAATGCATACTGCAGCAATCATTATCAGCTTTGTAAGCATATCAAGCCGTCTGATATGCACATATTCATGTTCCAACACATAACGAAGCTGATAAATATTTTTCCATTCTGTATTTTTCGGCATTAAAATAACTGGGCGAATCACACCATAAGAAAGTGGTGCAGCTATGGTTTCTGTCTGCCGGATGGATAGACTCCTTTTTAGTGGATGTTTTTCCTTCCATGCTTCCAAAATATCATTTTCAACAGGCAGCGAAAATCGAAATTCCCGATAACATTTTATATAGGAAACCGCAAAAAATCCAAAACAAAGTAACAGACCTGCCAGCCATATTACACTCAAAATCGAAATGGATTCTGTTCTCTGTACCATAGCCTCTGATAATCCATTTGCTATCTCAGGCATATTCCCATGAATGGGTAAAAATGTTGTCGTTTGCGCCGTTCTCACTGGGTTTATATCAGAATAAATACTCTGCAACAGAGAATAAATACTTGTGACTGATTTTATGGAAAATGGAACTAATAACCGTATTAATGCAATCCACCATAAAATCAAAAATGTTTTCTTCGGTAATCTGTTGATAAGCACAGCCCTTAATACCACAATAAGTAAAATAATAACCGTTCCCAGAAAACTCATTTGCAGCAGGCTCATATACATCACCTCATTCCAATTCACTGACGATCTGCTTCAGGTTCTTAATCTGCTCCATAGAAAGTTTTTTTCTGCCAAGAAGTGCCGCAAACAACTTGTCAACAGATCCATCATATATCTTATCAATAAGTTCATCTGTTTCCAGATCCTGTACCTGTTCTTTTGCTATAAGCGCATGGCACATAAATCCCGGTTCCGTTCGTTCAATCGCGCCTTTATTGATACACCGCTTAATCAATGTATACGTTGTGTTTTTATTCCAGCCGACTTCTCTGTTTAAAGTATCTGCAACATATTTCGCTGGCACGTCACCATCCTTCCACAGAACATCCATTACCTTTAATTCCGAATCAAAAAGTTTGATATTTTCCTCTGTCACTTGTTTCGCCTCCTATAAGACTACAGTAGTCTGTTCTTGTTTTCAGACTACCACAGTCTTATAACATTGTCAATCATTTTCTGTCGCTAGGAAAAGAAAAACAGCCAGCCTTTCGGCTGACTGCTCCATACTAAATATAAACCATTTCGTTCAGTACAATTTCTTCTGCTCTGTTTCTAATATTATTACACCGTTGTACCCAAAGCATAGCATCTTTCCGCTTCAATTCCTCCGTCACTCCCTCAGCCGCTTTCATCTGATCAACAATACACGTAAACCGTTCCTCCGCTTGTTCGTCCAAATCCTCCAGATAGCTCCAAAGTTTTCCGGTCAGCAGTAAACTGGAATATCTACCGTAGCACTGCTTTTTCAGATACTCCCTGTGCATTCGTCCCCACTTACCGATAGATCGCTTTTCCTCCGGCAGCTTCAAGTCTGGGATATAATAATCCCCGACAAGTACATAATCAATGCCATTCTCCGTAATTCTTGTTTTCAAATCCTTCATGGTTCGTTCCTCCTTGGTTTTTCTTATTCTATTACCCAAACGAACCGTTCTATATTGTTACTTCCATATGTACAGTGCTCTTACTAATCCCGAATTTCTTCGCCGCCTGACGCACCGTTGCCTTTGTATCAATAATATAATTTGCAATTTCCACTGCCCGCTCCTCGATATAATCTTTCACGGATAAGCCTCCGAAGACGCTGTTTTTACAGTGTATGCACAGAAATTCCCGAATATGTAGCAATCATTTTTATAGTTGTGCCTTATATGAAAGAATCCTGCTTGCAGGATTCTCCGCCTGCGGCGGGTCGCTTCAGCGACATA
>URDN01000072.1 GCA_900546495.1 uncultured Lachnospiraceae bacterium
GTGTGGTTGTGGCAGGCGGAAGCTGGATAGGACTGCGTGGAAATGTTAAAATGTCGCAGAATGAATCGTCTGCTTTAACTGGCAAAACAGAAACGGCAAGCCAGGAGGAAAGCCCTGAAATGGGAAAGTCAGATTATGCTGATACAATAAGTGGAAACGTGGATGCTTCGGATACGCAGGAGAATGAATCTAATGTTTTAAATAAGGATAAGAAAGAAACAGAAAGCAGTCAGGATTCGGCGGGCACAGAGGAAGACGCATCAGCATCTACGGGGATGCTTGCACAGAATGTGGATATAAAAGTGCTGGAAGTGACACCAACATCCCTGAAAGTAAGATTGACAAATAACGGCGATGAAGATATTAGTTTTGGAGATGATTACGAAGGTATAGAAGTTTATGATGAGACGACAGATACATGGATGGAGTGTCAAAAGCAGTATGAAATCGCATGTTACGATATTTTACATTTAGTGAAGTCAGGGGATAAACAGAATTGGTTTGACTGGTACGTAGACTGGACAAATGTATATGGTTCTCTTGGGGCAGGTCATTACCGCCTGCTGAAAAATATTTCTATTGGAAATATCGATGGTGGCGACCAGTATGTGCAGTCAATTCAGATCGAATTTGATGTCAGATAATAGCTACAGCCAATTCGGATTGGATTTGATGTCGGATAACAGCAGTGATTGCAGGAGGAGAAGAATCATGAGAGAAAAGAAAAAAGCGGGTAAATGTTCTGTTTTGGGAAAATGGATACTTTGTATGTTGTTGGCTGGATGTATGCTGTTAACAATCGGATGTGGAAAAAGCGCAATGTCAAGTGCAGACAGCGGTGCCACAAATCGCAGTGAAAGTGGTTTCGGTGCTTTTCGGGCAGATAATCAGAAAACAGCCAGTGAGGGAACAACGGCTGAGGATGGTGCCACAGAAGCAACAGCAAATACAGACGATGCCGTGGAACAAAGTGCACAGGACTTTGAAGAACAGGGAGCAGATACGAATGGAACAGAATTTGAACAGGTGGAAGGGGTTAACACAGAGCAGAAACTGATCAAAACAGTCAATATGTCAGCAGAGACTACCGAGTTTGATACATTGGTAGCGGATGTGCGGGCAAAGACGGAGAGTGCCGGCGGTTATGTGGAAAATTCAGATGTTGGCGGGGATTATGGAATGGATATGACACGATATGCATATCTTGTTCTTCGTATCCCGGCAGATAAACTGGATGATTTTGTGGGCGAAGTGAAAAATGCGTCTAATGTGCGAACCTTTGGTGAAAGTACGGAGGATGTTACGCTGCAGTATACAGATCTGGATACCCATATCAAAGCACTGCGGGAAGAATTAGATGCACTGTTTTCCATGATGGAGCAGGCCACATCAATGGAAGATATTCTGGCTATCCAGTCTCAGATTACAGAGGTTCGTTATGAAATTGAAAATTATGAATCACAGCTTCGTGTCTATGATAATCAGGTGATTTACAGTACCGTATATCTGGATTTGTACGAGGTAAACCGGGAAAGTTCCGCGGCTGGAACAACTTTTGGTGAGCGTGTGAAAATAAAATTTAACGATAATCTGTATCAGATGAGACAGGGATTTCAGAATTTTATGGTTGGATTACTGGGCGGTCTGCCAATATTGCTCCCGATTGTTGTCATTTGTGTGGTGGTTGTCGTAGTGCTTCGCAAAATCTGGAAAAAGAGAAAAAGTGGCAGACAGGAAAAAACAGAAGAGTAAGAAACGACAGCTGTAGTTGGCTGTAACGGGAATCCACCTTGCGGGATTCCCGTTTTTGTGGTAAAATAGAAAAACTTTAGTGAACATTTGTTCACTGACTTGAAAGGATGAAAAAATGGCAGATAAAGTAACATATGACGCGGGAAGTATTTCCGTACTGGAAGGCCTGGAAGCGGTTCGTAAGCGTCCGGGTATGTACATCGGAAGTGTGTCCCGCAAGGGTTTGAACCACCTGATCTATGAGATCGTAGATAATGCGGTGGACGAGCATCTGGCAGGAGCCTGCAGTGAAATCAGGGTAACACTGGAAGCAGATGGTTCCTGTACCGTTGAGGATAATGGACGAGGTATCCCGGTTGGAATGCATGAAAAAGGAGTTCCGGCGGCACGACTTGTTTTTTCAACGCTGCATGCCGGAGGAAAGTTTGATGATTCTGTATACAAGACAAGCGGAGGTTTGCACGGTGTTGGATCTTCCGTAGTAAACGCATTGTCCACTTATCTGGATGTACAGATCAGCCGGGACGGTGCAATTCACCATGACCGTTATGAGCGTGGAGTGGCTGTGGAGCCGCTGGTGGATGGTTTGCTCCCGGTGATCGGAAAGACAAAAAAGACCGGAACAAAGATTAATTTTCTCCCGGATCCGGAAATTTTCGAAAAGACAAGATTCAAAGAGGATGAAGTAAAAAGTCGCTTGCATGAGACCGCATATCTGAATCCGAATCTGACAATTGTATATGAGGATCTGCGCGGTGAGGAGCCGGAGCATATCGTTTATCATGAAGAAGAAGGTATCATCGGATTTGTTCGTGATCTGAATAAAAAAGCAGAAGTATTGCATGACGTGGTTTATTTCAGGGGGGAGAGCGAAGGCATCACCGTGGAAGCTGCATTTCAGTATACAAATGAGTTTCATGAAAATATTCTGGGCTTCTGTAACAATATTTACAATGCAGAGGGCGGTACGCATATCACCGGTTTTAAGACGATTTTTACAACGGTGATGAATCAATACGCCCGTCAGCTTGGAATCTTGAAGGAAAAGGACGCAAATTTTACCGGCGCAGATGTGCGTAACGGTATGACTGCAGTTATTTCCATCAAGCATCCGGATCCGCGTTTTGAGGGACAGACCAAGACAAAACTGGATAATCAGGATGCGTCCCGTATTACGGCGAAAGTAACCGGCGACGAGATTCAGCTGTTTTTTGACAAAAATCTGGAGACGCTGAAAATAGTATTATCCTGCGCGGAGAAAGCGGCAAAAATCCGTAAGACAGAAGAAAAGGCAAAGACAAATTTGCTGACAAAGCAGAAATTTTCTTTTGATTCCAACGGAAAACTGGCAAACTGTGAGAGCAGGGATGCTTCCAAATGTGAGATTTTCATCGTCGAGGGAGATTCTGCCGGTGGTTCCGCAAAGACCGCCCGCGATCGTAATTTCCAGGCGATTCTTCCAATCCGTGGAAAAATTTTGAATGTTGAGAAAGCAAGTATTGATAAAGTGCTGGCCAATGCGGAAATCAAGACCATGATCAATGCGTTTGGATGCGGTTTTTCCGAGGGATACGGCAACGATTTCGATATTTCCAAATTGCGTTATGATAAGATTGTTATTATGGCAGATGCCGATGTGGATGGTGCGCATATTTCCACACTGCTTCTGACATTATTCTATCGTTTTATGCCGGAACTGATTTTTGAGGGGCATGTATACATTGCAATGCCGCCACTTTATAAAGTGATTCCGTCAAAGGGAAAAGAAGAGTATCTCTATGATGATGCAGCTCTAGAGCGTTACCGCAAGACACACACTGGAAGTTTCACATTGCAGCGTTACAAAGGTCTGGGTGAGATGGATGCAGAACAGCTCTGGGAGACCACACTGGACCCGGAGACACGTATGCTGAAAAAAGTAGAGATCGAGGATGGACGTATGGCATCGGATGTGACAGAAATGCTGATGGGTACGGATGTACCGCCACGAAAAGCATTTATTTATGAGCATGCTAACGATGCAGAATTAGATATCTAATGAATGAAAATGAAATAAGTAGGATAATTAGTCTGAAAATGAACGATGTAGAACCGGATATCTAATAAAGTAATGTAAGCGGATAATGTAATGATCCGATAAACGAATAGAGTAGAAAAACCCAGATCAGAAACAAAAAAGAATATTTGTCTGATCCGGATCAGGATTCGCAGGTGAACCCTGAATAGTGATTGTAGGAGAGAAACATGGCAGAAAACAGAGAGCAGATCATCCGGACCGAGTATTCGGAGATCATGCAGAAATCATATATCGACTATGCAATGAGTGTTATCATTGCCCGTGCCCTGCCGGATGTGCGGGACGGATTGAAACCGGTACAGCGCAGAACGCTGTATGATATGCACGAGCTGGGCATCCGCTATGACCGCCCGTATCGTAAGTGTGCGCGTATAGTCGGCGATACCATGGGTAAATATCATCCGCATGGTGACAGTTCTATTTATGGAGCCCTGGTCGTTATGGCGCAGGACTTCAAATACGGTATGCCGCTGGTGGATGGGCATGGAAACTTTGGTTCCATCGAGGGGGACGGTGCCGCAGCAATGCGTTATACCGAGGCGCGTCTGCAGAAGATCACACAGCAGGCGTATCTGGCAGATTTAGATAAAGATGTGGTAGATTTTATTCCGAACTTTGATGCGACCGAGAAAGAACCTTCCGTACTTCCGGTAAAAGTGCCAAACATACTGATCAACGGTGCAGAGGGAATTGCGGTAGGTATGGCAACCAGCATTCCGCCGCACAATCTTGGTGAAGTCATTGACGGTGTGATCGCATACATGAAAAATCCAGATATTACCACAGAAGAAATGATGGAGTACATTCCGGGACCGGACTTCCCGACCGGTGGAATCGTCATCAACAAAGACGAACTGGTTTCCATTTACGAATCCGGAAATGGCAAGATCAAACTGCGTGGAAAAGTAGAGATTGAGCCGATGAAGGGCGGAAAAGAACGTATCGTTATCACGGAAATTCCGTACACAATGATCGGTGCAAATATCGGTAAATTCCTGAATGATGTATACAGTCTGGTTGAGACGAAAAAAACATCCGATATCGTGGATATATCCAACCAGTCTTCCAAGGCCGGCATTCGTATCGTCATCGATCTGAAAAAAGGAGCCGATGCGCAGAACCTGTGTAATCTCTTATATAAGAAGACACGTCTGGAAGATACCTTTGGTGTAAACATGCTGGCAGTAGCAAACGGCAAACCGGAGACTATGGGATTAGTATCCGTAATTCGTCACAACGTACAGTTCCAGTATGAGCTTGCCACCCGCAAGTATACAACTCTGTTGAAGAAAGAGCAGGACAAGTGTGAGATTCAGGAAGGTCTGATCAAGGCCTGTGACGTCATTGATCTGATTATCGAAATCCTGCGTGGAAGTAAAAATATCAAACAGGCGAAAAAATGTCTGATCACCGGAGAGACAGAAGGAATTAAATTCAAATCCAAACTTTCCGAAAAAACAGCATCCATGCTTCATTTTTCAGAGCGACAGGCAACAGCCATTCTGGAAATGCGTCTGTACAAGCTGATCGGACTGGAAATTGAAGCACTGATGGCAGAACATGAGGAAACACTGAAAAATATTGCACTGTATCAGGAAATTCTTGGAAGCCGTGCGGTAATGGCAAAAGTCATTATCAAAGAGCTGAAAGCACTGAAAAAAGAATTTTCCCATCCGCGACTGACTGTGATTGAAAACGGAAAAGCAGCTGTATACAAAGAAAAAGAAGCAGAAGCTGTGCCTGTTGTATTGCTGATGGATCGTTTCGGTTATGTGAAGACCGTGGATAATTCCGTTTATGAGCGTAACAAAGAAGCTGCAGACAGTGAAAATAAGCAGATTGTTCCTTGTATGAGTGATGGAAAAATCTGCCTGTTTACGGACAACGGACAGATGCATCTGGTTAAAGTTGCTGATATTCCATATGGAAAATTCCGTGATAAGGGTATTCCGGTGGACAATATCAGTAATTATGACAGCAGCACAGAAAATATTGTATACATCACTGCACTGGAAAATATAATGGACAAGAAGCTGTTGTTTGTGACAGAGCAGTCTATGTGCAAAATAGTGGCAGGCAGTGAATTTGACGTTTCTAAGCGAACCACTGCAGCTACAAAATTACAGGAAGGAGACAAAATCCTGTATATGGCAGTAACAAAACCAGAGACAACATTAGTGCTCCAGTCGCAGAAAAACTATTTCCTGCGCTTTGCAACCGAAGATGTTCCGGAGAAGAAAAAAGGAGCAGTCGGTGTGCGAGGTATGCGTCTGGGAGATGGAGAAATGCTGACGGATGTATGGCAGCTGAACGGTGAAACGGAAGAAATTATTATGGTAAAAGAAAAAGCCGTGCATCTGAACCGGCTTAGAGTTGCAAACCGTGATACACGTGGGGTAAAAAAATAAATTCTTGTTTGTCGTTTAAGGAACAAGATGAAAAAACTTCAATGCCGGCACGACAGATTTCCTATCTTCGCTGCGCCGCCTATCTCCGACCGCT
>URDN01000073.1 GCA_900546495.1 uncultured Lachnospiraceae bacterium
TCCGGTGGATCCAGTTGGATGGCGGAAAGTATCGCATCTCTAAGAAGAGTTTCGACGACTGGCTCGATAACTTGGAACAGTAAAAACAGGGTGTTGATCAGGCAGATATTGTCTGCATCGACATCCTAAATTTTTTTTCTGGATTTGAGATATGATATAGGAAAATAACACTAGCCATGATAGAACAGGTACATATCTGGATACCGTAGCAGCATCCACTGATCAAGCAGAACTGAAAACAGTACAGGACTTTCTGGATCGTATTGAGAATCAGAAATTGTATCATGTGCTGATCACCGTGGACAGGCTTACCCTTCAGATCGTTCTGATGAAGATCCAGGGGTATAGCACTCATGAAATAGCCAGGTATCTGAAGATTACCGAAAAGGCGGTTTACAGGCATATGGACAGGCTGAAAGAAAAAGTGAAGAAGATCTTCGAGTAGTTCATGATAATCACAAAGCAGGGTGTGAGAACAAACTCCACCCTGCTTATCATTTATTAGAAAAAATGAAACTTTTGTCAAAACCAGTATTTAAAAATTTTATCAGTAATAAAGTGCAGAATGCTGTTTGGATTGCTATTTTTATGCAACTATTTCTTGTTGCTCTTGACAAAATCTTTTTTAAAGATTAAAATTATAACAGTGTTATATAGCACTGTTATATAGGAGGTGTGCAAAATAAACGGAAATGGAACGACTTTAGAAAATATCCACCGGGCAGCGAAAGCAGAATTTTTAGAAAAAGGATATAAAGACGCTTCCCTGCGGAATATTGTGAAATCCGTGGGAATGACTACCGGAGCCTTTTACGGATATTATAAAAGTAAAGAAGAACTTTTTGAAGCCATCGTTGGTGAGCATTACGAATATATTCTCAAACGTTTTATAAAGGCACAGCAGGAGTTCGCCGAACTACCAGCTGCCCAGCAGCCGGAAGTCATGAGTGACATTTCGGGGCTTTGTATGTACGATATGCTCCATTATGCGTACGAACATTTAGAGGAATGTAAACTGATCCTCTGCTGTTCGGAAGGAACAAAATTTGCCGGGCTAATTGATGAAATGGTGGAGATTGAAGTGGAAGGGACTCATGCCTATCAGGAGGTTTTAAGGAAGCTTGGAAGGCCCTCTCCGCATATCGATCCTTCGCTGGAGCATATTCTGATCACCGGAATGTTTCATACCTTTTTTGAATTGATCATCCACGAAATGCCGCTCAAAGATGCCGAAAACTACGTCAGAGAAATGCGCGCCTTTTATACAGCGGGATGGATGAAAATTATGGGGCAGTAATGCCTTATAATTTTTGCTTGATAGTTAGCTGAAACTAATCTAAATTCGGATATTGTAAGAACATAGACGTGTTCTCTTTATCATAAACACAAAGAAAAGGAGGAATTTTTTTGAAAAAGCAATCCAATTTATCACGCCTGCTGGAAATTGCAGGCAGCCATAAGTACCTGACCTATGCTTCCTGGGTGCTTTCTGCGATCAGTGCCCTGATTGCTCTGGTACCATTCTATTACATCTGGAAAATGATCAAGGAAGTATTGGAGGTGGCACCGAATTTTGACCAGGCACAGAACCTGACCGGTAATGGCTGGATGGCAGTATTGTTTGCGGTTATAGCGGTGCTTGTCTACATAGCAGGGCTGATGTGTTCCCATTTGGGAGCATTTCGTATTGCCACAAACCTGCGTATCCAGACCATGGAGCATATTGTTAAGTTGCCTCTTGGGTTTGCCGAGAGTTTTGGCAGCGGAAAACTGCGCAAGATTGTCAACGAATCCAGCGCAGCCACCGAAACCTATCTCGCCCATCAGCTTCCCGACAGAGCCAATGCCATTGCAACCCCCTGCGGTCTTTTGGTGCTGTTGTTCGTGTTTGACTGGAGACTGGGACTATTGAGCCTTGTTCCGGTTGTGCTGGGCTTTCTGATCATGATGACAATGACCGGAAAGCAGATGCAGGAAAAGATGAAAGAATACCAGAATGCGCTGGATGATATGTCCAATGAAGCGGTAGAGTATGTCCGTGGGATTCCGGTGGTAAAAACCTTTGGCCAGACGATCTTTTCCTTTAAGAAGTTTAAAGACTCCATTGACCGGTATAAAGTATGGGTGATTGCTTATACCAGGCAGCTTCGGACACCGATGATGTTCTATACAGCTGCGATCAACGGCGTTTTTGCCACACTGATTGCCGGAGGACTGTTGCTTACGCAAGACGGTGTAACTTCCGGTTTCTTACTGGATCTTATTTTCTATATCATCATTACACCGGTTATTTCTGTCACACTGACACGCATTATGTTCCAAAGTGAAAACGCCATGATCGTAGACGACGCTTTACAGAGAATTGACAGCGTTTTGCATTTGAAGCCTCTGGAGGAAACGAAACATTCAAAGCATCCTCAAAACGCTTCCGTGGAACTGAAATCGGTTCATTTCAGCTATGATGGAGAAAAAGAAGTATTAAAAGATATTTCACTGACCATTCCTGCAGGACAGACGGTAGCTTTTGTAGGTCCATCCGGCGGTGGAAAAACAACCCTTGCCAACCTGATTTCCCGATTCTTTGATCCCCAGAGCGGAATGGTAAAAATCGGTGGTGTTAATGTGAAAGACATCCCGAAAGAGGAACTCATGAACACGGTGTCTTTCGTATTTCAGAACAGCCGTCTGATCAAGGCATCTATTCTGGAAAATGTGCGTATGGGAAAACCGGAAGCTACCCGTGAGGAAGTTCTGACTGCCCTTCATCACGCGCAATGCGATGATATTCTGGAAAAACTCCCACAGGGTGTGGATACGGTCATCGGTACAAAGGGTGTCTATCTTTCCGGCGGCGAGCAGCAACGAATTGCCATTGCCCGTGTGATGCTGAAAAATGCTCCGATTATCATTCTGGATGAAGCCACTGCCTTTGCTGACCCGGATAACGAAAGCCGCGTACAGGCTGCTTTCTCAAGACTTTCCGAGGGTAAGACAGTGATTATGATTGCCCACAGGCTTTCTACCGTAACAAATGTGGATCAGATTTTTGTCATTTGCGACGGACGGGTTGCCGAGTGCGGAAACAGTCGCGAATTGCTTGCAAAAGACGGTATATTCAGCCGTATGTGGAAAAATTACCAGACTTCCGTGCAATGGAAGGTAACAAAGGAGGTGCAGTGATATGATCAAAAAACTGCAGAAAAAATATGCCCTGTCTGAACAGGGAGCAAAAGACCTGATCAAAGGCTGCCTGGCCTGTGTCCTTCAGAATCTGTCTTTTATGTTTCCGGTGGGACTTTTATATTACCTGGTCAGCGATCTGATGAACGGGGGTGTTCCCGGCGAGAAAATTCCATTTTATGTGGCAGGCTGCGTGGTGTGTATCGGCTTGATTCTGCTGACCACTTTCTTTCAATACAATGCGACCTATTTTGCCACTTACAAAGAAAGCGGTATCCGCCGCATTACCCTGGCAGAGCATCTGCGCAAAATCCCCCTTTCCTTTTTCGGGAAAAAGGATTTAGCCGATCTTACCAGTACCATTATGGCGGATTGTACCTTCCTGGAGCAGAGTTTTTCGCATTTTATCCCTGAGCTTGCGGGTTCGATCATTTCTACAGTTCTGATTTCCATTGGTCTGCTCTTTACGGACTGGAGAATGGCACTGGCTGCCTTATGGGTTCTGCCGGTTGCCTTTGCGATTGTGGGATTTTCCGCAAAGATTCAGGAAAATCTGAATCAGAAAGCCATGGATGTAAAGATGGCCTGCGCAGACGGGATACAGGAGTGCATTGAAACGGTTCGTGACCTGAAAGCGAACAATGCGGAGCAGGCATATTTAAAAGGTCTGGAAAAGAAGATCCGTGCCGTGGAGCATCGTTCCATCCTCAATGAATTCGGCCTTGCTGTTTTTGTGGTTTCCGCATCGCTGGTGCTGAAGCTTGGTATTGCAACGGTTGCGCTGGTGGGAGCTGTTTTGCTCATGCAAGGAAGCCTCTCCGTGCTTACATTCTTTATGTTCCTTCTGGTAGTATCCCGTTTATATGACCCTCTGCAGGGCGCACTCCAGAATCTTGCGGCAGTCATCAGTACACGAACCAACATTGCCCGTATGAATGAAATTCTCGATCATCCGATCCAGCAGGGCAGCGACAGGCTTTCCAATCAGGGGTATGATATTGTCTTTGACCATGTTAGGTTTGCCTACAATACCGGAGAAACCGTATTGAAAGATGTTTCCTTTACGGCAAAACAGGGAGAGGTTACGGCTTTGGTCGGCCCATCTGGCGGCGGAAAAACAACCGTATCCCGGCTGGCAGCAAGGTTCTGGGATATTAACAGAGGAAAGATTACCGTGGGAGGCATGGATGTATCCCGAATTGACCCGGAAACACTGCTTTCTCTGTATTCCATCGTATTCCAGGATGTTACACTGTTTGACAATACGATTCTGGAAAATATCCGAATCGGAAACAAAGACGCCACAGATGAACAGGTCATTGCTGCTGCGAAACTTGCCAATGTGGATGAATTTGCGGAAAAACTGCCGGATGGATGGCATACCAATATCGGGGAAAATGGCTGTGAACTTTCCGGCGGAGAGCGCCAGCGTATCTCTATTGCCCGTGCATTTCTGAAAAATGCGCCGATCATTCTTTTAGATGAAGCCACTGCTTCCCTGGATGTGGAGAATGAAACTCTGATACAGACAGCCCTTTCCCGTCTGATCGCAGATAAAACGGTTCTGGTCATCGCCCACAGGATGCGTACCGTAGCAGGAGCAGATAAAATTGTTGTCCTTTCTGATGGCACCGTGGCAGAAGAAGGATCACCAAAGAATCTGGAAGAAAAGAATGGTGTATATGCCCATATGGTAAAACTGCAGACAGAAAGCCAGAATTGGAAACTTGCGTAAAGAAAAGGGAGGGCTGGTTATGCAAACATTAGGCGTTGTGGAGGATACCCTGTTTGTCCCTATGCTGGGCAGAATCTATGCCAGTGAGCATTGCCCACAAATTTTATATGATAAAAAGGCGTTGGAATTGAAAAATAGGCTGCCGTTAGACTTGATTGAACAGAATATGCAGAACCAGTATACCCTTTTGGCCTCTGCTTCCCGGTCTGCTAATATGGATCGGATTATTCGGGCTTTTCTGGAACGCAGACCGGACGGTGTGATTGTCCAGCTGGGCTGTGGTCTGGAGACAACCTATCACCGATGTGATAACGGAAAGACACACTGGTATGCCGTGGATCTACCGCATGTGATAGAATACCGGCGAGATCTTCTTCCCGAACCAGAGAGGGAATTATATATTTCCGGGGATGCCTTTGCAAAGGATTGGATCAAAAAAGTTCGCAATGATGTACTTGATACTCCTATTCTCGTTACTGCAGGCGGATTATTTCATTATTTTGAGGAACATAAGGTCATTGCCCTTCTGCGTATGATTGGGCAATTTGGAAATATGGAAGTTGTTTTTGATACGGTGAACAAAAGAGGCATGACCATGATGAAGAAAAAATATATGAAACAGGTCGGCCATGCCGATGCACAGATGTTCTTTTATGTGGATTCCGCGGAAGAACTGGCAGCAAAAATCGGGAATAATGTGAAAGTGATTACGGAGGAACCATACTATCGTTACATCCCTAAAAACAGTTTAAAGCTATCCACAAAGGTCAGTATGGCAGTTTCTGATCAATTCAAGATGGTAAAGATGATTTGTTTAAAAACCTAAGATTTTTTAACATAAAATAATTTTTGCAAGTGCAAAGAAATAAATCAACGCTTGAAAAAGGAGTAAATAATATTTGATATGCAATAATCATTATCTTAATAAGCTCTATAATGATTTAGTAACAAATTCTCCTAAAATAATTTCAATGAACATTCCCTCTGATATTTGACAAAAGGCGGTTTACAGGCGTATGGACAGGCTGAAAGAAAAAATCAAAAAAATATTTTAATTATGAGGGGAAATTCATAGTTTCCCATTGGCGACAGGGTGAGAGGACGAAATCCTCCACCCTGTTTTCCTTTGTGTGGCGTAAACAGGATTGTTCCTTGACAACCGAATAGTCATTCGCCAAATACTTCCTCTTTGTGATTGTGATGAGCATAAGCGTGCGGAGCAGTACGCCAAGACCTGCCGACAAGCAAATAGCGATGAAAGGTGGTGAGCGAACCTATACTGACTCCAAATATCGGGTAGCCCTCGGTTTCGCCATAACCCACAAAGAGCATAATGGTACTCCCGTCCAGTCACAGTCCGAGCGGTATCCAATCCGCCGCAGGCAATGAGGGCGG
>URDN01000074.1 GCA_900546495.1 uncultured Lachnospiraceae bacterium
CAGGTGCAGACCTGATGTTTTGACCGTTGCCTATCGCCTGTGAGGAAAGTATCGGGGACTATGGATTTTGCGGAAATGTGCGTTACAAGGCTTGAACAGGAACTCTGCACACAAAATTTTTTCTTCCATTCTTTAAGTTGATGAAGTATAATTTCTTATAACACAATAAATTTCGTTTTAGAGCTAATGATTATATTCAAATTTACTGCATAGTAGAGAGGGGGGCATAATATGAATTGGAATTTGTTTTTGTTAATGTTTTATGGAAAAGTTTTTGCCATCTATGCGTTTGCAGGATATTTATTAGTGAGATATATAAGAAAAGGGTGGATTAGATTTAATCCAGACAGGATGATACAATGTCGTCTAAGAGATATGCTAAAAAAGCGGAAAAGAATAGTTGACTTTCTTATCAATTTGATAGTGATTTCTAATATGATTTTTGTAAGTTGCAGTTTTGGATTATCAGCATTGATGGATATTCCGATTGTGGTAAGTAAAGGAGCAGTAATAACGGAAGGGACTGTGGTAAAAGGTTCAAATATAGAATCATCAAATAAGTTAGAATGTTACAATGTTGTTGTGGAAGAAAAGGATAATGGTAAGCTACATGACTTAAATTTGTATTGGGAAAATGGTATTCATAAAGATGATTTTATAAAAGTAAAATATTTGCCACATTCTAAAACAGGCATTGTAATAACAATCTGCCACAACTGAATATGACCGTTAAGGTCAGATGAAGAAACCGATGTATTGAGCGTAAAGCGATCATGCGTCGGTTTTTCTTTTTGCAAATCCTTTTATGTCTATTCACAGTTTATTTACCTTTTAATTCCCAGTTGTATAGTAGAAAAATGATGACGAAAAAACAGACAAATGCTATAATGTTCTCATATAGATATGACAATTACTTTTTCTTATTAGTAGCTGTCTTTTCCTTTTTAACGGAGGTACTGAAATGACATTTTACGAACAGATGGTCCCTTTACTTTCCAATTTGCTGGAAATAGGCGAAACCTTAAAAGCACCGATTTGCGGCACACTATTGCAAAAAAAGCGAAATTACACATTTGGATATTTAGGATTGAGCGAAAATGCGATATTGGTATCCCTTCTTCAAGGCGATTCGAAAAAATTAAAGGGAACCAATCGTATCCCTTTCAGCAGTATCCAGAAAACAAAAGTGCGAAAAAGTCTGTTTCCGCTTCAATATATTCTCCAAATCTATTTAACAGATGGAGATATGATAAAGTTCCGAATATCTAAATAAGTCTATGGGTTTGCTACGCAGGAAGAAAATCTGGACATCCTCCTGAACAAAATGAAAACTTACACATAACCAGAAACATCAACAGCAGAAATGCTGATTAAAATCTCACCCCCTTACTTGAAGGAGATTACCTATGTATCAAGAAAACGAACTCAAAAAATTGTATGAGCGCCTAAAAGCGCAATATCCCCAGTATCAGCTGGAATTCTCTGGAGACAGTTTGATTCTAAAACGGCTCTACTGCAAGGTCGAAGTAAACCAATCTGGCGTAAAGATATATGTAAACGGAAATCTGTATGACCAATTTACCAGTGAATATGTGGATGACTTAGACGATCTGTATGAACTGATCGAAGCATTTTTATTGGATCTTCAGCACGCAGGCATGAAGCAGGGAAACGAAACCTATATTTTCGCAACAAAGCAGGCCGCCAAGATGGGAAGCCGCTTTCTGATTGGAATAGCGATGTGCTTTACCATTTTGATGATTGGTCTAATCACCGCGAACAGCCCTTGGCTATTTCTGTTGATTTTTCTTCTTCCGGCAGCGTCGCTCCTGATACTAAAACAAATGCAAAAAAAGATCTTCCAACGCTGCTGGATATGCCCTGCCTGCGGCCAGCCCTTGCCCATGGGCGGGAAAGGTCATCGTTGTGAGATGGCGTATGTGTCCCAATGTCCTCACTGCGCCCATGTGCTGGAACAGCCACCGGAATTGGCGACGATCCAGACGGAATATGCTCCCCAAAAGCCTCTGGAACCGCCCCATGACCTGCCAACCCCCGGCAGCAAGTGGCCATGTATGATTGCCGGCGGTATCACCACCGCTTTTGCTTTGCTCCTACTCCCACTGATTTTTATTCCCGATGGGAATGAGCCGCTTGATATGGTCGGTGTATGGACTGGCGTTGTGTTGTTGCTGATTCTTCTCGGATTTGGTCTTATACTGCTGTTCTGCCGACACAAAGAGCCGGAAGAAATGCAACAACCGATCGTCATTGTGCGGGAACGGAAAATAGTCGCCGTGTTTGGGATCATCCAGTGGGTGCTTTCCCTTGTTATGATGCTGACAGCCGTTATCGTGGCTGGGACACCGCCTTTTGACGCTGGCTCGACATTTGTTTGTACTCTGCTTGGGTTACCATTCATGCTGTTGGGTGTGTGGATGCTGCTGGCCGGACGCAATCGCACCTTGTTTGTGTTTCGGGATAACTCCATGTGGTACATCAGCAGTTGGGGCCGGAAATGGGAATTTGCACCAGGGCAGGTAACTTCCGTTTGGCTGACAGCCAACCGATCTCTCCATCTGCGGAACAAGGACGGAAAAAAGCTAGCCTCCATCGAAACAAATATGCGGGGCATCCCACGGTTTGCAGAGTGGCTTGAAAGCACCAATCTTACTGCAACCCTGACACCTAACATGGAAAAGCAGACCAAACAAGCAGACCAGGAGGAAAGCACCGTCCAATGGCGTGAGGAGTACCGCACTCGCTGGCATGACCATATCAAGGGCATCCGAATTGGATTGTGGGTTGTTATTGTATTATTTGCCATTGGCGTTCTTATTCCTATTCCACTATATCTTTTCGCTGACGCAAAGTTCACAACTGTTATGAAAATCGACGCCCTGGCTCCTATCCCATTTCTGATATTCTGTCTGGTGTTTGCCCCGGTGCTGCTCTTTGATGACCGACCAAAGAACGCCACTCCAGAGTGGAATGCGATGCATATAAAAATGCCCATCATATTGGTCATGTTGATTGGACTTCTCTATATTAGCCAAATTCACTATTTTTGGGGTGGTTGGATTCTACAGGAAGCAGATGGAAACTGGGGTTGGCTGGTTCGAGTCTTAACTATTGCCACAGTCCTGACCGTGCTGTTGATCCTTCGCACGCCGAAACGAATGCGCTTAAACGCAGGATTTTTTATGGCGATCATTGGACTGTTTGCTGCGGTGGGACTGCATTACTGCGTTAACGCAGCGCTCATTGGCCCGCCGCAGCACTATCCGGCTGTTGTTGTGGACAGCCACGCAGATGACCCGGATGTGGATGATGGCTACGAGCTAACCATTGTGATGAATAATGGAAAAGAAACAGAACTCGCTGTTACAGAAAAAATTTATGAAATGGCTATGAATGGCGAGCCTCTGGAAATCTGCCACAGAGAAAGTCCTTTTGGCGTGGTGTTTCTGGGTATTCATATGCCGTCAACAGAATAGTTGAATTCCATAAAGGATAGAATTATTTAAGGATGTAGAAGAAAAGCATTCTAATTAAAAACTTTACAGCTTTACTAAGCAGGAGATTCGAAAAGGTCTCCTGCTTTTTTGCATCCCAAATTGAATATGGAACTCTAAGGCACTTGCTATTTTCGTTTTGAAAATGACATGTGCTTTTGCTTTAGGGAATAAGAAAATATCTTCCATTCTTTAATTTGATGAAGTATAATGAAGAAAAGTTATTTTCTATTCGGCACTTTAATATATGTGATGAAATATATTGATTGTTTGTCCGCAAAGTTTTCAAAACAGGGGAGGATATTATGAGTACTGATAGATTATCACTATACTGGCTATACTTTATCATAATGAGTATTTGTGCCATAGTTTGTGCCTTTCTTGCTATTTCTAAATTAAAAATAGTTAAGTGGGAATTATTTTATCCTAAACAACAAAAATGGGCACAGAAACATGAGAAGAAGCTTAATATTATAGTAAAAAAGTTTTTCTTATTGATAAGTATAATTTACTGTTTGATAGGAACATTACCTTCTTGTTTAGACTTGCCGTATGTTTTAACTGCAAACTATAAGGAAGTTCAAGGAGTAGTTGTTAAAAAAAACGGAATGCTAATCTATCTTGAAAATGGAAGAAGTTATAAAATTGGTAAGGTAGATTGGTGCGAAACTGGCGATAGTGTTCAATTACTCTACTTACCATTTACCAGATATGCTACTATTACAGATATAGTTGAAATTGAATGATTTGTCATCAGTGATGATATAGGAAGCAGGAAATCTGAAATGATATGCTCCCTTTATGAGAGACAGTGAAAAAACAAACTGTCATCATGAAGGGAGCAATTCTATGTCACAAAAAGGTAAACTAAACACAGAAGAAAAAGTCGAGATTATCAAGAAGTACCGGCAAGGGGAAATAAGCTTAGTTCAGGCGGCCCGGGATGCAGGAGTTGGGACAACGACGATTTATAGATGGAGTGCACGGTATGAGACAGAAGGGGCGGCTGGATTTTTACCATATCGGAAAAATCGTGTCTATCCGCCAGAACTAAAGTTAAAGGCGGTGCTGGAATACTTATCCGGGGTGGGAAGTCTCGAAGAAATCAGCAAAAAATATAAGTTGCGAAATGATCGTCAACTCAGCAACTGGATAAAGGTGTATAATGCTCATGGAGATTTCAACTCTACAAAGTTTTCTGGAGGAGGAAGTTACATGAAGCAAGGACGAGAAACCACATTTGAGGAACGAGTTCAAATCGTCAGGGAATGTATCGCTATAGGGAAAAACTACGGAGAAATAGCCTTAAAATACCAGGTAAGCTACCAACAAGTTCGTACTTGGACACTTCGTTTTGAACAGATGGGAGAAGCAGGATTACAAGACCGGCGTGGACAGCGCAAGAAGGACCAAACTCCCCGTACCGAGCTGGAACAGGCACAAATTGAGATTGAGCAACTCAAACATAAACTGTATCTGGCGGAAATGGAGAATGCACTGTTAAAAAAATTGGACGAAGTAGAGAGGAGGGATGCCTTTCAGAAGTAAGACAACGACATACTTATATAGCCATTCGAGAGTGTCACGAAGAACAAGGGTTTGCTGTTGAGACAGCCTGTGACCTTCTCCATGTATCCCGTTCTGCTTACTACAAATGGGCTTCCGGAAAGCTAAGCCACAGAGTAAAGGAGAACGAACAGTTGGCCGACAAGATTGAGAAAATCCATTCAGAAAGTCCAGATAAAGGTTACCGGAGATTGAATGACGATTTGCGTCATGACCATGGTATCTATGTCAATGACAAGAGGGTGCTACGCATCTGCCGGGCCAAAGATATAAGATCCACTGTGAAGTACAATAACCGCGGCTGCACAAGACGGGCAAAGAACCCTCAGTATCTTGCTGAAAATCTGCTGAATCGCCAATTCTATGCGGAGAAGCCGAATGAGAAATGGCTTACTGATGTGACAGAGTTCAAATGGTATGGTGGCATGGAAGTACATAAACTCTATCTAAGTGCCATTCTGGATCTTTGTGACCGGCGCATCGTGTCCTATGTGATCAGTGAGCGCAATGATAATCCACTCGTTTACAAAACCTTTGACAAAGCTGTTAAGGCGAATCCAGATGCCCACCCGCTGTTCCACAGCGATAGAGGTTTCCAATACACAGGCAGAGCCTTCCACCACAAACTCGTACAGGCTGGAATGACTCAGAGTATGTCCCGTGTGGCTCACTGCATTGACAATGGACCTATGGAAGGATTCTGGGGCATTTTGAAACGGGAACGCTATTACGGCAAGCGTTTCACCAGCAAACAGGAACTCGTGCAAATGATTGAGTGCTACATCCGTTATTACAACACCAGAAGAGTCCAGCGTAACTTGGGCGTACTGACGCCGATAGAAAAACACAAGTTGTGCCTTGCTGCATAAAAAGCGGCCAGCAACATTTAGCTGCTGGCCGGGAAAATTTTATATTTTTTCTCTGTCCTCTTGACGGGGAGCAGTTCAGAAAAGGTTTCCTGCTTTTCTTTTACCCAAAATGAGGTGGCAAACCACCACC
>URDN01000075.1 GCA_900546495.1 uncultured Lachnospiraceae bacterium
AAAGCGACTGCGTTCATGAGCAAGTAGCGAAAGCGGATTGCGAATGTCCGCTTTATGTTATGTGAGAATAAACGGAGGAATGTATGTATCTTAAATCAATCGAGGTACACGGTTTTAAATCCTTTGCCAATAAAATTGTATTTGAGTTTCATAACGGAATTACCGGTATCGTAGGTCCGAACGGAAGTGGAAAAAGTAACGTTGCGGATGCGGTGCGCTGGGTGCTTGGTGAGCAGAAGGTAAAACAGCTGCGAAGTTCCAGTATGCAGGATGTTATTTTTGCAGGAACGGAGAACCGAAAACCGGTGAGTTTTGCCTATGTGGCGATTACGTTAGATAACTCCGATCACAAGCTTCCTCTGGATTATAATGAAGTGACGGTGGCGCGACGGGTGTATCGTTCCGGTGAGAGTGAGTATCTGATTAACGGCACACAATGTCGTCTGAAGGACGTCAATGAACTTTTTTATGATACCGGTATTGGTAAAGAGGGATATTCTATCATCGGTCAGGGACAGATCGATAAGATCCTGAGTGGAAAACCGGAAGAACGTCGTGAATTGTTTGATGAGGCTGCTGGAATTGTAAAATTCAAGCGAAGAAAAGCAACGGCGTTGAAAAAACTGGAAGACGAACAGCAGAATCTGGTGCGTGTCAACGATATTTTGTCAGAGTTGGAACGGCAGGTAGGACCGTTGGAGCGTCAGGCAGAGCATGCCAAAATTTATCTGAAGAAAAAAGAAGAATTAAAAAACTGTGATCGAAATCTGTTTTTATTTGAGATGGGCCGTATGAATGCAGAACTGCGGGAATTGGAGCAGAAATGTGGCATTACGGAGCATCAGCAGCAGGAAGCGACACAGAATTTTGAAAAAGCAAAAGCCAGATACGAAGAACTGGAAGAAAATGTTGCAAAAGCGGATGAACAGATCAGTGTGTTGCAGCAGCATATGAATGAAACCGGTGTTTCCAGAGAAAAACTGGAAGGTCAGATCAACGTATTGCGGGAGCAGATCCATACGGCGCAGCAGAATGAAGAACATGTGAAAAGTCGTATTGAAGCGTTGGAGGCTGATATAGAGCGTCAGAGAAAATCCGGTGAGGAGTACAGTGGTCAGCAGGCGGAACTGGAAGAAAAAATCCGGGAGACGGAGCAGAAAAAGACAACTTTAACGGAACGTCTGGAGAATCTGCGAAAAGAAACGGCCGCTATGGAACAGCGGATTGAAGACGGCAAAGCAGAGATTTTACGACTGCTGAATGCCCGTGCTTCCATGAAAGCAGAGCAGCAGCGTCTGAAAACCATGCAGGAGCAGGCTTCTATCCACCGGGCGCAGTTAAATAAAGAGCTGCTGGAACAGAAAAGCGGCGGAAATGATGTCAGTGGTTTGCTGCAGAAGCAGGAAAAAGAGCTGACAGAACTGAAAGAAAACATTGTTTCCATGGAAGAAGAAAAGACTTCTATTGAGCAGAAACGAAATAACTGGCGGCAACAGTTTGAAGAACTGCGTGGAAAGATGGATCAGTGCAAGGAGCAGTTCCATAAGGACAGTTCCCGTCTGGAATCTTTGCGCAATATCGCAGAGCGTTATGACGGCTATGGAAACAGCATTCGGCGCATCATGGAGCGCAAGGAAGAAACGCCGGGAATTCACGGTGTTATTGCGGATCTGATCAAGGTGGACAAGCGGTATGAGACAGCTATTGAAACTGCTTTAGGCGGAAGTATCCAAAATATCGTAACTGATAACGAGGATACGGCCCGCCAGATGATCGAATATCTGAAGAAGAACCGTTATGGCCGTGCCACATTTTTACCATTGACCAGTGTGTCTGCACCGGAACATGTGCAGGCGGAAAAAGCACTTGGCGAAACAGGGGTCATCGGAATTGCAAGCAGTCTGGTGCATACGGAGCCGCAGTACGAAGGCGTTGCCGGACATCTGCTTGGACGTGTGCTGGTAATGGATACCATTGAGCATGCAGTGACTGTGGCACGAAAATTTTGCTATTCTCTGCGTATTGTGACGCTGGAGGGTGAGTCTCTGCAGCCGGGCGGTTCCATGACAGGTGGTGCGTTCCGTAACAACAGCAATCTGCTTGGAAGAAATCGTGAGATTGAAGTGCTGGAAAAACAGATTGCAGAATGTAAGGAACGAGCGCAGAAAATCCGCAGTCGTATGGAAGATGTCAAGACTGCAAATGCGCTTTTAAAAGATGATTATGAGGAACTGCAGGTCAATCTGCAACAGGCATATTTACATAAAAATACATTGGAAATGGAAACCGGGCATATTCGTGAGCAACAGGAGAAACAGGAAGCAGCTTACACCGGTATTCATGAAGAAATCGCAAAAATTGATGCAGACAAAAAATCATGGACGGCAGAGCAGGAACAGATGGCAGAGCAGATGCAGCTGTCTGTTGATCAGGAAAAAAATATTAATGAGCAGAACAAAGAACTGTCACAGCAGGTAGAAAATAAAAACTTGGAAATCGAGAGTGTTTCGCAGGATTTGAATGAGATTTTATTGGAGATTGCTCAAAAACAGCAGCAGAAATCCTTTCAGCAGCAGAATATTCAGCGAATTGCGGAGGAAATCCGACGTCTGGAGCAGGAAAAAACGCAGATTTTACATGACAGTGCAAATAGTGAATCTGTCATTGAGGAGCGAGAAGCAGAAATCCGTCAGTTACAGGAACAGTCCGAGGAGACCGTTCAGCAGAAAACAGAACTGGATGAAAAATTAGCTTCTATCCGCGGTGAAAAAGAAACCATGCTGACCGAACAGAAAAATTTCTTTACCCAGCGGGAAGATCTTTCCCAGATTATGAGTAATCTGGACAAAGAGATGTTCCGACTGAATCAGCAAAAAGAAAAGACAGAAAACGCGCAGGAATCTCTGAACAACTACATGTGGGAAGAGTATGAGATTACCTATCATGCAGCCAAAGAGCAGGAAGTTCCGGTAGAAATCAATGTATCAGATCTGAAAAAACAGATTGCAGAGATCAGAAATGAGATCCGTAAACTTGGAAATGTCAATGTCAATGCCATTGAGGAGTATAAGAGTGTTTCTGAGCGTTACGAATTTTTACATGCACAGCATGCGGATTTGGAGGAAGCAAAGGCAAGTCTGGAGAAGATCATTGCGGATCTGGATGAGGGAATGCGTAAGCAGTTTGCAGAGAAATTTGCTGATATCCAGACAGAGTTTGATAAAACCTTCAAGGAACTATTTGGCGGTGGAAAAGGTTCTTTGGAACTGACCGGCGAGGAAGAAACCAAGGACATTCTGGAATGTGGTATCAAGATCATTGCACAGCCGCCTGGAAAGAAACTGCAGAACATGATGCAGCTTTCGGGTGGAGAGAAGGCATTGACAGCGATTGCATTGCTTTTTGCTATCCAGAATTTAAAACCGTCTCCGTTCTGTTTGCTGGATGAGATTGAGGCGGCGTTGGATGATTCCAACGTTGATCGTTTTGCAAATTATCTGCATAAGCTGACAAAAAATACACAGTTTATTGTCATTACCCACCGACGTGGAACGATGACGGCAGCAGACCGCCTGTACGGTATCACTATGCAGGAGAAAGGTGTGTCCGCACTGGTTTCTGTCAACCTGATTGAAAAAGAACTGGATGCATAAGAAGTAAAGTGGAGGAAGAAACGTATGGCTGAAGGAAAAGAGAAAAAAGGCTTTTTTAAGCGTTTGGTCAGTGGACTGACCAAGACCCGTGACAATATCGTGTCCGGATTTGATTCCATTTTTAGTGGATTTTCCCATATTGACGATGACTTTTATGAGGAATTAGAAGAAATACTTGTCATGGGCGATATCGGAATCCGTGCCACAGAGGAAATTATCGAAAACCTGAAACAGAAGGTAAAAGAAAATCACATCAAAGAACCGGCAGATTGTCGGGAACTGCTGATCAACAGTATCAAAGAGCAGATGTATGTAGGTGATACGGCATATCGTTTTGAAGAAGAAAAATCTGTCGTTCTGGTCATCGGTGTCAATGGTGTTGGAAAGACAACAAGCATCGGAAAATTAGCCGGAAAACTGAAAAATCAGGGCAAAAAAGTAATCTTAGGCGCAGCTGATACCTTCCGTGCAGCAGCAGGAGAACAGCTGACTGAGTGGGCAAATCGTGCCGGTGTGGAAATCGTCGGAGGACAGGAAGGATCTGATCCGGGATCTGTCGTATATGATGCGGTACAGGCAGCAAAAGCCCGTAAAGCAGATGTGTTACTGTGTGATACCGCAGGACGTCTGCATAACAAGAAAAACCTGATGGAAGAGCTGAAAAAGATCAACCGTATTCTGGAAAAAGAATATCCGGAAGCATATCGAGAGACGTTAGTAGTCTTAGATGCCACCACCGGCCAGAATGCGTTGGTTCAGGCAAAGCAGTTCAGTGAAGCTGCTGAAATCACAGGTATTGTTTTGACCAAGATGGACGGAACCGCCAAGGGAGGTATTGCTGTCGCAATTCATTCCGAACTTGGTATTCCGGTAAAATATATTGGTGTAGGAGAAAGCATCGACGATCTGCAGAAATTTGATGCAGATCAGTTTGTAGATGCGTTGTTTCAGAAGGAGGATGTAAATGAGTGAAATGTTGACACTGGATCGTTTTGAGGAAGCCAGTGAAATCGTCAAAAAAGTTACACAGGAGACAAAGCTGGTTTACAGTGAGTACCTGAGTGAGCAGACAGGAAATAAAGTATACCTGAAACCGGAAAATATGCAGTTTACCGGCGCCTATAAAGTACGTGGTGCTTATTACAAAATTAGTACTTTGACAGAAGAAGAACGTCAGCGCGGTCTGATCACTGCATCCGCAGGAAATCATGCACAGGGTGTGGCTTATGCCGCAAAACGTTATGGCGCAAAGGCAACCATCGTAATGCCTACTACAACACCGCTGATCAAAGTAAACCGTACAAAGAGTTACGGCGCAGAAGTTGTTCTGTACGGAGATGTATACGATGAGGCTTGTGCAAAAGCATATGAACTGGCAGAAGAACATGGTTATACTTTTATCCATCCGTTTGATGATCCCGCAGTTGCAACCGGTCAGGGAACCATCGCAATGGAAATCTTTCAGGAACTTCCGTTAGTAGAGTACATTCTGGTGCCAATCGGTGGCGGCGGACTTGCAACTGGTGTATCCACACTTGCGAAGCTGTTAAATCCAAAGATTAAAGTCATCGGTGTAGAGCCAGCTGGTGCAAATTGCATGCAGGCTTCGCTGGAAGCAGGCGAAGTAGTAACATTGCCGCAGGTAAATACCATTGCTGACGGTACAGCTGTAAAAACTCCGGGAAGCAATATTTTCCCATATATTCAGGAAAATCTGGACGATATCATTACGGTTCAGGATGATGAGCTTATCGTAGCATTTCTTGATATGGTAGAGAATCATAAGATGATCGTAGAAAACTCCGGTCTGCTGACTGTAGCAGCACTGAAACATCTGAACGTGAAAGACAAACGTGTGGTTTCTATCCTGAGTGGTGGAAATATGGACGTTATTACTATGTCATCCGTGGTACAGAAAGGTCTGATCCTGCGTGATCGTATCTTTACGGTATCCATTCAGCTTCCGGATAAACCGGGTGAACTGTGCCGTGTTGCAGGTGTTGTAGCTGGTGTACAGGCAAATGTGATCAAACTGGATCATAACCAGTTTGTATCTTCCAACAGAAATGCAGCTGTAGAGATTCGAATCACTATGGAAGCATTTGGTACTGATCACAAGAGACAGATCATTGCAGCACTGCGCGAAGCAGGTTATGATCCGAAACTAATTCAAGCAGTTCTGTAAATTCTTGTTTGTCGTTTAGGGAACAAATAAAAACTAACTCCAAAGAGGATATGAAAAATTTTCTGTGACCACTGCATCGCTTATTTCCGTCCGCTTCTGCGAACTCACCCGCAAAAACAGCGGGTTCAGACACACTCTCGCGGACGGGTTAGATGCAGCAGTCACAACGAAAATTTTACAATTATCCTCTTTTGGAGTTAGTTT
>URDN01000076.1 GCA_900546495.1 uncultured Lachnospiraceae bacterium
TACCAATTTTTATTATGATTTTTTTGGTCGGTCTGTTGCAGATTGTACTTTCCTGTGTTTTAAGCAGTAATCTGAAAAAGGAAACGCTGGTAGAAAGAATAAGGTATCAGGGATAGCAAGTAACCAAGCTGTCACTCGGGCAATGAGTGACAGCTTGGTTTAATTGTTTCTGGATTACTTGAACGCAAAATAAGCATTCCCCCGCTTCAAGTGCGTAGAGCACTAAGTGGTGGGTAAGCGGATTGCGAATGTCCGCTTTACTTCTGTGATGGAGAAAACTTATAATATAAAAGCTCTTTTAAATTTAATGGACGAAGTAATAAGTCCTTTTTACGAGAGGCATTCATGGGGGATTTGCGAAAATCTTTCTGTTTTACATTTCCTACAATTAATGGTAGAATAAATAGGAAAATCAGTCAAAGGAAAAGAAACGGATATGAGTACAGATGCATGTCAAAATGTGGAATCAGCAGAAGAAAATAAAGTGCTACGTGCATGGAAGTTACACATGGAACAGGTAAAAAATCAACCGAAAAACCTGAACGTAGAATTGTTGTGGCAGGTGTTATGTGAACTTCAGCAGATTCCTTTTTATACGGTAAAGGGCATCCAATTTACTTATAGCATCCGGGGATACGAGATGTTTGTGGACAGAAAGGAAAAGTCGATCACGCAGGCAACGGTTTTGCTGTCGGCGCAACGCGTATTGGAAAAGCAAAATCAGAAAATTGCTATCACAGGACCGAAAAAGATCGGTACTTTTGGAGCAAGCTATTTGTACCCGATTTTTCAGCAGATTGGTTTAATTGAAAATATATAAGAAATATGATTTGAACGCAGAATAAGCATTCCCCCGCTTCAAGTGCATAGAGCACTAATCGGTGGGTAAATGGAATGCTTATGTCAGTGGGAGTTAAAAGCTCCCACTGACAGGTCGCAAAGCGACTGCGTTCATGAGCAAGTAGCGAAAGCGGATTGCGAATGTCCGCTTTACAAATTGGAGGAAAATGATACGTGAATAAAATAGATCCACAGTTCTGGAAGGCGGATATGCGGGATTTCCGGGAAAAAACAAAAGCGTTTTACAATGGAGAAATGAGCAAAGGTGACTATAAAGGTTATTCTGGTCGTTACGGAAGTTATGCACAGAAAGACGGAAAAGCAAGTATGCTCCGTCTTCGTATGACAGCAGGTCGCGTGACAAAGGAAAAACTTGCATTTATTGCACAATCTATTCGAAAATATAATGTGAAAAAAGCACATTTTACAACTTGTGAGACGATTCAGTTACATGATCTGCAGCAGGAGGAGCTGTGTCGGATCATGGAAGATGCGCTGGATGTTGGAATTGTTACAATGGGCGGTGGTGGAGATTTTCCACGAAATGTCATGTGTTCCCCGTTGTCCGGTGTAGAAGCAGACGAGTATTTTGATGTACGTCCGTGGGCAGAGGCATCAGGTGAATATCTGATGAACTTTATCAATGCAGAGAAAATGCCGCGTAAGTTGAAAGTATGTTTTTCTAATTCGCCGAAAAATATTCCACATGCTACTTACCGTGATCTTGGTTTTGTTGCAACAAAAGAAGGAAAATTTGATGTATACAGTGCCGGTGGGCTTGGCAATAATGCCAGATTTGGTGTAAAAGTTGCAGAAGCGGTAGAGCCGGAGATGATCTTATATTACATAAAAGCGATGTGGTTGACATTTCGCGCTTATGGAAATTATGAGAATCGTGGAAAAGCCAGAACACGCTACATGCAGGAAATCTGTGGCGGCGCAGAAAATTATGCAAAGGCATATCAGGAAAAACTGGCAGAGGTGCTGGCTTCTGGAGAAGATCTGAAAATCTCTGTAGATCCGCAGCCGGTGAACAAGAAAGATGACGGAGTACGCATTTCCGGAGTACGTATTTTACCACAGAAACAGAATGGATTATATACTGTAATCTGGCATCCGATCGGAGGACAGCCAAAGGTGGAAGAACTGTGTGCACTTTCCGATGCGATTCAGGATATGGAAGATGTTGAAATCCGCCTTGCACCGGATGAAACGGCATATATCATTAATTTAACTGGTTCAGAAGCGGAAAAAGTGCTGGATGCAACACCGAGCAGTGCAAATACTGTATTTGAGACAAGTGTAAGCTGCATTGGCGCATCCATTTGTCAGGTAGGATTGCGTGATTCTCAGGCACTTTTGCAGGCTTGTGTGGAAACAGTTCGTGAAGCGGAGATTCCAAACGGTGCATTACCGCAGATACATATTTCCGGATGCCCGTCATCCTGTGGTACCCATCAGACAGGTGTGATCGGATTCCGTGGTGCGGTAAAACGTGTGGATGATCAGCCGAAAAATGCATTTGTTTTGTTTGCAAATGGTGAGGAACATCAGGACGAAGAACGCATGGGACGTGAGATAGGAACCATGGAAGAATCTTTGATTCCACAGTTTTTGGTGGAACTTGGACAGACTGTGGCAGCTTCCGGTATGGATTATCTGAGCTGGGCGCAGAAAAATCCGGAAGGAATTGATAAAGTAGCAGAGAAATATTTGTAGTCAGCAATGTTTTCTTACTTTACAGAAGAACGGCATTGTTGAAAAAATGAAAGATATGAAAATAGCTTGATTAAGCATAGAAAAGTAAGAATTTCCTTGTTTCTAATAAAAATAGCTATGGGAGAACTTGCAATTGAAATTAGATGAGGAGGAAAACGCGATGGAGCGTCGGGATAAAATCAATTATTATCTGGATCTGGCTGAAATTGTGGGACAGCGCGGAACCTGTCTGCGCAGACATTATGGTGCCGTTATTGTAAAAAATGATGAAGTTATTTCCACCGGTTACGTGGGAGCTCCAAGAGGCAGAAAAAACTGTTCTGACTTAGGAATCTGTATCCGGCAGAAAATGAATGTGCCGAGAGGCGAGCGCTATGAGCTCTGCCGCAGTGTGCATGCAGAGGCAAATGCAATCATCAGTGCATCCAGAGGAAAAATGATCGGAAGTACGTTATATCTGGTTGGGAAAGAAGCAGACACTGGGAAATATGTAAAGAATTCCAACAGTTGTTCCATGTGCAAACGAATGATCATCAATGCCGGAATTGACCGGGTGTATATTCGTGATTCCAGGGATGAGTATCGAATGATTCAGGTGCAGCAGTGGATTGACGATGATGAATCTCTGGCAGGAACGTTTGGATATTAGAACAGATGATATACAGAAGTGAATAGATGAATATAAGGTCAGAGAAAAACACAGAAAAGCGATACGAAGAAAATGAAATCGCAATCGAAATCAGGAGAAAATAAGGCAGGTAAAAGAATCATATGATACAGGATATTGCACCATTTCATTTTAATAACGAGTGGCATAAATTACAACCGGAGAAAAATGACTGGATCATCTGTATGCAGGAGCGGAAAATATTGCTACGGGGAACAAGAGAAGACATTTCTTTTCCACGTTATCATGAATTAAAGAAACAGGTGCAGAACGGAGATCGGTTTGTGTATCTGTTTGCAGTTGGTGAGGAACGATTTTTCCTGTATCAGCAGCATCAGTACAAAGAACGGGAAGAACTGAACTTGTTACATCAGCAACTGTCCGTTGGAAAAAAACAATTGGAAAATTCCGGGAAACAATTTTGCGAAAAAACACAGCCGGAAAGTTCTGATAAGCAATCTGACACGGAAAAACAACAGAAAGATTCTGATGAACAGTTGGAGAAACAATTAGAATTTCACTATGAAACAACCCGTTACCTGCGCGGCGCTGCACCACAGCATCTGTGTTATGCGGGACTGGTCGGTGCACAGTTAGCCGGTTGGTATGCGGCACACCGTTTTTGCGGTGGATGCGGAACCCGCATGATTTCGGATGAACGGGAGCGAATGATGCGCTGTCCGGTTTGTGGTCAGATGGAATATCCAAAAATCTGTCCGTGTGTGATCGTCGGAGTAATGCACAAAGGGAAAATTCTGGTCAGCTGGTACAAGAATGGGTTCCGAGATCGTTATGCGCTGATTGCCGGTTTTGCGGAGGTGGGTGAGACTATTGAAGAAACCGTTGCCAGAGAAGTGTATGAGGAGACGCATTTGCATGTGAAAAATCTGCGTTATTACAAAAGTCAGCCGTGGCCTTATTCAGAAAGTCTCTTGTTTGGATTTTTCTGTGAAATGGATGGAAAAGATCATATCATTATTCAGGAGGATGAGCTTGCCATGGCAAAATGGGTGACACCGGAAGAAATTTTTGAGTCATCGGATAATTTTTCGCTGACAAATGAGATGATCTGTAAATTTAAGGAAGATATGACAAAGCATAAACATCTTTGCTTGTAAGAGGGAGTTTTTGTCTATAAAATAATGATAAGCAGGTGAATATCCAAATATTGTTTCTGAAGAAAAAGCAGGAATAAGTGATAAAAGCAGCATTAAAATATAACAGTATGGAACTGATAATGATAGAAATGGCAGGGGAATAGAAAACAATATGATAAAACAGGAAAATCTGGCAATTGTAACATTGAAAAAAGGAGAGGGGCGTACCATCAAAGCAGGCGGTGCGTGGGTGTTCAATAATGAGATTGAGACCATTACCGGTCGTTTTCACAACGGAGATATCGTGCTGGTGCATGATTTTGACGGGTATCCGATGGGAAAAGGTTATATCAATCAGAATTCAAAAATCCGTGTGCGTCTGCTGACGAGACATGTGGATCAGGAGATCGATGAGGCATTTTTTGAAATGCGTCTGCAAAATGCATGGAATTACCGAAAAGATACGGTTGACACTTCTTCCTGTCGTCTGGTGTTCGGTGAGGCAGATTTCCTGCCGGGAATTGTAATTGATAAATACGAAAATGTGCTGGTCATGGAGTGTCTGACCCTTGGCATGGAGCGTTATAAAGAACTGCTGGCAGATCTGATGAGACAGATTTTACAAAAGGACGGTATTCCGATTCGTGGCGTTTACGAGCGAAGCGATGCAAAAGAGCGGGAAAAAGAAGGATTAAGCAGAGTAAAAGGTTTCATAGGTGATGAATTTGATACAAATGTAGAAATCGTGGAAAATGGTGTGCATTACATGGTGGATGTGGTGAATGGTCAGAAAACCGGATTTTTCCTGGATCAGAAATATAACCGTCTGGCAATTCAGAAATTATGCAAGGGAAAACGTGTGCTGGATTGCTTTACTCACATGGGAACCTTTGCGTTAAATGCAGGAATCGCGGGAGCAAGAGAGGTAACCGGACTGGATATTTCAGAATTTGCAGTAGAGCAGGCAACCCAAAATGCAAAACGCAATGGTTTGAGTGAAACAGTGAAATTTCGCGCGGCAAACGTACTGGACGAACTTCCGAAACTGGCAGCAGCCGGAGAAAAGTATGATGTAGTGATTTTGGATCCGCCGGCATTTACAAAATCCCGCCAGGCAACAAAAAATGCGATTAAAGGTTACCGTGAGATCAACATGAAAGGTTTGAAATTGGTGAAGGACGGCGGATATCTGGCTACCTGTTCCTGTTCGCATTTTATGACACAGGAGCTGCTGGCAAAGACAATCCGTGAGGCAGCACGTTCCACTCATAAGAGACTGCGTCAGGTAGAATTCCGGACACAGTCTGCGGATCATCCGATTTTGTGGGCGGCAGATGAGTCTTATTATCTTAAGTTCTTCATTTTTCAGGTTGTTGACGAAAAATAGTAGAGAAAAAAATCCGCTGGTTTAGCGGATTTTTTTTATACCTTTATTAGTTAAAAGTAATCTGTTTTTGTTTTCATCCAGAGCGCTGACTGGATTTTGGGTCATAGAAGTATCAGTTTCGGGATGTGGTATCGAAGCAAGTTGTCTTTTGTATTCTAAGTATGAACAGATGGACTTATTAATATTTTGATCATCGAAAGAGTCTTCTTGCGTCATATTTTTTAATTTTCTATAAGTCTTAATTTTTTCCCCAATGCTAATTTCGCTAGACATGAAAT
>URDN01000077.1 GCA_900546495.1 uncultured Lachnospiraceae bacterium
ATATCCTCGTTGGAGTTAGTTTTTATTTGTTCCTTAAACGACAAACAAGAATTTAAGCCATGAAGCCTTTTACTTTTTTATAGATACCCTCGCTATCAAGCTCATATTTCTTAATAAGCTCAGCACCCGGTCCAGACTCACCAAAGCAATCATACACACCGATCTTCATTACTTTTGTCGGAGCTTTTGCGCTTAATGCATCGCATACAGCACTTCCAAGGCCACCGATTACAGAGTGCTCTTCTACTGTTACGACTTTGCCTGTTTTCTGTGCGGATGCAACTACCAGATCCTCATCCAACGGTTTGATGGTATGGATATTGATCACTTCTGCATCGATACCGTCAGCTGCCAGCAGTTTTGCTGCTTCCAGAGCTTCATTTACGCAGAGACCTGTTGCGATGATTGTTACGTCTTTACCTTCTTTTAATACGATACCTTTACCGATCTCGAATTTATAAGTTGCTTCATCATTGATTACCGGAACGGCCAGACGACCAAATCTTAAGTAAACCGGTCCTTCGTACTCGTAAGCGGCACGAACAGCTGCTTTTGCTTCCACATCATCACATGGGTTAATAACTACCATGCCCGGAATTGTACGCATAAGTGCGATATCCTCGTTACACTGATGAGTTGCACCGTCCTCACCTACAGAGATACCTGCGTGAGTTGCACCGATTTTTACATTTAAATGAGGATATCCGATAGAGTTACGAACCTGCTCAAATGCACGTCCTGCCGCAAACATTGCAAAAGAACTCATAAACGGAACTTTTCCACAGGTCGCAAGACCTGCAGCAATACCTGCCATATTACCCTCTGCGATACCACAGTCAATGTGACGCTCCGGAAATGCTTTTTTGAAAACAGCTGTCTTTGTTGCGCCAGCAAGGTCAGCATCCAGAACTACCAGATTCTCATGCTCTTTTCCAAGTTCTACTAATGTGTTTCCATAACTGTCTCTTGTTGCGATTTTCTTTACTTCTGACATAATGCTTCACCTGCTTTCTTTAATTCTTCCATAGCAATGGCAAATTCTTCATCGTTTGGAGCTTTTCCATGCCATCCGGCCTGGTTCTCCATGTAAGATACACCTTTACCTTTGATTGTTTTTGCGATAATCGCTGTCGGCTGACCTTTTGTCTCACGAGCCTCTTTTAATGCAGCTGCAATCTCGTCAAAATCATTTCCGTTGATGTTGATTACATGGAAATTAAATGCCTCAAACTTTTTATCGATCGGGTACGGTGAGCATACGTCTGCAATATTTCCATCTATCTGAAGACCGTTGTTGTCTACAAATAATACAAGGTTGTCAAGTTTACGTGCTCCGGCAAACATAGCTGCCTCCCAGATCTGTCCCTCCTGGATTTCGCCATCACCAGCAAGTGAATATACACGGTAATCTTTGCCGTCCATTTTTGCAGCCAGTGCCATACCAACTGCTGCGGAGAATCCCTGTCCTAAGGAACCGCTGGACATATCAATGCCTGGGATGTGTTTCATATCCGGATGTCCCTGAAGGATGGAGCCGATATGGCGCAGTCCTTCCAGCTCCTCTACCGGAAAATATCCTCTCTGTGCCAGTGTTGCATACAACCCCGGTGCAACATGTCCTTTGGAAAGAACGAATCTGTCTCTGTTTGGATCTTTTGGATTTTTCGGATCTACGTTCATCTCTACAAAATACAGATAAGTAAAAATCTCTGCTGCGGATAAAGATCCACCCGGATGACCGGATTTTGCGCTGTGTACGCCAGTGATGATTCCTTTGCGCACTTCTACAGCAATTTGTTCAAGTTCTAACTTTGTCATAATGTGCTCCCTTTCTTACTCTGCTCTATCGAATCAAGTTTCCCTATAGTCCTTTTTTGCGAAACATACATCCTGTAACCAAAATGTATATTTATTACAATCATATCTGCGATTTTATCGCAAAAATAGCATCGCATTTTTGCAGACTATAATTCCACTCGTCCTTCCAGAGCTCTTAATAATGTAACCTCATCAATATATTCCAGATCACCGCCCACCGGTACACCGCTGGCAATTCGCGATACTTTAATTCCGGTCGGCTTGATCAGTTTGCTGATATACATGGCAGTCGTCTCGCCCTCCAGACTGGAGTTCGTGGCAATGATTACTTCTTTTACATCACCCTGCAGACGCTGCATCAGTTCTTTCAAACGTATATCTTCCGGTCCTATTCCAAGCATTGGAGAAATCGCACCGTGTAACACATGATATACGCCATCGTATTGTCCTGTCTTTTCATAAGCTGCCAGATCACGGGTGGTTTCCACTACCATGATCGTAGCATGGTCACGTCCGCTGTTTCGACAGATTGGACATTCTTCCGCATCTGTCAGTGTGTAACAGGTCTTGCAGTAACGGATATTCTTTCTGGCATCCAGAATCGTGTCTGCCAGTCGTTCTACCCGCTCCGTCGGCATGTTGAGAATATGAAAGGCCAGACGCTGCGCGGACTTGCTGCCGATACCCGGCAGAGAAGACAGTTCTTCAATCAATTTACTGATCTGCTTACTGTAGTAATCCATTAGAACGGAAATCCTCCGCCCATTCCCATGCCGCCTGTGATCTTGGACATGGACTGCTGTGAGATCTCATCCATTTTGCGCAGTGCTTCGTTTGTAGCAGCTACGATCAGATCTTCCAGCATTTCGATATCATCCGGATCTACTACTTCTTCTGCCAATTTTACTTTTACAACTTCTTTTTTACCGGATACAGTTACTTCTACTGCTCCGCCGCCTGCGCTGGCAGATACTTCTTTCTCTTCCAGCTCTTTGGTTGCTTCTTCCATCTGACGCTGCATTTTCTGTGCCTGTTTCATCAGATTATTCATGTTTCCCGGCATTCCTCCCGGAAATCCACCTCTTTTTGCCATGTTGCATCCTCCTGCTATTTCAATTTATTCCTCTTCCACTTCAATATCCATGTGGACGATCTGTTCAAGATCGATATAATTCTCTTCGAATGGACATCCGGAATCGTTGGACTGCATCACCACTTCAATCTCTTTGCCGATCCGGTTTGAGATCCGTTCGGTGATTTCTGCCCTACGACGTTCCTCCGACACATAAGTATATGCCAAATCGTCGTCAAACACCAGCATTAATTTATTTTCCCCGCCAAAGCTCAAGTGCGCGCCCCTTAAATAAGTAGCGGTAACACCCGGAAGTTCACGTATAATAGAGTTCCAGTTTTTTACCACCTGACGAATGTCATCCGGTATCGCTTTCGGCATCTGTGCCGGTTCTTTCGGTTTCTGCGATGCGGCTGGCGCACTGCCCGAAGCAGGCTGCGCTGCTGGTGCTGCCGCCACAATGGTTACACCTTCTTCGACCTTTTTCTCAAGCTGAGCCACGCGGTCTGTCAGAGCATCCTGCGTGGTTTCCATCGCCGGACGGCATAGTTTGATCAGTGCAATTTCAATCAATACACGTTTTTGCGGTGCGTATTTGAGTTGACCGGATAGTTCAGAAAAAATACGGATGTAACGCATGATCACATCACTTTCGATCATATCAGCTTCTTCTTTTAATAATGCCAGATTTTCACTGGACATGTCCAGTACATCTTCCATCTGATCAGAACTTTTAACCAGGAGAAGGTTTCGCAGATACCATACAAAATCTGTCACAAACTGTCCTAGTTCGCGCCCTTGAACAATCAGTTCTTCCAAAAGTTCAATCGCCTGTACTACGTTATTTGCCAGAATAGAACGAAGCAAACGGCTGAACACCTCTGTATCTACTGCGCCAAGCACTTCCAGCACATGGTCATACGTCAATGGTTCTCCCAGATAAAAAGCGATACATTGATCCAGCAGACTTAAGGCGTCTCGCATGGAACCGTCGCCGGCTTTTGCCACATAACGGACTGCTTTTTCCTCTGCTTCCACGCCTTCCTGCCGCAACAGGTCCATCAGTCGGTCTGAAATCGTCTCAATGGAAATTCTGCGAAAATCGTATTTCTGACAACGGGACAAAATCGTGATCGGAATTTTGTGAGATTCTGTGGTTGCCAGAATAAAAATAACATAAGATGGCGGTTCTTCCAGTGTTTTCAGCAGAGCATTAAAAGCTCCGATGGAAAGCATGTGAACCTCATCGATGATGTATACTTTATACTTTCCCTGTGTCGGGGAATAGGAAACCTCCTCACGAATCTGTCGAATATTTTCCACGCCGTTGTTGGAAGCCGCATCGATCTCGATCACGTTCATGGATGATCCTGCTGCAATTGCCTTGCAGGAAGCGCACTCCCCACAGGGACTTCCATCCACCGGGTGCTCACAGTTTACAGCTTTTGCAAAAATTTTTGCCACTGTGGTTTTTCCGGTTCCACGGGTGCCGCAAAACAGATAGGCATGTCCGATACGGTCTGCTTTAATCTGGTTTTTCAATGTTGTAACAATATGCTCCTGTCCTTTTACATCCTCAAATTCGGAAGGACGGTATTTTCGATATAAAGCCGTATAAGACATAGCGGCTCCTTTCTAAGTCAATACTTCAAAATCAGGTATATTTACGGAAAAAGTATCCTTTTTGCATGATTCAAGTCGAACGCACGTGAGACTTGGTGCGTGATTCTGGTCAGCGTAAGC
>URDN01000078.1 GCA_900546495.1 uncultured Lachnospiraceae bacterium
TCCCGCAAATTGATAATAGCCATATTGACCTCCGTTTCGGTTGTTGGTTGACGAGCGACCGAAGCGGAGGGCGGCGGAGAGCGGCACCGGGGTTGGACTTCGGGCCAAGTTGGCCCGAAGCAAAGCAAAAGAAATGCGCCCGCACAGCATGACGCTATGCAGACGCATGAAATTACATTATCATAATTGTACTGATATATTGTACCTTCATAGTCAGACTGTCCCGGAGGGGGAGCTACGCTTTTTTTAGCTGGTGAAGGTCATGGGAATTGTGAGAAAGTAAGATGGACACGGCGACACCCTCCTATGGGCCGCCGTGGGGTTACTGAATATCCAAAGAGAAACGGCGGCTCTGAAAATTGAGCCGCCGCTTCATGGGCGCATGGAGATATGTCTGCTGTACGACGGCTTTTTTTCTTTTGCCGTCGTGCGGCAGTCTTTACTCTTGAATTACGCTACAAGTACCAGAACTGGAAAACGCTTATTTTTACTTCAGTTAGCTGGATCTTTCAAAGAAATCGCATACACCGTATTGATCTGTAATGGATAGCTCTCTGCAATGTTACCATCGTAATAGACAATGACTTCATCACCAATGTTGAAATCAACCATGTCATCTTTGTTCTCTGCATCCAAAGAAACATCGCAATATGCTCCGTAAGGGTAAGCGTCTGTCTGGATGGAAATAAGTATGGAGTTGTTATAAACTTCTTCCACAACGCCGGTAATGCTGGACTCATTCTTTATGATGTCGTCCATAGAACGCCCACAGCCAACAAGACTTAATACACAAAACAATGTTAAAATGAGTGATAGAATCTTTTTCATACAGGTCACCTCCGTCTTTTGCCATCGCTCGGCTGATTATGAAAGCAGAAATTATTCCTGCGAGGTGTAATCTTCTCCAATAGGATTATTCTTTAGCATGAGTGATTGTGCATCTGTTTCAGATATTTCTTTAATTTCTGAAATTTGATGGTTGCCATCCCTTGAAATAGTAACACATACTCCATTTTCTTCATCAGTGTAAACAACAGCCTGTTCACTGTCCAATAATATCTTAATTCTCTGATTATTATAATACCAACCGCCGCTCTGCTCGTTGTAGGTAATGCCATAGTCTGCATAGTCTTTAAGCCAAAGTTGGGGAGTAGATTCTCCCTTTTGTACAGTACTCAATGATGTATCAGTGGGATTAAAGTTATTATGCTTTTGGGTATGACGGTCATAATTTTCTTTGGAACACTCTTTAATACCAACAAGGTTATTTTCTTCGTCCCGGTCTGCCTCAATATCCACCGTTCCAGAAAAGAAATTCGTGAAACTCGCTCCAGCTATGGGGTCATTAAAAAATCTCACTACATTCCCATTATAGGTAAAATAATAATTCTCCTGATCATAGCTCAAGCCGTAAGGTTCATATATGGAGTAGTCCACACTTCCACCAGGCAGTTCTGCTGTAGTAGAATCGTTCGCCGCATTTTCCGTATCAGAAACGGTTTGTGCCTGATAGGAAACATTTTTCGTAGTGTTGTTATCGGAAGGAATATTCACTGATGAACTACACCCAGCTACCACCCCCACAAGCAATGCACTTCCGAGAGCTAATGTAAGTAGTTTTTTTGTGCTCATAAAATAAACACCATCCTTTCTTTGAATATATATAAAGGATACCACTACCTTTTGTGATACATTTGGGATTAGTTTGTGATTTATGTGTAGTTGAAAAGCGGCGGGTTGATTACCCACCGCTTTTCCATATCTTTCAAATTATAAAAGAGAACTTTACCCCAGCTTGCGTATTGCAAACCGTACATTCACTTCCATACTGGTGTAGTATTTCCTGCACAATATACAGTCCAAGTCCACTTCCTCCAGTCTTTCGGCTTCTTGACTGCTCCACGCGATAGAACGCATCAAACAATCTGGGAATACTATTTTCTGGTATATGCACCCCTGCATTTTCAACAGAAAATACTATCTGCTCATGTTTCATAAGTACGGAAATCCAAATATCCGCTCTTTGTGGGGAATACTTGATTGCGTTTCCAATTAGATTTGAAAAAACCTTTTCTACCAACATCTTATTTCCGTTTATGAAAGCAGATGGCAGTATATCAAGGTGTATTTGTAAATCTTTTTCTGCAATCAAATCCGCTGTTTCGTTCAAATAGGCTTTGATAATTTGCACACAATCCAAGTGGTCTTTCTTGAAATCGGCCCCCGCAGTTTCTAACCGCGAAATTGTCAATATATCTTGCACCATTGTTTCAAGCGTGTTTGTAATTTCCAGCGACCTTGTCAAGTATCTTTCATGGTCTTTATAGGGTCCAATACCAAGGAGCATGCCCTCTAATTGCCCTTTGATAATCGTGATAGGCGTTTTCAATTCGTGAGACACCGCTGAAAAGAAATTCGTGCGAGCTTGTTCTAATGCCTTTTCATGTTCTATATCAAGTTCCAGTTTTCTATTTGCTGCCTGTAAGTCATTCAAAGTTACATTGAGCTTCTGCGATAAATAGTTAAGGCTCTTTGCCAATATTCCCAGTTCGTCAGTCCGTTGTTCATCTAATTGCCATTCAAATTGTAATTCGGACATTTCTTTAGAAATACGGCTTATTTTCAGTACGGGTTTAGTAATAAGGTGTGAAAAAATCCAACCAGTAACCAGTGATACGCAAAACACTATAAATGCAAGTAACGGAAACACTTTTTGAAATGCTCTTTGCAGTTCTGCTACTTGCCCCGCCGCTCCATAAACAACTAAAGTGTAGTTTGTATTTTTGCCAAGAAATGAAACCGTATAACTATTGGATATAATAGGTGCATTATTATCTTCATTTCCCCAAGCCTTTGTTTCTATAACAACATCATTATCAGCACTTCGTTCCGTTGGAAGATTTATTCTATTACCATTTTCTTCAAACAGTTCCATTCGGTCTACATTCTGATAATCAAGAAAGTTATCAAAAATACCCCCTGTTTCTTCCATGGGCATTTGCGATATTTCTGAAATGAATATTTTTGTTTGTTCATCTAATGTTGCATTAAGGGTATTAGAATATGTTTTCGGGGTGTACCAAGCTAAAATCAAGTAAACCAGAAAGCTCACCCCTGTCAATAGGATAGCAGTAGTGATAAAAACTTTTATAAACAGACTGCCTTTAATTTTCTTTATCAACTTTATATCCCACCCCTCTGATCGTTTGAATGAAATCTATCCCCAGCTTCTTGCGTAAGTTTTTGATATGGGTATCAACAACTCGCTCATCCCCATAAAAATCAAATCGCCACAGCTTATCTAATAAGTTCTGGCGGGTCAATATCCGGCCTTGATGGGTCAGCAGTTCCCGCAATATTTCAAACTCTTTTTGCGTCAGTTCAAAATCAGATCCATCCACGGTGGCGGCATAACTATCACAGTTCAAAAGTAAATTGCCATAAGTGATGATTTGAGGCTTTTCATCTTCTCCCCGCTTGCTACGCCGAAGTACAGCTGCAATTTTGCGAAGTAAGATTGGCATAGAAAAAGGCTTTGTAATATAGTCATCCACCTGCAAATCCAATCCCCTGATTTGATCTTCCTCACCGCTCAATGCAGTCAGCATAATAATGGGAACATCCGATTGCTTTCGTATCAACTCACAGACACCATAACCGTCAATTTTGGGAAGCAAAATGTCCAATATAATCAAGTCATATCGTTGCCCCGAAAACAAAGATAGTGCCTCGATGCCATCATTTGCAGTAGCCACTTCATATCCTGCTTCTTGCAAAAAATTCTGTAAAAGTTCTCGAATATCAAAATCGTCCTCAACTACTAATATCTTTTGCATAGTACCACCTCCAAAGATAGCATATCATAGAATTTTGTGATTAAAGTGTAGTTTTCAAATTTTCTTTCTGTTATTATACCTTGGCCGTGTAACATCGGCAACCTTGCCGACGGGCAATAAAATACTACTAAAACATAAAATTGTGTTTCGTTCTCATAGTCAAACCCGAAATGTAAAATAATATAGGGGTGATATGAGAATGTACCAAGACACCAGACGGCTTGACTTCCACGCATTAGGCCGGGAGATCAAGCGCAAGAGAGAGGCGAAAGGCTGGACACAGGAATACCTTGCACAGCTCGTAGACCGTACCCCTCGTTCCATCATGTATTTTGAGAACCGGGGCCAGCATCCAAGCCTGAACACCTTTTACCAAATCGTCACCCTGTTGGATATTTCCGTAGACCAGTTCTTTTATCCTGACAGGCAGAACGGCGAAAGCGACTGCCGCCAGCATATTGACAGGCTGCTCAATACAATGGACGAAAAGGAATTGACGGTCATGGAGGCCACAGCAGAGGGACTACAAAAAGCCAGAGAAACGGAGGTCAAGTAAAAAGGGCCTTCGTTTTTCTCGTTTTTAGGGGGCTTTTCGGGGGTGCCGCTAAATGGCAAGCAATTCGGGTGTGGCCACACTCCGAAATTTTTGCAGGGCGCAGGGCCC
>URDN01000079.1 GCA_900546495.1 uncultured Lachnospiraceae bacterium
TCTCAATGAATCTTTCAAGGTTATTTCACTGTTCAGTTATCAAAGTTCTTTGTTTATCGCTTTTGTTCAGCGACTTTTTTATCTTATCACAGGTTTTTGCTCTTGTCAACAGCTTTTTTAACTTTTTTAAAAGTTGTTTTTCATTTTGCTCCGTTCCCCGCGACAGCTATTAGATAATACCATCGGGGCCTTACATTGTCAACACTTTTTTACACATTTTTTTACATTTTTTTCAAGTATTTTTACAAAATAATAGATGTTGTGGTTCGAACACTCTCGCCCACAACATCTATTACCTTTTCGTTTCCTTTTTATATTTTTACTTCCCAAACAGAAATCCTGTCAGAATCTTCGACAATGCATTATCATAATACAAATATCTGAGCACAGCATTTTGATTAATCTGTTCAATACACATTTTTCCAATATCTGTTGCCGCAAATAAAGTAAGCAGCAAAAAGAGCAGCCAGATCAGAAGCAGTCCCTGAAAACCACCGGCAAATATTCCAAGCGTCCGATTGATCCCTTTGATTACAGGAATCCGGCTCACGATCCGAAGCGCTCTGCCAATTAACGATACAATAATCCCTGCAGCAATCAACGCAATAAAATATGAGATCCCTGCCAGAATCCAATCTGCCAGTTTACTTCCAAGCATATCATAAACACCTGTCTGATCCAGCAGGGCATTTCCGGAATCTGTTATATAAGAAGTAACATGTTCCGGCAAGGATACACCTGCCACTTCTGTATTACCGGACTGCTCCGATGTTTTTTCTTCTATCGACGATTCTCCACGATTTTTCAACGCCTGTGTACAGCGTTCCTGTAATATAGTATAAACTCCTGTATTTTCTTTTATATAACTGGTAACATATGGTGTTGCATAGGATATCAGTCCTATCAGCAGCACAACAGAAATCAGCGAATACAAAATCCTCAGCAGACCTCTGTTCCATCCTCGGATTGCAAAAAATACGATAATTGCCACCACAATCCAGAATAACCAATTCATGATTACTTATCTCCTGTTTTCTTTCCATCGAACAGTTTCAAACGCGCCTGTTCGGTTTTTCCTTCCAGCACAAAAGCATATCTGCGATATCCGCTGACATGTGTCACGGCACACAGACGATTTTCAAATTCATAGTAAAATTTTTCACGCCCGCCAAGGGTATATAGTGCGCAGGCATTTTCACTGGTCAGGCATACCTCATGATTACTCAGAAACTGTGCATCCTCAAAGAAAAAATCTGTCTCAAACGTTACCTGCTGACTGCATTTCATATTATAGACTTCCACACGGCGCTTTGCTTCATCCTTACCTGCTGCAAAAACAAGCGCAAAATAGGACTCATCATAGAAAACACCTTTAATCTCCTCCCCGGTCTCCTTCTTTGGACCTTCTTTTGGCTCTGTGCTTCCGGTAAATGTGTATACACCCTTATCTGAAAATGCAAGCACACGGTCAGAACCAATGTATGCCAATTCCGGAATCACCGAATCCGCATAAGAGTAACTTGCAACAATATGGTCTACTTTATTTTCACCTACTGCGCCAAAATTGTAAAAACTTACGGTGGACTTTACGCTTCCGTCATGAATATCCATACTGGAAACTGCCAGTTTCTGACCATCTGCCGAAAGTGCAATCGCTAACGGTGTACCACCATTTTCCACATGGATTGCGCCTTCTGCCAGCTGTTCACCGGATTTGCTGTAAAGCGCCAGATAGCTTGTACCATCATCTTCCATCAAAACTGCTACTGTGCCATGTGCAGAAACATCCATTTTTATTACAGGCATTGTCACCTTGAATTTGCCCTGTGTACCGCTGTCATTCATGACATAAATTTCTTTTCCGTCACTATCGGCAAATGCCACATATTTTTGACAGATGGATACGATCGGTTCCTGCATTTCAAAACCCTGATTCCAGATCACATCATTATTGCCGCTTGTGTACACTGCTCCGTCATTGCTGTATTTTAACAAATGTCCATTATACTGCACAAAATGCGTTGCCGCGCTGTCGGAACGCTCCACGGTATCTACGATTTTGTAATCTGTGTATAATTTATGTTGCACATATACATAATAAGTAATTCCAAGAGCCACACAGATTCCGACAATAATTGCTGCTATTCTTAATTGTTTTCTATGATGTTCACGAACTTTCCGCTCGATTTCTTCCCAGTTATCCCGAACCATCTGCAGGTTGCTTTTTCCTGTGTCTTTCATGCTTTCCTCCGTTTCAGAAATGCTTTTTTCCTATACATCATAATTCATTTTTTCTGCGAAGTCCAGCGTGACGGATGTTTTCCCGCCCTTTTACGGCAAAATCAGATCCTGCCCCTCATAAATCATATCCATGTTCTCGATCTGGTTCATGGAACAGATCTTGTCAATCATGCTTGTGTCATGATAAATCGCTTTGCTGATCGACATAAGACTGTCTCCCTTTTTTACAGTGTAGTGCTGTACATCCTGAGCCGAAGTCTGCTGTGACTGTGTGTCCTGATTCTGAGCACCCTGATTTTCCTGATTCTGACCTGCCTTTGTGTCTGTATTCTGTGTAGTGTTCTGATCTGCCTTCGTATCGGTATTCTGATTTGCGCTCTGATCTGAGTTTGTATCAGTATTCTGATCTGTCCCCTGCTTTCTTGATACATTTTCTGACGTTGTCTGCGCCGCATCACCGTTCTCACCGGGCTGAGCTGTATTCTGTCCATCCATCGACTGTTTTCCATCAGTGGATTCATCGGCAGTCTGCTCTGTGGTTTTCTCATCTCCGGCTTTTGCTGCTTCTTTTTCAGCCGTAGCAGAAGTATTCTTTGTATCCTGCTGTTTTCCCTGCACATTTCCCGAAACAGTCTGTAACGTCTGCTGCAGGGTTTTCAAATTCTGATAATTACCTACCTGCGTGATGCCTGTTGCTGCCACCACAGCCAAAACCGCAACTCCTGCCACATAAACAAATGGCTGACGCTTCTTTTTTGCTGTTTTCTCATTCAGTTTATTCAAAATGGCACGGTAATTCTGCGCGACATCCTCCCTTTTGGCAGAGACAGCTTCCCCTTCTACGCGTGGCGGCTCCGTATGACGGTTCTGTGCCACTAGAAACTCCTGCATAGATGGATTTTTCTCATAATACACCGCATAGCCTTCTACCCGCTGCAAAGAATGTTGCTCCTGCACGAAAAATGCATCCTGCCGGTTCAGCTTGTCCTCAAAATATAAAAATTTGGAACCGTGCTCCTCTGTTGCATCAAAAAACTGCTGCATGGACGCACTGATTTCCAGATTATCGCCATCCAGATTAAAATACCAGCCTAACAGCTCCAGATCGCTGAAATATTCCTTGATGCCCTGATATACTTTTTCCCAGAATTGCTGTTGGCGTTCCTGCGATACGATTGCGGAAACAGGGACATCATACATAATATCTTCCTTTTGACACACAGCATCTTCTTTACATATATCAGATTCTGTATCTGGTTCCGCATTTGATTCTGGATTTGATTCTGCATCTGATTTTAAAACGATCATATCATTTTCCGTAAAACGATGCATCGAATCTATTTCATCAACTTGTCCCCATTCCGAAAAAGATACTTGCTGCGCGCCGCTGATAAAAATATACTCCTGATTATTGCGCCGGCAGGTTTTTCCAAGCAAAACAGCTGCCGCGATTTCATGTTCCTGTTTTTCCATGTGAAGCGTTCGATGCACGTAAGTGTATACAAAATCCTCAACGTATATTTTATATGTATCTCCAAGCCGTCCCATCTGACGAATGTTTTTCGGAAGTGTAAACTGTCTGTCACGCTGATTTCCCATGTTTTTAATTCCCTCTTTCTCTATATTTTTATACAATCATAGTATTTTAAATTTCTCGGGGAATTCTATCACGGAAACGCTGTAAAACTTTGCCGATTTTTGAAAACAACTTCTTGTTTGTCGTTTAAGGAACAAGATGAAAAAACTCCAATGCCGGCACGACAG
>URDN01000080.1 GCA_900546495.1 uncultured Lachnospiraceae bacterium
CTGTCAGTGGGAGCTTTTAACTCCCACTGACATAAGCATCCCCTTTACCCACCACTTAGTGCTCTGCGCACTTGAAGTGGGGGAATGCTTATTCTTCGTTCAAAGTTTTCTGCTGAAGCCCAATACCTCTTTTTTGCTGAAGAAAATACAGGGTTCTTATATTAAAGTTTCTTGCCAAACTCCAATACATCCTCAAATTTCATATTTCCGGCAAAGAGATCCAGCGCACTTCCAATCGTATAATTCAGATGATGCTGTCCCCACTCTGCCAGTTCTTCCAGATTTTGAAAACTTCCGATTCCGCCGGCATATGTCACCGGAATGCGATTCCAGCTTCCAAGCAGTTCTACCAGTTCACGCTCAATGCCGGACGCTTTGCCTTCCACATCCACCGCATGGATCAGAAACTCATCCGCATACTGATACAAGCGGTCCAGCAATTCCACAGTCACGCGTTCTTCTGTAAATTTCTGCCAGCGGTCCGTTACGATATAATAAACACCATCCTTTTTGCGACAGCTTAAATCCAGTACCAGATGTTCCTTTCCGACTGCCTGCACCAGTTTCTCCAGACGCTCATAATCTACTTTTCCATCCCGGAACACATAAGAAGTCACGACCACATGACTGGCTCCTGCCCGCAAAAATTCATGGGCATTTTCTGCCGTAATACCGCCACCCACCTGCAATCCGCCCGGGTAAACCTGAAGTGCTGCCAGTGCCTGTAACTTAGTTGCCTCATAATGTGCGGAATCCTTTCCATTTAATAGGATAATATGTCCTCCACGGATTCCATAAGACTGATACAATTTTGCATAAAAGGGTGCATCCTGCTCCGACACAAAATTTTCTGCCGCCAGATCTCCCTGATCCTTCAGCGTGCCACCTACGATCTGTTTTACCTTTCCATTATGAATGTCAATACATGGTCGAAATTCCATACAACTCTCCTTACTGTCTCTCTATTAATTGCCATCGGGTTGCAGGTAACAATATCTCATTTCAAGTCGAACGTACGTGGACTTGGTGCGTGATTCTGGTCAGCGTATGCTGACATATTCTCCTCAGAATCACTGCACATCCTCGCGGAGCATTTTATCTCAGTCAGAAATTAGACTGAGATAAAAAAGACCGGGTGAAAAGTTACCTTATTATATTTATTAACTCTGCTTATTTGTGCTTTGGTTGTTTCTCCTAACATTTTGCAAAGTATACACTTAAAATATCACAAACTGTAAAAAAAAGAAACCTTTGCCGAAAAGTCATTGACATTACAATTTTAAATTACTATAATATTTTCAAAATTAATTTATTTATTTTTAGAAATCAGAAAAACAGCAGTGTTTTTCTTTTTTTGCTCACAAAACAGATAAGGGAGGATACAAAATGGCAAAAATTATTGGTGAAGGTATTACTTTTGATGATGTGCTGCTCGTTCCGGCATACTCCGAGGTAACCCCGAACATGGTTGATCTTACGACAAAACTGACCAACAAAATCACACTGAACATTCCGATGATGAGTGCCGGCATGGATACAGTTACTGAACACCGCATGGCAATCGCAATGGCAAGACAGGGCGGTATCGGTATCATCCACAAAAATATGTCTATCGAAGCACAGGCTGAGGAAGTAGACAAAGTAAAACGTTCCGAAAACGGAGTTATCACAGATCCATTCTCCCTTTCCGCAGATCACACTCTTCAGGACGCTGACGACCTGATGGCAAAATTCCGTATTTCCGGTGTGCCGATCGTCAAAGAAGATGGTACACTGATCGGTATCATCACAAACCGTGATCTTAAATTTGAGACTGATTTCACAAAAAAAATCAGCGAGAGCATGACCAGTGAGGGACTGATCACTGCTCCGGAAGGTATCACTTTAGAGGAAGCCAAAGCAATCCTTGCAAAAGCAAGAAAAGAAAAACTTCCGATCGTTGACAAAGACTTCAAATTAAAAGGTCTGATCACAATCAAAGATATTGAAAAACAGATCAAATATCCGCTTTCTGCAAAAGATGAACAGGGTCGTCTGCTCTGTGGCGCTGCTGTCGGTATCACAGCAAACATGATGGATCGTATTGATGCTCTGGTAAAAGCTCATGTAGATGTTATCGTTGTAGATTCCGCACACGGACATTCCTTAAATATCTTAAACGCAGTTCGCCAGATCAAAGAGGCTTATCCTGATCTGCAGGTTATCGCAGGTAACGTTGCAACAGGCGCAGCTACCAAAGCACTGATCGAAGCAGGCGCTGACGCAGTTAAAGTAGGTATCGGACCTGGTTCTATCTGTACCACACGTGTTGTTGCAGGTATCGGTGTTCCGCAGATCACAGCCGTTATGGACTGCTACGAAGTTGCAAAAGAATACAATATCCCGATCATCGCAGACGGTGGTATCAAATACTCCGGAGATATGACAAAAGCTCTGGCTGCCGGTGGCAGTGTATGTATGATGGGTTCCATGTTTGCAGGATGTGACGAAGCTCCAGGAGCCTTCGAATTATATCAGGGACGTAAATACAAAGTATACCGTGGTATGGGCTCCCTTGCCGCTATGGAAAACGGAAGCAAAGACCGTTACTTCCAGCAGGATGCTAAAAAACTGGTTCCGGAAGGTGTCGAAGGACGTGTTGCTTACAAAGGCAGCGTAGAAGACATTATTTTCCAGCTTGTCGGAGGTATCCGCTCCGGTATGGGTTACTGTGGTGCTTCGACAATCAGAGATCTGACTGCAACCAGCCACTTTGTAAAAATCTCTGCTGCTTCACTGAAAGAGAGCCATCCGCATGATATTCATATCACAAAAGAGGCTCCGAACTACAGCATCGAGGAATAATTAAAGTTTCGTTATTAAAGTAAAAAGGAGAAGAACTCAGATGAGTGCTTCTCCTTTTTTCAGTTTTGGCTATACTGCAAAAAGCTGCTCCGCCAGCTTATCTTTATTCGTGTTTTGCAATATTTATCAAAAATTGATGTGCAAACCTTTTTCATAATCTTACTATTTCATTCTAAGGTAAAATTTTTCTTAGTTTTATTAGCAACTCTATTTACCTTTATTCAATGTTTTTCTCCGATATTTCGCATATTTTATCTGCCACTGTTATTATTTTCGGTTACGCCCGTATTGTTGTCTGTTCCGACTGCATCTCCGGTCGTAGTCCCGTTTGTCTTGTCCTTATGATCTTTGTTGACATCTGTATCACCGGTGACACCGTCTTTGATTGCCTCTCCGGTATCCTCAATCGAATCCTTTGCATTTTCTGCTGCATCCCTCATATTTTCACCAGTAGTTCCATAATCTGTCTGATTGGTATCTGCTCTGTCATTGACAATTCCGTTATCGTCCGTCACGGTATTATCATCCACGACATTGTTATCGTTGGTTCCATTTTTGTCAGTGCCGTTCTCTGTGACAGAATTATTGTTGCTCCCATCGTTCATATCCGTATTCTTCTTTCCACATGCTGCAAAGGTCGTCAAACTCAGTGCCAGCATAAGTATAAATGCAATCTGTCTGAATTTTTTCATCTTGGTATCTCTCCTTCTCATAACTTTTTTCGCTAATGGAAATGAATCATCGATTGTCTGTCCGCAACTATTCGCAAACGATCATCAAGCATATTCATTTCTGTATCATTAATATGGTTCATTTTGTATTTTTTATACCTGCCTGATAAAAATACTCTACGTTTCTGCATTCATTACCATCCATTGGTCTTATGCGCGTAACAAGCATCATAACAGTAAAGCGGACATTCGCAATCCGCTTTCGCTACTTGCTCATGAACGCAGTCG
>URDN01000081.1 GCA_900546495.1 uncultured Lachnospiraceae bacterium
CACACGGGCTTTCAGCTGTCTTCCTTTTGCCGGATTATCAATATACGTTGCCTCATATCGGATAATTCTCCATCAAATTTGTCACTGCCGCATTTTTTTCGGACCAGACAGCCACAACCTCAATGCCTCGTTCTCCCGGAAGTGAAATACATCTCAATCCCTTACTTCCATGAATGATATTTTCAGACAGAAAACAATACCCTCGTCCAAGTTTTACATAACTGATCTGCGTGCCGATATTTTCTACCACTTCAATGGTTCCCTCATCCAGACGAATCAATTCCATGGTATCTAAGGTATGCTGAAACATGCCCGGGTTCTGACTTTTTTTCACCAGAACACAAGTCTCATCTTTAAAATCTTCCCAAGTTGGATTTTCTTTCTTCCCCACCTGCAATTTTTCCGAATAAATCAGGGCACCTTTTCTCCACGCAATTTTCTTTTTTAAGAATCCCGGTCTGTCCTGCCAGGATGGTGCCAAAGTCAGCCACAGATCAATTTTCCCTTTTTCGAGATACTCATGCCCTTCCAGAAAATTGCATTTATGGATCACAAGTTTCTGTCCGGAAGCAGCTTCTTTCAGATAATCGTAGACAGACGGAAGGAAATCATCCGCATACGAACCGTCAAAACAACCGATATTCAACAATGGTTTCTGTGCCCGGCCTACAAGTACCGCATTTTTCTTTGCATGTTCCAGTTCTTTTAAAATGTTCTGCAGATCCTTCTGAAACTGTACACCCGCCTGGGTCAGCACCACGCCTCTCGCCTGACGTTCAAACAATGGCAGACCAACTTCCTGCTCCAGGAGTGTAATCTGTTTACTCAGGGCAGGCTGTGAGATATAAAGTGATTTTGCGGCTGCAGTAATATTTCCATGTTCTGCCACACTCAAAAAATATGTAATTTGTTCCAATCTCATTGCTACTTCCTCCCCGAAAAACTGTCTTCTTCTATACTGGCCTTATAAAACAGACATTTACAATCCGCTTTTGCTACTTACTCCCCCTCTGCTGCAGTAAATTCCTGTTTCCTCTATTGTGCTGCTACGCATTATGGTACTACAAGTTTACACTGTTTTTTCTTCAGACGCAACAATCCCGGGGAAATTAAATCCCCGGGATCGTGTGTCTATCCTAAGATACGCTAACGTTCTCTGTATTCGATTAGTCTGCTGTTTTATATGTTCTGTATGAGAACAGTGCATCCGGACTTCCCATGTTCATCTGATTTCTTACTGGTGTCAGCTCGAAGGAGATTGTAGCAGTTGTCGGATTGTAATCTGTAAATACTGGACGGCTTCCCTGTTTCAGAGCGATTTCAGGATAATTGCCATCATGAATTGTCAATTTCTCAGCTGGAACTACACCAGGAATGTTATCAATGACACCGTGAAGTCCCCAACCGATTGTTACGGATGTAGCACTGTCGTACTGTACGCTTCCGCAATGACTGGCAATATGATATTTACCATTTTTATCTGTCAGATCGCTACCTTTGATTACATTAGAAATTGTTGCAGTTCCTTTTGTCTCATCAATTGTAGCTTCAAAAGTACGTGTCTTCGTTGTCGGTGCACCTGGGAATGTCGGAGATGTAAGGAACGGTCCGATACCTGTCTGATTATCAAATACGCTGATCTCTGCATTTCCTGTAATCATACCGTTTGCATCTTTGTTTGTGTAACGCGCAAAGTGCTGTCCATAAGTGAGTGCTTTAAACGGAACTTTATTATCATCCGTGCGGGTTGATGTATACTCATCATATCCTGTCAGAGTTGATGCTTTACCACCAAGGATCCAGTCGATATCGCCATTGTCAAAGTCAAACTGGTAAACTGCACTCTGATCACGCATGGAAACCAAAATCTTATCGGTATTTCCTTTTGCATCTAATGTGTAATCCACACTGTTTACATGAACATAATCCATGACACCTGCTGCAAAGTTATTTGCAACCTCTGTCTGTCCTGCTGTAACCGGTGCTCCTTTTAAAGTACTTCCTGCATAGTTGATGCACTCAACAGCCGATTCATATAATAACGGATAATCTGCTGTATTGATTTCTTTTACAACTTTTCCGTCTTTTACTTCCTGAATAATGCCAGCCCACACAAAACCTGTATGTCCACCATCTATACCTTTTACAGAATCCGGAAGATTCTCTGCCAGAATCGGTGTGTAGCTGAGATCGATATAATGATCTTTGCCAAGTACTACAAACTCATGCTGATCCAGGTATCCCTCTCCATGCTCTGTTGTCGGCTCCAGAACTGCCTGATCAATATCTACATAATCCTTATCCATTACCAGATAGGATCCGCTGGAATATCCACCGTTTGCATTTCTGTAATCTGGTTTCAGCTCAATAAATGCAGTGTAGTAACGGCTTCCGTCAACGGCATCCTGAGCTGCAAAGTTCTCTGCCATATTCTCAGATACGTTTCCACGACTGTCTACTGTTACGTGCATCTGTGGGATGAAACGATAGTATACTAACTCGCCCTCTGTATTTACACGAAGGAAGAAATGATCTAATGCAAAGGAATATACACCTGCATCGTCTTTTTCAACACCATTATTCTCGATGTTCATGCCTGGCATCATATCATTTAAAGTATGTACTTTATATTCTGTTTTATCTTCCATAGTTACAGTGATGACTTCATCTATCGGATTTCCTGCATTGATTGCTGCCGGTGTAAATACAACTTTTCCGTCAACGATAGCAATGTCACTGTTCTCGTTTGTACTTACTGCACTTGAAACTTTATTATCGCCAGTTGCGTTCAGAGCAATTTTATCACCTGCTACTAAAGCATTCAGGCAGTACTCACCCTGATATTTTTTGGAAGCTGTCAGCACAACGCCGGATGCACCTTTCTCATCCTCTGCTGCAATGCCGATTTTTGCTGCTTCCGGAACAACTGCAAACTGTTTTTCCTGCTCAGCGATCAGTTTGGAATAATCAAAAGATTTTGTATCCACTTTGCTTCCATTTACCTGATATCCTATACCCTCTGAGGTTGTATATTCACCATTGTATGCAAAGGTTACTTTTCCGTTTTCAATAACCCACTGACCATTCTTGTTGTTTGCCAGACCGTTGTATCCAAAATCAACTTTTCCGCCGTCCAGGTACCACCAGCCGTTCTCATTTTTCTCTACGCTGTTGCAGTCAAAGTTTACTTTTCCATCTTCAATTCTCCACCAGCCATTCTCGTTTTTCGCTATTCCAGTATAACCAAAATCAACTTTTCCGTTGGTAATCTTCCACCAGCCATTCTCATTTTTTGCTACTGTATTTACGGAAAAATCTACTTTACCATTGCGGATCAGCCACCAGCCATTCTGGTTCTTTGCTACGGTGTTTGCAGAAAAGTCTACTTTACCATTGCGGATCAGCCACCAGCCATTCTGGTTCTTTGCTACTGTATTTGCGGAAAAATCTACTTTACCATTGCGGATCAGCCACCAGCCGTTCTCATTCT
>URDN01000082.1 GCA_900546495.1 uncultured Lachnospiraceae bacterium
ATAATGATTTATTGTTGATTCTTTTTTAATGAAGCAATCCATGCTTGGATTGCTTCCACCAGTACATACTGCTGACGCAAAACAGCCATACCTGTTGCGGGAATACTGGGCTCATTTTCTTTTTTCTGTATATTATGTTCCAGATAGGATTTTAAAGTACTAATATTTTCTTCAATTTCTGCTATGCACGATTTTTGTTTTTCAGGTGGCAAGGAATCCAAATTCACAATAACAGCGTTGAAGTCCAGAAAAATGTTAATAGGTTTTCCAGAAATCTCAAACATGAGCCGTTCAAATTCCGCTTCTCCCGCTTCCGTCAGGGAATAAATCGCTTTCTCTGGCATCTTCCCTTCCTTTACGATTTCGCCTCGGATTAGCCCCTTTTCTTCTAACTGAATGGCTTTTTTATAAATGGATGGAGTGCTGATTTTTACCCATTTGGATATGTTTCTATATTCTACTAACTTTTGAATATCGTAGGCGCTCATTGGCTCCTTTTTCAATATTCCCAACACGATTAAATCTATGGTTGCCATGTGGAATCACACCCTTTCACTATGCTTTCTGCATGAAAGAATACTGTCAAATTTGCTATAAATTATAGTATTAGATTTTATACTCTTTGTCAAGATAAAACGCCTGACTTCTCTTGACATATACTATAAATTATAGTAGTATGATTTATACGGTAGTATACTATAATCTATACTACTATAAATTACACTTAAAGAAGCGAAAGGAGTATTAACAATGAATGAACGCAACAACAAACTTGAGCTTTTGGGCAGTGCGCCTATCCCAAAAGCGCTGATGGCTCTCGGCATACCGATTATGATTGGGATGTTGATCAATGCACTCTATAATCTGGTGGATGCCTATTTTGTGAGTGGCTTGGGCAAAAGTCAAATGGGTGCTATTTCTGTCGTATTTCCGTTGGGACAAGTCGTGGTTGGTTTAGGTCTTATGTTCGGTAACGGAGCCGCATCTTATCTGTCAAGACTATTGGGACGCGGAGATAAAGATACCGCCGATAAAGTGGCAAGCACCGCATTGTATAGCAGTATTCTGATTGGTGCTATTATCATCCTACTTTCTGCGATTTTCCTTAAACCAATTTTGGTAATGTTGGGCGCGACGGAAACAATTATGCCGTATGCCTTGACATACGCAAGAATTTATGTGCTGTCCTGTGTTTTCAATGTATTTAATGTAACAATGAACAATATTGTAAGTAGCGAGGGTGCAGCAAAAACGACCATGTGTGCCTTGCTATTGGGAGCCGTATTGAACATCGGATTAGACCCTCTTTTCATTTATACTTTGGACATGGGAGTAGAAGGTGCAGCAATCGCCACAGCAATTTCGCAAATGGTATCCACGCTTGTTTATCTTACCTATGTTCTGCGCAAAAAAAGCGTATTTTCGTTCAGCATAAAAGAGTTTTCTCCTACGAAGCAAATGATAACGGAAATTTTGAAAATTGGAGTTCCCACTTTGGTGTTCCAACTGCTAACAAGTCTTTCGATTGCGCTAATTAACCGCGCATCCAGCAATTATGGCGATTCGGTCATTGCAGGCATGGGGGCGGTTACGCGAGTTACTTCTATGGGAACTCTTGTTGTCTTTGGATTTCTGAAAGGGTTCCAGCCTATTGCTGGATTCAGCTATGGGGCAAAGAAGTTTGATCGCCTGCGCGAAGCAATCAAAACCTCAATCATTTGGTCTACAAGTTTCTGCTTAGTCGTAGGCTTGGTGATGGCCGTTTTTTCTACGCAGATTATCTCTCAATTTACTGAGGGAGATAATCAAATGATTTTAGTGGGTCAAAAATCACTGTTTGCAAATGGGATCACATTCATTCTTTTTGGTTTCTACACGGTTTACTCCTCTTTGTTCCTTGCCTTGGGTAAAGGTGCGGCAGGTTTCTTTTTGGGAGCATGTAGACAAGGTGTCTGCTTTGTTCCTGTCGTTTTGCTGCTGCCTATGGTATGGGGAATGAACGGAATACTATATGCCCAACCCATCGCAGATGTAATTTCCGTAGTAATCACTGTATTTATGGCGTTACACCTTCATCGGGAATTGTCTATGGCTGAAAAACAGGCTATGTCCAATTCGGAAATATAAGGTACTTCTCCTTGACTTTTACTATCAACAATAGTACTATTGATAATAGTAAAAGTTGGAGGTGTAGTTATGTCGTCAATCGATTTAGTCATACTTGGTATTGTATTGGAAAAACCGCAAAGCGCTTATGATATTCAAAAAGATGTGGAGTACCACCATTTTCCACGATGGACAAAAATAAGCGTACCTTCTATTTATCGCAAGGTTCTCCAGTTGAGCGAAAAGGGTTATCTGCAAAGCGATATTGTCAAGGGCGATAAGTTTGCGGATAAAGCCATTTATTCTATTACCGATCAGGGCAGAGCGTATTTTAAGGAGCTGATGGCCTCTTATGTCGCTGGCCCAGTACCCTTGCTATTCGATTTCAATGTGGTCATTACCAATCTGAACAAGATGGACAAAGCCGAAGCGTTGGAGCTGGTTTCGACTTTGCGCCGGAGCATACAATCCTCGGTTGAAGCTAACGAGGGCTATGCGCGGGAATTTGCAGACATTCCTTTGGTTGGGAGAACGATTTTTGAGCAGCAGCAGCTTCTCTATCGAGCCCTTATGGAATGGCTGGATCACTTTGAAGGACAGTTCTTAAAAGAATGAGCACGGCCTTCAAAAGCAGTTTGACCATCCTGTTTGAAGCTCCATTTTGGATCGGTCTATATGAAAGAACGGATGGCGGTAAATACGAGGTGTGTAAAATCACTTTTGGTTCAGAACCCAAAGACTATGAGGTCTATGAGTTTCTGCTGAAGAATTGGCATAAGTTGAAATTCAGTCCCCCAATCCAGGCTGAAGTATCCATAGAGCGAAAACTCAATCCCAAACGAATGCAGCGCGAAATTCAAAGTCAACTGCAAGATAAAGGCGTTGGCACAAAGGCACAGCAGGCGTTGAAACTCCAGCATGAGCAATGTAAGCTGGAACGTAAAGCCAAGAGCCGTGAACATAAAGAGGCAGAGAAAGACCGTCAGTTTGCCATACGGCAGGAAAAGAAGAAAGCCAAGCACAGAGGAAGATAACATGAAGATAGAATGGATTTTATGCCCCTTTTGCGGCAGCAAAACGCGATTAAAAATTCGCTATGATACAGTATTGGAAAACTTTCCGTTATATTGTCCTAAATGCAAACATGAAACCCTGATTACAGTAAGAAAACTAAATTTATCCATCGTCCAAGAGCCAGACGCACAGACGCAGAGCCGATAATACGCAAGGTAAATTCACTTGTGATTATCGGTTCTTTTTTATTTCAATATACGATGAGAGCCTGCCCCGCCCAATGGGGAAAGAAAAAAACCGTAGCTGGGCAGGTTGATTTTGTGCGCTTACTCTA
>URDN01000083.1 GCA_900546495.1 uncultured Lachnospiraceae bacterium
TTGTTAAAGAAGTGGAGAACGATCAGCGGAATGACCGCAGCCAGCAACAGATAAAGCACGCCGATGACCAAAGCTGGAACCAATGTAATGTGCAGAGTAAAGAACCACATAGATGGCGAGTTCAAGACATTTTTCAGCACCGTCACAGCAAGCAGCAGCGCAACCACTCCACCAATGATGTCTGCACCAGCGGCATAGTAAACGCCTTCATAAACCATCAGCCTTTGAAGCTGGCGATTTGTCATACCGATACTCTGCATAGTCGCAAACTCATGGCGACGGGTAATAATATTGGTGATGATCATATTTGTAAAGTTAATCAATCCTGCCAATGCCATGATACAGCCAATCAGACTACCTACAACCCAAACCATACTTGCAACAGAATTTAATTGTTCTTTCAGTAATTTTGTTGAGGTATAGGTAACAGAGGGGTTCTTTTCAACATAACTGCTCAGAAAGTCCTCCATTTGCGGATGCAGAGAAGCATCCATATTAAATCCATAGTTCAACAGGGTCGGGGTCGTGTAAATCTGTTTGAATACGGTGTCTGGTAAATACACAAAAGGCGCATCGCCGCCAATATGCATCGTAGCCGTAGTTGTTGTCGGCGTTTCGTCCTCAGTCCCAACGGTGCAGGCTTTTGCCAGAATTGTGCAGGTTTTGACTAACTCACCATCCCTGTAAAAAGAAATGCTATCACCGATCTGCAACTGCTCTGACAGGGATGTTGTTTTCGGGCCACCACTCAGTCGGTCTAATCGGTTTCCGATAATGACATATTCTCCGGTTAGCATTTTCTGTTTCAGTACATTAGGATCTGTTTCACCATCATAAATCATCATGTCAGACCAAAAATGTTCGGAAGCGCCATAGACATTTCCAAAGAAAAGATTTTCTGCATCCGGGGCAGTATTCAGCGCATAATTCCCGAAAGACTTGCTAATCCCATTTTCATATTCAAAAGTATTTGTGCAAGTAAGTCCCTCAAAGCCGTAATCCACAAGCACGTTACCGTCATCTACGGTGTTACGATAAAGATACCGTTCTTCTTCCAGACCGTTCTGCTCACGGATCATATCTACTACTTGCTGTGGAAGTGCATCTTCGTGATGTCTAAAGCCCTCCTGAACATTGACTGCAATCGAATTGTAGACGGTAAAATCTGTTTTTGTTGTGCGGGTAATCCACTTTTCTTCATCCATACTCTGTGTCACGATGATAATAGAGTTGAACAGAACGATACACAAAAGCATAGAAACAACAATGAATACACAACGGCGTCTGTTACGTCCTAAGTTAGAAAATGCCATGTGAGAGAGCTTTGCTCCACTGATTCGTGTAACCGTTTTCTTTTTATAATCATCCTGCTCCGTATAACGAATTGCCTCCATGGGAGATACTTTTGATGCCTTTTTGGCCGGTTTGCGGGTACTGATAAACACTGTCAAAATCGTAAACAATGCGGCTATAACAAATAGCATAGGAGATGCCGATGCCTGCAAACTTGCCGTAGAATACTCATAACTGAAAATTCGCATTACTACCGGAAGCAACGCCCTGCCTGCAAAGAACCCGGCAATTAAACCGATCGGCAGACCGATTAGGGTCAGCCATACCGCCTGCCGATTGACGATGCTTTTAATTTGCCGTGTAGAAGTACCAATCATCCTCAATAAGCCATATTGCCGAACATCCTGCATAACGGAAATATCAAAAATATTATAAATCAGCAGATAGCCACACAATACAAACATCAAAACAAATACTACGGCAAATAAGATGGACTCCGAAGAAATCATGGCTTTTCCCATCTGGTTTTCAACAGAGAGGATAAAGTTATCGGCAGACATATCCTCTGGATTGCCGCCGATGGAGTAGACAAAGCTATCCATCTGCTCCTGAATGTTCGTCTTGTCTTTCAGCACAACTTCAGAAAAAGTAACCCCTGAGATTTCTCCATCCACTGCGTGGGTATTTTTCACCACATCCGGATTATCTTTTACAAACTGCTCTGAGAGAATCGCCACGCTGACCGTATCGTTGCTTGCTTCCCACCAACCGGAAAGCACCATATCATAATGATAGGTTTTTCCCCGCAGTTCAAATTCCAGAGGAACTTCTGCTCCGATCTCCGGTTCCACACCAAGGGCCTTCAAAGCCAGTTCGGTAGTAGCAATTTCATTCGCCTTTTCCGGCGCTGAACCATGCGTTGGCACGCAGAATGTAAGTTCCTGCTGTATGCTGTCAGCATAGTTTAATTCAACAGAATGACCCACGGCGTTGCTTGCATATCCAATCGTCCGCCGATGACCTGCCTGCTCCACAAAATCACTGTTTTTCAGTTGCTCAAATTGCTCCTCTGTCATATAGCCGAAGGTTCCATCTCCCTTGCTGCCTTTCTGCATCTGCATAGAGAGCTGCATGGAGGATACCATGTTAAATGCCAGTGAAGTGATGGATGTAAACAAAAATGCTGTCAGAACGATCGCAAGAATCGCCGCCAGATTACGAACCTTATTCTTCTTGAAATATTGTTTAGACAGCCGCTTGATGGTTTTTGTATTATT
>URDN01000084.1 GCA_900546495.1 uncultured Lachnospiraceae bacterium
CGACGCTTTTTCGGCAAGCTATGCCAATCGTATTCTCTTCTTAAGAGATGGTGCGATCTTCACGGAAATTCTCAAAGGCAGTGATTCTCGTAGGGTTTTCTTTGAAAAAATCTTGAATGTCCTTACCATGATGGGAGGGGGTGTGAATGATGTACGCTAAACTCATTTTCAAAAATGCAAAGCGGTCAGGAAAGGACTATTTGATTTATATTGTGACCATGACACTCTGTGTCACATTGTTCTATGCGTTTTTGTCTATCAGCAGCACCCATTATCATCCGACCATTGGTGCGGAATATAATATTTCCCTGCTGGCTGGAGGTATGAAACTGGCGATTTGCGGGATTAGTCTGCTTCTGTTGTTTCTGATCCACTATGTCAATCGTTTCATGCTGAGAAAAAAACAATCGGAGTTTGCAGTTGAGGCAACCCTGGGAATGGAGCAAAAAACCATAGGACTGCTCTTTTTTGGAGAGACTTTTTTCCTGCTCATATTCTCTGTGTCGGTGGGAATCCTTCTGGGGATGGTCGTTTCTCAGGTCATTACGGCTATGCTGCTTGCTTCTTTTGGGGAACCCTACGCTTTTTCTTGGTCTTTTTTTCCAGATACCGTGCTGCTGACCGTGGGCTTCTTTGTTGTTTGCCAGATTCTGGTTGGAGTCGGGAATGTCAGAATTCTCAATAAAAGTAGGATTATTGAGCTTATGACGGCAAACCGTCAGAATGAAAAACCGCTTCATAAAAGCAGATGGATGCCGATGATCTGTATTTTCTATGGCATTATGCTGCTGTGGATGCTGGAGGTAGGTACTGTAAAATATCATTTTTACTTCGATTCCAGACATCCGCTTCCTGTAAAGCTCATGTATTGGGGGAATGTCCTTTTCCCTGCACTGACGCTGCTTTGGGCAATCGCAGGTGCTGTTTTACACAGAAAAATAGGATTTTCCCCATATCTTTGCGGGCTTCTGGCTGGTGCTGTATTGACCGCTATCCCGATTTTTTCCATCGCAGAACTGGAAAAAGCCTACTTCCTTGGATTTGACGCTCCAACTCTGAATCAATATTTGCTGTTTGGGGTTGCGGATATTTTGTTTATCATTTCCGCAGTCATGCATTTATCGAATGCGGCGCTCCTATACTGGAAGGAGTCTAAAGTGTCCCGCAAATATCACAATACGAGTTTATTTCTGTTTGGACAGCTTTCCTCTAAGCTGGCTACCAATACGAAAACGATGACGATCATTTGTGTGACCCTGACTTTTTCTATCTGCTTGTTTGTCATTGCGCCAGTTTTGACAGGATGGAGTCTGGGCTATTTGGATAGTCGGGCAGTCTATGATATTCAAATTTCAAGCCGCTACAACGATGTTTATGAAGTGGAAAATCTTCCGGATACAGACTATGAGGAAATTACTGCGTTCATAGAACAAAACAACATAGAGATAAAGGACGATTTGACTTTTTCGGAATATCTTCCTCAAAAAAGCGACTTTCACCAGCGGGTAAAGTACGACTTTCCTCCCTTGGCGATTGCACTGAAGGATTATAACGCTGTTCGGAAAATGTTGGGATATGAACCTATTATTTTAAAAACGGATGAATTTGCTACCCACTGGCATAGTGCGGCAGAGGACAAGGATATTGAAAACTACATCGCTGAGCATACTTTACTGGAAACGGACGCAGGCACTCTGAAACTCAGTGAGAATGCAGTGTTTCAGGAACCTGTGGGGGAATCCATCTATAATCTATATACAGATGTGGTGTATATCATACCTGACGAAATAGCGCAAGTCTTGCTTCCGGTACAGCGCAACCGATTTGTGATGACCCAATATCCGCTTCCCTTCAAAACGGCAAAAATGCTGGAACAGCTTCTTGGGCGTTCTTATCCAGAAGATTCTGATAAAGACAATCTGGCAGGATACAGTACAACTGTCCATACTACGGAAGTGAACCGTATAATCGCCCTTAACTTTATCCTAAAAGCGTCCTTGATCTATGGTGCAATTGTGCTGATGGTGATGTGTCTTACCGTGCTGGCTCTTCAGCAGCTCCTGGATGCAGAAAAAAACAACTACAGATTTTCGGTTCTGCGAAAAATGGGAGTGGAAGAGAAGGACCTGCATACTTTGGTTCTAAAACAGCTTGGTGTTTGGTTTGGGATGCCGATCACAGCGGCAATCGTTGTAGCAATGATTGTGATTGGCTATTTTCTTCAAAGTGTTTCTGCTGAAATCTCAGTTTATATTGGCTGCGGAGCCTTGATGCGGCAAATAGGTATCATTGTCGGGATTTTCGCTTTGCTGCTGAGCTGCTACTTTCTCAGTACATGGCTGCTGTTCCAGCGTTCGATTCGCAGCAACTCCGATAGCGTAAGGTGATGGGAGGAAGATATGTACTGGAAGTTAGCAATTCAAAATATCCGCAGAAGCCTGCGAGATTATATCATTTACTTTGTGACACTTTGTTTATACAACAGACTTTTTTGTAGATGTGACAGAGGAAGTAATGGAGACTATT
>URDN01000085.1 GCA_900546495.1 uncultured Lachnospiraceae bacterium
TCTTAAAATGCTTCAATGCCTCCACAATTGCACTCTCTTTATCTTCTGGACACTGTGGCTGCCTACTATCTTCATTTTTAGATAAATTATAATTCTTTCCAACCTCAATTCCGCATTTTCTCTTTACCTGTGAAATATACAGATGCTCTGTCTTTTTATTCCTACAAATCTTCGTGCAATTTTACATCGCTATTATCTGCCATGCATTGTTTTAAGGCAGCAATCATTTTTTCCGCATCCAGCGGCTTTGCAAGATGAACATTCATTCCAGCCAGCCGGCTGTTGATAATGTCTTCTGCAAAGGCATTTGCGGACATTGCAATGATCGGAACCCTCCTGGCATCCCTTCTTTTCATTTCCCTGATTGTCCTTGCCGCATCCAGACCATTCACCCTCGGCATCATAATATCCATATAAATTACCCCAAAATAATCCGGTGCAGATTTCTCGAAGATTTCAACTGCTTCCTGCCCGTCTACTGCACATGTAACTTCCATACCGCTGTCTTCCAGTATACATCTGGAAATTTCCATGTTCAACTCATTGTCTTCCACAACCAATGCCCGCATGCCTTCTACCGAATAATCATCAAGGCTTACTGGCTTATCTGATAAATTACTGTTTTTATCCTGTGTGCCAATTTTGAACGGAATTTTTACAATAACTGTTGCCCCGACACCTGCTTTGCTCTTCAGTTCAATACTTCCATCCATTCTGTCCACGAGTTGCTTCGTAATTGCAAGCCCCAGTCCGGTGCCTTCATACCTGGATCTGCTTGTCTTGCGTTCCTGAGAGAACATATCAAAAGCATGTGCAATAAAATCTTCACTCATACCCACACCCTGGTCTTTACAGTAGAAAGTGAAAATTGCTCTGCCATCATCCAGAGTTTCTTCCTCAACCCAGACCGTAATCACACTACCCGCCTGACTGAATTTTATAGCATTGTCCATAATATTCGATAGGATCCTGCCAAGATATACCGGATTTCCAACCAGAGCGCTATGACTGTATGTACTTTTCCAGTCAATCTCATACCGGATGCCTTTCTTGGCAGCCCGCTCATCATAAATCTGGTTCAATTCCCGCAGTACTATTGTCAGATCAAACAAAAGCTGCTGGTCCTTCAAATCTCCGCTCTGTAGTTTATTCATATCCAGTACATCATTTACCAGAGATACCAGATATTTCAGCGCTTCCATTTCCTTTTCTCTGATCTTCTGCTGCATCTGTGGATCATCTGCGTACTGATTTCCCATATTTACCATACCGATAATACCGTTCAGTGGTGTACGGATATCATGACTCATAGTTGCCAGAAACCTTGTTTTCATTTCGACTTCCCGCTTTGCTGCTTCCGCTGCAAAGTTAAGATCCTCTTCACGTCTCTTGGAATCGCTGATACTACGGACCGTACATAAAACATGGGTTACATTTCCAGACTCATCCCTTTTTTTTACAGTAAAAAGCATCCTGTGCCAACTGCCATCACACATACGGTATTCTGTGGAAATGCATTCTTCCGCCTTCAATCTTGCTGAAAGTGTAGAAACATCCAGAAATGGACGTAGCAGCGGACGATATTCCGGTGCAACCATTGTATCACAATGCTGATACATTTTTTCCGTTGCACATCCACTGTTTCCTGTCAGTTTGTGTACTTCACTGTCATTTGATACCTCTTCAAAAAAATCTTTCTGCACATCAATTCTGTAGATAAAACAGTAACTCTTGGCAATTGCTGAGATTATTTCATTACTCAGCCGTGCTTCATCCAGTGCCTGCTTTAATTGATTCTGGATCGTAGTTTCTTTTTCCATGATATCATCAATATGCCGGAAACCCACTAGTGTGAAAAAATGTTTCTCATCCTCGTATATTTTGACTGCCTGTGCCTCAAAAAATTCATGCTGGTTCGGATTCGGTTTGCTTCTATAATGGTATGTAATGCGCTCCTTCCGGGAAAGCTGTTCCTTTAGATGCCCTGTCGAAATCCAGTCCTTAAATTCCTGTCTTTCTTTCTCATACAGATATTGAACCGCATATTGGTCAGCAGAAGAATTGAAATTATCACCCTGTTTCAGATTCATTTTTTTTGCGTTGGTTCCATCGTTTATATGGAGAATTTCAAAGGAACCGGTATTTAATTCAACATAATAGACAGCCGTAAAATCTGCACATATCTTATCCAAAAGCCGTCTTTCCGCCATCTGTTCTTCCAGCGTACTTTTCAGTTTTCTGTTCCTCATATGTACCATTACAGTCAGGATAAGAAGCAGAACGATCAGCACGGTTATAAAAGCCAAAACAGTCACAGACTGCGGTTGCTTCGGAAATATATATTTAGTTTCTGTCATAACAAAACCCTCTCTATGTTTCCTAGCTGCTTTTCCCATGCATCCAGGAAGGCAATTACAGCCAGTTTTCCAGAACATCATTCAGCTTATTCATATCCAGCGGTTTCGCGATATGTCCATT
>URDN01000086.1 GCA_900546495.1 uncultured Lachnospiraceae bacterium
TGTCTATTATTGAGAAGAAACCATACAAAGAGCGTGTCAAACGAACCACTTATCCAAAGCGACATTGCTTTCGGGATGAAATCCGGCAGGCTATTGATCGGGCGCTTCTAAATAAACCAAAGGATTTTGAAGAATTTCTCCGGTTTCTGGAACAGGACGGCTATACCTGCAAGCGCGGCAAACTCACGGCGCTTTGGAGAGAAGGACAGGATCGTTTTCTGCGGTTCCGATCTTTAGGAGAAGGATACACAGAGGAAGAAATCCGCGCTGTTATTTTGGGTGAAAAAGAACACCGTATCCGCAGCAAGAATAAACAGGCTGCTAACCAGAAACGTCTGAATCTGCTGGTAGATATTGATGTCAGACTTCAGGCGAAAGGAATCGGCTATCAGCGATGGGCTACGGTCTATAACCTGAAGCAAATGGCGCAGACCATGATTTTCCTTCGTGAGCATGGAATTGAAGATATCGACCAGCTCCGCGAGAAAACGAAACAGTCAACAGAACGCTTCGACCAACTGGATGAAAAAATCAAGACGGCAGAAAAACGTCTGGTGGAGATTGCTTCCCTGAAAAAACACATCATCAACTATGCCAAAACAAAGGATGTATATGCAGATTACCGTAAGTCTGGATACAGCAGAAAATTTTATGAATCCCATCGGGAAGCAATAACCCTGCACAAAGCAGCAAAGGATGCCTTTAACAAATTGGGAATCAAGAAACTTCCAAAGGTAAGGGATTTATCAGCAGAATATGCCGAAGTTCTGGCAGACAAGAAATCCACTTACGCACAATACCGGAATGCACGTACAGAAATGCAGGGCTATTTAAAAGCGAAAAAAAATGTGGAGCAATTCTTGAATCTGACTCGTCAGGAAGAAGAAAAGGCTCAGGAAGAAAAGAGAAAAGAAGAAACTCAAAGATAAACATGAATGCCCCGGACTGGCTGTAACCGGTCGTCCGGGGCATTCTTTTTTGATATGTGGGCTGCTATCAGGAGCTTTGCCGCAGCCATCTGCGGATTTGCAGCTCCCCTCTATTTGTCAGCTGCTGTGCCCGGTTATAAGATACGCCTAATTGCTCTGCAAGCTGTCGATAGGTTGTACCACTGTTAATTGCCAGCACGGCATTTCGCTCCCGTTCGGGAAGCTGCTCAATTAGGATGTCAATTCTGTCTTTGGTTTTTGGCAGATAGAGATGATGTAGTGCCGGTCTGGATTTTCCGGTTGTAGCAGATCTGGTGGTTCTCAGCGTAATATTGGGAAGATTGTCATAATAATAGGCAATCATATCGTCACATTGATGGTAGAGCCAGCGGTTAATCTTATAAAAGTGCTGAATGAAGCGCCTTTCATTCTTCTCGCATTTACCGTTAAATGCGGGAGCAAGATCAATCCGGTCAACACTCCCACGGGGAAATTGATCATAGCGAAAAAGAATTTCCTCATTATACGCAGCTTCTCCCCATTTCAGTGGGTCAATAACTGCTACTATTGAAAGCTGCTTTTCCGGCCGCTCTTCTTTCAATTTCTGGATACAGCCGACTGCTCTCTGCGTAAAAACTTCGTGGCAGGTATGAAAATAGAACTCAATGATGTGATCCTCATTTGAAATTTTATTGATTTCCTGATATAGCAAATCGTCCATTTCCTCTTCCCAAAAAAAGCGATCCGCTACAAAACATACTTTCTTCATAATCGCTTCCTCCAAATAGACATTCCGAGATCACCACGCAGCTTTTGAGCCGACTTTTTGATGAATTGCTCCGGTGACGGGCACTTTTTATCAAAGCCCATTTCCTTCCATAGCGCCTGCGATTCCTGTGTGTCATCTTTGTGACTGTACGCATCTTCAAGAGCGATCTGCATTTCCCGGTAAACATCTTCTGGTGTCGTATTATTTTCGGCGGCAACTTGCTTTAGAATCTTTTGGAAATTCATAATCTCATCCTCTATTAGAATTTGAATTTGTTCTTTAGAACTACTTTAACATAAAATGACTGTCGGTGGATGGCATCTTTTGTCGAAATTATAAAAATTCTATAAAAAGAAAGAGAGCCTTTACGGCTCC
>URDN01000087.1 GCA_900546495.1 uncultured Lachnospiraceae bacterium
TGTCTATTATTGAGAAGAAACCATACAAAGAGCGTGTCAAACGAACCACTTATCCGAAGCGGCACTGCTTTCGTGATGAAATCCGGCAGGCTATCGATCAGGCGCTTCTAAAGAAACCAAAGGATTTTGAAGAATTTCTTCGACTTCTGGAACAGGACGGCTATACCTGCAAGCGAGGCAAACACACGGCGCTCTGGAAGGCAGGACAGGATCGTTTTTTGCGGTTCCGCTCTTTGGGAGATGGATACGCAGAGGAAGAAATCCGTGCTGTCATTTTGGGTGAAAAAGAACACCGTATCCGCAGCAAGAATAAACAGTCTGTTAGCCAGAAACGTCTGAATCTGCTGTTAGATATTGACGCCAGACTTCAGGCAAAAGGAAGCGGCTATCAGCGATGGGCTACGGTCTATAATCTGAAACAAATGGCGCAGACCATGATTTTCCTTCGTGAGCATGGAATTGAGAATATCGACCAGCTTCATGAGAAAACGAAACAGTCAACAGAACGCTTCGACCAACTGGATGAAAAAATCAAGACGGCAGAAAAACGTCTGGTGGAGATTGCTTCCCTGAAAAAACACATCATCAACTATGCCAAAACAAAGGATGTATATGTAGATTACCGTAAGTCTGGATACAGCAGAAAATTTTATGAATCCCACCGGGAAGCAATAACCCTGCACAAAGCAGCAAAGGATGCCTTTAACGAATTGGAAATCAAGAAACTTCCAAAGGTAAAGGACTTATCAGCAGAATATGCCGAAGTTCTGGCAGACAAGAAATCCGCCTACACACAATACCGGAATGCACGGGCTGAGATGCAGGACTATTTAAAAGCGGAAAAAAATGTGGAGCAATTCTTGAATCTGACTCGTCAGGAAGAAGAAAAGGCTCAGGAAGAAAAGAGAAAAGAAGAAACTCAAAGATAAACATGAATGCCCCGGACTGGCTGTAACCGGTCGTCCGGGGCATTCTTTTTTGATATGTGGGCTGCTATCAGGAGCTTTGCCGCAGCCATCTGCGGATTTGCAGTTCGCCTCTGTTTACCAACTGCTGTGCGCGGTTATAAGATACGCCTAATTGTTCAGCAAGCTGCCGATAGGTTGTACCACTGTTAATCGCCAACACGGCGTTTCTCTCCCGTTCGGGAAGCTGCTCGATTAGGATGTCAATCCTGTCTTTGGTTTTTGGCAGATAAAGATGATGTAGTGCCGGTCTGGAGTTTCCGGATGTAGCAGTTCTGGCGGTTCTTTGCGTAATATTTGGAAGATTGTCATAATAATAGGCAATCATGTCATCACATTGATGGTAAAGCCAGCGGTCAATTTTATAAAAGTGTTGAATGGAGCGCCTTTCGTCTTTCTCACATTTACCGTCAAATGCGGGAGCAAAGTCAATCCGGTCAACACTACCACGGGGGAATTGATCGTGGCGAAATGGGATTTCCTCATTAAACTTATCCTCTCCCCACCTCAAGGGATCGATAATGGCTATTATTGACAGATGTTTTTCCGGTCGCTCCCTACGCAATTTCTGGATACAGGCGACTGCCTTTTGTGCAAAAATCTCGTGGCAAGTATGAAAATAGAACTCAACGACGCGATCCTCATTTGAAATTTTATTGATTTCCTGATATAACAAATCGCCCATTTCCTCTTCCCAGAAAAAGCGATCCGCTACAAAACACACTTTCTTCATGATCGCCTCCTCCAGATAGACATTCCGAGATCACCACGCAGTTTTTGAGCCGACTTTTTGATGAATTGCTCTGGTGAGGGGCATCTTTTATCAAAGCCCATTTCCTTCCATAGTGCCTGAGACTCCTGTGTGTCATCCTTGTGGCTGTATGCATCTGCAAGAGCTATCTGCATCTCACGGTAAACATCTTCTGGTGTCGTATTATTTTCGGTGGCAACTTGTTTCAGAATCTTTTGGAAATTCATAATTTCATCCTCCGTTAGAGTTTGTACTTGTTCTTTAGAACTACTTTAACATAAAATGATTGTCGGTGGATGGCCTCTTTTGTCGAAATTATAAAAATTCTATAAAAAGAAAGAGAGCCTTTACGGCTCC